>CAVSQR010000074.1:0-60912 GCA_963729825.1 uncultured delta proteobacterium | reverse complement strand
TGTTTGTCGGCAGCGTGGCGATTCCGACGGTCAACGGCTGGCTGGCTGGCAGCCAGATGGATCTGGCGCGGATGGGCGAGAGTGTGCCGTTGAGGCCAAGCGGGCCAGCCACGCAACCGGTGGGCGTGCCCTACAAGTTTGAGAACAGCTTTGGCGTGATTCAAGACGGCGTGGCGTGGTTCGCTCCCGGTGAGACGGTCAAATGGATCGCCCGCCAGCTCCCGTTTCGCCGACAGAAGAACTGATCCGTTTCAGCTTTGGTCATCCGACCGGCGCATCTGCGGGCAGCGTGAGCAACCTGTTTTTTGTGAAGACCATTGTGTTGCCCGCGCCAACCCCGGTGACGTTGGTTTCCAAAGGCGCAGCGTGGAAATATTATGACACGGTGACGAACTCAGTGGCTGGCTGGGCGGCGACTAATTTCAATTGCCCGATAAGGGCCGGGTTGTTTTTGACTTGTTTCATGAGCTGAAAGGAGGCGCCCGGACTGATCAGATAGTAAAGATCCTTTTTGTCTTTTCTGGAGGTCACCTCCGGGAACATGGAACTCATTGATGCCTTGATCAGGCCCGGGAAATTGGCCGTGGCAAGGTTCTCATTGGTGAATTCAGCCGGATCAAAAAAGACCTCGATCTGGATGAACGTCTTCTGAAATGCCTTATAGCCGCTCGAAACAATGGAGAAAAAAAGGAGAAACAGAAAGCACAGCGCGGTCAGAATGGCGGTGGCGCCGAATATCCTGAACCGCCGTTCCGCACGATAGCGGCGCTTGAGGCCCCTGTTCACCTTGTCAATGGTCGGATTTTTTACCGGTTGATCCATAAATAACCTCAGCAAGCCGTTATTCGTATTGTTCCCGGTATTTGCGCACGACATACAGGGCAATGATGTTCAGCACCAGGGTGAAGACAAAGAGCAGCAGGCCCAGGGCAAAAGCGGCCAGGGTTTTCGGGCTGTCAAATTCCTGATCGCCGACCAGCAGGGTGACGATCTGTACGGTGACGGTGGTAACCGCCTTCAACGGGTTGGCCGTCAGGTTGGCGGACAGACCGGCAGCCATGACCACAATCATGGTTTCGCCGATGGCCCGTGATACGGCGAGCAGGATGCCGCCGACAATACCCGGCAGGGCGGCGGGGACAACCACGTTGCTGATGGTCTCATATTTCGTCGCGCCGAGGGCCAGCGAACCGTCCCGCATGGTCTGCGGCACGGCATGGATAACATCGTCGGACAGCGATGAGACAAAGGGAATGATCATGATGCCCATGACCAGCCCTGCGGCCAGAGCGCTTTCCGAGGAAACGGACAGACCGAACAGGCCGCCGGTGTCGCGGATAAAGGGCGCCACGGTGAGCGCGGCAAAAAAGCCGTAGACAACCGTGGGAATGCCGGCCAGAATTTCCAGCAGCGGTTTGGCGATGGTCCGGAACCGGTTGCCCGCGTACTCGGAGAGATAAATGGCCGACATGAGGCCGATGGGCACGGCAACAAGCATGGCGATCAGGGCGATCATGGCCGTACCGGCAAAAACAGGCACGGCGCCGAAGGCCCCGGATGAGCCGACCTGATCGCTGCGGATGGCGGTCTGGGGGCTCCAGGAGAGCCCGAAAAGAAAATCGCTTAAGGGTATGACCTTGAAAAAGCGGATGGACTCAAAAAGAACGGACAGGACAATGCCCACCGTGATGAGGATGGCAATGGCGGAACTGAGGAAAAGCAACAGCTGAACGAGCTTTTCCACCTTGTTCCGCGCCTTGAGTGCCGGCGAAATCCTGGTGCGGATGGTAATGACCGCCGCCACCATGATCGACAGAATTACCGCGCTCATGGCATTGACTGAAATCATTTGCAGGGCGCGGTAGTGTTCCGCTGCCATCATGATGGCGGGGCTGGGGTCGCCGGAAGTAATGTTGCCGGAGATGATATTTCTGATGTCGTTAATGATCAGGCCCAGTTTGCTCGGCGGCAGACTGCTGATATCGGCGGGAAGACCGGCGACAACCAGCGAGGTGATAATGGGGGATTCCGCCGCATTCCAGATGGCGAAAACCAGCAGGGCCGGCACGGCGCACCAGAGTGCGGTCCACATGCCGTAATGGCTGGGCAGGGAATGCAGCCCTTTGACCCCGCCGCAGCCTTTGGAAACGGCAAAGGCCCTGGAACGTCCCAGAAAATAGGAACCGCAGGCTAAAACGGCAATGGTGATGAGCAGGTAGGGAGTTCGCATGGTTTTGCTCGGCTAGCGTAAACGGACAATCTCGCCTTCAACAAGGTAGATGACCTCTTCGGCAATGTTGGTGGCCCGGTCGGCGATCCGTTCAAGATGCCGGGCCAGCAGATAGTTATTGATCATGCAGCCCGGATGCTCCGGATAGAGCGTCAACATCTTGATGACCGCATCATAGGCCTGGTTGCGCAAGGTATTGACCTTGTCCTCAATGAGGAAAATCTGTCTGGCCATGGCGGCATCACGATGGACCAGGGCGTCAAGGCTCATTTTCAGCATGTTGATGACATGTTCCGACATCTCGCTATAATCAAAGGCGCCTTTCATGACCGAGGTGCTCTGGGAGATCACATCAACCCGCTTGGCGATATTGACCGCCATGTCGCCGATCCGTTCAATCTCATTGTTGACTTTAATCACCGTGATGAGAAAGCGGAGGTCGCTTGCCACGGGCTGGTGCAGGGCCATGATTTTCAGGCAATCTTCCTCAATCTCCACTTCCATGTCGTCAATCTGGTAATCAGAGCGTATGATGGATTTCACCAGCTCTTCATCATGGGTTTCAATAACGGTGACCGCCTTGCGGACACGATCCTCGACCATGGCCACCATGGTCAGCAGCTTCTGATTCAGTTTTTCCAGCTCGTTGTGAAATGTATGGTGCACCGGCATAGAATTCGCCTCTTGGTTTAATTTGGTAGCGGTAGTTAAATGTTATGGTTTAACATATCATTTTGTGTCTAAATTAGGGGAGAAATATTATTGTCAGGTTAGGAAATTGTTAAGATTGTGTTAGTGTCTCGAAATACCCTTGCACGGCAGGATTATTTGCATAAACTTAAGGAACAGGAGCGCGGTCATGTCCGGTTTTCGGTAAACTGTCATTTCAGATTCATGCAGGTAATTGCAGGACCAGGGGGAAGGAGTCATATGGGCAAAGCCAATATACTCATTGTCGAAGACGATGAAGATATCCAGCAGCTGGTGAGTTACAATCTGATCAAGTGCGGTTTCCATGTCACCTGTGCCGACACCGGGGAAGAGGGTCTGCAGAAGCTGCAGGCCGGGGGCATTGACTGTATTTTGCTTGATCTGATGCTGCCGGGAATGAGCGGCCTTGAGGTGTGCCGGGCGATCAAGAAAAGCGAAAGCAGCGCGGCAATCCCGATTTTGATCCTCACCGCCAAGGGTGAGGAGGATGACGTGGTGGCAGGCCTTGAATGCGGGGCTGATGATTATGTGACCAAACCATTCAGCCCCAAGGTGCTGATCGCCAGGGTCAAGGCGCTGCTGCGGCGCCGGGCCGAGCAGCTGGCTGACCTGGCCCCGGCGGAAAAGGTGGAAACGATCATCATCAGTGGACTGGAGATTCATCCGGGCCGGCACGAGGTGAAGTTACACGGCAGCCAACTGCAGCTGACCATGACCGAGTATGGGGTGCTGCTCCTGCTGGCAAGCAAGCCCGGCTGGGTGTATACCAGACAACAGATCATTGATGCGGTGCGGGGCTATGACTTTCTCGTGACGCCCAGGGCCATCGACGTGCAGGTCTTCGGTCTCAGGAAGAAAATGGGTGAGGCGGGCTCAAGCATTGAAACAGTGCGCGGTGTCGGATATCGCTTTAAAGCGTAACTCCGCAAGTTATCGCAACCCGGAAAAGTTGAGAAGCGGAAGAGAAATTTATGAATCAAAAAAAATTAATCTGGCAAATATTCCCGCCCAATCTGCTGATAACCCTGGTGGCCATGCTGGCGGTCAGCTGGTACGGCTCCACCTCGCTGCAGAAATTCTATATTGAACAGCTGGAATCCGCGCTGCAGGCCCGGGCCTATCTCATCCGAGAACGCGCCAGCCAGCTGATGGCAGAGGGCCGGCTTGAGGAACTCCGGGAATTCTGCCGCAAATCAGGCCGGGAAACGCTGACCCGCATCACGGTCATTGACCTCTCCGGCAAGGTCGTGGCTGATTCCAATGAAAATGCCGATATCATGGAGCTGCATAACCACAGGCCGGAAATAATTGCTGCTTACCAAGGTCTTACCGGTACCTCCATCCGGTTGAGCAGGACCTTGCAGGAAAATATGCTTTATGTGGCCGTGCCGCTGAAACGGCATGGCGGCAATGAGAAAGCAGCTGCGGACCTTGATGTTTCCGGAGCCTTGCGGGTGGCCGTGCCGGTTACCGCCATTGAACAGACCCTGAGAGACGTGCAGACAAAAATTGCGCTCGGGGCAATTGTCGTAATTTTTGCCGCCGCCCTGGTCACCCTCCTGGTTTCCCGCCGCATCAGCAGACCCCTTGAGGCAATGAAACAGTGCGCCTTGCGTTACTCCCGGGGTGATTTCAGTCAGCGCATGTGTCTGCACAAGGGGGAATCAGTCTCCCTTGAGGTTGCCACCCTGGCCGCCTCCATGGACCGGATGGCCGAACATCTGAACGAACGCATCAAGACCATTGTCAGACAGAGAAATGAACTGGAAGCTGTTTTTGCCAGTATGTCCGAGGCGGTTCTGGCGGTTGATACGGATGAGAGGGTGATCAGTCTGAACAAGGCTGCGGCCGACATTTTCGCCATTGACGAAAAACAGGCATCGGGCCTGCTGCTGCAGGAGGTGGTGCGTAATATCGATCTGCAGCGCCAGGTCAAGCAGATACTGGAGAACCTTAAACCGCTGCAGGATGAAATTATTCTGCAGTATGGCGCGAGTGAACGGTTTCTGCAGACCAACGGCGTGCCGCTGCATGACGGCAGCGGCAGGAATATCGGGGTGCTGGTGGTCATGAACGATGTCACCCGGCTGCGCCGCCTGGAGAATGTCCGGCGGGATTTTGTCGCCAATGTCTCCCATGAGCTGAAGACCCCCATCACCTCCATCAAAGGCTATGTGGAGACCCTGCTGGAAGGCGCCATGGACAACCGGGAGGATGCCGAACGTTTCCTGAAGATCATCCTCAAGCAGACCAACCAGCTTTATGCCATTATCGAGGATCTGCTCTCTCTCTCCCGCATCGAAAAACTGTCGGAAAACGAAGAGGTTGAGCTCAGCCTCGGCAATCTCCGGCAGATTCTGGAGGAGGCGGTGCAGACCTGCCAGATGAAGGCATCAGGGAAAAACATCAGAATTACGCTTCAATTGCCCGGAAAAGCTGCAGGTCAGGGTGAATTCCACCCTGCTTGAGCAGGCGGTGGTCAATCTGGTGGTGAATGCCGTCAAATACAGCGAGGCCGAGGGTGAAGTCATCGTCAGCGCGGCAGAAAAAAAGCTGGATGACGGGACAAACCGGGTGGTCATCAGTGTCCAGGACTTCGGCATCGGCATTGCCAAGAAACACCTGCCCCGGCTCTTTGAGCGTTTCTATCGCAGTGACAAGGCCCGCAGCCGCAAGCTGGGCGGCACCGGGCTCGGTCTCTCCATTGTCAAACACATCGCCCAGACCCATGGCGGCGAGGTGGCAGTACAAAGCCAGGAAGGGCAGGGATCGACCTTTTTTATCAGTTTGCCGGCGGCGGGGGAAGAGTTAGGAGTGAGGAGTTAGGAGTTAGGAGTGAAGAAGTGAGAAGTAAGAAGTAACAAGGCGGTGTAAGACAGAGCGGGGTTGGGGGGTGAATTTCCTCGTCATGTCTCATCGGCAAGTCCCTGGCTGGCAAAACGTCTCCTTTTGCTGCCGTAGGAGCGGGCCTTGCCCGCGATAACAGTGTTTGGCAATGCCAAAGGTCGCGGGCAAGGCCCGCTCCTACCCCCCCCCCGAATTTCCTGCCTGGTTGTTTCCCGCCCATTGTCCTTTCCTCTCCCTGTAGCAGTTTTCCCTTGCAAAATAGCCCGATGCGAGTTTGGATATTTTTGACTAGCTATTTGATTCCCCACGGAAAATAGACAGACGGGCAAAGAGGTTATTCCTTTCCCTATCCTGCGAAAATGTTTTATCTCGCGGCTGGAAGTTTGGTGGTGTACGGATATAGTTGACACGATTCATAAATTAACTCGCAATATCAGCATGTTGATGAATTTCTATGCCAGATCAGAAAACAATTGACAAAACAGTCAGTTACCAAACTATGTCAACGGAATGCGTACACCACCGGAAGTTTGGTATTAAACAAAAATAATTCCAGAATTTGCCCTGATAATCAATGGTTAGGCCGCAAGAAACAATTATGAATACCGGAAAAATTCTAGAATCATTTATCGAGCAGATAGAAAAAATTCTTCTGCCTCATGATATTAAGATTTCGTCAAATGATAAAATATTCAATGACGAAGGTATTCAAATAGCTGAATTTGACATTGAAATTGAAGGAAAAATAGGATCAACACACTTGAAATGGCTCATCGAGTGCAGAGATCGACCTGCGCAGGGTGCAGCACCAGGGGCATGGATTGAGCAGCTTGTCGGGAGAAGAGACAGATTTAAATTTAACAAGGTCATAGCTGTTTCAACAACCGGTTTTGCAGGCGGAGCTATTGAATACGCCAAACCTGCAGGTATCGAAATTCGTACTGTTACCGAGTTAAATTTATATCAAATCAAAGATTGGTTTTTAATAGAAAACATGACGTTGCTTAAAAGAGGAGGAAAGCTTGAGAACACTAAATTATTGGTAAGCGAAGATGAACCAGAGGAAATCCAAACAGTTCTGCTAGAAATGCTTAAAACACATGGCGTTACTAATCCAATCTTGAAATCCACAGAAACCAAACAAACCATAAATATTCTTACAGCATTTCGATCAGTTATTAATTCAACAGAAGGAATTTATGACTCGTTAATACCTGATGGTGGTATAAAAGCCATAAATCTTAGAGTCGCATATCCCAGAGATGATAGTCACTATGTAGTTGAAACACCAAAAGGGGAAGTTCGGATTCAAGAAATTTTGTATCAGGGGGAAATATCTGTAACTAAGGAAGAAGTGCCCATAGCAGCGGTAAAAAATTATCAAAATGTATCAGAAAACGAGGACATCGCCACGACTGCAAACTTTAAGTTCGAAGTAGATGGAAAACCGCTAGAAATCTCATTTAACAAAATTGCAGCAACAGGTGAGACACACATCGTTTTGAAAAAGATTAAAAGCAAGGCCTAACCAGTGGGTTAATCTGACCGGAAGAAGCGCGGCGGCGCTAGGGGCGGTAAGTCTTGGTGGCCGGCAGGTTACCCTTACGTTAGAGATGAAAAAAAGAGGAGATTCTAAGTTGGCACCAAACAATTTTATCCTTATCGATTTCGAAAACGTTCAGCCAACGAATATTGAAATTTTAAAAAAGCACCCTTTCAAAATATTTGTGTTTGTCGGAGAAAGCCAAGTTAGGATTCCCTTTGAAATTGCAAATGCACTCCAAGAATTTGGAAGTGAAGCGAAATACATTAAAATAACAGGTAACGGACAGAACTCATTAGATTTTCACATTGCTTTTTATATTGGTCAATTGTCGCTTCAGGACCCAGAAGGATATTTTCATATCGTTTCAAAAGACACAGGTTTCGACCCTCTTGTTAAGCACTTGCGTGACAAGAAAATCAAAGTCAATCGAATAAATAATCTTGCAGAAATTCCTATTCTACGAATTTCGAACACAACAGATAAAGACGAGAAAATCAGTGCTATTGTAAAGAACCTTGCTGGTCGGGGTCAATCACGTCCGAGAAAAATTACAACTCTTTCAAACACTATCAATTCGTTATTCACAAACAAGTTAGATGAAAATGAATTACAAAGCGTAATCAAGCTTCTACAAGCCAAAAAATATATATCACTTAATCAAGAAAACGTATCATATAATTTACCCAAAAACCTCTAACATCCGGATTTGCTCGGACCCCGCATAAAGCGCTGGTCCGGGGAGCCGTAGCGTTGGGCTACAGGATATACACTGGCGGGATCGAAGTCGGACCATGCTGACTGGCCTCAAAAAAGGAAAAGTTATGGGTAAAAAGAAATCATTGAAATCCTGCGCGACTACAAGCATGAGTTTGCTGACGAATACGGCATCCTTGCTATCGGCGTTTTCGGCTCGGTGGCACGCGAAGAGGGCAGGGAAGACAGTGATGTGGATGTGGTGGTGCGTATTTTAAAGCCTGACCTGTTTATGCTTGTGGGTATTAAAAATGAGCTGGAGGAAAGGCTGCAACGTCCGGTTGATATTGTCACCTACAGGGAAAACATGAATCAATTTCTCAAAAACCGGATCGATGGGGAGGCGGTGTATGCGTGATCAGGAACTCGTTCTGGAAGTTTTGCGCCAGATAGAAGAGGCAGCCGCCAAAATTATTGCCCGTTTTCAGGTTATCGGCCGGGTATCCGACTTCGGCTGAAGCAACCTTAATCAATAATGATGGACAAAAATTAACCACAGAGAGCACAGAGTCCACAGAGATAACTAATTGTAATTAAAAATATTTTCTCTGTGACCTCTGTGAGCTCCGTGGTGAAAATAGACTTTTTACCCGCAAGGGGCATAAATACGAATTCATCAATAATTGCAGGAAAGTACATGCGCACACACTATTTTCAGCACGTTCCGTTTGAAGGACTTGGCAGCATTGCCCCGTGGCTTGCAGAGGCGGGCTTTGCGATAACCAGCACCCGCTTCTTTAAATCCGCGGTGTTACCCGATCTCAATGAGATTGACCTGCTGGTGGTCATGGGCGGCGCCCATGAGTGTCAATGATGAGGCGGAGTTGCCCTGGCTTGTCCCGGAAAAGCGCTTCATACGCCAGGCCATCGAGGCGGGCAAGCCGGTCCTGGGTATCTGTCTTGGGGCGCAGCTTATTGCCGGCGCGGCTGGGGCCAGGATTTACCGTAATCCCGTGAAGGAGATCGGCTGGCTGCCCATCCAGGGGATTGCCGCAAACGACAGTTCCGTTTTCAGTTTTCCGGCGACAGAGAAAGTGTTTCACTGGCATGGCGAGACCATTGACCTGCCCGCAGGTGCAACTCTTCTCGCGAAAAGTGAGGGGTGCGAAAACCAGGCGTTTCAACTCGGCAGGTCGGTTATCGGCCTGCAGTTTCATTTGGAAACCACCCCGGAATCGGCCCGGGAGATTATCGCCAATTGTCGCGCCGAACTGGTGCCGGCGAAGTACGTGCAGACGGAGGAGGAAATACTGTCAGCCAGGCCGGAGAGTTACCAGTCGATCAATCAACTGATGGGTAGAAACGTCCTCTTTTCCTGCTGCGAAAGGATGAGCTCGAATCGCCAGTCCCCGCGCGTAGGGGCAAACCCTTGCGATTCGCCCAAAAGGTCTACCGGCACAAAGTGATTGAGGGTACCCACAAGGGGTACCCCTACATTCCCCAGCTTCGAGTTTGGGACCATGAAAGAGATTTTTGTGATAAAATGAACAAGTATCTCAAATCCACGGAAATAATCAACTGGCAGCACCCGGCGGTGCTGGCCAGGGCAAAAGAGCTTGCCGGGGGCAGAAAAGATCCGGCTGCGGTGGCGGCATCCTGTTTCGTCTGGGTGCGGGACGCCATCAGGCATATCGGCGACTATGACATTCGGGAAGTATCCTGTTCCGCTTCCGAGGTTCTGCTCTCAGGTTCGGGCATCTGCTATGCCAAAAGCCATCTGCTGGCCGCCTTGCTGCGGGCCAACGCCATTGCCGCCGGTTTCTGTTACCAGCGGTTGAGCCGTAATGATAATGGGGCTCCCTTTTGTCTGCATGGGCTTAATGCGGTTTATCTGCCTGCTTACGGCTGGTACCGGATTGATGCCCGGGGTAATAAGGCTGGGGTGAACGCCCAGTTTTCGCCCCCGGAGGAACATCTGGCATTTGCCATCCGGCTGGCCGGTGAAGCGGATTTCCCGGAGATATGGCCGCATCCCCTGCCGATGGTCATTGAGGCCCTGCGGCGGTACAGCAGCAAGGATGAGCTGTGGGATAATCTGCCGGATGTTGCGGTTTACATAACATGAGTAATAAATCAGGAGTCTGGGAGTCTGCACCCTGTTTCGTTAATTACCGGAATTACCGGCAGGGGCCGGTGCGGTAGGGGCAGGCTTTATGCCTGCCCTAAAAAGTGAAAGGAAGAGACATGAACAGTTGTCTGATCGTGATCGATCTGCAGAATGATTATTTTTCCGGCGGCACCATGGAGCTTGCCGGCATCGAAGCAGCGGCCGCCAATGCCCGGTTGCTGCTGGACCGATATCGAGAGACGGGTTCAGCGGTCATTCATGTTCAACACCTTGCCGTCCGTCCCGGCGCCACCTTCTTTCTGCCGGAAACCAGCGGGGCGGAGATCAATGAACTGGTCGCCCCCCAGGCAAACGAAATCGTGGTGGTAAAAAACTATCCCAACAGCTTCCGTGACACCCCGCTGCTGGAAATTCTCAAGCAGGAAAAAGTCGATCATCTCGTTATCTGCGGGGCAATGAGCCATATGTGCATTGATGCCACCGTGCGGGCGGCATTTGATTTCGGTTTCACCTGTCTGGTGGCCGAGGATGCCTGCGCCACCAGAGACCTGGCGTTCAGGGGCCGGACCATCAAGGCGGCGGATGTTCATGCATCCTTCATGGCGGCGTTATCCGCCCCCTACGCCAGGGTGATTGCAACAAAGGAAGTTATGGAAAACAGAGGATGAAAGGTGGTGCCGTGGATCAACTGCCACCGAAGATGATAATAACCGAAGCAGACATTGCCGATGCTGAGACCATTCTCGATCTCCAGCGGACCTGCTACCAGAGTGAAGCGCGGTTATATAATGATTTCAACCTGCCGCCGCTGACGCAAACCATTGCGGAGTTGCGGGCAAGCTTTGCCGGCCACGTTTTTTTAAAGGCAATTATTGCTGGGCGCATTGTGGGGACAGTCCGGGCAAGGGAGGAGAAAAAGACCTGCCATATCGGCCGGCTCATCGTCCTGCCTGAATATCAGAGGCAGGGGATTGGCTCAGCGCTCATGGCAGGCATTGAAAAACTGTTTCCCCAGGTTGAGCGTTTCGAGCTTTTTACCGGGGAGAAAAGCGTCGGGAATCTCCGCTTGTATAAAAGGCTTGGTTACCAGGAGACGAAAAGACAGCGTATTTCTGACAAGGTCGTTTTGCTCTTTATGGAAAAACTCAATGATAAAGAGGCCATTCCAGCTGTGATCGCCCGGAGAGCAGGTCAGCCCTCACCGCTCTTGCCGATAATAAAAATTGGTTTTCTCTGGATCTGGAACTCCCGCACCCCTTGTTTTTCAATGAAATTCTGTTCCCAGATGACGACAGTCAGCTTGTGGTAGTGACTGCAACGCCTTGATAAACAGACATTTTTCTTGTCTCAAATCTGCGACTTGCAGCCTGAACATTCATTCCGCAAGTAGCGCCAGCCGCTGTTTTTTTAAGAAATCCCCATTGAAAAAAGAGAGAAATTGTTGTCCCTGCAGGCAGGGCATTATTTTTTTTGGCACTGGAAAAGATAATTTTGCCGATCTGGATAAATAATATTATTTCAGATAGTTATGAGGTGGAATCGAGTGGTGATAGGACGCTGAGCAGTCAGTCTCCCGCAGGTTTTTTCAGAGCCCTGCAAAAAAAATAGAAAAAACAGTGCCGCCTGGTACGGGAATTGAAAATAGAACTGAACTGATAATATTTTGTAAATTATTTCTCTTTATTTCGAATTTCAGGGGGCAAAATGAAAAAGATTATACTCTCAACAGTATTTGGGGCATTACTCAGCGCCGGCAGTGTTATGGCCGCCGGTGTACCGTCCGGGCATGATATGGGCGATTTGACATTCGGTGGCAATGAGTATGGCGGCATGCAGTTAACAGACGGAATCGCAATTGACCAGGGAGATTCCCTGGCCGCGGCAGGCAAGGGCAGAGGAGCCTGGGCCGATGATACCTTCTTGCCCCTCGGTTACTTACATAATGGCAAAGATCTCTCACAGTGGATGGAGCAGCATGCCCAACACCAGGCACAGGCGCCAGCCGTACCTGTTCCCGGAGCAATTCTGCTGTTGGGTTCCGGTCTTGCCGGGCTGTTTTGCATCCGCCGCGGCAGCACGCATAACTCCTGATTCCCGCCTCCAGCAAACCTTTTTTACAATAGATCACTTGCCAGCTCGGACAACTCTGATCTCTCCCCCTTTTGCAGATTGATATGGGAGTAGAGGGGTTGTCCCTGCATCTTTTCAATGAGATAGCTGAGTCCATTGGAAAGGCTGTCCAGGTAGGGATGATCGATCTGGAAAATATCCCCGGTGAAAACGATTTTTGAGCCTTCGCCGGCTCTGGTGATAATCGTTTTCACTTCATGGGGGGTCAGGTTCTGGGCCTCGTCAACGATGAGGAAGATATTGACCAGACTGCGGCCGCGGATATAGGCCAGCGGTTCGATAACCAGTTTGTCCTCTTCCAGCAGCTGGTGGATATTCTTTGCCCGGTCGCTTGTTTCCGTGAACTGATTACGGATAACCCCGAGATTGTCGTAAAGAGGCTGCATGTACGGCTTCAGTTTTGACTGGATGTCGCCGGGCAGGTAGCCGATGTCCTTATTGCTCAGCGGAATGACCGGTCTGGCCAGCAGGATCTGCCGGTAACTGCTCCGTCTTTCCAGGGCCGCGGCCAGCGCCAGCAGCGTCTTGCCGGTGCCGGCCTTGCCCGAGATGGTGACCAGGGGAATGGCGGTGTTCAGCAGGCCGTGCAGGGCAAAGGTCTGGTCGGCGTTACGGGGCTGGATGCCGTAGGCTGTCTGCCGGTCAAGGCGGCTGATGCGGCCGCTTTTGCCGTTCAGGCAGGCCAGCACCGATTTCTTGCCGTTGCGCAGGATCATGTATTCATTGGCCAGCAGCGGCGGGGTCATCCTGATCTCTTCCGGGTCCACCTCGCAGGGTTCCACATAGAATTTTTCGATGATCTCTTCCGCCACATCCTCCTTCATGCGGCAACCCGTGTAAAGCACGGAGATATCCTTCACATGGTCCGTGGTGTAATCCTCAGCCATCAGCCCCACCGCCTTGGCCTTCATGCGCATGTTGACGTCTTTGGTCACCAGGATGACCTGTCTCGGGGCATTGTCCTGGGCCACATGATAGGCGATGTTGAGAATATGGTGATCCGCCTTGGCGGGAATGAAGTTTGCCCGGAGATTGGGGTGGAATTCCTGCTCAAGCCGGATGCTGATCTTGCCGGATTTGGGGCCGATACGGATGCCGCCGTTGAACATTTTGTCGCCGCTGAGTTCGTCTAAAGCGCGGGTGAACTGCCGGGCATGGAAATTGACCGTCTGGTCGCCTTTTTTGAAATGATCGAGTTCTTCGAGGACGGTAATGGGAATGACGATGTCGTGTTCGTCAAACTGATGGATGCAGGATGAGTCGTGGAGAATAACGTTGGTATCAAGGACGAATATCTTCTTTTTTTTCGCCATGCTCCCTTCCAGGGTGACGGAACGTTCTGTTGTCCGTCATAAAATTTTTCAGAGCCTGATCATGCTGAACCGGGATCTGTTCAGCGCCTCTTCATATTTTATATACGCCAGACGGACTAATTTCAATTTCTTTTCAGCCATTTCTCCCGCTGCAGGGTACAGCGGAAAGCCGGAATTGCCCGGAGGTTCGGACATTCATTTCCACCCCTCCGGGCCGTTGTCATGCATATGGGGTCAGAGGTCGGCGCCCTCTGCTATTGCACCTTGACAAAAATCGGGTTTGAATAGAACCAGAGATCCGCCCAGGCTTCCTCCGCCCCGTCCAGGCCGAGACCCGCGGTGGCCAGCGAGTCGGCCAGCGGGTTGCCCATTTCATCGGTCTCAAAAGGGGCATTGACCGGCTGATTGGTGCCGCGCAGGCGGAAGTACATGCTCTTGTCCAGACCCTTGACCGGGTAGGTGATGACGTTGTAGCCGTCCTCATCCACTTCCCAGTCGGCGGAGGTGAAGGTGGCGATCACCTTGGTGGTTTCATTGGTCGCCTTGGTGTAATCCGGGCTGTCCGGGGAAACCAGGCCGGTGATATGGCCTGCGATCAGGTCGATGTGGTCAACCACCGGGGTGTCACCATTGTTGTTGGTCTCCGGGCTCATGAACTTGATCTTGATCACCAGCGGGTCCTTGGCGGAATGGCGTTTGCTGAGCTGCAGATCGCCACCCATCTCCACTACGCGGGAGTTGGATCTGGCGGTGAACTCCAGGGTAGTTGATCAGATCACCCATGACATGGAAGGAGTTGCCCGAGCGCAGGCCGCTTGCGATTTCATCAAGTGAGATATCCCCGTCACGGTTTTCGTCAACCGCCTTGGTCCAGGTCTTCTGGTATTCGCCGGGATAGAAGTCGTCACCGCCGACTGTATGATGGCTATGGTAGTCTGAGCTGGCAAAGTTGTACCAGTGACGGCCTTCACCCAGCAGGGCGTCCCACAGGCCGCCAAGGGTGGCGGTGTAAAAGCCTGTCCCGCCGTAGGTTCCGCCGAAAGCCCTGGTGGTGCTGAAGCCGCCGCGGTCGCCATTGGCCTGATGGCCCGGGGCGCCTTCAAAGCCGAAACAGACGTCAGGCCCGGCATTGTTGAAATCGCGGAAATTATTGATGTCGTAGCCGCCGGTGCTCCAGGCGCCGTTTCTTTCAATATGGGCGAAAACGATCCAGCCGTTGTCGATTTTGTCCCGCATCCAGCTGCTGCTGCATCCAGGCGCAGCCGGCCACGGCATCGGCATGCTGCTCCTCCGTGGATTTGCTGGTGATGATTTTGCTGCCGTCAACCCACTCATAAATCTTGCCGTTTTCTTTGGCCAGCACACCATATGGGGTCACTTCTCCCTCACGGCTGGTGTCGTCGTCTGATTTGTCAAAGATATACTCCCAGGCACTGATGGCGCTTGGGTCTTCGGACACAATGCCGCTGCTGCAATGCTCATGGCCCGGAACATTCCATTCCACGCCGGAAGCTATTTTTTTGTCAGGGTAGAGGCCGCGGTTTCTCTCGATGTCGGGATAGACGAAATCCCGCAGGGACTGCCAGCGGTACATATAACCCTTTTCCGGAAAGTCACCCAGGATCGGGTTGACGGGATACTTGCTGGTGTCAAGCCAGCTTACCCCCTCGCCGTCACGGTTACGGGCACCGCCATGCTCGGAATTGGCCCACCAGTCAAGGCCGAACGCATTGTTTTTCTCCATGACGAAGTCAAATGTCGTAGAGCCGTCGGTGTATAAGGTGTGCTGATGGAAATCACCGGCAAGCCAGTTGCCGACCACTTTTTTATGGTCATGGTGTTTATCGTGGTCATGGTTGCCTGCATCGGCTGCGGCAGCCAGCATGAAAGGCACAGCTAAGGTTGCGGTCAAGGCAATTGCTTTAAAATAGCTCTTCATTGTTTTATTCCTCCATTTTATTTGGTAATTAAAGGCCGGGTCAGCCGGAAATTCGTTCTCTCTCCCTTGGTCAAGCTGTTATGGTCACCTCCTCATGGAACTTAAATTTCTCTTGCAATGTTCATCCGGGAATCCCGGTCAGTTTCGAGTTTTTGGGCAGATTCAGGAAATTTCATGGGCCACGATGATCCCGTACTCTGATGTGAGAATTTCCTGGTTCAGCCGGGGTTTAGGCAAGAATAACCGGGGAATGTGAGATTTCGATAAAGAGGGAGATAGATTTGCGTTAGCAAAAAATTAAAAATCCGTTAGCATGAGGATTTTATTGTTTTTGCGCCCAGCTCATGGGAAAAGTTGGATAATGGGCCAAGGGGGGACGGCAATGAGGGGTCTTTGCCTGAATTGCTCCGGCGGAAATTGACTTAACTCAACGATATTTTTCTTTGTTTCCAGTTGTACTGTTTGTTGGCATTTTTTTAAAGATAGGTCATGATGACAAGAGCGGATAAACAAAAAGGAGCAGCCCGTGGATGATATAAAAAAGATTCTGGTGCCGGTGGATTTGTCCCACGCCTCAACCATACTTCTG
Source organism: uncultured delta proteobacterium (assembly GCA_963729825.1). Taxonomy (GTDB): domain Bacteria; phylum Desulfobacterota; class Desulfobulbia; order Desulfobulbales; family SURF-16; genus SURF-16. Next base: position 44,786 of record CAVSQR010000074.1, on the reverse strand, counting down.
CAATATGCCAATACCATTGCAGAGAAATTTGCGGCGAGACTGATTTTACTTTTTGTAATGGAAGACCCATACAGTTATACGGGACTTCCCGTTGAAGTCCGGCTCGATCCGTTTGATGAGGGCTTTGAGTCATACGCCCGGCGGAGTATGAAAGATTTTCTGGAGGAAAACCGCCCTGATGTGACCGGTGAATGTGAAAGTATTATCCTCTCCGGGCATCCGGCCAGGGAGATCATCAACTTCGCGGCCCGGGAAGATATCGATCTCATTGTCATCGGCACCCACGGTTTTACCGGGCTTGATCGGATGATATTCGGCAGTGTTGCCGAAAAAGTCATCAAAATGGCTTCCTGTCCCGTGCTGGTAATCAATACCTACAGGGAAGAGGAATAAAGCGGGGAAGGGAAGTCGAGATTTTTCGCCCCGGGGTTGATGCTTACATAATTCCCTTTTCCTTCCAGAATCTGATGGCGCCGGGATGAAGCGGGGTAACAATACCCTTGATGCCGTCCTTGACGGACATTGCCTCCGCGGTCTTCTTCAACCCGCGCAGATAGGCAAGTCCCTCATCCGTATAGATCAAAGAGAGAAGCTTGTAAACAACTTCGGCAGGCAGGTCCTTGTTGGCTACCCACAGGGCGGAGTCCTGGTATGATTCAACGTCCCGGTCCACCCCCCTGTAAGTGCCTGCGGGAATGATCACCTTGGAGAAAAAAGGATATTTCTTGAAAAAACCGTTTTTCTTGGCGGGCTGATAAAGATCGAGGAGATCAATGTCGTTGTTTTCGGCTGCCATGATGGCCGCGCCGCTGGGAAAACCGACAAAGAGCCAGAAGGCGTCGAGCCGGTTATTGATGAAGGAGAATGCCGCATCGTTGTAGCCCATGGGTTGTCTGTGCATGGCGTTCCACAGGTCCAGCTGGCTGAAAAGACGTTCGCAGTTGGCGTAGGCGCCGGACCCTTCATTGCCCACCCCCACATTCAGCCCGGCAAGCTGGCTGGGTTTGGTTATCCCGGAATTTTTACGGACAATGAGCTGGGCCGGAGCACCATAGAAGTAACTGACGGCCAGCACATTCTCATAGCGAGACGGGTCGTCTTGCAGCAGGCCGTTGCGTCCCATGTAGAGCTCGCCGGAGTAGACCACGGCCATGGCATAGGTGCCTGAATGGACCTTGCGCAGGTTTTCCACCGATCCGGCGGAGGCCTTTGCCTCTACCTTGAAATCACTGATTTCTTTTACCGGTTTATATAAAGAAATACCTGCGGCCATAAACTGGAAGGTGCCGCCGGCAGGGCCACCGCCGAAAATATAGTTTTCACCGGCTTCCACCATAGGTGGAAAAGTCAGGAGAAGAGCCAGCAGGGTACATATCCTGCCCAGGGAATTGAGAAAAGCAAACGGCATGATTTTGCTTATTGATGTTATTAATAGGGCTAAATTATTCCGCAAAGAGAGCCGCCTTGATAAATTCTCTGTTCAGCCTGGCAATATGGCGGATGGAAATACCCTTCGGGCAGGCTGCCTCGCATTCCCGCTCATTGCTGCAGTTGCCGAAACCAAGCTCATCCATTTTGCCGACCATGCTGAGCGCCCGCAGCCTGCGTTCCGGATGTCCCTGGGGCAGCAGGGCCAGCTGGGAAACCTTGGCGCTGAGAAAGAGCATGGCGGATGCATTGGGGCAGGCAGCCACACAGGCGCCGCAGCCGATGCAGGCGGCGGCGTCCATGGCCTGTTCCGCGATTTGCTGGGGGATGGGAATGGCATTGGCGTCAGGTGCTCCCCCGGTGTTGACCGAGACATAACCGCCGGCCTGGATGATGTGATCCAGGCTGCTGCGGTCCACCACCAGATCCTTTTCTATGCGGAAGGCCCTGGCCCGGAACGGTTCGATCACCAGATGATCGCCATCTTTGAAGTGCCGCATGTGCAGCTGGCAAAGGGTGGTGCCGGGTTCCGGTCCATGGGGCTGGCCGTTGACCACCGCCCCGCACATGCCGCAGATCCCCTCCCGGCAGTCATGATCAAAGGCCACCGGTTCCTTGCCTTCCAGGGTCAGCCTTTCATTGAGCACATCAAGCATTTCCAGAAAAGACATGTCGGTTGATATGCCGTCAAGGCTGTATTGCTGGAAACTTCCCTGGGCGTCCGGATTTTCCTGTCGCCAGATTTTGAGATTTATGTCAATTTTTTTGCTCTGCATCTATTTATAACTTCGCTGGCTGGGCGTTACATTCTCAAAAGTGAGCGGCTCTTTGTGCAGTATGGGCGTTTCGCCGGTTCCCTGGTACTGCCAGGCGGCCACATAGGCATACTTTTCATCATCCCGCCTGGCCTCGTGTTCCTCGGTCTGGCTTTCCTCCCGCAAATGACAGCCGCAGGATTCCTGCCGATCCAAGGCGTCGGTGACCATGAGTTCGGCAAATTCAAGAAAATCAGCCAGCCTTCCGGCCCGTTCCAGGGACTGGTTGAGTTGTCTGCCGGTGCCGGGGATCAGTACATTGTGCCAGAATTCCTCCCGGATCTGCGGTATGCGGGTCAGGGCCTTCTGCAGGCCGGACCTGTTGCGGGCCATGCCGCAATGATCCCACAGCAGTTTGCCGAGTTCCTTGTGGATATCATCCGTGGTCCGTTTGCCTTTTATTGCCAGCAGCTTGGTGATGTGGGCCTCGACATCTTTTTCCGTTTGGGCAAAGACTCGGGCTGATCTGTCCGGTACGCCGGGAGCGCAGCCGGACAGATAAGCCCCTATGGTATTGGGCAGGATGAAGTAACCGTCGGCCAGCCCCTGCATCAGCGCGCTTGCCCCGAGGCGGTTGGCGCCATGATCGGAAAAATTTGCTTCCCCGAGCACAAAGAGGCCGGGGATGGTGCTCATCAGATCATAATCGACCCAGAGCCCGCCCATGGCATAGTGCACGGCGGGGTAGATCATCATGGGCTGTTTGACCGGATCCTGAGCCGTGATCTTTTCATACATCTGGAAGAGATTGCCGTACTTGCGTAAAATTGTCTCAATGCCGTCCCGTTTGATGGCGTCGGCAAAGTCAAGATAGACGGCAAGGCCGGTTTCACCCACGCCTTTTTTGCTGTCGCATATCTCCTTGGCGTTACGGGAGGCCACATCACGGGGCACCAGATTGCCGAAGCTGGGATATTTGTTTTCCAGATAGTAATCGCGCTCCGCTTCAGGGATTTGCGCGGGCGGTCTTTTGTCTCCCGCTTTTTGGGGGACCCAGACCCGGCCGTCGTTGCGCAGGCTTTCACTCATCAGCGTCAGTTTGGACTGGTAGTCGCCATGCACCGGGATGCAGGTGGGGTGGATCTGCACGAAACAGGGGTTGGCGAAAAACGCCCCTTTTTTATGAGCCCGCCAGGCCGCCGTCACGTTTGAGGCCATGGCATTGGTGGAGAGATAATAGACGTTGCCGTAGCCGCCGGTGGCGAGCACCACGGCATGGGCCGCGTGGGAGGCGATGGCGCCTGTCCGCAGGTCCCGGGTGACAATACCCTTTGCCTTGCCGTGCCTCCACCACCAGATCCATCATTTCCTGACGGGTATGGATGGTTACCTTGCCGAGATGCACCTGGCGCATCAGGGCGCTGTAGGCCCCGAGCAGAAGCTGCTGGCCGGTCTGCCCCCTGGCGTAGAAGGTGCGGGAGACCTGGGCCCCGCCGAAGGAGCGGTTGGCCAGGGAGCCGCCGTATTCCCGGGCAAAGGGCACACCCTGGGCCACGCATTGATCAATGATGATGTTGCTGAGCTGGGCCAGTCGGTAGACATTGGCCTCCCGGGCCCGGAAGTCGCCGCCCTTGATGGTGTCATAAAAGAGGCGGAAGACGCTGTCACCGTCGTTCTGGTAGTTCTTGGCGGCATTGATACCGCCCTGGGCGGCGATGCTGTGAGCCCGGCGGGGGCTGTCGTGCATGGTGAAGACCTGCACGTTATAGCCGAGTTCGGCCAGGGTGGCGGCGGCGGAAGCACCGGCCAGACCGGATCCGACCACGATAATGGTGTATTTTCTCTTGTTCGCCGGATTGACCAGCTTGCCGGCAAAACAGTGTTTGTCCCATTTTTCCGCCAGGGGACCGTCCGGTATTTTCGCATCAAGTGTCATCATGTCTCACCGTATTAACGCAGAAACTCTTTGATCAGTAAGTAGCAGAGCGGGATAAGTATAAAGACGGCAGAGAGAAGCAGGGCCGCCCCGAGCGTCCCGTTGCGCAGTGTCGCGTTATATTTCGGGTGGTTCATGCCCAGGCTCTGGAAAAGGCTCCAGAAACCGTGGCTGATATGCAGGGCAAGCACGGCCAGGGCGGAGATATAGAAGAGAGCGTATATCGGCTGGCGCAGGACGTTTCTGACAATGGCGGAGATGGGAATGGAATGATCCGTGAAGTGAAAGTTCACCAAGTGGACCATAAGAAAAATCAGAATGACCACGCCGGTGTAAGGCATGGTCCGAGATCCCGGGGTGCGGCCCCCGGAGGATTTTTCCACCTGGTAACGGACAGGCCTGGCCTGGTTGTTCTGCAGAAAGAGCGTGAGGCCGAGAAAAATATGCAGCAGAAAAACAGCAAGCAGACCGAGTTCAAACAGCGGGACAAGAACACCAAGGGAGTGCAGTTTTTCGGCATAGGCATTGAATGCTTCACTGCCGAAAAATGTCATGGAGTTACCTATCCCGTGGACAAGCAGAAAAAAGGAGAGCATTGCTCCGCTGACTGCCATGAGAATTTTCTGTCCGACTGACGAGCGTACTGTCTGACCGAGTGTCATAAATTATGAATCTTTATGAAAAGAAGATTGTTCAATGGCTGAAGAATATATAAACAATTCTAATTTATATAATATTAAGTAGCGGAATGCTAGTAGATTTACCTATTTTGTTTTTTTAGCAAATGCTACATTAGGGGACAGTTACGTGCGGTTTATGCCGGAATTGTTCGATAAAATTGATGTGGTTATCCGCAACATTTTCGACAAAATTTATTTGTACGGCAAGCTGTTTTTTGCTGGTCACCCACAAATATCAGAAGTGGCGGACATTGATGGAAAATCTGCTGATTCGTCCAGTCCGGATGATGTGCGATTTTTTTAACGCATCATTTTTTTGAGAAGATACAGCAGGCCGTTCTGTTCAAGTCTTTTCAGCCCGGCCTGTTTTGCCAGGTTGGCAGCCTGCTCGTATTCTTCAGGGGAAAGGGGCTTATTGATGGGAGGATATTTCCCCGCTTGATACAGGGGGCGGTACTGCTCCATGACATTGACATAGGTCTGCTTGGAAAGTTTTGCCAGAAAATTCATGATCTCTCCCGTCTCGGCAAGTCCGCCGGGCATAACCAGATGGCGGACCAGCAGTCCTTTGACGGCAAGGCCCTGGGCATCTATCTGTAAATCTCCGACCTGCCGGTGCATTTCGCTGATGGCCTTCCTGGCCTTGTCCGGGTAGTCAGGGGCATTGGCAAATCGTTTGGCTGACTCGCGATTCCAGAACTTGAAGTCCGGCATGTAGATGTCGACAATGCCCTCCAGCAGCCGCAGGGTATCCACCGCGTCGTAGCCGCTGCTGTTGTAAACCAGGGGGAGGGTGAGACCTTTGGCGATGGCCACGGGCAGGGCTGCGACAATCTGCGGCACCACATGGCTCGGGGTGACCAGGTTGATGTTGTGGCAGCCCTGTTTCTGCAGGCTGAGCATGATGGCCGCCAGCTGGCCGCTGTCCACCTCGACTCCTTCACCCTGATGGCTGATGCTGTAATTCTGGCAGAACACGCAGCCAAGATTGCAGTTGGCGAAAAAAATCGTCCCGGAGCCGCTGACCCCGACCAGGCAGGATTCTTCGCCGAAATGGGCGCAGTAGCTTGCCACCACCGCATTTTTACCGGTGCGGCAGAAGCCTTTCTCGCCGGCCAGCCTGTCCACCTGGCAGCGGCGTGGGCAGAGTGTACAATCGGCAAGAATTGTTGTAAGCTGCTCAATTCTTTTGCTCAGCTCGCCTGCCTGCTGCAGAGCGAGATAGCCAGCTGTTTTTTTGTTTTTTGTCATTTCCCGGACACGGCAAAAATGATAGTGTGGCTTTCCGTTGCGATGTTAGCAATTGATGGACACAATCTTAACAGGAATTCAGGGAATCTGTCCATGCAAGGATGGCAAGATATACTCAAAAAAAGCATCACCAGGGCTTACGATATTCCAGAGCGCTTCGCCCCTGATGTCAAAGGTATTGACCGGGCGGCACAGGTTTATCCCATGCGGATTAATCCCTACTATCTGGGACTCATCCAGGAAAAAGATGATCCGCTCTGGAAACAGGCAGTGCCTTCGATTGAGGAGCTGCAGGACGAAGTCTGTTTTGAGGATCCCTTAAACGAAGAAAATCTCAGCCCGGTCCCCAATCTGATTCATAAGTATCCGGACCGGGTGCTCTTTCTGGTCTGCTCCCAGTGTGCCATGTACTGCCGCTTCTGCACCCGCAAGCGCAAGGTGGGCACCGACCGGATGGTTATCACCAGAGAAACGGTTGCGGCAGGGATTGATTATATCAAAAGCCATCCGGAAATCAGGGATGTGTTGGTTTCCGGCGGAGATCCGCTGCTGCTTGCTGATGAGCGCCTTGACGAAATTTTGTCGGCCGTAAGGGCCATCCCATCGGTGGAAATCATCCGCATCGGCACCAGGGTGCCATGCACTCTGCCCATGCGGGTAACGGTGAGGCTTGCCAGACTTTTAAAGAAATTTCATCCGCTTTACATCAACACCCATTTCAACCATCCGGCTGAAATCACCCCTGAGGCGGCGCAGGCCTGCGCCCGGCTTGCCGACGCCGGTATTCCGCTGAGCTGCCAGACCGTTCTGCTGCGCGGCATCAATGATGACCCGCCAGTCCATGCGTGAACTCATGCACCGGCTGCTGCGCATCAGGGTGAGGCCCTATTATCTGTTCCAGGGGGACATGACCCGGGGCACCAATCATTTCCGCACCTCCATTGCCACGGGCAGGGAGATCATGAAATCCCTGATCGGCTATACCTCCGGGCTTGCCGTACCGATGTATGCCCTGGATGCCCCGGGCGGAGGCGGTAAAATTCCCCTGCTGCCTGATTATGTCAGCGAGGATGGCGAACGGCTGGTTTTTACCAATTATCGTGGCAAGACCTGCTTTTACGAAAATGTCCGGTAACGGCAGGTAGTGCAAGCGGTATGCAAAAATTACCCTGCCCATTTGAGCAGAATCCGGATACGGCTCCTTATGCCGTTTTGGTTTTCTGAATGACCAGGTTATTTTTTTTACAACGCTTAGTTTGTATTTGCTAAATTTGTATGTTATTTTCGCCGGTCTTAAACCTGATTGCAGATCAGCGATCAGGCTGACCGGTTCGCTGATGGAGAAAAGATTGTGATGGACAATTGACAAGAGAGAATCAGGGTATAGCGCTTATATTGTTCTGGGGCTGGCGGCAGTGCTCCTTTCACTGTGGTCCCTTGGTTACAGGGGGCTGTGGGCTTCCGAGGGGCGTTGGGCCGAGGTGACCCGGGAGATGCTGCTCAGCGGGGATTTTTTTCATCCCAACATCAACGGAGAGCCCTATTTCGACAAGCCGCTGCTGACCTACTGGCTGGTGGCTGCCATATCCCTGGTCACCGGACATCTCGATGAATGGGCCGTCCGCCTCCCCAGCGCGCTTTCGCTGCTGGTTGCCGTGGCGATCACGGTCTGGCTGGGCCTGAAATTATGGTCCCGCCAGGTTGGTCTGACTGCCGGCTGGTTTCTGCTGAGCACCTACAGTATCCTGTTCTGGTCCCGCACCGGCGTCGCCGATGTGGAGAATCTTGCCGTTATCCTGCTGGCCGTGGCCTGGTATTGGGCCTGGCGCGACCGTCCGAATTTTTTCTCTTTTCTGGTTTTTTATCTGATCCTCTTCATCGGCGCCCAGCTGAAGGGGCTGACCGCCGTGGTGGTGCCCATTGCCGCCCTGCTGCCTGATGTGGTGCGCGAGAGGCGCTGGCGGAGCTATCTGACGGTTTCCCACGTTCTTGCCCTGGTTCTTGGCAGTCTCTTTTACCTGGGGCCGTTTTTCTACGCCTCCATGACCAGGCCGGATTACCAGTCAAGCGGTCTGGCCCTGGTTTTCCAGGAGAACATCCAGCGTTACTTCGACCCCATTGATCATGTGCAGCCGTTCTATATCTATTTTTATGAGCTGCCCACCCTGCTGCTCCCCTGGGTTCCCCTGTTCGCCGGGGCACTGATTGCCGGGTTACCCCGCTGGCAGCAGCTGGATACCCATACCCGCTGGCTGATCAAGGCCGTGGCCATGATCTTTCTTTTTTTCAGCGCGTCCGGCTCCCGCCGCAGCTACTATATCCTGCCCATTGTACCGTTTGCGCGCTCTGGCTGGCCGTATATGTCGGCAATGCCGGCGGCTATGAAGCCCTGTCCAGGCAGGCAATCGGCCGCTGGCTGCGCTGGCTGCAGCAGCTGCTGATCTACCTGCTGGCCCTGCTCGAACTTGCCAGCCCGCTGATCTGGCCCCTGGTTGCGGCAAAAACGCGGTTTTGCCGTCCCTGCCGGTCTGCAGCTGGCGGCTGTGCTCACCGGCCTGGCGACGCTTCTGCGTGCTGCTGGTTGACTGGCAAAGACCGGACTGGCTGGCCCGCCTGACCGGAACCCCGGCAGGTATCGGCGGGTTGCTGGTGGCGATCTCCGTCATTCTCGGCGGTTATTTCTGCTGGCAGGCCATACCGCTGGAAATCTACCGCACCGAACGTCCCTTTGCCCTGCAGCTGAAAAGCAAGCTGGGTGATCTGCCTCCTGAGCAGCTCGTTTTTTATGAGAAACCCGAGCCAAACGTGCTGTTTTATCTTGATCTGCCAAGACCGGCGATCCTCATCGAAAATCCTGAGCAGATGCGGGATTTTATGGAAAAGGCCCCGGATGAGTATTTTCTGGTAATCAGGCGTAAAACCGTGGAATCCCTGGCAACAGCTTTGCCGCAGCTTGCCGGGCAGCAGCCAAGTTTTGCCGAAGAGACTTTCGCCTGGCAGAAGCCTTCAAAAAAACTGATCGCTTATCATTTCGGCGGGCAATAACCTCAAGCGCTTCAATTGTCTTAAATGAAAAGGTTTTTCTGATCAGAAAGTACCGCAGAGCACACAGAGATCACAGAGAAATATTTTTATTACAGTCAGTGAGCCATGTGCTCTCTGTGGTAAATTTTCAGTTTTCACCCGCAGGGGGCATAAATACGAAGACACCATTTTTTGGTTAAAATTCTTTTGACATTCTGATCTTAAGGGCTATAATAAACGAGTTTTGGGTTCTATAAAACTCAGGGCAGGCTGTAGCGCTTGATAAGCGTTTCACCTCTATACAGGCCAGCCCTTCCCTGGATTTTTTTTAAAATGTGTAAAAAGGTTTATAAATGGACGACCCTAGCCCTGGTAGGCATAAATTGCTGGCAGCAAGACCAAAGCTGACCGACTGCAGTGGTGCAATGCGAAAGGTGCCGGGGTTTCAATCATGATTCCCTGAGCCGATCGTTTTTCACGGTTCCTCTCCAGTCAGTCTCTTACATACTGTCCAGACTGGAGGTGAACAATGACCACTCCTGAATATGCGCAAGACCTGCGCACCCTTCTTCTCAGCGGCGAGGCGGAAACCCGTCGCGATCTTTGCGCCGAGCTTCCCGAAGCAACACTTGCCGAGATTCTGACCGGCCAGTCTCCCCAGTCTGTCTGGGAGTTGCTCTCCCTGATGCGGCCATGGAAACGGGCTGCGGTTTTCGGTTACTTCAATCTCGATTTTCAGGTATATCTTACCGAGAATATCAACAAGGACGAGCTGGCCGACCTGCTTACCGAGATGTCGGCTGACGAGCGGGTCGATCTGTTCAAGCGATTACCTGAAGAGGCCAAGGAGTCGGTTTTCCCTCTCCTGGCAAAAGCTGAACGGGAAGATATCCGCAAACTCAGTTCATATGAAGAAAACATGGCCGGATCGGTCATGACCTCGGAATATGTGACGCTCACGCCTGATCTCACCGTTACCGAGGCCCTGGCAAAACTCCGCCGTCAATGGCCGGGCAAGGAAACCATCTATTACGCCTATGTCATCGGCGACGACAGGCGGTTGCTCGGCTTTGTCTCCCTGCGCAAACTTATTCTGGCAAAACCCTCCGCCTATGTGGGCGATATCATGAAAGCCGAGGTCATTTACATCCGTGCTGTGGATCCCCGCGAAAAGGCGGCCGAACTCATCGCCAAGTATGATCTCATCGCCCTGCCGGTGGTCAACGGCGGAGCCGCCCTGGTCGGCATCATCACCCATGACGATGCCCTGGACGTTGTCACCGAAGAGGCCACTGAAGATATGCTGCGTATGGCCAGCGCCGACGCGGAAGAATATGAAAATTCCTCCATTTTGCAGAGTATTCGCCTGCGCAGCCCGTGGTTGACCCTTAATCTTGGCTACCGCCATGCTGTCATCGTTTACCGTCAGCCGCTTTCAGGATACCATATCCAGTTACGTCATGCTGGCCGCCCTCATGCCGATTATCGCGGGACTCGGCGGCAACGCCGGAACCCAGACGCTGGCGGTAACCGTGCGCGGTATAGCCCTGGGCAAGATACCGCTCGGCCGCGGCCGGGAGGTCATCATGCGAGAAGCGAGTGTGGGGCTGCTTAATGGCGCCATTATCGGCCTGCTGGTCGGCTCTATCGCCTTTTTTGTTTTTCATAAACCGTGGCTGGGGCTGATCATGCTGCTTGCCATGGTCTGCAATCTCATCATCGCCGGTCTGCTCGGTTCCGCCATTCCGCTGGCCCTCAAGGCGTTAAAGCTTGATCCGGCCCTGGGTTCCAGCATTTTTATCACGGCGGCCACCGATATCAGCGGCTTTTTTGTTTTCCTGAGCCTTGCCACGCTGATGATGCCCCTGTTGCAGTAGGAGGGAAAGTATACTATTTTGCCGAGGACAAAACAGGCATCTCGCAAAGGGCGACTGCCCGGACTGCTCTGGAGCAAACCAACTGCTATGAAAAAACGCTTTTCGTTGCCGGTAATCTGGTTGCCGATCATTTTTTTCGGTCTGGTTATCTTAGCCGGAGCCATTGCTCTGCACCAGCCGCAGTGCTGCCGGCCGGGGAAGGAGGTATCTTTCATAGATGCTCTGTTCACCGCCACCTCGGCAACCTGCGTTACCGGCCTCACGGTTGTCGATACCGGCACGAGTTACAATCTGCTGGGGCAAACCGTGATTCTGCTGCTCATTCAGCTTGGCGGTCTGGGTATCATGACCTTCAGCGCCCTGGCCTTTTATCTCTGGCGCCACAAGGTTTCAATGACTGACAGAATCATCATCGGCCAGGGGTTGCTGCATGACCGGAGTTTTCATCTCGGCCATTTTCTGGTGCAGATCATGCTGTGGACTTTTTCCATCGAAATTGCCGGGGCGTTTCTGCTCTATGTGCGCAGTCCAATCTCTTTTCATCCTTTCTCCGCCCTTTTTCATGCCGTTTCCGCCTTCTGCAACGCCGGCTTTGGCCTTTTCCCCGACAATCTCATGGCCTGGCGGGGTGATTTTGTTGTCAACATCGTCATCATGGCGCTGATTATTTTTGGCGGTATCGGTTTTTCAGTACTGGTGGAACTGGGCAGCTGGACCGGAAAACGTTTACGAAAGAAGCCGGTCAGGCCGATTACCTGGTATTGCCGGGTGGTCATTAAAACATCCATGTTTCTCATCTGTACCGGCGGTTTCTGCATCTATTTTGCCGAGTATATCGGCAACGTGCAGATGCCCTTTACCGACGCCGTACTGTCGTCCCTTTTTCAATCCGTCACCTGCCGCACGGCCGGATTTAACACCCTGGACATCGGGGGGATGACCAATGTCTCGCTGCTCATCATGCTGATTCTCATGTTCATCGGCGGCGCTCCCGGCTCCTGTGCCGGAGGTATCAAAGTGACCACTTCCCGGGTTCTGGCATCCTTTGCGCGGTCGCAGATCTTCAGGCGCAAGCAGGTTGTGGTGCAAGGGTATGGCATTGAAGAGGAAACCATGAACAAGGCCTTTACCTTGATGATTTTTGCTGTAACTATTATTTTTTGCGCTACAATTCTGCTTAACATCACCGAGGGAGGCGGGGCTTCTCATCAGGACATCGGAGGATTGTTCCTTGATGCGCTTTTTGAAGCGACCTCGGCTTTCGGGACGGTGGGGTTGAGCACCGGTCTGACGCCTAAACTTTCCATGGCGGGGAAATGCATAGTCATTATGCTGATGTTCATCGGCCGCCTCGGGCCGCTCATCTTTCTGGATGCCATGAACAGTCTTTACCGGGAGCGTTTTTACACCCATCCGGAAGAAAAAATGATGGTCGGCTGATGAGAGGCCGGTTGCGGGTATTGCAGTAAATGAATGTAATGCCGGGAGCAGATGCCGTGAGGACAAGTCAAAAATGAAGATGAACGTATCGGATATCGGTATAATAGGGCTGGGCAAGTTCGGCTTTCAGTTCGGCCAGACCCTTGTCGAACTTGGCAGGAAGGTCATCGGGGTGGATTCAAACCCGGAAAATATCAAGAAGGCTCAACACGTCATCCCCTATGTCTATCAGACTGATGCCTCTGACAAGGAAGCCCTGCAGCAGCTTGGTTTCGGAGACATGGGCCATGTTCTGGTCAGTGTGGGCGATTCCATTGCCGCAAGTTCGATGATCTCCATGTATCTCAAGGAGCTCGGGGTGCCCCAGGTCTGGGTGAAGGCGATCAACAGCGACCACCAGAAACTGCTGCTCAAAATCGGGGTTGACGAAGTGTTTATACCGGAGCATCTGGCAGCCCGGCAACTCGCCAACCGGGTGGCCATGCCTGGATTCATCAGCGAACTGCCGTTTGCCCCTGATATGTCGATCAAGGAGCTGGTTGTTCAGCGCTGGGCCGGGAAAACGCTGCGCCAGATCGATCTGACCAACCGCTTTAATGTTCAGGTCATTTCCATCAAAAAAAGGGGGAGGCACAAATTTTCATTTATTCCCAAGGCTGATCTTACCCTTGAAGCGGAAGACACGATGATGGTCATCGGTTATAATGTCTCACTGGCAAAGCTTGATCCCTGATGCAGCGGCAATTTCTCGGCGTGTCCTCTTCTCTGTCTTCTGACCTGGGCTGCAGATGATGATTGACCAGCGGTTTCAGGAGATGTTATGAAATGCCTCTTTATTTTTGAGTTTCGTTACTGCTCCTGATAACGTCTCTGGCAACTGGACGACGATATTATTTCACTACAACGGCTTAGCATAATTGCAAGGAATATTTTCTTATGAAATCAACCAGATTCGGCTTTTTACACTTTTTTCTCCTGGCCTTTTTTCTTATTTTTCTGTCCGGCGGCAGGCCGGCCGGCGCCGGTGAACAGGTGGTGACAATCACCATGCCTGGGGAAATTCTCCGGCAGGTAATCAGCGACTCCCTGCCCATACCAATTGAACCACAGAACCATTATATGGAAGGAAGCATTGTCGTTGATTCCCTGGAAAGACTGCAGATAAATGAAAAATCAATCTTTATTCAGGGGGTTGTCCTGGGCCGCGATATTGCCATGAATACCAAAATCGCCGGCCAGACAGTCAAGATGGAGTTGGGAAGCGTCAAGCTGCCTGTGACATGCGAGCTTTTTCTCCGTTTCGATAAGCAGCAGAAGATTCTTTTTGTCACCCCGGTTTTTCCCAAGGCGGAGAAAAAGGACAGCACCGATTCCGCTGATATACTTCTGCCGTTGCTGTCCTCCCTTGGCGGCAAAGAGTACCCGGTTTCGCTTGATTCCATGGAGCCCTTTCTGTTCAAACTGGGCACGCGCAATATTCCCGTCAAACTGGTGCCTGAGGATATTCAGACAATGAAGGGGACCATGGTGATCAAGATGATACCTCGGGTCTCTAAATCCCATTGATTGATTGGATGAGCAGTCCAAGGCAGGGGCGGCTCTGTTGCCGATAAAAGTGCCGGGGCAAAAAATGGTTCTCACCAATCTTTACCCCGGCTGATATCAGCTGCGCAGAGATACCGTTTTGATAAAAAAGCGGCTGTCTGTTACAGGCTGATCACGGCGCTGTTGCAAGCCATTTCGATCATTTTTGCCGCGGTTCCCATCTGGGCGCCATCAATGAGATCAGCCTCCGAGATTTGCCTGGCTTTGGCGCAGGGAGTGCAGGCATAAATAGGGACTTCGTACTCCTGGAGATATGCCAGCAGGTCATCGGCAACATCACCGGTGGCTGCCTTGAGATGGTCGGCAATGCCCTTTTTGGCGATGTAGACTGCCTCATCAAGCAGAAAAAGGGCCACGTTCTTGCCGTTTTCCTTAGCGACTTTGGCGAGATGGATGGCCCGAGTGGAGCGATTGGGGTTGTCTGTGCCGCAGGATAGGATGATCAATACGTTGTCATTCATTTCGTTTCACCTCTGTTGGTTAAATTTTAGGATATATGAAACAATTTAACTGTTAAATGGCGATATCTGAAAAACAGCAAAGTCAGGCACAGAGGCCTGGCCGGATAATCATTGCGTAAGGTGCTTGGGGATGCGGCATAATCGGTGGAAACGATCTTCATCGATATATATGTGAAAAAAATGCAAAATTGTCAAATAGTTCTCTTCCTGTTCCCGGCATATATCGGAAAGATTGACAGCGGGAAGGTGTTTGTCTATATTGGGCGGAATGGCTGAAACGGCCTATCTTTCAGAGATCTCACTTATCTCCGGTTTCTTGGCAATCTCTTTTTCTCTAATCTTTCAATGCAACAAACAATACAACATAATTTGCCATCGGAGCAGACCATGATCGTCAGGAGTTTTTTGCTTGTCTGTACAGTTTTGCTCTGCCTGCTTACGGCACCGCTGAGGCTATCGGCAGCCACCACAATAGAACTGCCGCTCACACTGCGTACGGCACTGCTGCAGCACTCAATCGCCAGGCACCTGAATCCCCTGAGCGACAAGCCCGCGGTTCTTTATCAGGAAGGGCCGTACCGTTATCTGCATTCAGACCAGCCGCGGCTGTATATCCGCGACCGCCAGCCGCACTTTTCCTCCCGCATTCTCGCCCGCCTGGGTTTCAAGTTTCTGGGAATATGGCCGGTGGCCTTGAATTGGAACGGTTCCATTGACATGACTCTTTCTCCGTACGTGGATGCGCAATGGCAGTTGCGCTATCATATCGTTGATTCGGTTATTTGCGATAATGCCGGCACCAAACCGATGATAACGGGTCTGGTCTGGAAACTCGTCAAACATTATCTCCACCCCCGCCTGGAAAATTTTTCACTTGATCTCAAGCCTCCGCAGCAGGAGATTGTTGCCTTTCTCAGGGCCTGCGCTTCACCTGCGGAGATGGACCAGCTTGATGCCACCTTGAATTCCATCGTTGCCGGCCCGCTTCGCAGTGACGTCAACGGCATTGTGGTGCCCTTGATGCTCACCGTGCCGGACAGACCCCTTGCCGCCGAGATGCCTTTGGCCGCCGAGGCGCCGCTTGACTCTGCCGAACTGGACAGTTTTGAGAAGGTGCTGGAGCCCTGGGATGCCTTCCTGGTTTTTGTCATCAAGAGTGCCGGATCTGATCTTGTCGATACGAAAATGCGTGAGCAGCTGTTTGATCTTCTTCTAACCAGCCGTTATCAGCTGCTGCCGATCCTGGCCGGCGAAGTGTCTCTGGCGACCGGTGATCCGCTGCGGACCTTGTTTGTCGATGCCTGGCATCAGCTGCGATTGATCATAGAAGAGGCCGAAGACCGTGACCTGATCCAGGGACAGCCGCTCCGTTACATGACTTTCGTCAACGCCGGTGATGCCCTGCTCGCGCTGGATGCCGCGGCGCCGCGACTTGGCATGCAGATCACCACGGATGGCCTGCGCCGCCTGGCCCGGACGCTGCAACCGGGAGGCACGGCAGACCCGCTCTATTTTGACTGGGAAGTCGACCCCGCCCTGCGTGAACTTTTCCAATTTGCCCCTGAACCGGCCCCTGAACCGGCACCCGAACCAGCTCCGGAATCTGCTCCGGCAGAGCCACCGCCGTCACTCAGCCGTCGTCTCCTGGATTTTCTTTTGCCGATGGTTTACGCCGATGAGGCGCAACGAAGCAGATCGCTTAATCGCTGGGTTCCCCGTTCCGAAGAACTGGAGGAATACCGGCAACAGATCGGCCGGTTGCTGCAATCTGCCGCGGATGAGGAAATCAGCCGCAGTAAACTCGACCCCCGCTATACAGAGATTTTCCAGCATCTGGTGCCGGCTACCGCTCTGATTGAAAGCTGCTGGCGGCAGTTCGTGGAACGAGGGAGATCAGGTCACGTACCTGCGTTCCACTGCCGGCAGCATCGGCCTGATGCAGATCAATCAGCATGTCTGGCGCGGCTTTTACAACCTGGAGCGTCTGCGCTGGGAGGTTCCCTACAACATTCGGGCTGGTTCTCAGATTCTCATGCGCTATCTCAAGCAATACGGCATGGCTGTTGCCGCTAAAAATGGCGACCCCGGTTACGCGCCACGTTCAACCTATTCGGTGTACAACGCCGGTCCCCGCGCTGCCCGGCGCTTCATGAAGAAAGACAGCAACTCCCGGGAGAAACGGGTTGATGAAAAGTTCTGGACGATCTATCAGGGCATTGAGGTCGGAGGAAAAGTAGACCTCTCTACCTGCGATATCGATATCTTCCAGGCCCCGTAAAAAAATGTTTTTCCTTCCGGGGCGATTCTGTCCGGGCGGGGGCGCAGTTGCGCTGCCCCTGCCCGGATTGCGTTTCTCCGTCTTCTTTTCCGCGGTTCGCAGTGATTTCCCGTTCAATTCCCGCCACAAATATCTGAAATAGTGTTGTTGATGATCCCCGTTCTGTTTTCCGAAATGTCCATTTTTTCCGGAAAAGTGGGCAAAAATATCCATTTAAATGAATATGAATTCACTGGTTGGTTAAAACCGGCATAACTTAGAGAAATTTCAGATTGTAATTATTCGAAATCGTTACATTTTTTAAATGTAACAAAAAATGTATCAATGGCTTTTAATTTGCAAGAAACAAAATACAGGTTTTGCCTAAAAAATGATGATGAAATTGAGGAAAAATGAAATTGAGGATGAGGAGGAGAAAAATGAATCGTTGCATCACAGGAGCAGCTTTTCTTTTATTTACCGGCATGCTTTACTCCCCGGCCCAGGCCACCCATATCCAGTACGTTGATCTTGCAGATGTAAGTGATGCGGAGATTAGTTACAGTAAAACCAACACACTTCACACATGGACTTGGGAATTTGACCTAACAGCCGACTCCATGGCCCTCTGGGAGATTGATACACCCACGTCCACAGCCGGCGGTCCAACTCCCGATGTAACTACGGCAGATTACAGGGGCTCATACAATCCGCTTGACGCTCTGCACTATGTGACGCTGCGAATAGACCCGAAAAAAGTTTCCGGTATCCCTACGTGGAATTTCCTAAAACTGGAAGTAAACGACATAGAAATTGCGAAATGGGCAAACCCCATTCGCCTCTATGACTGGGGAGTTCCAGGTGGCTCGGTCTCTGATGCGTACGATATAGTCGCCAATGATTATACAATCACAGTAACCCTGACCGGACTAGCAGCTTTGAAGAACAAAACCATTGACATCACTAACGTCAATCTCGAAGGGTGTTTTGACGCTGCCGCTCCGGTCCCCGAACCTGCCACCATGCTTCTTTTTGGCACCGGCCTGGCTGGCCTTGCCGGATATGTCAGGAAAAAATCGAAGAAGGGTTGATGCTGATCATTTTGAAAAAATGATCTTTTTTACATAATCTGAAACCAGATCAAAAAAAGGAAACTGCCAGGCCAGTTTCCTTTTTTTGTCTAAAACAGCGCACATGGAAAATGTGACCCTGCCCAGTCACGCGGGCCGCCTATTTTGCTCCGAACACCTTTTTCAGCAGTTCAGTGGTCTGCCGGGCGGGATTTTCGCGGATAGCGGCCTCCTCCTTGGCCACATAATGGAAAATGCCGTCCAGCCCTTTTTGCACGGTGTAATTGGTCAGATCGGCTTTGACATCAGGCGCGAAGGGGATGTTCTTGTATTTTGCCATGGCATTGTCATAGGATTGGACCGCCCCGACCTCTGACAGGCTCTGTTGCACGATGGGCTGCATCTCCTTGGCCAGGGCAGGGGACATCTTGCCCTGAAAATACTTGGTGGCCGAGTCTTTCGGGCCTTTGTAGATTTTCATGACGTCATCAAAGGTCATGTCGGTTATGGCTTGCCGGAAAAGTTCCTTGGCCTTGGGTGTCGCCGACTCGGCCGCCCGGTTCAGCTTCAGTTCGAGATCCTCGAGAAGATTGGACATGCCGACCTGGGACAGCATTTTTTTTGCCGTATTGAGTTGCGAGGGTAAGGGGATATGGATGGAGGGGTCGGCATTGAATCCGTCAAGGCTGCCCAGTCTGCTCACCACTTTTTCCGTGCCGATGTTCAGCGCATCCTTGAATGCCCCGCCGATTTCTTCATTGGAAAGACCGGCTTTCCCGCTATCCGACTGCTTTGTGCCGAGAATTTTCGCTCCCTGCTCAAGCCAGTTGCCCTGGGCATGCACCCCGGGGGCGAGGAGGGGAATGGTCATGCAGCCTGCTATGGCGATTATAACTGCTGATTTCTGAATTTTTTTTACCGGGAAAGTCATATGGCACCTCTCTCATCATTATGGTATTTGGATCCGGCCAGTTGCCGTCTAGTCAAACAGTAGTAGTTTTACCTGGCAAAAGGCAAGTGATAAACTGCTGAAAACAGTGGCAAGGTATGTTTTTTTACCAGGTGTGTTAAAAGCGGATCCTGCCGAAACAGCGCGGCAGGTGAAAATTCAATTCATCCACCGGCGACCAGGCTGCCCAGTGGGGGTGGGACGTCTCATCCCCGCATTTATAAAAATTGGCCCGCCAGACCTGCCCCTTGATCTCTCCCAGCGGCCCGGCATACTCTGCCAGCAGTGCAAAGGGCAGGCGGAACTCGATGAACCAGGTGATGTCGCCGGTAATTTCCGGCTCAACCAGTGCCGGCAGAGAATGATAAATGCTGACCCGGCTGCCCTGTTCCATGGTCAGACGGGTGAAATCCCGGAAGCCGTGTTCGGTCCGGGTGGGATCGACAATGTAGGACGCAAGCATGGCCCCGCCGCAGTTGAACTCAAAGTTGAAGTACCCGCTGCCTGCTTTGGGCTGGACGAAAAACTCCACGCAGCTGTCCTGGTATACCGGTTGCTGAAAGCGATCGTGGACGCAGCGGACAAAGCGGTCCCTGATCCGGAAGAAACCATGCAGGGCAACGGGACTGCAGAGCAGTTTCGCCTCGGTCTGCGGGTAATGGTTGGTGCTCTCCGGCCGGAAGGCGGCAATGGATAAGGCAGGGGCCTGCCGCCAGAGAGGGCTGTCCCACTCTTGCTGCAGTTCAAAGGGCTGGGGCACGGAGAATACCTGGTACTCGGGGATTGTCATGGCTGGTCTGGAAAAGTCATTGAGGATCGGGAGTTTGTCCGTGCGGGACGGAGTCTGCCGGCGGGGTGATTTCCGCCAAGAGTTTTGTTTCGTCCGCAGGTTGGCAGCATGGCTGAGTTATTCAAGCGTTTCATAATTATCCTGGCGGAACCGTGGTGAACAGACACAGTAGAAAATGAGATCTGTGTCGCCGGTATTGATGATCCGCTGCGCGCATTGAGCGGGTATTCTGACCACATCTCCCCCCGTCACCTCTGCCGGCTCCAGACCATCCACCTCGACCCGGCCCTGGCCGGCAACAATGAGATAACGCTCCGTGGTGCCGCGCACACGATGCCAGGCCGTGGCAATGCCGGGCCTTACCCGGGCGCGGGCGATGGAAACCTGCTCGTCGTCCGGGTCGTTGGCGATTTCAGCAATAAAGCATCGCTCAGCGGTCAGGAATTCCTTGACCGCTGAGCCTTTTTTTACCTGGGCTCTCATCATTTCACCTGGGGTGGAGTTGCCGCGACGGATATCACTTGCCGGACTTGATAAGGCCGGTGCCGTGGCAGGTGGGGCATTGCACCTCGGGCGTGCACTGGCAGTCCTCCCAGTTATCGCCTTTCTGGGTACCGCGCCACTCCATGCTGCATTCGCATCTGCCGGGGATAACTTTTTTCCCCGCACAGGTCGGGCATATGCCTGTGTTTTTCTGAGTCATGATCGTCTCCTTTAGTTTTCAGTTGCAACGTGCCCGGAAGCATGCAGATAAAGCTGACCGGATCTGTTTCTTTTATGGTTTTTCAGCCGAGGTGACGGCAAAATTATAGAGCCGCCAATGGCAGGCTGTTTTGGTGAAACCCGCCTCTTTCAGCCAGGAAAAATGGTCCGTCAAGGTCATGGGGTGGTCTTTTTCAAGGTGTTTCGCATACCAGAACTCCGGGTCCTCTCCCTGGGACCGCATGAATTTTTTCCACTGAAAGGAGTGATACTCGCTCACCTCCCGGTCCTCATCGATAATGATATCCCTGGCGATGAATCTGCCGCCGCTGTTCAAGGCCGCGTAAAGGCGCCGGTAAAATGCCTCTCTTTCCGGCCAGGTGAGATGATGCAGGGTAAGCCCGGCCAGGATGATATCATAATCGCTGCCGATGGGGTCAACGCGGAAATCCCCTGATTGCAGAGAAAACCTGCCGGCAAAGCGGGCCAGTTTCTGCCGGTAGGCCTGCAGCATCTTTTCCGTCAGATCAAAGCCCACGACCCTCGCGCGGGGAAGTTTGCCGAAAACCAGTTCCGAGAGAATGCCGTTGCCGCAGCCCAGGTCAAGAACACGGTATTCCCGGTTCTCCTGGGGCAACAGATCCTCGATGACCTGGTGCTGGAAGAGGTAGTGCGGGACAAGCTTCACCATCAGTTGCTCGTATTCATCCGCCTGCCGGGCAAAATGTTCCTGCACCTGTTGCTGTTTCATGTCAAATCCTTCAATCACCAGGCTTACGGGTCGGTTCGGGAAGTAGAACCCGCAACCCGTTTCCTCGGCAGAGGGGCCGCCTGACCAAAGCCATTTCTATAAAGTTACTCATAAAATAAGGTAAATGTAAGGTAAAAAAAAGGTAATTTCAAATTGTTTATTTGTCAGGATTTATTTGGGTGAAATTATGTCTTTTCTCTAGATGAAACAGCAGGATGGGAAAAGGACGGCCGCGGCGAAATGATGGGACAATTTCGGCCTGCCGCAACAATCCTGCAAAAATCGCGAGACGATTTTGGTATTTCCCTGCCATGGGTTAGTAGTTTTTAGTTGCAAAATAATCCTTGGTGAGTTTGGCTATTTCTGAGATACTATTCATTTTGCAGAAATATGGGGGAGGGATACGGAAGGAAATCGGCAACCTGAGCAGGGACTTGGGTTTGCATGGTACTCATCAGGCCCGTTCCCTTATCGCCCCCCATCATATTGCAATAAGTGGGGGAAATAGTCCGTCTATATGGGGTGATATTATGGAAAGTTTCCAATTATCAGCACTGTTAGCCACGCTGGTACAATAAAGATAAGCAAAACGAAAACTCACAACGCGACAACGCCATACCCGGCGGGAAAAGACTGACAATATGAAAGGAGCGAGCAATGGGAGACAAGGGCGGCAAGAAAGATAAGGACAAGAGCAAGAAACAGACTACTAAGAAACATGACCAAAAAGTCAAAGAAGCGAAGGATAAGCAACCGAAAAAACCTTCGTAGCAGTGCGGTAGGGAAACTTGGGCAGATTGATAAGATTATCGGTTTCGGCTAAACCTGCGGGTGAACTGGACGCGGAGACGGCTGTCGGCTCCTGGACCTGGCCATTAGCCCGCGCCAGTTACCCTTTTCGTTATAAAAATATTTTGGAACCAGAGTCAGGAGTCAGCGTGATCATTATTATGATGAAAAAATCCCGAACCCATGCCGCTTTTAAACCCGGCCCTTGCCGCCGCGATCCTCTTCGCCCATCATATCGAAATGAAAATAAAAAAATGAAGACATTAACCACAGCCCTCCGAGTTCTTTTGCTGGCGCAAACCCGCCACCTGCCGGTAGTCATCCTCCTTTGCCTTTTCTCTCTGTCTTTGGAAGGCATGATCAGCAACGTTTTTGCCGAAGAAACCGCCCAGCAGCAAACCTCTCCACCAATCGCCGCAGCCGAGAGCACCGTTACCGTTAACTCAGTCAGCATGGACTCCGTCTATGGCTATCTGGCCCGGGAGATGGACCGCCTGACCGATGGCACGGTGGTGTATGACGAGTACGGCAGCGGGGCGGCCGGCTTTTATCCCATCAACTGGTCGGGTGACGTGAATGATCTCACCCTGGCCGCTGACAGCTGGGACAGCCCTTTTGCCGGCAAAACCTGCCTGCGCATCACCTATCGGCCGGCGAAAAGAAATGGTTGGGCCGGGGTGACCTGGGCCTATCCCGATATGAGCGGCGGAAACTGGGGCGAGCGGCGCGGCCGGGTCCTGGTGGGGGCAACCGAGCTGACCGGCTGGATTCGCGGCAAAGTCGGCGGAGAGCGGGTCAGAATTGAAGTGGGCGGCGTCAATGAAAAGGGGGGCGGCAATTCCGGCCAACCGAACCGCGATACCCTGACCCGGCTGAAAACCGAACCGAAAGTCCTCAAACTGACAACCAGCTGGCAGCCGTTTAAAATTGTGATTCCGCCTGGGTCAAATCTCACCGGGGTGATCGGCGGGCTCTCCGTCTTTTTTGATGCGGGCCTGAATCATCAGGGCGCCACGGTCTATCTCGATAATGTCAGGTATAACAATGCGGACAAGAACATGCTGCGGCTGGTCAGATCTTACCGGGCAACCGCGGTTAAGGAGGATAATTCCCTGCGCAATGCCGCCTTTCTCTACGACAATGCCCTGACCCTGCTGGCATTTCTGGCCAAAGAGGACGCGGACAGCGCAAAACGGGGGAAAATCCTGGCCGATACCCTGATCTGGCTGCAGAATCATGACCGGCATTACCGGGACGGCAGGTGGCGCAACGCCTACCTGGCCGTTCCGGTGGATCTGCTTGCCGGTGATTCGGCCCGTTTGCCCGGCTGGTGGCAGGTTCCGGCAGATGCCGCGGGGAACGGCTCCGCTGCCGCCTGGGTGGAGGACCGATACCAGGTCAGCTCGGATACGGGTAATATGGCATGGGCCGTCATCTCTTTGCTGACCGCCCATCGCAAGTATTCTCTGCCGGGCCGGGAGAATCATTACCTGCAGGCCGCCCTGCAGGGGGCGGAGTGGATTGAGCGCCATTGCCGGGTTGATGAAACAGCCGGCAATTCCGATACCCTGGTGGGCAAAGGCGGCGGTTACAGCGGCGGTTTCGACGGCTGGGAGGAAGACGGTGGCGGCGGCAATGGGCCGAAGCGGATACTGTGGCGCAGCACCGAGCACAACATCGATCTCTACGTGGCCTTCATGCAGCTGGCCGATGTCACCAACGACCCGGCCTGGCTTGAGCGGGCAAGACATGCCCGCAGCTTTGTCCTGAAGATGTATGACCCCCAGGAAGGGCATTTCCTGGCAGGGGCCAGTGATCTTGACGGCACGGCCAACCGGGAGGTGGCGCCGCTGGACGTGCAGACCTGGAGCGTGCTGGCCATGGGCCATGACCCGGAGTTCCGCAGGGTTATCGGCTGGCAGGATGAGAGCGCGCTTCCGGCCCCCATCCAGTGGCTTGAGGCCAATGTGCGGGAATCGCAGCCGGACTCCGCCTGTGGTGACGGCACCTGGGGTTACAGATTCAGCCGGGAAGGGAAGGGGATCTGGTCTGAGGGCACGGCCCAGGTGGCGGTTGTCGATAATTTTCTCGGCCGCAAAGAGCAGGCCGGGCAGGTCATCAGCTATCTGTCCGGTCCGGTTTTTGTTGCCGAGATCGATCCGGGCAATGACCGGGCGGCGGGCATATATGCCGCCTGTCCGGATAAGGCCGAGACGGGTTTTATAAAAGAGATCGGTGACTGGTCGGGGCAGTGGATCTATCCCCGGCGGCTGCATATCGGCGCAACCTCCTGGTATCTTTTTGCCAGACAGGGCGTCAATCCATTCTGGCTGAAACTGTTCCCCAAGTCGCCTTGAGTCATGTCACTTTTCTGATGGATTTGTAAAACCGGGGAATTAACCACAGAGAGCACAGAACAGACAGAGCTAACTAACTGTAATAAAAATATTTCTCTGTGCTCTCTGTGTGCTCCGTGGTGAAAAAAGTCTTACGAGTTGATCACATATTTACACTACACCAGACCCTGATCCAGCATGGCGTCCACCACCTTGACAAAGCCTGCGATGTTGGCTCCGGCCAGGTAGTTGCCGGGCTCGTTATATTCCACCGCCGCATCGAGACAGGTTTTGTGGATGGATTTCATGATGATCTTCAGCCTGCCGTCAACCTCCTCCCTCGGCCAGTTGATGCGCATGGAATTCTGGGCCATCTCCAGGCCGGAAACCGCCACCCCGCCGGCATTGGCGGCCTTGCTCGGGGCATAGAGCAGCTTTCTGGCCTAGAAAGATGTCGATCGCCTCCGGGGTGGAGGGCATATTGGCCCCTTCGCTGACCAGGCGCACCCCGTTTTGCACCAGATTTTCCGCGTCCTGCCGGTTGATCTCGTTTTCCGTGGCGCAGGGCAGGGCGCAGTCCGCCTGGTGGTTCCACAGGGGATTAAAGCCTGTGCCCGGATCTCTTGCCGTATAAACCGCCTCCGGATATTGGTCGGCGTATTCCCGCATCCGGCCCCGCCTGATGTTCTTCAGGTTTTTGACAAAGGCGAGTTTTTCCGCATCAATCCCCTGTTCATCAAGGATGTAGCCCGATGAATCGGACAGGGTCAGCACCCTGCCGCCGAGTTCCAGCACCTTTTCCGCGGTAAACTGGGCCACGTTGCCCGAGCCGGAAATAAGGCAGGTTTTGCCGGCAAAGGTCTGGTTTCTGGTGGCCAGCATTTCCGCGGCAAAATAGACGTTGCCGTAGCCGGTGGCCTCCGGCCTGATCAGGCTGCCGCCCCAGTTGAGGCTTTTGCCGGTGAGCACGCCGGTGAATTCATTGCGCAGCTTTTTATACATGCCGAAGAGAAAGCCGATCTCCCGGGCGCCGACGCCGATGTCGCCTGCCGGGATATCGGTACTTGCGCCGATATGGCGGAAGAGCTCGGCCATGAAACTCTGGCAGAAACGCATCACCTCGTTGTCCGATCTGCCCTTGGGGTTAAAATCGGAGCCGCCCTTGCCGCCGCCCATGGCCAGGGTGGTCAGGCTGTTTTTAAAGACCTGTTCAAAGGCCAGGAATTTGATGATGCCGAGATTGACCGAGGGATGAAACCGCAGTCCGCCCTTATAGGGACCCCGGGCGCTGTTCATCTCCACCCGGAAACCGCGGTTGACATGGACCTGGTTCTGGTCATCCATCCAGGGCACCCGGAACATGATCACCCGTTCCGGTTCGGTGATCCGCTCGAGCACTGCGCTCTGGCGGTACTGGGGATAGCGGTCAAGCACCGGTTTGACGGTCTCCAGCACCTCGAACACCGCCTGGTGAAACTCCTTCTCGGCCGGGTCCCGGTCCTTGATCTTCTGCATCAGCTCATTCATCCTGGACACACCTCGTAAAAAAGGAAAGAAGGGCGCAAATATCCGTGAAATATCTGCTGATACTAGCACAGAAAGATTGGTAAGCGAAAGCAGAAGTTTGTCTGCATATTCATCTAATTATGGTGAAATTCAGCCATTACCATTACAATGGGCCAAGGATTTTTTCGACAATTTCGCCTACGCGATCGGGACACTGTTAATGGGGCCATATCGGGGGAGACATGGATTCTGATTTGTTAAGTTCGCATCTGCTGCTGGTGACAGGCCAGGGCTTTGAGTCGTGCAGAGACAATGTGCTGCGCTTTTTTCACAATACCATTCTGGTGAAGTACGACCGGGTGGAGGTCATTGCCGATCAATCGGTGTCCGCCCTGCAGGATGAGTTCCAGGAGAAACTGGCGGCCGGGATGGCGGAAAACAGGCAGCGGGTGGAGCAGCTGCTCTCGGAACTGCGGCAGGAGGGTTTCGGCGAGCTCAGCAACTGGGCGGCCATGCCCCAGGGCTATCCCAGCAAAACCGTCCATGAAATCGCCCATCTGCTGGACGGTTTTTTCGGGATAGATTCCACCTTCTATAATCTGATTGACGACTCGCACTGGGTGTCTGACACCCTGCTGCAGGAGATGGGCAAAAATCCGCAGCATTACTGGCTGATCAGGGCCAACGGCAGTTCACAGGTGGCGGACATTGACAGAGTCCCCTTCCTGCGCCGCTTAGGCAAGGAGTGAGTGTGGAGAAGCCAGGAGCCAGGAGTCAGAATTCAGCAGTCTCTCCTTCTGTCTCCTGACTCCTGGCTTCTGACTCCTGCAGTTACTACGAAGCCAGCTCAATGGGCAGATACTCCGGCTGCCAGCGCATGCCGTTCATCAGCTTGTTCAGCTTCTCCTCATCATTGTCATGCTGGAACTCGCTGAAGGCGCAGAGATGACCGACATTGGCCCTGATGGCGGTAAGTCCCACGGCCTGGGACACCTTGATGCTGACGTTCTGCAGCTCCGACACCGGCGGCAGCAGCTCGCCCCTGTCCATGGCGTCGGGTTGGACGCACTGGGAAACCGCATGGGCCGCCGCGGTGAAAAAGGACGGCAGCACCTCCTTGGCGCCTGAGGCAATGATGCCCAGTCCCACCCCGGGAAAGACAAAAACGTTGTTGCACTGGCCGATGGTGTATGTCTTGCCGTTGTGGTTCACCGGCGCAAACGGGCTGCCGGTGGCCACCAGCGCCTTGCCGTCGGTCCATTTGTAGATATCCTCCGGCAGGGCCTCGGTCATGGAGGTGGGGTTGCTCAGCGGCAGAATGACCGGCCGCGGGGTGTTGGCCGCCGCGGCCTGCACCACCTCCCTGGTGAAGCAGCCTGATTGGCCAGAGGTGCCGATGAGCACGGTCACTTTTTCGTGTTTCACCACGTTTTCCAGGCTGCCGTCGCCGGCCTTTTTCAGCCATGGGAGCAGCGACGGGTCCTTGGCGAATTTTACCTTGTACGGTTCGAGTTTGCGGTCCGAGGTGACCAGCCCCTGGCTGTCCAGGGTGTAGATGCGGCTGCGTGCCGCTTCCGGGCTTAAGCCGTTTTCAATCAGGGCGGTTTCGATCTGTTCGGCAATGCCTATCCCGCCGGCCCCGGCCCCGTGGATCAGATAGACCTGATCTTCCAGCCTCTCCTTTTTGATGCGCATGGCAGTGAGGATGCCGGCCAGGGTGACTGCCCCGGTGCCCTGGATGTCGTCATTAAAGGAGATCAGGTCGTGCAGGTAGGAATCCCGGATGGCAAAGGCGTTCTGTTTGGAAAAATCCTCCCACTGGCAGAGGGCATTGGGGAAAACCGTCCTGAAGGCCTTGGCAAAGCGCTGCACGAAACGCAGATAATCGCTGCCGGAGAGCCTTTCATGCCGCCAGCCCAGGTAAAAATCATCGTCAAGCAGCGCCTTGTTGTTGGTGCCCACATCCAGGGAGATGGGCAGGCAGTGCCAGGGGGCGATGCCTGCCCCCTGGGTGTAGAGCATGAGTTTGCCGAGACAGATGGCGATGCCGCCGGCCCCCTGGTCGCCGATGCCCAGGATGCCCTGGTTGTCCGTCACCACTGCCACCCTGATGCCCTGGTGCACATAGCGGCGCAGGATCTCTTCCGCCCGGTCGATGTTGCCGGGAAAAAGGTGAATGCCGTTGGCATTGCGGAAAATCGACGAATAACGCTGACAGGCAAGCCCCACGGTGGGGGTGTAGATGATGCCCATGTAGGTTTTGATATCACTGCGGATCAGGGCGTGGGCCAGGGTGACGTTGCGGTCGTACAGGGCGCGGATATAGATGTAGCGTTCAATGTCATCTTCCTTGTTTTTCACCTTTTCGGCACTGTTGATCACCTGGTTGGCCAGGGAGCGAGACGAGGGGGGCAGGGCGCCGTCAAGACCCAGCCTTTTCCGTTCCTCCTCGGTGAAGGCCGTGCCTTTGTTAATGAAATTGAAGTATTGCAGGGCAAGACCTGGTTTTTTTGCAATAAGCGCCTCGGTGTTGCCGTACTCACCGTAGTGGAACGCGTAGATGTCTTCCGTCATAGAGTTCAGTTCTCTCAGTTAAGGTTATTTTCCAAAAAGACCTTTCATGGCATCCATGGCCTTCTGCATATCCTGATCTGATCCCTGGTTTGCCGGGGGCCTGCTGGCCGGGATTCGCCTGCTGCATGGCATCTCCTGACTGTTGCTGCATTTTCTGGGCTGCATCCGGTGATTTCAGGGTATCAATGGTGGATTTGGCCATGGCCCTGGCCGCGTCATCAGCCTCCTGGTCATGGGTGATCCGGATGCCGGAGGGCGGGGCAAAGACGTCGCCGGGCACTGATCCCTCCGTGATCTTGGTGGCCACCGTGGAAAAATTCATGCCCATCATGCTGGCGTCGGATTTCAGGGTGATATCCGTGCCGTGGATGGAGTATGCCGTGGTGCCGGCAACGGAGGCGAGATCACAGTTGTAGCCCAGGATTTTCTCGGCATTCTGCTGGACCGAGCCCTGCATGCCCTGCATGAGGGACGTGCCCATTTCCTGGACGTTTTTATTGACCATGTCCTTTTCCTTGGTTGACAGTTTGTTGTATTCCTCGATCATGAATTTCACCGGATTGGTCACCTTGGTACCGGTCTTTTCCTTCAGGTCGATGGTATAAACCCAGTCGGGATTGGTGATTTCGATCTGATCCGTTTCCGTGGTCACAAACATCATTTTTGACGTGGATTTGCGGTGGCTTGCTTTTTCTTTGCCAAAGTCACGAATATAAAGGGTTTCCGAGCCTGTCTCGGAACCGGTGATGCTGTACTGGATGGTTGCTTCCTGGAAGGGAAGCTTCATGTCCCAGGGGTTTTCCCCGGCAGAGACGACGGTGGTGCAGAGGGCAAGGCTGAGAAAGAGACAAAGCAGGAGCAGGGTAAATCGGGTTTTCATCATTGTTGGCACCGGATCATTTTAATGGTTGGGGAATAAGCCGTTGTAAAAAAATAACATGGCCATGTTATTTCGTAACGGCTCCTAAGTATGATGAATCGCAAACCTGAAAATTAACCACAGAGAGCACAAAGCCCACAGAGATAACTTGCTGAAAATAAAAATATTTTCTCTGAGATCTCTGTGTGCTCTGTGGTGAAAACAGACTTTTTACGAGATCATCAAGTATATTTGCCTTGATCATAACGTTAAGGAAAGATTAATAACAAGTTAAATTACGCCTTAAGCTCAAAAGCTGCACTGAAAAGCTTGCGGGTGTAAGGGTGGGTGGGATTTGCAAAAATTTCTGCCGCCGGACCGCTTTCAACGATCATCCCGTCTTTCATCACCGCCACCTCGTCGGCCAGGGCCCGGACCACGCGCAGATCGTGGGATATGAACAGATAGGTGATGGCGTATTTTTCCTGCAGGGAACGCAGCAGGTCAATAATCTGGGCCTGGATGGTCATGTCGAGGGCGCTGGTGGGCTCGTCGAGCACGATGAATTTCGGCTGCAGGACAATGGCCCGGGCTATGGCGATCCTTTGGCGCTGTCCGCCGGAAAACTCGTGGGGATAGCGGTCCAGCATTTCGGGGGTCAGCCCCACCTCCTGGAGCACCCGTTCGACGATTTCCCGTCTCTGCTGTTTGTCTTGGCCGATATGGTGCACCTTGAGGCCTTCCTCGATGATCTGAAAAATCGTCAGGCGCGGGGACAGCGATGAAAAGGGATCCTGAAAAACGACCTGCAGTTCCCGGCGCAGGCTGCGCATTTCGCCGCGGTTTCTGGCCAGCAGATCCGTCTCCCCATAGCTGATCCGCCCGCTGCCCTCAATGAGCCGCAAAATCCCCAGGCCCAGGGTGCTTTTGCCGGAGCCTGATTCACCGACAATGCCATAGGTGGTCCCT
Source organism: uncultured delta proteobacterium (assembly GCA_963729825.1). Classification (GTDB taxonomy): domain Bacteria; phylum Desulfobacterota; class Desulfobulbia; order Desulfobulbales; family SURF-16; genus SURF-16. The sequence goes on along the minus strand of CAVSQR010000074.1, from coordinate 14,777 downwards.
TCCCTGACAATCAGACTGACACCGTTGACCGCTTTGATCTCGCCCACCTTGCGTTTGAAAAAACCCCTTCTGATGCTGAAATGGCAATGAAAATCGGCAATGGTGAGCAGTGGTTTGCCGCCTGGCTTACGGTCAGGCTCACCTTTGGGCACACTGTCAAGCAGTTTGATGGTATACGGATCTCTGGGCGAGGCAAAGATGGTGGAGCAGGGACCGTGCTCGACGATGCGCCCCTGGTGCATGATATTGACGGAATCAGCGATCTTTCGGACCATGTGCAGATCATGGGTGATGAGCAGCACGGACATGTCAAGCTCACTCTTCAGCTCCTGCAGCATGGCAAGGATCTGGGCCTGAATGGTCACGTCAAGCGCGGTGGTCGGCTCATCGGCGATCAGCAGTTTGGGCCGGCAGGCCAGGGCCATGGCGATCATCACCCTTTGCCTCTGTCCGCCGGAAAGCTGGTGGGGGAAACTGTGCATCCGGTTTTCCGGGTCCGGGATGCCGGTTTTGTCAAGCAGCTGCATGGCCTTGTCCCTGGCCTGTTCCGGGTCGAGGTTCTGGTGGAGCATCAGCGGTTCGATGAGCTGGTGGCCGATGGGGTAGACCGGGTTGAGCGAGGTCATGGGCTCCTGAAAAATCATGGCAATATCATTGCCCCTGATTTTCTGCAGCTGGGGCTCGCTTTTGCTGAGCAGGTTCTGACCGTTAAAAAGGATTTCTCCCCGGCAGCTGAAAGAGTGGCGGTCAAGCAGCTGCAGGATGGAAAAGGCGGTGACGGATTTGCCTGAACCGGATTCACCCACCAGGGCCACGGTCTCCCCGTGATGGATGGCAAATGACACATCATGGAGGACCGGGGAAAAACCGTCCTGGCTGTGAAAGCCGGCATGGAGATTATGAATCTGCAGCAGCGGCGTTTTCATACCTTCCTCGGATCAAAGGTTTCCCGCAGCGCTTCGCCGATAAAGATCAGCAGGATCAGGGTGCCCACCAGGACAACAAAGGTGCTGAGCGACAGCCACCAGGCATCGATATTGGCTTTGCCCTGGGCCAGCAGTTCCCCGAGACTGGGGGTGGGAGGGGGAACGCCGAGGCCGAGGAAATCAAGGCTGGTCAGGGCCAGAATCGCTCCTGACATGCGGAAGGGCAGAAAGGTGATGACCGGGGTCATGCCGTTGGGCAGCAGGTGGCGGATCATGATGGTGACGTTGCCCACCCCCATGGCCTTGGCGGCGGTGACATAATCCAGGTTGCGGCTTTTGAGAAACTCCGCCCGCACGTAGTCGGACAGGCCCATCCAGCCGAACATGGAGAGCAGGATCAGGAGCAGCAGCAGGCTTGGCCTGAAGATGGAGGAGAAGATGATCAGCAGATAGAGTTCGGGCATGGAGCCCCAGATCTCGATGAAACGCTGGCAGAAAAGATCGGTTCTGCCGCCGAAATAGCCCTGGATGGCCCCGGCCGCAATGCCCAGCAGGGTGCCCACCGCGGTAAGCAGCAGGCCGAAGATAACGGAAAGACGGAAGCCGTAGATAAGCCGGGCCAGCACATCCCGGCCCCGGTCATCGGTGCCCAGCAGGTTCTCCCGGGTGGGCGGGGAGGGCACCGGCACATCGAGGTTGGGGTTGATTGAGGCGTAGCCGTAGGGATTAAGCGGGAAAAAGGCCTGGTTGCCGCCCGTGGTGATCTTTTCCAGGATATAAGGGTCACGGTAGTCGGCTTCGGTGGGGAAATCCCCGCCAAAGGTGGTTTCCGCATAGGCTTTGACCAGCGGGAAGTAAAAGGAGCCGTTGTAGATGATGAGAAACGGCCGGTCGTTGCTGATCACCTCGGCGCCCAGGCTGATGACAAAGAGAACGGAAAAGAGGACCAGGCTCCAGTAGCCGCGCCGGTTGCCCTTGAATTTCCGCAAGCGCCGCCGGAAGATGGTGTTTTTGTGTGGTGTTCGTGCCGGCATATTTTCCTTACTGCTCCACGCTTTCAAAGGTGATGCGCGGGTCAACCGCCACGTAGCTGAGGTCGGACAGCAGCCGGGAGATCAGACCGATGATGGTGAAAAAGTACAGGGTGCCCAGCACCACGGGATAATCGCGGTTAAGGATCGATTCATAGGCGAGCAGCCCCATGCCGTCCAGGGAAAAGATGGTCTCGATCAGCAGACTGCCGGTGAAAAAGGCGGTGATGAAGGAGCCGGGAAAACCGGTGATGATGGGGATGATGGCGTTCCGGAACACATGGCGGTAGAGCACCCGGTTTTCACTTAAGCCCTTGGCCCGGGCGGTGAGCACATACTGTTTGCGGATCTCTTCCAGAAAGCTGTTTTTGGTGAGCAGGGTCATCACGGCCAGGCTGCCCACCGCGCTGGAGATAATGGGCAGCACCATGTGCCACAGGTAATCGAGCACCTTGTGCACCAGGCTCAGCTGGGACCAGTTGTCCGAAACCAGACCGCGCAGCGGAAAGATATTCCAGAAGCTGCCGCCGCCGAAGAGGACGATGAGCACAATGGCCAGCACAAAACCGGGGATGGCATAACCCACGAGAATCATGGTGCTGGAAAAAACATCGAAGCGGGAGCCGTCCCGCACCGCCTTCTTGATGCCCAGCGGAATGCAGACCCCATAGACGATGAGAAAGGACCAGAGTCCCAGGGACATGGAAACCGGCAGCTTGGAGATGACCAGATCCACCACGGACTGATGATGGTAGTAGGATTTGCCGAAGTCAAAGACCAGGTAGTTGCCCATCATGGTAATAAAGCGTTCCACCGGCGGCCTGTCGAAGCCGTACATGGCCCTGATCTCCCGGATGCGTTCCGCGTCCAGGCCCTTGTTGCCCTGGTAAATATTTGAGCCGCCGCCGCTGACCTCGGCTCCGCCCCGGGAGGAGCGCTGCATGTCGGCGATCATTCTCTCCACCGGTCCGCCCGGCACGAACTGGGTGACAGTGAAGGTAATCAGCATGATCCCGAACAGGGTGGGGATCATCAGCAGTATGCGGCGCAGGATATAGGCAAACATAATGGAGAATTACTTGGACCACCAGGTCATCAGCAGTTGAAAGGGCGTGTAATAAAGGGGCAGGGTCTCCGGCCGGGAGAATTTGTCCCAGAAAGCGATGCGGTAGGTGGCGAGATACCAGTTGGGGATGAGGTAATAGTTATACCAGAGCACCCGGTCCAGCGCCTTGCAGGCGGCGGTCAGTTCCTCCTGGGTTCTGGCGTAGATGATGCGGTCCACCAGTTGATCCACCACCGGATTCTTGATGCCGATGATATTGCGTGATCCCTTGCGGTCCGCCGCCGCCGAGGTCCAGTAGTCGCGCTGCTCGTTGCCCGGCGACTGGGACTGGCCGTAGACCTCGACGGTCATGTCAAAGTCAAAGTCCTGCAGGCGCTGGACATACAGGGCCTGATCAATGGTACGGTAGGTGGCGTCGATGCCCAGGGTCTGCAGATTCTTGGTAAAATCCGCCATGACCCGCTCAAAGGAGGGGGAGGAAAGCAGGATCTCGAAGGCAAACGGTTTGCCCTCCTGGTTGGTCAGTTTACCGTTTTGCACCGTCCAGCCCGCTTCGGCCAGCAGTTTCATCGCCGCGCGCAGATTGTTGCGCAGGGCCTGGGGGGAACCGGTTTTGACCGGGGTGATGGGGGTGGTGAAAACCTCGGGCGGCACCTGATCCCTGAAAGGCTGCAGCATTTCCAGCTCCAGGCCCTGGGGCAGGCCGGTTGCCGCCAGATCGGAGTTGCTGAAATAGCTTTGCGTCTGGGTGTACTGGTCAAAAAAGAGGGTCGTGTTGGTGCGCGCAAAATCAAAGGCCAGGCCCAGGGCCTGGCGGACGCGGACGTCCTGGAAAAGCGGCCGGCGGATGTTAAAGACAAAGGCCTGCATGCCCTGGTCGTTTTTGTGGGGAAAGATTTGCTTGATGATTTTCCCGCTGTCGAATTGGGACCCTTCCAGATCCCGGGCCCATTGCTTGGCGATATTGACATGCATGAAGTCAAACTCGCCGGCCTTGAAGGCCTCCACCGCCACGATCTGATCCTGGAAATACTTGAAGGTAATGGTGTCGAAATTGAACATGCCCCGGCGGCAGGCGATGTCGTTGCCCCAGTAAGCGGGGTTTCTCTTGTAGGTGAGGGATTTCCCCTGCTTGAAATCGCTGATGATATAAGGGCCGCTGCCCACCGGCGGGGTCATGCCGGATGAGGCAAAGGGATGTTTCTGGTAAAAGGCCCTGGAAAACACGGGAAGTTGCCCGGCAATCATATGGATTTCCCGGTTGGGCCGGGCGAAATAAAAACGGATCTTCGCGGGGCTGATAATTTCGGCCCGGCTGATATCCTGGTAATAGGAGGCGAAAAAAGGATGGGCATCCTGGCTTTTCAGGGTTTCCAGGGAAAACTTGACGTCTTCGGCGGTAACCGGAGAGCCATCGGAAAACCGCGCCTTGTCATGCAAGGTAAAGGTGACGGACAGCCGGTCCGGGGCAAGCTCGATATCCTTGGCGAGCAAGCCGTATTCGGCAAAGGGCTCATCCAGGCTTGGGGAGGCCAGGGTTTCAAAGACCAGTTCGGTAATGCCCTCCGGCGGGTTGCCTTTCAGGGTGAAGGGGTTCATTTTGTCAAAGCTGCCCAGGGCATACAGGATGACATCTCCGCCCTTGACCGCCTTGTCAGAGGTATAGGCAAAGCGGTCAAATCCGGCAGGGTATTTTAATTTGCCGTCAATACTTTCCCCATGCGCCGCCAATGCCCTGCCGGGCATAAACAGGCATGGCCAGATGCTTAAGATGAACAGGAAAGCCAGAAAGGAACGGGACCGGTTTTTCATATTGCGAGACCTTTTATCATATTTCATGATCATTTATTCAGCTGTAATTTTTTTACCAATGACAGGGAACAGGTCATGACATTGGCGAGCAGGGTGAGAATATCGGCGTCATGGTCGTTGAAATTGCCCTGCCCCTTGTTGATCACTTCGGCGACGCCGATGATATCCCCATTGATATGCAGGGGAACGGCAAGAATATTGTGAATTTCTTCGCCGCCGGGAAAGGAATTTTCCCAGGCAACATCGCCAATGGCGGATCTGCTGACAAAGGCTGCCTTGGCATGGCGATATACCCAGCCGGATAGTCCTTTGTCAATCGGAATGGATCTGCCTTCAAGCCGATCCTTATGGGGGCCGCAGTGAATGGCGATGATCATTTCGTTTTTCCGGCGGTCGGCCAGCATGAGCGAGCCTGACTCGCCGCCAAGCAACTTAACCGCCATTTCAATGATCTGGGCAAACACCCAGGGATCATCATAGAGGTTTTGCGCCAGGAGTGAAATCTGCAACAGGGCGAGAAGTTCATCAAAAGTCAGTTCTTTTGTCAGCTGTTGCGGCAGCAGCTGGGAAATCAGCCCGGTGCGGAGGGCACGGGGATCGACGGCATTCATCTCCATGAGAATGTCGCCCAGCCGGGCCTGTCCCGTAACTCTTAAATGCAGCCAGTCAAGCAGCTGTATCCCGGTATCCTGCTCTTGGGCGGTTTGCTCCGCGCCAGAACTCTGGGCCGCTTTTCCCTGCTGCTGTCTGGCCAGGGCCTCGTTCAGGACAGTTTGGTCGACCAGGCCAAGCCCCTGCAGGATATCGCCAAGTCTCTGCCATTGGACCCGGTTACTTAAAAGCTGACCGGAGAGATTGGCGGTGATGCTTTCAAAATAAGGATTTCTGCCATCGGCGAAAAAGGAGACCAGGTAGTTGTCCATTCTCGCAAAAAGTTTTAGCCTCGGCAGAATGAAATTCTCATAGAATTCCGGGGTGGTATTGAGCATTTCCTGAAAGGAATCGTAGACATGGACCGCCCGTTTGCGGAGATTTTTCCTGCCTTCGGTGTCGTATGCCTCCAGAAATTCATCATGGAGATCATGGAGGCGTCTGATATAGTTGATGTCCGCCATCTGGGCAATAAGATCTGCCGAGGCAACCATCCGGGCCATGGTCAGCTGCTCATCGTTTGCGAAGACGGACATAGTCGGGTTGTTCACCGAATTCAGTGGCCCCAATCATCAGGCTGATAAAAGTGATGTCTTTTTTACTCCACCTCTTTCTGCTAAGATAATTGCAGGCGAGATCCCGGCTGCGGCCCACATGGGTAAAGGTATACTTGCCGCCCTTGCCCTGCCGGTCATTTTTATCCTTCAGGTAGCCTGAGTCATGCAGCAGCGACGCGGCGATGCCGGCAAGGAATACGGGTCTGGCAATGGCCCGTGCCGGGATTGATTTTGTTCCATCCGCCTGTCATGCGGGCCGTGGCCAGGGCAACGGCAAGGCAGTGATGCAGATTATGATAACCCACCTGGCAGGCCTCAAACTCAGGCCACTCGCCGGCATACAGGGCGGTCACGTCGGTGAAAAGCTGTTTCAGTTTCGGGGCAACCCCGCCGTACTGGGTGCGGCAAATGGAGTAAATCTGCTCAATCATGGTCTGTGGGGATGAATCTGATTGTTCAGGCGGCAGATTTGCGGGTAAGGGCTGCTGCTTTTTTTTCTGCATGGGGAATTTGGCTTAAAATAAGCTGAGCAAAGGGTTTAAAATGACAATATATTGATTTTTATAGCATATTATTGGCAGGATACAAACTATAAAAAAATTGATTAACTTTACACGATCTATTAATGTTGCACTCCTGCTATTCCGGTCTGCGGGATTAGGACTTTTCTTTACTGTTTATTTGGAGGATGAGAAAAAATGGGTAAAACCATCACTGAGAAGATTTTTGCGGCCCACCAACGGGACGTTCCCTCGGATAATAATGTCGTGCTTGATATCGATGTGGTCATGTGCCATGAGATTACCACCCCTATCGCGGTCAATGATCTGAAGGCGAGGGGCATGGACAGGGTTTTTGACCCGAAAAAGATTAAAGTGGTGATTGACCATGTTACGCCGTCCAAGGATACCAAGACCGCCACCCAGGCCAAAATCTTACGTGACTGGGCCAGGCGCAACAATATCAAGGATTTTTTTGATATCGGCGCAAACGGGGTCTGCCACGCCCTGTTTCCGGAAAAAGGATTCATCCGTCCCGGCTACACGGTGATCATGGGCGACTCGCACACCTGCACCCACGGGGCCTTCGGCGCCTTTGCCGCGGGCGTCGGCACCACGGACCTGGAGGTGGGTATTCTCAAGGGGGTCTGTTCCTTCCGTCTGCCGGAAACGATGAAGATCACTATCACCGGCAAGCTTGCCAAAGGAGTGTACGCCAAGGATGTCATCCTGCAGGATCATCAAGGAGCTGACCGTAAACGGGGCCACCGACAAGGTGATGGAGTTCTGCGGTCCGGTGGTGGACGGCATGAGCATGGAGGGCCGCATGACCCTGTGCAATATGGCCATCGAGGCCGGCGCCACCTGCGGGGTGTGCCTGCCTGACCGGGTTACCGCCGAGTATCTCTGGCCCTTTATTCAGGATGAGTACAAGGATATCGATGCGGCGGTGGAGAATTTCCGCAAGTGGCATTCCGATGCCGACGCCAGATATGTGGCGGAAAAGACCTTTGACGTTTCAGCGCTTGTGCCCCAGGTGACTTACGGTTTCAAACCGGATGAGGTCAAGGACATCACCGGCATGGTGGGGACAAAAATCGACCAGGTTTACATGGGTTCCTGCACCAACGGCCGTATTGAAGATCTGCGGGCCGGTGCGGAAATCCTTAAGGGCCGGAAAATCGCCGATAATGTGCGCGCCATTCTTTCTCCGGCCACGCCCAAGGTTTACAACCAGGCCCTGGAAGAGGGGCTCATCAAGATTTACATGGAGGCCGGTTTCTGTGTGACCAATCCCACCTGCGGCGCCTGTCTGGGCATGAGTAACGGCGTGTTGGCCCCCGGCGAGGTCTGCGCCTCAACGACGAACCGTAATTTTAACGGACGCATGGGCAAGGGCGGCATGGTTCACCTGATGAGCCCGGTGAGTGCAGCGGCGGCGGCGGTAAAAGGTTATATCGTTGATCCCAGGGAAATGATGTGATTGATTTCGGATTGTCGGATTGCGGATTGCGGAAGCAGAACGGTCTTTTTCGACCCGTAATCAAGACATATCCTCAATCCGAGATCGCAAATAAAATAAACGGCGAACGGCAAACTGTAATATGAATTGCATGGCATTTTTCAATCCGCAATCCGCAATCGAAAATCCGCAATCAGATAATGAGGTTTTTATGAAGACATTCGGCGGTCCGGTACTTTTTCTGGACAGAAACGATATCAATACAGATGAGATTATTCCGGCGAAATATCTGACGGAAAATACCAAGGAGGACTTAAAGCCCTTTATCCTGGAAGACCTGAAACTGCCGGGATTTGATCCGGCGGCAGATGCGAAAGGTGCGAAAGTCATCGTCACCCGTTCCAATTTCGGCTGCGGTTCCTCCAGGGAACACGCTGTGTGGGTTTTTGAGGTGAATGACATCAATGTGGTTATTGCCGAAAGTTTTGCCAGGATTTTCCGGCAGAATATGTTCAACTGCGGTATGCTGGCCATTGAGTTGCCGAAAAAAGATATTGATGCCCTTTTTGCTCTTGGGCCAGGGGTAACCGTCTCGGTTGACATGGATAAGGAAACCCTTATTGCCCGTGGAACAAAGGAATTCACCTGTAAATTTGCCCTGAATTCTTTTGACAAGGATCTGGTGCTGGCAGGCGGCTGGCTGGCCTATGCCGATAAAAAATATTAATTCTCCAGTTGTAACTTTTTGTATTCAATGGGTTTTTGTTGTGTTTTTCGCCTGATTCGCGCTTGACACGCCTGGAGGATTATATTTATCGTGATTTTGATATAAAAAGAAATCCGAAAAAAAATTGCTGATGGTAATCAAATTTTTCTGATTTCAGGAATAATTTTTCGGAAATTTCAGAATAATGGAAGGCGTTTCCGTTTTCTTGAAAATTTCTTACCGCCTGATTTTATCGCAGACTAATTTACCCTGCGAAATGAAAGACTTTTTTGTTTTGTCTTGTAATTATATCAAATGGCACCTGATTTGCTTTGATTTCTGCTGATAGGTTCTGGCGATCTTAAAGTGCCATATTTCTCCCCAACTCCTGGATTGCAGGTTGGGGAAATAATACAGGGAGGGGCTGAGGTGAAGAAAACAACATGCGCTATTGCTGGAATCCTTTCTTCAGCTGTCATAGCTGCTACCAGTATCACGGCAATGGCGGCGGATGTGGATGTTTATGCTGAGGGCGCCTATACTGATACCGATCTGGTTGTTTACATCTACGCTGATATCAACGCGGCTCCTCTGGTCAGCGCCGGTGTCAAGCTGACCTATGACAACAGCAAGTTGACTTTCGCTTCGGCGATGAAAAACGATACGGACTGGTATTTCGGCACCTCTGCATTGAAGTACCCCTATCAGGATCCGCAGGACACCGGCAGCGCGGTGGTTTTTATCTGCGGCAAGATTGATGAGAGTGCTCCCACTGCCGGAGTGACGGGAACACGGAAACTTATCGGCAAGGCAACCTTTACCAGAACCGAAAGTGTAGCGCCTGGAACTTCTCCTGAAACGTACTTTGGTTCCGCACTCGAACTTGGCATTACAAGACCCGCGCCGGATGAGTTTGCCAACTTCGTCACCACCGGTGAGGCGGTGCTTGATAATACGCGCTTCTCTGGACATGACTAATGTTGTTATTCGTGAGCGTGGTGATGCGGATGCGGATCATTATATTACAAATTCTGATTTTTTTGCTATTAAGCCATTAATAAATATATCATATGTAGTTTATGCTGATTGTGATGCTGACGGTTATATAACCAACAGTGATTATTTTTGCGTAAAAGGGAAGATTAACAATTAATAATTGTAATTGATGGGAGAAATAAAATGATAAAGAGAATTATGGCAATGGCTTCGATGTTGACTATTGCTTTTGCTATTTCATCAACTGATGCATCAGCTTACTCTATAAATATAGAAAATTTAGATAAAATAGGTGAAGATATTGGAGGTTTCACGCTTTGGTTAGATGTAGGTGATGATTTTGTTTCAAATTCTCAAATATATGGCAATGCAGTACCTGCTAATTGGTTAATTGATAACTCTCACAATAGCCGTTTTGGTGCTTCAGACTTATTGGGTCTTATCTTCGGTAGTACAACCCCTTTGCAAAATGGGACATTGGTTTCTTTTAGTTATAGTGGAACGAGCCTTCTAACAGTTGATAATCCCACAGATGGTACTGATACACCTTTTTCGCTTGTAAAGTTCACGACATATGATGGCGTTGATTTATTTGCAACTGGTGACGATTGTACTTAAATCATTTAATGCGGATGGTGCAACTTTCGGTGCACCCGCCTGTTCCCATCCCCGGCTGCAGTCTGGCTTCTCGGTTCTGGTTTAGCCGGCTTGGTTGCTTTGAGGCGGAAAAACAGCTGATATTCCTCTTCTTAAGCAGTAAAAAATAATTATCCCGTCGGACGGTGTCATCGTTTGACGGGATTTTTTTTGCTAATCGGATGAATATTTTACGCTTAGACTCTCTCATTCCTTACACTTCTGAATCAAAAAACATTAAATGGCATTAACCGTACGAATTGAAAAACTGGTGATCGGCGGCAGCGGCCTAGGCCGGCTGCCGGACGGCAAGGTGGTGCTCGTACCCCATGTCCTGCCCGGTGAGGAGGTGGAAGTCCGGCTGGTCAGTAAAAAGAAGAGTTACGTGGAGGCGCGGGCGGTAAAAGTTCTGCAACCATCCGCAGATCGGGTTAATCCTCCCTGTCCTTATTTTCCGCAATGTGGCGGCTGTGATTTCCAGCATGTCCGTTCCGCAAGCCAGGCGGATCTGAAAAACCGGATTTTACTTGAGCAGCTTGAGCGGTCCGGTTTAAAACAGGACTGCGGATCATTTCTCCTTTCCCCCATGCCCTCGCCGAAAGCATTTCACTATCGACAGCGCATCAGGCTGCATGTGGGGAAAAATGGAGAACTCGGCTTTCACCGCAGTCAATCCCATGAGGTGATTGCCATCAGCGCCTGCCTGCTGGCCGGGCCACTACTAAATGATGTTCTGGATTATCTGATCAATAAGTCTCCCTTTGCCAAGGTTTCTTCATTAACAACATCTCTTGAACTGTTATTGAGCCCTGCCGAAGACTTGGTTGTTATTCTTCTGCATCTGTCCAGAAAACCGAGGCCGGCCGAACGAAAGGTTCTTGAGGAAATCGCCGGAGGCCACAGCAGCATAAAACAGCTTGTCGTTGCGGCTGCTGGATCAGGCAATCCTGATGTGTTTTCTGGAAACAAGACAGGTGATGAGCCGCCCCTGCTCTATTTTTCCCAGGTCATGCCTGCTGGTGACAGCCTCAGGATGACCATTGAGCCGGGAGGATTCTGTCAGGTTAATTCTGACCAGAATGAAAAACTCATCGCCCTGGTGATGGAATGGGCAAAGCTTGATGCCGGGTGCAAGGTTCTTGATCTCTTCTGCGGGATGGGGAATTTTTCCCTGCCCCTGGCCCGGCAGGCCCAAGCAGTTGTCGGCATGGACCTGCAGCGCTCAGCCATCCGCAGTGCCAACCGCAATGCTGCGATAAACGGCATGGTAAACTGCACTTTTACCCAGAATTCAGCCCTTGCAGGGGCCAAAGGCCTTGCTGCAAAAGGGGAAAAGTTTGATACTACCCTGCTTGATCCGCCCCGGCAGGGATGTGCGGAAATCATCCCGTATCTGCCTGAACTCGGCGTCAGCCAGATCATCTATATCTCCTGTGACCCGGCGACCTTGTGCCGGGATCTGGTCATCCTTGAAAGGGAAGGGTATGGAGCGGAGAAGATGAAAATGGTGGACATGTTTCCCCAGACCCATCATCTTGAGACCATAGTATTATTGCGTCGTTCTCGTTAAACATGCGCAGCCTGTTGCAGAAAGAGCAGGGCGCTGCGGGCCAGGAATTCGGCGCCGATGGGCAGAACCCGTTCATCAAAATCAAAGATGGGGCTGTGGGCGTTGGCATCGGGCAGGTCATCGCGTCTTGCCCCGAAACGGACAAAGCAGCCGGGGACCTGTTTAAGGTAAAAAGAAAAATCCTCGCCGCCAAGACTCGGATATGGCTGACTTTTCACCCCGTTTTCTCCCACCGTCTGCCGGGCGGCCTCTCGCGCCACCTCGGCGATAGCTGGATCATTGATGACCGGCGGGTAGCCTGCGGTCAAGGTTAATTCCGTTTTCGTTCCATACAGATCCTGAACAGCCTGAACCATTCGTCGCAGACTCGCGAAAATTTTCTCCCGCGCCTCGGCATGGGTTGTGCGGATGGTGCCTTCCAGGACCACCTGATCGGCAATGACATTGGTGGCGGTGCCGCCATGGATTTTGCCGACCGTGACCACCGCCGGGAAAACCGGATTTGTTTCCCTGGAGACCAGGGTCTGGAGACTGACCACCAGAAAGGATGCGGCTACAATGCAGTCAACGCTTTCATGGGGTTTGGCCGCATGCCCTCCCGGGCCGCGGATGATGATCTGGAATTCATCGGTAAAGGCGCAGATGATGCCGGGCTGCACGGCAATTTCCCCAACCCCGTAATGGCGCTCAATATGGCCGCCGAAGATGGCGTCCACTCCCGCGAGCACCCCAGCGGCGATCATTTTTTCCGCTCCTCCCTCATCCTCTTCGGCCGGCTGAAAGAGAAGAACGATCTGCCCCGGCAGCTGGGGTTGTCTTTTTAAAAGTGCTGCGGCCCCCAGGAGCATGGCCATATGGCCGTCATGGCCGCAGGCATGCATGATGCCCGGATATTGAGAGGAATAGGGGAGTCCTGTTTTTTCCGTGATTGGCAGGGCGTCCATATCAGCCCGCAGCGCAACTGTCTTGGCGTTGTTTTTCTTTTCCCCGATAAAGGCCACGATGCCTGTGCCGGCTATCCCTTTTTTATGGGAGATGGCAAGTTCCGCAAGTTTTCCGGACACATATTCCGCGGTACGGAATTCCTGCAAGGCAAGTTCCGGATACTGATGAATCGACCTGCGGATATCAGTCATCCAGGCAACCAGTTGCGGGTCGGCGGTAAGAGGGTTCGTCATCGCAGGGCTTCCTCATAAGCTTCTCTGGTGTCTGGGTTAAAACAGGCGAAGATAACCTGTTTTAAAAAGGGAATCTGCCTCGGCCGCGATCAGGGTTTCCCGGACCGCGATCTGGGCCGCCTCCTTTATGGGAAAACCGTATGCGCCGGTGCTGATGGCCGGGAAGGCGAGTGTTTCAAGGTGCCGGGACTGGGCAATCTTAAAGGTGTTGCGATAGCATTCGGCCAGAAGGTGCGCTTCGTCATGACTACCGCCACGCCAGATCGGGCCCGACCGTGTGAATGACAAAACGGGCGGGCAGCTTATAGCCCTTGGTGATTTTTGCCTCGCCGGTGGGGCATCCATTTAAGGTGCGGCACTCTGTCAGCAGATCGGGGCCGGCTGCGCGATGGATCGCTCCGTCAACCCCGCCGCCTCCCAGCAGGGAAGAGTTGGCGGCATTGACAATGGCATCAACTGCCAGGGTGGTAATGTCTGTTTCAACCAGTTTGATGATCTCTTTTCTCATCAGCTCCTCCATAATTTCCCATTGATCGCTCAAGCTCTTTTCTTATGTCATTTATCAGCATCGGGGGCGCGAGGACTCGGGCCATGCCGCCCCAGGAGAGAACCCATTTTTTGATCTCCAGCAGGTGGCTGGCGGTAAAAGACATGATGATGCTTTTATCGCTGTTTTCATGAAGTTCCTGACCCTGGTGCCATTCCCTTTCCCGTATATAGGGCGCTGCCGCAGGCGAAAACCAGATCCTGATATCATGTTGTTTATCACTCCATTGTATACCAAAACGATCGCGGGTTGTTTGCTGAAAATCAAAATCTTCCGGGACGTTAAAATGATGCCCGGTTAACTGAGCATTATTGATGCGGGACAGAGCAAAGGTGCGAATGTCCTGGCGTGCATGGCAGAAAGCGATGACATACCATTCTCCCTGGAAACTTACCACATGGTAGGGGTCAATGGTGCGTGCCGAAAGATCGGTTTCACCTGGTTTGGCATGGTTGATTACTGCTGATTGCGAGGTGCGCAGGGCGGTGAAGACGGTTTCCCATACCTGTTCCGAAATGATGCTGTGGGGAGTGCTGAAAAAGGAGAATCTGTCATTTAACTGAGCCGGGTCAATGGTGATTTTGTCCGGCAGGGATTCGGCAATTTTGGCAAAAAGAGACTGCAGGCGCGGGTAAATCGGCGTGTTTTCATACTGTTTGAGAACCTTTTCCGCTATGAAAACGGCAAAAAGGTCGCTGTCGTTCAAGGTGATTGCCGGCAGGTGAAAGCTCTCTTCCGTATAATAGTAGCCGCGCATTTTGGCATCATAGGCCATGGGGGCATCCAGCATGGTGCGCATATAGTCGAGATCCCGCTGGATCGTTTTCGCACTGACCTCCCACTCCTCGGCCAATGTCGCACAGTTCGGAAAGGTACGGTCCCTGATCTTCTTGTCAATAAAGAGCAGACGGCTGTGCTGCGGTTTGAATTTTTTCATTTTTTTCTTTTATCCGAGCAGGTAGGACACTATCTGTCCTACCTGTGCATGTATGGTGAGAGAAATGGCGCCGGATTGCAAGGAAAAATAAAAAAAATGGAGGTTATCATGGGAAGAATCATGCAGGCATGGCCAGAATCACGGGAATTTCTGCCGATAATCAACTTCATCACAGCTGAAAAAACGATAAACGTTAACTCAG
>CAVSQR010000073.1:0-7148 GCA_963729825.1 uncultured delta proteobacterium | reverse complement strand
GATATACCGGTAATGATGGACGCTCATGAGTGAGGAAACGTCAGTGACGTCCGACAGCATGCATGTCGGCTTTTATCGCTATTCTCTGCACAATCGCGGCGGGGATCGCATGGTGGTGGATTATGCCAACTACCTGGCGGCTTCAGGTCACCGGGTGACTTTTTACCTCAGGGAGATGACCACGATCTTCACTGTCGATCCGCGGATCGAGATCACTCACGTTCCCTGCCGGGGCAGATTGGGTTTTCTGTTGTACCCGTTTTTCCGCTGCTTTGGCCAGGATCTGATGATCGTGGACATCATCCATCTGGTTCCTGTTTTGCGCCTGAAAAATCGTATCGTCTATTTTGCCCAGGCGGATGACGTTGAATACTATGATTCTCCACTCGCCCGTAAGATCATTGATGCAGTATATCGCTGGTATCTTGCCAAGAAGGAGCCGATTATCACGGTTTCCCGGTACCTGGCCGATGTCTTTTCCAGGCGATACGGCTTTGACAATTCCCAAGTTGTCACCAACGGCATTGATCTGGCGAAGTTCTTCCCTGATCCTGACCCTGACCTGATGCATATGAAAGAAAAACGAAAAGCCATGCTGTTCATGGCCCGGGGCGATCATTTCCGCAAGGGATATGACCTGGCCATGGAAGTTTTTTCACGGCTGAGCAGGGATGATGGACAAAATCTCGAACTGTGGGTATGCGGCCAGGAAATACCGGAGAATCAATACAGTTTCCCGGTGCGCAATTTCGGGGTAGTGGATGATAGCCGCCTGCGTCAGTTATTGAGCAGCGCTGACATTTTTTTTTATCCATCACGCCATGAGGGGTTTGGCCTGTTTCCTTTAGAGGCTATGGCCTGCGGGTGCGTGCCTGTCATCACGGAGGCAATCCCCTACGCCGGTTTTTCCGAGTGTCTGCAGGTTGCCCCGGTGGGGGATATTGAGTCGATGCATCGTCTGATTGTTGCGCTTTTGCATGATCATGATCGCCTGGCGGCTCTGCACGAAAAAACCAAAAATGATGCTTCCCGTTTTGATCTGCAGAAAAGCAAGGAACTTTTCTGTCACACCCTCGAAAGGATCTACCGGGAAGGCCGCCCATGAGGATCGGCATCGATGCGACAACGATCTATACCGCCCGGCCCACGGGGCTCGGGATCTATTCCATCAATATTATTAATGAACTGGCCAGGCTGCATGATGATCTGATCGTATGGACTGTTGACGATTCTTCATTGAAGCTCGATCAGGACAGGATCAGAAAAGTCATGCGGGCTTTTCACTTTCTTGGCAACCACCTTTTTCAATTGCGTCCCTTCTGGGTGGAGTATGTTCTGCCGAAGCTGATGGCCAGGGAGAAGGTTGATGTTCTCTACACCACCATTCCCAATGGTCTGAAGAAGAGTCCGGTGCCGCATGTGGTCACTGTCCATGATCTGATTCCCCTGACTTTCCCTGCAGATGCGCCACGCTCGGTCAGATGGAATTTCAAATACAGGCTCCCGGCAATTTTAGGAAATGCCGCAGGAATCATCGCGGTGTCCCGGCACACAAAGCAGGACGTTATCAATCATTACCGTCTGCCGCCGGATAAAATTCATGTTGTCGGCGAAGGCTATGCATTAGACCATTTTAGACCGGATGTGGATCTTGCCGTTTTGGACAAATATGGCCTGCAGCCGAAAAAATATGTTCTCTACGTCGGCAACAGCAGCGCCAGGAAAAATATTCCGCGCTTGATTAAGGCATTTGGCATGGTGAAAGATCATGTCCCGCATCGATTGGTGCTTGCCGGCACCAAGTATCCGCACGAGCGAAGGGCACTCATTAATGAGATTTCCCGCTCCGGCCTGACCGACCGGGCTCTCCTGCTCGACTATGTTCCATACAGTGAGCTGCCCGCCCTCTATGCCGGCGCCGATCTGTTTGCCTTTTTATCTCTCTACGAGGGCTTCGGACTGCCGGTGCTGGAGGCGATGGCATGCGGCACCCCGGTGCTGACCTCCCGCACCACCTCTCTGACCGAGGTGGCGGCTGATGCCGGACTGCTGGCCGATCCCCTGTCAGTTGAAGATATTGCCGACAAGTTGCAGGCACTGCTGCTTAACCCCGAGAATAAAGAGAGGGTTGCTGCCGCGGGTCTGGAGCGCTGCAGGCAGTTCCGCTGGCCGTCGGCGGCCCGGGGAATTTACGACATTCTCCAGGAAGTTTCCTGATCATGAAACAGATCGCCGTGGATATTGGGGCCCAGATTCTGGGGAAGGTCTTGTCAAGCCTTTTTGGTCTGCTGGCTATTACCCAGATCTGCCGGTATCTGACGGTTGAGGATTTCGGCGGCTATACCCTGGCCTTTTCCTTTCTGGCCTTTTTCCATCCGGTGGTGGATATGGGGTTGAATACCATCGCCGCAAGAGAGGTGGCCCGTGACCCTGGGAAGGTCCATTCTCTACTGTCCGGGGTCATATGCCTGAAGATAATGCTGGCTGTTGCCGGAGTTTTTCTCATCCTCGGGTTGGTGAATATGCTGGGGTACCCGCTAACCATCCGGCACTTGATCCTGGTGGCCTCCTTCAGCCTGTTCAATACAGTTCTTGGTTCCTTTGAAGTGATTCTCATCGTGAGCCATCGTCTGTTCTGGCTGGCCCTGTCCCAGGTTTTTTCCAGCATCGTCTTTCTGTTTTTTATTTACGGCGTGATGGCCCTTGGCATGCGCACCTCTGCCCTGATTGCCGCCCAGATTTTTTCGGCGACCCTGTCCTATGTCATCGTTTTGCTGGCAACCAGAGGTTCTTTTCGCCTGACCATGCCCGCAAGACCGGGTGTGGTTGCCATCTTTAAACAATCCTTGCCCCAGGGCATCGCCTCGCTGGTGACCGCCTATTATTTCAATATTGATGTGATTATGCTTTCCAAGCTGATGGATGAAAGCGCTGTGGCCTATTACGGTTCAGCCTGCCGGCTTCTGGCCTTTATGATTTTCATACCCCACGCGATGATGATGTCGTTGTTCCCATTGCTGACCCGTGCCCGGCTGCAGGGCAAAAAGACTTTTTCGGCAGTTTTCACCTTCAGTTTCTACCTCTTAATGCTCATTGGCATTCCTGTAGCTATCTGGGCAACCCTGTATGCACAACCGATCATTGAGCTGGTTTACACAAGCACTTACCAGCCGGCGGTTTCCGCATTCAGGCTGCTTGTCTGGGCCGGGGTCGGGATCTTTGCCAGTCATCTTGCCGGTTATACCCTGGTGGTGGCGGACAGGCAAAAATTCGGCATGCTGATAAGCGCCTTTGCCCTTGTTGCCAATGTCTCCCTCAATTTCTGGCTGATCCCTACATATGGCATCAACGGGGCGGCCATGGCCACGGTAATAACCGAATTTGCAGTGGCAGGTTTTGGCTTTACTCTGCTCGTCTATTTCGAGGGGCTGCTGCCTTTTAGCTGGAAACTGATCAGGGTGGTGTTTATTACCCTGGTGACCGTTTTTCTGGCTGCAGTGCTGCAAGAGATGAACTGGCTGGTCGCCTCCGGCCTGTTTGTGGCCTTTCTCGGGTTTGTTGTCGTTTATTTTTCTCTTGCCCGGGATCGCGCCATTTTTGCCCATATATGAATCTCATGGAGTGCATATGTCGATAATGCTGATCAATCCCAGTGGAGGCTACCACCACGAATATCCGCCGCAAGGCCTTCTTTCACTGGTCGCCTATTTGAGAACGAAGGGAAGGGATGCGCATTTCCTCGATGAGGGAGCGCTGGCCGAACCGAAGAATGAGTTCCTTGACGGGGTGCGGAAATATTCTCCCAAATATGTTGGCCTCTCCCTGTACACGACCAATATCTCCCGCTGCTATCAACTGATCAGGGCTATCAAGGAGTTTGACCGGTCCATCAGGATCATTGTTGGTGGTCCACATGCCACGGCAATGCCGGAGTATACCCTGCAGGAATGCCCTGAAATAGATTTTCTTGTTGCCGGTGAGGGCGAAATCACCCTTGAAGAATTGCTGGACAGGCTTGATAGGGGCATGGAGGTGACAGACGTCAAAGGTCTCTATAGTCGGAGGGGCGATGATGCCGGTGCACTCAACTTTGCCGGAGAACGGGAATATCTGGCGGATCTCGACTCGCTGCCGTTTCCGGCCCATGATCTGGTCGATCTTGATGCCTACCAGAAGAACCCCATTTCAGTGGGCCGAAAGATCGGGGCGATTATCACCTCCAGGGGCTGTCCCTTTAACTGCGTCTTCTGCAACAAGGCGGTTTTCAAATCAGTAATCAGAAGAAGATCCGTTGCCAGGGTGATTGAGGAGATACAATTTCTCATCAAGAATCACGGGGTCGACGAGATTTATTTCCAGGATGATCTTTTCGCCCTGGATAAAAAATGGCTCTATGTGTTTATGGATAAACTGCGGGAGGCAGGAATCACTATCCCATGGAGAATGCTGGTCCGGGTCGATATCCTTGATTACCAGGACTATACTGCTTTGAAGAATGCAGGATGTTATCTGCTGCAGTTCGGCGTTGAGTCAGGCAGCGACATTATTTTGAAGGACATCAAGAAGAATATCAGCAAGACAAAGGTGATCGAGGCATTTCGGGCGGCAAGGGAGAACGGCCTGCAGACCTATGGCTTCTTCATCTTTGGCCATCGGCTGGATACGAAGAAAAGTATTCTGGAAACCTTTGCCTTTGCCAAAGAAATTCAATGCGATTTTACCTCGTTCTTTCTGCTGGTCCCTTTCCCTGGCACCAAGGTATACCAGTATCTGCCGGAGAATCTGAAACATGACTGGCAAAGGATTCAATATATCAATTGGAATAAGGAGCTGGACCCCATATCGATCTGCCAGGTGCCGGGAGACGAGCTGGCGAAGTTTGAAGAACAGGTTAACATGGAATTTTACGGCAGATTCTCCTATTTATTGAACAATGTTTTTCACCAGAAAAAATATGTTAAAATGTGCCTGTTGAAGTTCCGCTGGTGGTTGAGAAATTCCCTGGCCCTGGCCCGGCATGTTGTAATGGGCAGAAAGAGGGTTTTCAGAAACAGCCGGTAGCCACACCATTGATGGCCTGCTGTTGCATGCCATGGGGGAGATAGTAGGTCTGTTATGCTTGAGATTCTGCAATCTGCTGAAGAAATTGACGCTTCACGCAAAGTTCTGTCCGACAGGGGGATTGATTGTCTGCAGAGCAGGGGCGGTAGTATTCTACGGCGCCTGGGATTGAATCGTGAAATAGCGGTTGGCGAATACCTGAAAAGCTGGGATGTCCTGAAAACCGTCGAGTTCATCGAAAAATTTGTGCCATCTGAAGGGTCTGTGCTGGATATCGGCGCCTATGCTTCTGAAATTCCGATAATTCTGCAGCGCATGGGATTTGCCGCTGTGCATGGCATCGATTTTAATCATCATATCAACCGTATGCCTGGCGCAGCACATATTCGTTTTGTTGTCGGCGATTTTTATTCCTCACCTTATCCGGATGCGACTTTTGCCGCCATAACCGCCATTTCGGTTATTGAGCATGGCTTTGACAAAAGTCGCTTGTTGCGCGAGATAAGGCGGCTGTTAAGGCCAGGCGGTTTTTTTATCGCTTCCTTTGATTATTGGCCGGAGAAGATCACTACAGGCGGCATCCGGCCTTTTGGCCTGTCCTGGACTATTTTCTCCGAAGAGGAGGTGGCGTCTTTGTTGAATGATGCGGCAGGGTTCGGTCTCTTTCCGGTGGGTGCATTGTCATACAGGGCTTCCACGAAACCGGTTCAATGGGAGGCAAGAAGTTATACCTTCGGCTGGCTGGCGCTCCAGAAACGGTGAGCAACAATGTTTTCCACAGTATCCTTGGTGTGCTGTTAATTTTACCTTTATTTCTGTCTGTTCATGAAAATAATCTTTGTCTGCAATGGCGAGGCTCGCTGCGGCATTGCAGATTACTCAAAAAATTTATTGCCGGAACTTGTCAAACTGGTGGACGTCGATGTGGTTCTTATGCCCGATTTAACCGAGTCGGCAGGAGCAGGATCGCCTTGCCATTACGTGAAAAATGCCTGGCGGGCTTATTCTTTTGCCAGCAAGATACAGTCCGGTGATGTCTGCCATGTTCAACATGAATATGCCTTGTGGGGCGGCCTCCGGCCTCTCGGCAATGTTTTCCCCTACTTTGCGGCCGTTAGCCATGTCCCCGTGGTTTTGACGCTCCATGAGCTGGCCCTTTACCGTGCTGCCGATGTGCGGGGAAGGTTTGCCGCACTGCTTACCTTACCTATCCGTCCCATGGCGGATTGGTATTCCGCTTATGTCAATCGGGGAATGTTTGATTTTCCCCGGGCGCTTATCGTCCATACCGGAGAGCAGCGCCGGGAGCTGCTCCGCCGGGGCGTTCCTGAAGATAAAATACACTATATCCCGCATGGCATACCGGATCTGGATTCTATAGAAGCTGAAGGGCAGGCCTTGAAGCGTTTCGGGCTGAAAAAATCCTCCTATCTTGTTCTCATCGGCTTCATCTCCCGGCGTAAGGGGTATCAGTTGGCAGTCGAGGCGTTGAAGCTGCTTGGCGGAGATGTCAGGCTTGTTTTTGCCGGCGGCAGCAGGACAACCGAGGATAGGAGCTATGAAGATGAATTGCGTCGATTCATTGCCGGGCAGGGACTTGCAGAACGTGTGGTGATCACTGGTTACCTTGATATGGCGAGCCTGAAGTCGCTTGTCAAGGAATCGCTGTTTGTTCTGGCCCCCTTTCACAAGGCGTCCGGTTCCGGGTCACTCAGTATTGCCCTGTCCCTAGGTAAAGCTGTCCTGGCCGCACGCCTGCCGGAGATGGTAGAGCTTGCCGGGCTTTGCCAGGCGATTTATCTGTTCAACGGTGAAGATGCGGTTGACCTCGCCGAGAAGATGAAGGAGCTCCTTGCCAGCCCGCAGCTGCGGTCAAAGCTTGAAGCGAGTGCCAGGACTTATGCCACAAGGATGTCTTTCAAAGAGGTTGCCGCAAAGACTGTCGACATATATAAAAAGATTATTGACAAGCAAAACGGCCAGAAACGCTAAGGTGTCGGTGCCAGATGAAGCGATTGCCTGACAATGATGCCATGCATCTGACGCACCCGAATATTTTTCTGCCCCGAGGATCTTGATCTGTCCAA
>CAVSQR010000072.1:0-48240 GCA_963729825.1 uncultured delta proteobacterium | reverse complement strand
CAAAGCCGCCGCGCAGGGGCTGACACCCCAGCAGGGCGGCGACAAAGGCGCGCTCCAGCCGATCCGCCGGTTCATCGGATTGTTCCGTGTCCGGCAGGTTGTGCCAGGCAGCGAAACCGGGGCTCACGCCAGGGCCTGCCGCACCTCCTCCTGCAAGACCGTGGTCGCGCCATAGCCGTGCCGGAACAGATCGGTCATGCACCAGATCTCCAGCAGGCCGGCCGCCTTGGCTGCGGCTTGGGCGGCGTCCGGCAGGCAGGGTGGTTCCTCTTCGCCAGCAGGACTCCAGTCCCAGGGAGATGGTATCCCGCACCCGGGTGACAATGTCGGTGATGTGTTCGATATCCTGCGGTTTTTCTCCGTAGGCGATGATCGCGCTGTTTATGGCCCAGATCAGCTCCTGCTCCAGGCGGGACAGGCTGTTGCTGGGCAGTAACCAGGGAGAGGGCCTGCTGCAACAGGGTGGTCTCGAGCAAGGGTGCCGGCATACACCGAGGGCAACCGGGTGACCGCGCTGTCCAGCGGCTCCTGCGGCGGGGCATCGGCTGGCGGCTGGCCGGCCGGGAGAAGAGAGCGGTGGCCTCGGCCGGGGTGGCAAAGCCCAGATCCTCCATGCGACCGCTGCGGAAGCGCAGGGCTTCTTCCTCGATCTGGGTCGGCAGATCCACGCGGACCTCGCTGATCAGCCGGTGGGTTGCGGTAGGATCGTATTGGTACATGGCATCCAGCAAGGCAAAGGGATGGACCTTCAGCGCCAGGTCGGTTCTTCAACTCCAGGAGATAGAAGCCGTCCGGGGTCATGGCCCGGGGCGTGCCATTCTCCTCGTCCTCCGGCGGAACCTGATCCGTATCAGGATCATACACCGTGACGGTCTGGGTCAGAAAGAGGAGCTGCACCACATAGTCCAGGGAAAAAAAAGACGTGGCCAGGGTTTCGGGACCGGCCAGCGCAAAGGCGCGTCAGCCATTCATCCAGACTGTCGACGGCAAAGTCGTAGCGGTTCCAGCAGTCCAGATCGACGCAGGCCTCCAATTGTTCCTGACTCAGCTCGAGGAGGATGGGCAGGGCCTGATCCAAGCCGATCTCCCTGACAATATAGTAGGCCTCCAGGGGTTCGAGGAGCTGCGACCTCGTCGGCCAGGTCGGTTCGCGGCCAGAAGCCGCTCGCCCCGGCGGGCCAGGGCGCGGGTCAGGTCGGCGCGGAACGGGGTTAATTCGATGATCTTATTTTCTGTCATATTCTCTTGTCATTCTGAGGTGAGCGAAGCCCTTCGCCGCATGGCGGAAGCCTTGGCATATTTTTTTGGCTGAGTTTGCTTATTTTCAACAAAACCGGGACAGGTATATTTTCTGTAAATTCAGGGCTAAGATATCCCAAAGCTGGGCATACTCCAACCAATATTCTCTTTCAGGCTAAGGATTGCAAGGAAAATGACAGAATCGAAACAGACAGGGCTGGGCAGGCGGGTGATTTACGGAGCAGACTGATGAAAACATAAAAGGGTTTGCAGCAGAAATGCTGAAAACCCTTTTAATATCTGGTGCGGGACCAGGAATAGAAATAAAAATCACAACCACTTGTTAATAAACATAAATTTATTTTACGAACCTCACAGAAGCCCCCAAAAAGGCCCCCAAATTTAAACCGCGCAAGGCGATCTCATTTTGTTTGATTTTTTTTAAAATACAATAAAGAGCTGGCAAATAAATGGAAACGACATTCGCATGCAAGTGATCCCCACAACTTGATCTTAACCATCATCCTCAGGATTCGAAGTCATTTAACCCCGAGCTTCACAATGCCTCATTATTTAACAATAGCTTAGAATTACGAGAAATATTTTTTCCATAAAACAACCAAATTTCCTCGATTTCTCATATGTCATAAATTTTTTCTCACACAGTTTCTCACACAACGATTATTGCATCAGCGGAGAGCGTAAAGTGCTGATTTAGCCATGATCTTGGCTGCTGTTCGGCTGCATGCACTGTTAGTCGTGGATATCCATTTTGTCTGCATGTCGTGAGTGCTGCGAGCCTGAGGGGCACCTCCCGACCTTGCGGGCGGGGGTGCCTTTAGGGGAGCAATTCCCCAATTATTCGTTTACGAATTTTCTCTTCCAAATTCCCATCAAATCTGGTAGAAAAAAATTCCATCTTTGCTGATGTTCCTCCACCCCGAACGACTTAGCTACCCCGCCCGCCGTGACTCAAAGTAAGACTACTTAAAAGAAGTGACGAACATGGATAATTACGAAAATAAAGCCCATGTCTGCGGGGCGGTGTTTTGCGCCTTGTTGTGTGATGTTTAATTTGTTATGTAAGTTGCTATAACTGAGGAAAGGACACCCATTATTAATGTGGTGAGACAAGCTAAACATCCCATTATGATTTTTCTGTTATTTTTCTTTTTCACCTTTTCCAATTAGTTTTTCATCACCTTTGGTTAGTTTTATATATGATATTTCTTGATATTCATCTAAAGAATATTCAATGATTCTGCCAACATTATGGCCCAAGCGATAAGATAGGAAAATAACAAAAAATGAGGTAAGCAAAAAGATACCAAACGAATTTAAATCAGCTGAACCGATTGGAATGAACTTAGCAATTGTTGATATTACAAGGTAAAGAAACAGAAGACTCATTGAATATTTAAATACTCTTGGAACCCAATGACTATGATTTATTAACTGCTTGAGTACCATGTTCTGTTCCGCAAGAGTTAACCCATTTAAAAATTCAAAGATCACATCTTGAAAATTCCTCGCTACAAGATAATCGACATATTTTATTGAAACATGAGCATTCAAACCAATGAAAAATTTTAATATGCCAAAACTTCCTTTGATTTGACTAGGCATTGAACTATTTAACGCTATTCTTGAAGCAAGGTTGATTTCTATTTCATAACTTTGTGGGCGATTAACTTTTGGCAAAATGACCAAAAAATTATATTTAATAACTAACCGCTCTGTTTCACTATTTGAATTTGAATTCAATAGTTTGAATCTATCAAATGAGCTAAACGTCTCTTTAGAATCTTTATTATAAACAACAGTTATAGAGCAATTTGAAGATCTGATATTGTATTGCTCGTAAAGTTGGTTGATTTTGATGTCTAGCTGATCAATATCCACCATTGTTAATTTAAATGGCTTCCTGAAGCTTTTTTCTAATTCTTCTCGCTTTCCTGTGATTTCATTATATATGTCCTGCAAAATTTGAAAACTTACGGGTGTTTCTCCGGATGTTTTAGAACCAACAACTACCATTTGCTCTTCAGCAAAATCAGGATCGTTCGTTTTATCAATTTTCTTATTCATGCTCTTTCCTATGTCTAGTCTCAAACTTTATTAGCAATTAAACTATACACGCTCAAAATATAAAACACGGATAGGGTCAGGTCTTGAAATATTACAAACTGATATGCCAAGACCTTAACCCATTTCCGTCTCTCCGAAAGAACTTTTCAAATAAATCACCTTTGTGTTTCCCTAACAAAAATGCAAGGGGAAAATGACTCAAAGGGTGTGGCAAAACAGCACATCATTAATGATTTAGCGATTCTACCCAAAAACGATAGACAATTTGAGAAACCCGTGACTCTTCGGGAAAGCAAAGGAGGCAGAGGCGGGACCCGAATCGAACCAGGAACACACGGATATTCCGCATTTTCTCCTGGGCATCAGGATTCTAAGAATTTCTTGATAAATTCGACAAAGGGTTTGATCTCTTCTTCTGTAGAAGCTTTTTCCAGAGAAGTCATGTATTCATCTCTTTTTTCCGCTTTTATCACTGTCCAGCTGAATCCCCCTGACACCAGCATAAGGTTCATCAAAAATCTTCCAATCCGGCCATTTCCATCCATATACGGGTGAATGAAGACAAAGATAAAATGCCCCAAAACCGCCCTGACGGCGGCATTTTGTTCCTCCTTCAGTAAGTCAAAAAGGGCTTCCATGCAATCCGGCACGGCATTCCCGGGCGGGGGAACATGCCTTGATCCGGAGATATAAACAGGTTGGTTCCTGTACCCGACAAGATTTTCTGCAGAAAGGATGTTTGCTTTCAATAAAGGCGCAAAAAGTTGCCTGTACCAGGTTTGCAGGTCCTCTTCAAATACCTTCCCGGCCTTATCTCCATCAAGAACCCTGCTTATGCTCTGCAGAACAGCTTTAAAGGCGGCCTGATAACCTTTTGCCGCCAGCGCATCTTTTTGCCTCCTGTCCGCGGCAACATTCTCAGGATCCCACTCGCCGGATTCAATTTTTTCAATCAGTTCTTCCGTTACCTGATAGCCCTCGATAGATAAGGAGTGATAGGCGTCTTCTCTATATCTTTCCTGAATAGATTTGAGCGCCTCTTGGACATCTCCTCTCATCCCGGGCGAAGCGGGCATTATATGCAACACCTCGTCCCTCATCGAATGCCACATCATACGGATACGTCCGGCATAAGGAGATGTGCTCAAGGTCGATCCAAGTTTGGGCTCGTATTCGATGAACGGATTGACTTCTTTGAGCTGATATCCTGCCGTGATCAGGTCTTCTTGTATTTGCTTTGATTTCGCCTCTTCTCCGAGGTGGCGGTATGCACCGATTATCCTTTCAGCGGATGCGATTGCCCCAGTATGGAGAATATTTCTCGAAATTTCCGCCACTGACAAAGAGGATATTTTCAAGACAATCTCAATATTGCTCGGATTTTTCTGAAAGTAAATCGGAGCCAACCGGCATAGGGCAGATGGTAGCGACATTATCATCACACCATTCCACTCTTCTGTATCGGCAGGGAAATTCTTTACATCCATCAGCAGGAGAATTGAAGTATCGTGGGGCAGGTTTATACTCTTGTTACTTGCCTTCTTAGTAAGGACTATGATCTGCTTTGGGATAGCCGTATTACCGGCATGCACATTCAAAGAAGACTCTGCCGATAAGCAGAAGCCGGTTTTCCCGAATCTTTCCGAGAGATAGTATTTAAGAAAGGGCCAGAAGCCTCCGAACCAAGCGGTGCTTTCCCCTTCTCCTCCAGGGGGAGTCAGCAGATACCACCCTTTTATAATTTCTGTGAGGCAGGCTTCGGCAATAAGTTTTTCCCTGAATTTTCTATCAAGATCAGAAGACTTTACTATTCCATCCCGGGCAATCAATCGTGCTTCTTTCAGAGCTTCGGCGAAAAATTGTTGAGGATTTTTTCTGGTTCGCGGCATTTTTTACTTTCCCCCTTCACAAGTTTGTTTGCGTAGAAATTAACGGTACAATTTACTAGAAATTAATGCAATTTTCTATTAGAAAGTTCTGCAGAAATCGACTATCTTCGCCCGACCTGGAATAGGGAGGGCTGCCGGGAATGGGGGCTTCAAAAAAAGTGACAGCGCGTTCTCTTTAAAGGGAATTATTTGCAATGAAAATGATAGGCGCAAAGGAGGCAGGGGGCTGGGCAGGCGGGTAATCTACGTTGGAGGTGGTGAAAACGAAAAAAGGGTTTGCAGCAGTTCTGCTGCAAACCCTTTAATATCTGGTGCCGGGACCAGGAATCGAACCAGGGACACACGGATTTTCAGTCCGTTGCTCTACCGACTGAGCTATCCCGGCGTAAAGGGCGAAAGTAGCGAAAACCCGTGTCCTTGTCAAGATTTTCTTAGGAGCCTCTTGCAAAATGAACGTCGTAGCGAGATCGAGAGAAAAATATTCTGGGCAAGGATGAGTTGAGAAATCGCCCGGAAGCGTAGCAGTGCTACGTTGAGGACGATTTCACCAGGATGGCCGCACAGGATATTTTTAGCCGATCGGAGTAGATGTTCATTTTGCAAGAGGCTCTTAGGTTACAGATAAATGACCCGGCTGCAGGCCAGCTTGTCGTGCCAGGCGGAATGCTGCTGATCCACGGCAGCCCACAGAAAACCCGCCCCCAGGGGCACGGTTGACAGGAGATAACCCACCAGCCGCAAAAACGAAGCGCCGCAGGAAAGCATCCGGCCTTGGTCGGATACGACCCTGATTCCCATGAAAACCTTGCCCAGGGTCTGGCCGCCGAAACTGTGCAGCACGATAAAGTAAAATGCCCCCAGAAAGAGCGGCCACACCAGCAGCAGAAGCGTGGAAGAGATCAGCAGCAAGAGCAGGCTCTGCCAGTCTGCCGGGGGCAGAACCATGACCGCCCTGACAAAAAGGAAAAGGGAAAAGCCAACCAGACAGGCCAGAAAAACAGCATCAATCAGCAGGGCCATGCACCGTGTACTGAAATCGGCCGCCGTCCCGCTCAGCCCATCATGATCCGGCTCGCCAAAGTCGGGTGAAGTCAATCCGTTCTCCGTCATTTCTTCAGCACTCACAGGTCAATATCCGGCAGATCCGCAGACTTCTTATCCTGTTTATCCTGCTCCTCATCATCTTCCAGATTAATATCTTCCATGGTCAGGTCCATGGGGACGCCTGCATCACTCCCCTTGCCGACACTGAGGAAGTCTTCCAGATCAAGTGTCGTATCTTCCGGCCGCTCGGCTTCCTCCTCCGCATCTCCGGCTCCATCGATGACAAGATCAGACATATCGATGTCTTCCAGATTGAAGACCATCTCTTCCTCAGAAGGCTCATCTTCATCCAGATTGACATCAATATCCAGATCCAGGCCGGAACCTTTCGCCCCAGCCGTTTCATCGGCAGCAGGCGCTTCGGACCGGGCCTCTTCCTCAATATCAGGCTGGATCCCGGCATCAAGCTCCAGCGATTGCTCCGCCTCACCGTTCATTTCAAGCTCCAGCTCCGGCAGGGACTCCTCTGCTTCCAAAGCGGCAGCCCCAGGTTCCTCCTCCAGTTCGAGTATCGACCGGCCCAGCTCTTCTATAACCTCTTCGCCGCCGGCCTCCTCCAGGGAAAGATCAAGCCCCGCAGCTTCCTCAGGCTGCAGCTCTTCTTTCTGCGCCACTTCTTCGCCAAAGGCAAAATCTATGGTGCCCTGTACGCCAGGCTCTTCTTCCTCACCGGCGACGGCAACTGCCTCCTGCTCTTCCGTTTCCTCTTCAGGCAGGGCGAAACTGATGCCGGGCACTTCCTCAGCCGCTGTCTCCTCCTGCTGTTCAAAGGGGGACAGATCCACCCTGGGAATGCCTTCCTCATCGTCACTCAGTGCAATTTCCACCTCGGTTTCAGACGCAGACTCCGCCTCAGACAGATCAAATTCCACCTCTTCGGCAGCCTCATGCTCACCCGCCTGCCCGAGTATGGAGGCAAGAAAAAAAGGCTCGTGACCCCTGATCGCTGTTCCGGCAAGACTTCTGCTTATTTCAGTCAGGTTTGCATCACATTTGGCGCAGGTTTCTTCTTGATCAAAAGAGATATATCCGCATTTTGGGCAGCGCATTGCAATTGTCCCTCATAAAATTATTATGAACAAATTTTGACTGTCTCGTATTGATGCACCTTGAGGGTGAAAACCCACTCGACAGCCCTACAGTGCATGATGACTTCCTGATTTATCGTCACGCTAATTCGGAGCCGGAATTTTTCGAAGCCAGCACTTTTCCTTGTCTGAAACCCCTCAATCCGCAGGGCTGTGCACAGATTCCCCAGTGAAAACAGAGGATTTTTTCGAAAATATATAATAAATTATTATAATCCGCGCCTTAAGGTCAAGACATTACCGGTAAGGGGCCTCCATTTTTTATGGTTTTCCCACGATTAACCATACGCCGTGCTTTGAAATCTTGCAAAAATCACTCCTACAGGATATTTATAGAAAAATCATGCACTCCTTATAAAAATTTTACCGTGCGAACAATCGAACATGATACAGAGAATCCTTACAGCATCGCTGCTCATCTTTGGCCTGTTTTTCCTCTCCGGCTGTTTTTTTAAAGCGCCGGTCCGCCATCTGGCGTCTGATGTCTGCCTGATGAGTCAAGGCACCACCCGGCAGGAGGTCACGAAGTATATGGGTCCACCGGATGACCAGCAGGTTGACCAGTACGGAGAAATGTGGATTTATTATCAGGTGAACAAAAGCCTGCTGCGCAAAACTCCCTTTATCGGCGACAGATTAGGAACGGAAGATGTTGACGTGGTAACCATCCGCTTTGAGGGGGAACAGGTTACCGCCTGCGCTTACCGGTCGCTCACGGTTGACGAGTTTAAAAAATCCAAAATTGCCCCGCGCAATGACACCGATGTCGAATAACTACGAACTGGCCAGAGCCAGAATGGTGCGGGAACAGCTTATTCCCCGAGACATCACGGATCAGCGCGTTCTGCAGGCCATGGGCACGGTCCCCAGGCATATCTTTGTCGAGGATGCCCTGCAGAGCCAGGCATATGGGGATTTCCCGCTGCCCATCGGTGAAGGGCAGACCATTTCCCAGCCATATATCGTCGCCCTCATGACCCAGGCCCTTGGTTTGCAGGGCCATGAAAAAATCCTGGAGATCGGCACCGGCTGCGGTTATCAAAGCGCCATTCTGGCCAGCCTCTGCGAACGCGTCTATACGGTGGAACGGATAAAAAACCTGCACATCAAGGCCCGCCGCATCTTTGACCGGCTGAAACTGCTCAACATCATGTGCAAAATCGATGACGGCACCCTGGGCTGGCCGGAACACGGCCCCTATGACGCCATCATCGTCACCGCATCCGGGCCGCAGATCCCCTCCCCTTTACTGGAACAGCTGGCTGATCCGGGCCGCCTGGTGATACCGGTTGGCAACCGCGCCAGCCAGGATCTCCTCACTATCACCAAGATCGACGGCGTCATCACCGAGAAATGCATAGAGAAGGTCCGTTTCGTCAGCCTGATCGGCAGTGCGGGCTGGGACGCCTAGCACCCTCCTCCCAATCACATCACCCGCTAAGGAATGGCTTATTCCAGTTTACGATCAAGATGGCACACCATCATGTCATTCCCGCCCCCACCTTCGTGGGGATAAACTCCAGAGGGAATCCAGAAAAATCCCTGGATTCCGGGTCGCGCTTCGCTTGCCCGGAATGACGTCCTGGTTGCCTGTTCGAATTAGCGCATCTTTTTGACCTCTGCGGCCATGCCGGCCACCATCTCCATTGTCTCCGCCACGTCAAAAGTCAATATCCGCCTGTCGGCCATGACGAGCCGGCCATTGATGATGACGCTTTTCACATCCGCGCCCCCGGCGGCATAAACAAGATTATCCACCGAATAAAACGGGGTGAGGTGGGGCTGGTCCAGATCAACCAGGATGACATCGGCCGGCCGGCCCACGGCCAGTCCGCCGCCAGCGGCAAAGCCCGGCAGACCGGCGCCGTGTCCGGTGGCCATGCGCAGCACATCCCTGGCCTTGACCGCCGCCGGGTCCAGCGAGCGTACCTTGTGCAGTTTGGCGCAGGTGTCCATTTCGCCGAAGAGATCGAGATCATTATTGCTGGCGCAGCCATCCGTGCCCAGGCCGACCCGCACCCCGGCGGCGAGCAGTTCGGCAACCGGGGCAATGCCCGAGGCCAGTTTCATATTGCTCTGGGGGCAGGTAACCACCGCGGCCCGGCTTGCCGCAAGCAGCGAGATGTCGTGTTCATCAAGCCAGACCGCATGGACGCAGACGGTCTGCTCATCAAGCAGGTCAAGGGAATGCAGATAGGCGGCGGGTGAGCCCTGCCACTTTGCAGCGAGCAAGCCGCTCTCCGCCCTGGTTTCGGCAAGATGGATAAAAAAGGGGACGTTCCTGGCCCGGGCCAGCTCCTTGGCCCGCACCAGGGTGCGGCTTGAGCAGGTGTAGGGCGAATGGGCGAAAACCGCCGGGGTGAGCAGGTCACTGCCCTGCCAGCGCTCGATAAAGCGGCCCGCGGCTGCCACATTTTCCGCGGGATCAGGCACGCCGGGCGCCGGGAAATCAATGACCCCCTGGGCGGCCACGGCCCGCATGCCGGTCTCCACCAAGGCCCTGGCCGCCTCATCCTCATAAAAATAGGCATCGGCCACGGTGGTGGTGCCGGACATGATCATCTCGGCGGCGGCCAGCCTGGTGCACCAGTAGACCATCTCCGGCGTGACAAAACGGGCCTCAGCCGGGAAAATATGCTGCGTCAAGCCAGGTCATCAGCGGCAGATCATCGGCCAGGCCGCGGAAAAGGGTCATGGCCGCATGGTTATGGCCGTTAACCAGCCCGGGCATGACCAGCGAACCGCAGGCGTCGATTACCTCGGCAGACGGGGCAGGCACATAATGGGCCATGGGGCCGAGCGCCGTAATGCGGCCCGCGCCGATGGCGACAAAGCCGTCCGCCACAAACCCCTCCGGCGTGTCTGGGGCGAAAAGTTTTGCATTGATGATGGCAATTTCTTTGTTCATAGGGTGAAAATACCGCAAAGGGGAATATTGTGCAAATAACTCAATGCCCGGGAGACGGATTTAATTTTTCTGCCAGACTGAGGGGACAGAATTTTTTTCACGGTTTGGGCGAAAATCATTCTGTCCCCGGCTTTGAGACATTGACATCGGCACCATGCTTCAGTACATTTCAGCCAAGCTGCATGAGATCATATCCCTCTGACCCCCAACCGAGGAGTTTCACATGGACCCGAACTGCCTGTTCTGCAAAATCATCAACGGCGACATCCCGGCCAACAAACTCTATGAGGATGACGACGTGATGGCCTTCTGGGATATCTCCCCCCAGGCGCCGAAACATTTTCTCGTCATCCCCAGAAAACACATTGCCGGCCCCGGGGCCATGGGCAGCGAAGACGAGCAGCTCATCGGCAAAGTCCTGCGGATCGGCGCCAAACTGGCCCGGGAGAACGGTATCGGCGACGGCTTCCGGGTGGTATTCAACAACGGCGCCGAAGCGGGCCAGACCGTCTTCCACATCCACATGCATGTGCTGGGCGGCCGCAAAATGACCTGGCCTCCGGGCTGATTATGTCAGCCGGGATAACCATAACCGCAGAAACCACGGGCGTTATCCTGGCCGGCGGCACCAGCTCAAGATTCGGCAGCAACAAGGCCCTGGCCCTGCTGCATGGCAGTCATGTCATCCAGCATGTGGCCTCGATCCTGGAAAATCTCTTCCCCCAGCATCTGCTGGTCACCAATTCACCGGACACCTACCGCTTTCTCGGCTGGCGGATGATCGGCGACATCCATGCCGACAGCGGGCCGCTGGCAGGCATCCATGCCGCCCTGCATCATATGGCAACACCCCAGGCCTTTGTTGTCGGCTGCGACATGCCGATCATTGACGGCAGACTGATTGCCTATCTGTGCAATCTTGCCCGGCAACTGGGACGCCGCCGTGCCATGGCTTGACGCCGGGCCTGAACCGCTCTATGCCGTCTACCGCAAAAGCTGCCTGCCGGTTATTGACCGGCAGCTGCGGGAAAAACAGGGGAAAATACGCCTCACCCTGGAACAGCTGAAGCTGCATAAGGTGACCGACCAGGAGGTGCTGGCCATCACCGGCGATCTCACGACCTTTCACAATATTAACCGCGTGGGAGATCTGCAGCTGCTCCTGGAAAAAGAGCCCGGCCGTGGCTGAACTCCTCTGCCTGGCAGATGCCCGAAAACTCATCATTGCCCATGTCTGTCCGGTTGGCGAGGAGACACTCCCTCTGCGGGACTGCCTGCACAGGAGACCAGCGCATAATCTGCTGACCACCATCCCGGTCCCTCACTTCTGCCAGTCCACCATGGATGGCTACGCAGTCAACGGCAAAAGCCTGGCCGGAATCAAGCCTCCCCTGGAACTGCCCATAGTCGGAGAAATTGCGGCCGGCTGCACGGAAATTGTCGGCCTGGCAGGCGGGGAAGCAATCCGCATCATGACCGGCGGTTCGGTTCCCGCCGGCGCCGACCGGGTCATTCCCTTTGAGTGGTGCCGGGAGGCACGCGGCAGGGTCATCATTTTCAAATTCGGCCGCAAGGGCAGGCACATCAGACAGGTGGGGACAGATCTGAACAAAGGCCAGCTCATTATCCGCCAAGGTGAAACAATTACCCCCTTCCATCTGCATCTGCTGGCCACCTCGGGGATGGCCCAGGTCCGGCTGTTTGCCAGACCGCAAGTCTGCTTTCTCTGCACCGGCAGTGAACTGGTCGAAAAAAGCCCCCTGCCGGGCCAGATCATCAGCGGCAACCGCGCCATGCTCGACGGCCTGATCAGACAGGCCGGAGGAATTCCCCGGTATTTAGGCGCGGCGGTTGATGACACGGAGCAGATCGCCGGGAAATTGCAGGAGGCGGGGCAACCCAACCTGATCATCACCACCGGCGGCATGGGGCCGGGGAAATATGATCTGATGGGAGAGGTGCTGGAGAAGATCGGGGTGAAAATCCTTTACCGGTCTCTGCAGGTAAGGCCAGGGCGCGCCACCATTTTCGGCGTCAGAGACCAGACCCTGTTCTTCAGTCTGCCGGGGCCGCCGCCTGCGGTGCATATCCTGTTCAACGAGCTTGTCCGGCCGGCGATTTTCGCCCTGCAGGGCAAACGGGGTATTCCTGAAAAGGTGCGGGCCGTCCTGGAACAGGATATTGTCATCCGCAAAAAAGGGGTGCTGAATCTGAAAAGCGGCGTCACCGCCGTCCGCTCAGGCCTCTTCTGTGTGCGGCCGGCCGGCCTGACGGAACCGTCCACCGCCACCATTCTCATTCCGGGCAACCGTCGTTTGATCCGCGCCGGGGAGAAGGTGACTGTTCATCTGTATTAACAAAACACCACAACCGCCGTAATATTATCCTTGCCGCCGGCCGCATTGGCCTGCCGGACAAGTTCATCACAGGCCTCCTCAGGCGAACCGGCCCGGTCAAGGGTCTGATGCATCTCCCCATCGCTGACCATGCCCCACAGGCCGTCGGAACAGAGCAGAATTTTATTGCCCGCGGAGAGCGGCACCCGATGGAATTCCGGATCTTCGGCAAAAGGGAAACCGATCCCCCTGGTGATGATATTGCGGCCCACCGCTTTCCCCCCATCCGCCAGCCCCAGCGTCTGGTCCGCCACCAGGGAATGGTCGGTGGTGAGCTGTTTCAGGATGTAGCCGTCATCGAGATAGGCGCGGACATCCCCCACATGGCAGATATAGGCCACCCCGCTATCGATCAGACAGGCCACCAGGGTGCAGCCCATGCCGCGCAGATCCGGATTTTCCGCCGCCATGCCCATCACCTTGTCATTGGTTTTATAAAAGCTCGCGCTGAGTCCATGCTGGATGGCGGCGGGATTGCCCTGGATTTCACGGATTTTCTCCGGGGAAAAATAGTTGATCAGATACTCCGTTGCCACCCGGCTGGCAATTTCTCCTGCCTGATGGCCTCCCATCCCGTCAGCAACCACAAAAAGATTCCGCTCAATCAGAATGGCAAAATTGTCCTCATTGTTTTTCCGCACCATGCCGGTATCCGTGCGGCCAAAACAGGCAAGACTGCTCGGGGTGGCTCCAAAGATTTTTTTAAGAAACTGCAGCATGCCGCCTCCATGGTAAGGCAGGTGGACACATGTCGCCACACATGCCTTGCCCGGATCCTTACGGAGTAAAAATTTCAATATTATTAAACGTGTTATTCGCAAAAAATATTCACGGGCAAGCCGTTGTAACAAAATAATGGCCTCATCTGGCTTGTAAAACGGCACTCTCTTAGTAAATTTGGAGCCGTAACGAAATGGTTCAGAAAGCCGAGGTTATTTCGTAACGGCTCCTAAGCTTTAAAAACTGCGTAATGCCGAGGGCAGCCCGTCATCAAACTCCAGGTGATAGATAACGCTCCACATGACAATCGCGCCGTCCTGGCTGCCGGAAAGAAAGGTATGCGGTTTCGGCCCCGGAGCCAGGGTGCAGACCCCGTCTCCCCGGGCATCAAGAATCTGGTTGCATTTACCGGACTGCCAGTTCCACAGCCGGATGATGTCGTCCTCACAGCCGGAAATGACCGTCTGCCCGTCCTCAAGAAATAACACCGCGGTCACCGCGTCTTGATGGCCGTCGATGGTCAGCAGACATCGGCCTGTCGTGCAATCCCAGATCCTGACCAACCGGTCGGCGCTGCCGGTTGCAATTTTTGTCCCGTCAGCACTCACCGCCATGGTTGTCACCGGCAGGGCATGGGCCTCGATCTCCCGCCGGCACTCACCGGAGCGGCCATCGTAAAACCGCAGGGAGCCGTCTTCGCAGGAGACGGCAAAATTGCCATCCTTTAACCAGGCAAGACCGCGCACCCCTCCTCCTGCGGATAGACCAATCTTCTTCAGTTTAGCGTCCGCCGTGGCAAAGAGCATGATGTGGCCGTCCGCCATCCCTGCCAGCAACTTTCCGCCGTCAGGACTGAAGGCCAGAGACTGCAGGGCGCTTTTACCGAATGCCACCTCATGCTGATCCCCGCTCTTAAAACAACGGAACCTGACCGCACCATTTTCCTGTCCCACGGCCACTGACGACATACCGGCGGCCAGGGCGGTAATGGCTTTTGCCGTCTCGACAAACAGCACACTCTTTTTTTTCTCTCCCACGCTCCGCACCCGCACTCTGGTCTTGGAGCCGGCGAAAAAGGCGAGCTTTCTTGCCGGCAGACTGGCCAGAAAGGCAACGGGACCGGCCTCGATATCCGTATGGGTCACCAGCCTCTGCACCGTGGACAGCGCCCGTTTGCGACCCTCGGGCAGCAGCTGCTCATAAATCTTATAGTAAAACTTGTCCTTCTTGAACTGTTCATTGCTCCAGCTGACCAGCAGGGTGTCATAGCATTCGGTCAGCCGCCTGTTCTGCAGGAGAGTGAGAATATTATGATGCACCGAGCTGCGCAGCTGGGCGTCACGGAATATCTCCATGGGCGCCTTGGGAAAACAGAGCAGCAGCTGGGGTTCCCTGTTGCGTTCCTTTCTCTGCACCTCGCCTTCATGCTCGATAAACTCGGCAATCTCCTTTTCAAGATCATCAAAGATGGAGAGCTTGGGAAATCTCTTCTTGCTCGCCTCGATGCGGCGCAGCAGGCGCTCCGGATTTTCCTCGCTCTTGCACCACTTCAGTATATACGAGTTGTAGAGAGCCTCGGTCAGCGAGTCATTAATCTCCAGCGTGCGGTCAAGATACCCGGCGGCCTCCTTGTATTTGCCCAGTTCCGCCAGGGAAACCGCCCGGTTATTCAGATTTTCCGCGCGCAGATCGATTTTCCCCATAATGGCATAGGGGCATGACACCTGGAAAAGTTCGAGATAAACCTGGTTCAAGGCCTCCTTCAGCTCGGTAAAATCCTGAAAACGGTCGTCCTGCTGAAAGGCCACGCACTTTTTCAGAATATCCTTCAGCGTCTCAGGCAGGACAATTCCCGGTTTGGCCGGCTCAGGTTCGGGACACGTACCCTGGGTATTGTGTTTATACGGCCTTTTGCCGCAGAACATCATCCACAGACAGAGGCCGAAGGAAAAGATATCCGTTCGCCTGTCCACCTGATGGGCATTACGCAACTGTTCCGGGGAGGCATAGTTGGGGGTGCCGCGGAATCCGACGGTGTCGTTCTTGCCCTGCCCTTTTTTCGGCGGGGCGTCAACCTCCCTGCTGGTATCATCAATGAGACGCAGAATGCCGAAATCCGTGATTTTTACCAGACCGTCTTTGGAGAGCAAAATATTCTGGGGTTTGATGTCACGGTGGATGAATCCTTTGGAATGGGTGTACTCCATGCCGTTACAGAACTGGATGGCGATGGACAGGGCGGTGCGCATATCCTGGCAACGTCCCCGGTTGATCCATTCCTCCAGTGTCCCGCCGGCCACATATTCGATGAAAATATGGGGTATCCCGGCAATTGACTTGACGTAATAGCAGGAGGCGATATTGGGATGCAGGCCGAGGCGAATCCAGCTGTTGGCCTCCCGCAGGATGCGTTGCAGACCTTCACGGTCCGCCCACACCTCCGGTTTGGGCGCCTTGATGGCCGTCCAGATGCCCCATGACAGATGTTCGGCAATATAGACCTTGCCCATGGCGCCGCTGAAGATGCGATCAATGCGGTAACGGTCCTGGACCACCTCACCCGGCAGCCAGTTCAAGGGGTTGGCATGGTTGGCGGCAGCAGAGGCGGACAGAATCTCGGTGGCATCGGCCGGCGGTGGTGGCTCCGCAGCCTCCTCTCCTTTGAAACCCTTGCTTGCTCTTTTAAAAAAACGGGTGAGCATGATTTCACAAATCCATAGGCATGACAGTCAAGGCAGAGAGAAAAAATACCTTCAGTGAATTTTTCTGCATAACGGGGAAAGACCCTTTTTAACCGACCGCAAATATTGCGGGACAATTGCTGCACCCAAGCACACAGACAGCATCACCTCGGAAAGTGGCGAAACCTGCGGCCGCTATTCAAAACGTATCTGTACCCCGCGAATTTGAATAATATCGCCTTTATGCAGCTCCACGCTCCTCCCGCACCGCAGTGCCGTTGACCGTGGTCTTTACCCAGCTGCGCTGCGGGACGAGATAAAACTTCTTATCACGGTTGATGACGTAACACTGGGCCTGGGCCACAAACCAGCCGGACACCCGCAGATCGCAGTTGATGTCCTTGCCGATCTTGACGCTGCTGCGGCCAAGCAGTGGCACCTCCGCCGGGCTGCCATTGCCCTGGATCACCGTCAGATGATGGAGGGCTTTGCCTTTCTCCTTGGCCTTCGGGGCAGCGGCCGAGCGAGCGCCACGGTTGACGAAAACCGTTTCATCGCCATAATCCAGCGGCGCGCTCTGGGAGGCGAATTTGGCATCCTTCAACGCCTCGGCAGGCAGCAGCAGGAATTTACCGATTTCGATGGCATCATCGTCAAAAAGCTGGACACAGGAATCGATCTTCTTGCCATTGACCATGGTCCCGTTCAGGCTGCCGAGATCCTCCAGGAAATAGACCCCGTTTCTTCTTTCAATAGCAGTATGCTTGCGGGAAATAGCCGTATTATCAACCACCACGTCCGCTTCAGAACTCCTGCCGATTACCAGTCGTTCGCCATCCTCAATGGCAAACTGCTTAACAACCTTGTCATGAAGCTTAATTGCCCATACCGCCATAATACACTCCTCTGCCAGCCGCTTCGCCGAAATTAAAATTTGACATCCCTATCCGCTTTCCCCACGACAGGTAAAAAAACCGTCGACTTCCCAGGCGTCGGATATCTTCCGGATGCACCGTTCCTATCCCAACTATGTCACACAATTTGACAAATGTCATTTCCCTCGCTTATTTTTTCAGCAAAGATTTCCATTTGCACAGATATTGCCGGAGATTTTCAAACGATGCGCTATAGGTCTTCACGGATTCCGTCTTTCCTCTGACCGTATACGTCTGGGGGGTAAAATAGGATGAGGCATCCTTGAGCTGCCCATAGGTTTTTTCCCCGAGAATCACCTCTATTTTCTGCCGGGAGGTGATCTCCTGCAACCGGAAGGCCACATTGACCACATCTCCGACAATAGTGAAATCCCGTTGTCCGTCCACCCCGATATTGCCCATCACTGCTTCACCGCTGTTCAAGGCGGCCCCGATCTGCAATTCCCGGCTGATACCCGGCACACTCAGGCCGAGTTTGCGCGTCAGGATACTGATTTCCAGGGCGGAGAGCAAAGCCATGGCCACGGCGGCGAAATCAGCGCCCTCGGGCCACACGGCAAGCACCGCATCACCGATGAACTTGTCCACCTGGCCACCGTTTTTCTGCACAACCCCGGCCACCTTCTTGGTCCACAGGGCCAGGAATTGCGAAACAGGGCCGGCGCCAACCTCTTCTGACAGGGGGGTAAATTGACGGATATCGCAAACAAGAATGGTTACCTGATTCTTCTGCAGAAAGGCGACCGTTTCATCGCCGGTTGTGCTCGTCTCATCGCCTGACTGCACGGCAACCAGGTTTTCCTGCTGAAAAACCAGTTCCGATTTTCCTATTTTGACATGATCATTGGAGCTTAATCTGGTGGGGGTATAGACTCGCCGGCCATTGACAAAGGTGCCGTTTGCGCTGCCGAGATCAACGATATTGTGACTGAAATTCGACTCCACCTGGATCATGGCATGCTGGCGGGACACCCAGGGATAGGGCAGGAGAATATCACTCCCCTCACCGCGCCCCACGCGGTATGTGCTCTTCCCGGCCAGCGTCCAGGTATGTTCTTCTCCACCGGCAACAAGTTTAAAAAACGCTTTGGGTGAATCGCTCATTGTCCTCTTTGCGTGCTGGAAAATTGCATATACTATTGCCCCTTGGCAGGCTGTTGAAAAACTACCGGACTTGCTGTATTTTCCCTTAACCTTTGTTCAGGCGGGAATAGTGCAGTTGCTCATTGCCGCTGGCTTCCACCGTTCCTGACAGGCCGGCACCAGACGTCCGGCGGCGTGCCTGACACCGGCAAGGCAGCACAACACTCTCGCCCATGCAGCTGCTCCCGGCTTACCATGAGGATGCTTTACCGTCTGAGATTGATGAACCTATAGTATGGCAATTCTTTTTTATTTCCCGTATAATACCATTTTATCGGGGCAGGGTATAATTATTTAACCAGCAAATCATCATAAAATGACAGAATCGAAAGGCAAACCGTCCGGGAAATTAGCTGAAATCTTTGCCAAGATGAACATGAGCGAATTGCCTGCCATGTCGAATCATGTGCAGGAACTCATCTCCCTGGCGCACAGCAGCCGCAGCGCTGCCAACGACCTGTCGCGGGTTATCCTGAAAGACTACTCCCTGACCAACAAGGTCTTGCAGGTGGTTAATTCCGCCTATTACTCCCTGGGCCAATCGGTCAGCTCCATCTCCAGGGCTGTCACCATTCTCGGTTTTGATGCGGTACGTGATCTGGCCACGGCCATAGCAATTTTTGAAGATTTCATCAAGTCCGGGGTGGAAAAGGAGGGGATCAGCAAACTGATGACCCGCTCCTTTCTCAGTGCCCTGCACTGCCAGGACCTTGCCGGCGAAAAAAAGCTCAATGTGCTGCCGGAAGAGGCCTTCATCTGCGGCCTGCTCCACAATCTCGGCAGGATTATTACCTTTATATACATGCCGGAGATCTATAAAAAAATAGAGCGCA
The DNA here is from genome assembly GCA_963729825.1 of uncultured delta proteobacterium. Lineage (GTDB taxonomy): Bacteria > Desulfobacterota > Desulfobulbia > Desulfobulbales > SURF-16 > SURF-16. The sequence continues at coordinate 29,216 of CAVSQR010000072.1, read as the reverse complement.
ATGTTGCCCTGGGCATCCCTGAAGAACACGCGACCCGGGAATTTCTCGAAAATATCACCTTTGCCGAACTGGGTCAGGAGATTGCAAAATTCTGGAATCTCTCCCATAAGGTCGTCATCTCCATGGAAACCAACCCGGCCAAACCCAGAAACAGTTCCGACACCGAAGGATACCTGCAGAATCTCGCCGATTTCAGCAACCGCTTTGTCGATCTGGTGTGCAACGAAGAAGACACCAGCGAACTGCTGAACCAGTATGGTGAAGTAATCTCCATCAATCAGGAGCAGGCCCTGGAACTGCTCAACAAAGGCGTGGAGGCATCCCAGGACATCTCCGACTCCATCCGTTACGGCCTGTCGAAACTGAAAATTCACAGCAAGCTGGAAAAGGCCGCCAGGACAAGAGCCCGCCTCTGCCGGAACAGGAAAAATCAGCCAAAAATACGAAAAAAAGCAGGCAACAGATTGAGGAACTGGATGAATTACCATCCTGCGACAAGTCCATCAACGAATTTATCAAAGAAATGACCGAGACGCTGATGGGGCCCTTTCAACTCAATGAATTTTATGCCAACCTGCTGGAAGCCATATACCGGGGAGTGGGCTTTGACCGGGTAATCCTCTGCGTGATGAGTATTCAGGCAACCAAAATCGTGCTGGCCGGACGCTTCGGCCTGGGCGACATAGACGCCGCAGACATCGCCAATTTTGAACAACCGCTGGCCAATGTGGATCAGGTCATTCCGCGGGCCATGAAGCAGTGCAAGGACATTGCCGTAGAAGCTGATGCGCCGGGAGCCTTTCCCGAAAGCATGCATTACCTGGTCAAAGGTAGAACCATTTACCTCTTCCCCATCGTTGTCAATAACAAGGCCATCGCCCTGCTTTATATGGATCGCAAGGCAGGCCGACCCAAACTTGACAAAGACCGCATCAAGGCCCTCCGGCTTTTTCGTGATTTTGCCACCATGGCCATCAAAAAAAGCAGCAAAAAAGGATAAGAGAACATGCTGGAACTCCGTTTCATCCGGGAAAATATCGACCTGGTTAAAGAAAAAATAAAACTCCGCGGCATTACCAACAGCCGCATTGATGAATTTGTCGACATTGACCGCAGACGCCGGGAACTCCTCTCCGAGGTTGAGGATCTGCGCAACCGCCGCAAAACCGTCTCCCAGGAAATTGCCGACCTGAAAAAGCAGCAGGCCGACGCGGAAACGCTTATTGCAGAGATGCGCCGGGTGAATGACCGAATCAAGGAGATTGAGGGAATCCTGGCAGGCATTGAGGAGGATCTGCAGAAGATCGTCATGGATATCCCCAACCTCTGCCACGACTCGCTCCCGGTCGGCAAGGATGACAGCGACAACGTTGAGGTGAAAAAATGGGGAGAGCCCACCCGTTTTGCCTTTCAGCCCAAGGCCCACTGGGAGCTTGGCGAAGCGGACGGCACCCTTGATTTCAAACGGGCCGCTAAAATATCAGGGGCCCGTTTCGCCCTGCTGAAAGGCTTTGCCTCCCGGCTTGAGCGCGCCCTGATCAACTTCATGCTGGATCTTCATACCCAGAAGCACGGCTACCAGGAGGTTCTGCCGCCATTTCTGGTCAACAGCGCCAGCCTGACCGCCACCGGCCAGCTGCCGAAATTCGAGGAAGACCTTTTTAATGCCAAGGGCTGGGATCTCTATCTGATCCCCACGGCCGAGGTGCCGGTAACCAACATCCATCGGGACGAAACCCTGGCCGCTGATGATCTGCCCGTCAAATACTGCGCCTATACCCCCTGTTTCCGCTCGGAAGCCGGTTCCTACGGCAAAGACACCAAGGGCCTCATCCGCCAGCACCAGTTCGACAAGGTGGAACTGGTCAAATTCACCACCCCCGAGACCTCCGAGGCCGAACTCGAATCCCTGCTTGCCGATGCCGAAGAAGTCCTGCAACTCTTACAGCTCCCTTACAGAGTGGTCGTGCTCTGCACGGGCGATATCGGCTTTTCCGCCACCAAGACCTATGACATCGAGGTGTGGATGCCCGCCCAGAACAGGTACCGGGAAATCTCATCCTGCAGCAATTTTCTCGATTTTCAGGCCAGAAGAGGCGGTATCCGCTATCGCCCCAAGGGCGAGAAAAAAAGCGCGCTCCTGCACACGCTAAACGGCAGCGGCCTGGCTGTGGGCCGCACCCTGGCCGCAATTTATGAGAATTATCAGCAGGAAGACGGCACCATCAAACTCCCGGCAGTGCTTGCCCCCTATTTTACCAATCGCTTCGCCTGATTACATTGAAACAGCACCGCGTTCCCGCTTGCCGATATAAAAAAAGGTAACCGGGAACGCCCTCTTGTTATTCCCCAGCAGCTTGCCCCCCTTTCCGACTTCCCGGAATCCGAGATTCACAAAACGGGAAACCTCACAACCTCTTACCGGAACCACACATCGAAGAAAACTGGCAACCCCTCGATAACGCGGCAAAATGTCTCATCAACGCCAATTGGCACGAATAATGCTTTTGTTAATCTGTTAATGAGATAATGAGGGTCTCTGAAAGAAAACGATACAACTATGTTTCACAACCAGGTAACTGAGGATCAGGAGATAAAAATGAGAAGATACGCCACCACCATGGCTTTGGGCCTCACTGCCGCACTGCTGCTGACAGGGAATGCCTTTGCCTTGAGTTACGACAACAACATAACCATCTATGACGGCTCCGGCTACACCGGCTCAGGCACAGGCGGAGAAGATCAGGAAACGGAACCGGGAATGGTAAACAGCCAGGTATGGGACCTGGAGGCCTTTTATCAAAAAGACAATTCACTGACCATGGTCGGTGGCTACAACTTCAAAACCGGCGTCACAGGCTATCCCACGTTCTACCTCCGGCGACATTTTTATTGACACTGACGGACTTTACGGCGCCTCCCAAGCTCCGGCAGCTTCATCCCCACGACAGGTAACGCTATTGTCGCCAGCAACTTCGGTTATGAGTATGTCCTGGATCTGAATTTCATCAACCTCACCTATGATGTGTACAAACTTGTTACACGGCGGACGTATGAAGACCGAGACCTCCTATTATCCGCAAAATGAGATTCCGGACAACCTGACTGACCCAACCTCCAATCCCTGGCGTTATCTGTCAGGTGGAACCCTGGATCGGCAGCGGCACGATTGACTATGCAGCAGCACTTACCGATACTGCGGTCGGCGGACTGCTCGGCGGCTATCACTATGCCGCGGGCGTTGATCTCTCCTTTCTTGATCCGGCTCAGCAGTTTGTTGCCCACTTCACCATGGGTTGCGGCAACGACAACCTGATGGGCAGCGGCACAACCGCCCCGGTGCCCGAACCGGCGACCATGCTGCTCTTCGGTACCGGCATCAGCGGCTTGGCCGCTTGGCAACGTCGCAAGTTCAGAAAAGCATAAAACAAATACCTTCATCCTCCTCTTTACCCCAGGCGGAGCCGCTCGGCTCCGCCTTTTTTTCATCCCTGCGCTGAAGGGACGACTGCACCTTCCCCTCACTATCAGCCAAATTCCCCAAAGCCACCCCTCGCCATTGGCGAAATTCTCACTTTTATCTGGGCATATCACCCAGCAACTCCGCTACTTCAAAGGCCGCGAAAAGTGGAGACCTGCCAGCGGAACAAACAACTTAAATCACTGACATATCAATTAGTTACCACAAACAACCACCAATAAAACACCTAGGATACCAAAGTGGCACTCTTATTGCTTATGCCTCTCTACAAAACACCAAAAACCTATGTATAGAGGAGCAGGCAATGTTTATCCGAGAAAACGGCCAGATATGGGCGAAAAGCCCGGAAGCGGAAGGGACGGCATCAAAAGGGGTGTGGGTTTACCCCAGTGAAGACATAGAATGGCATTACGTCTGCACCCCGCTGGGCATGCTGGTGACAGGCTACACCATTAAACCCTCACGCATCGACAGCCAAACCCTCAGCGAGGTGCAGTAATCTTATTTCTGCTCCAGCGCCAGCCCGATCAGCAGATCAAGGAGTTGCGGAAAGCTGTAGCCAACCGCCTGGGCGGCCTGCGGCAGGAGACTGGTTGGCGTCATACCGGGGATCGTATTGGTTTCAATAACAAAAACCTCCCCCTCTTCCGATACGATCATATCCGTCCGGCTGTAACCCCTTAAACGCAAGGCACGATGGGCGCACAAGGCATACTCCTGGGCCTTGCGGGTTATTTCTCCGGGGAAATCAGCGGGACAGATCTCCCTGCTTGCACCAGCCTTGTATTTGGCCTCATAATCGAAAAACAGATAGTCTTTGCCGGGAATGATCTCAACCAGCGGCAGGGCCTGCAAATCATTATTGCCCAGAACCCCAACCGTTATTTCCCTGCCGCGGATAAATTCCTCCGCCATGACCTCGCTGCCATAGTCAAAGGCCCGCTTGAGACCGGCGGCAAGCTCCGCGTTATCATGGGCGATACTCATGCCAAGGCTGGATCCCTGGCCGACGGGCTTCACAACCAGAGGAAAGCGCAACTGCGCTGAGAGATTTTCCGGACTGTCGATATCCCGGCGGGAGGCCATCTGCCAGTCCGCAACCCGCAACCCTGCCTGCTTGTAGAGAATTTTGGCCAGGTTTTTATTCATGGCCAGGGCGCTGCCCAGAACCCCGGAACCCTGATAGGGCAGACCCAGCAGATCAAGAAAACCCTGCATGGTGCCATCCTCGCCCAAGGGGCCATGCAAGAGGATGAAGGCCACATCGAGACCCGCCGCATCCGCCGCCAGCCTGGCCAGATCAATGGCCGGGTCATACTGGCGCACATCATATTTTTGCTTATCCAGAGCGGCCAGCACACCTCGTGCGCCGGCCAGCGATACTTCACGTTCACCGGATTTGCCGCCGGCCAGCAGGGCAACCCGTAATTTATTCGTCATAATTGTCCTCATTTCTTGAAGGTGATCCTGTTTCGGCTTGCATATTACATTTTCCACTTTACATTAGCAAGGTGATGAAACGTGAAATTATCAACAAGCTGAAAAGCATTGTCGGCAAGGAGCAGCTGACCACCGCCCCGGAAGAGCTGCTCTGCTACTCGTACGACGGCACCGGCAGGGAATACCCGCCCGAAGCCGTAGTCTTTCCCGCAGACACCGGTGAAATAAGCGCCATCATGCAGCTGGCCAATGCCGCGTCGTTTCCCGTGGTGCCGCGGGGAGCCGGCAGCGGCATGACAGGCGGGGCCTTGCCGGTAGCCGGCGGAGTGGTGATCGCCTTGAGCCGGCTCAACCGCATCCTGGAAATCGATGAGGCAAACCAGGTGGCGGTGGTTGAGCCGGGCGTCATCACCGGAGATCTGCGGAAAACACTTGAAAAGAAAGGACTCTATTATCCCCCTGACCCGGCCAGCCTGAAATTCTGCACCATGGGGGGCAATGTGGCCGAATGCGCCGGTGGCCCCAGCGCGGTGAAATACGGCGTAACCCGCGATTATGTGCTCGGCCTGGAGGTTGTGCTGCCCGATGGCCGCATTATTCAAACCGGGGTCAGAACCGCCAAAGGAGTGGTGGGTTACGACCTCACCCGGCTGTTTATCGGCTCGGAAGGCACCCTGGGCATCATCACCAGAATAACGGTCAGAGTCATCCCGTATCCAGGCGCCAGAAAAACCTTTCTCATCCTGTGCAAAAGCATCATGCAGGCCACCTCACTCGTTGCCGAAATCCTGGCCAAACATCGCCCCTGCACCCTGGAATACATGGATCGCACCGCGATCCTCATCGTCAGAGACAAGCTGCCTTTCACCCTGGCCGAGAACACGGAGGCCCTGTTGCTGCTCGAGGTGGATGGCGATGCGCCTTCCGTTGCCATGCAGGCAACTGCTCTGCAGGAATTTCTGACGGCGAAAAAGGATCTGCTCTCGGTCATGCAGGCCGAAAAGGCCGATGAAATTGACGCCCTGTGGGCCGCCCGCCGCGCCGTCTCACCTGCCGCCTTTAATCTAAAACCGCACAAGATCAGTGAAGACGTGGTGGTGCCCCGCAGCAGAATTCCGGAACTGGTCTTGTTTGTGGAAAATCTTGCAGCAGAAAACGGCCTCACCATTTTCACCTTCGGCCACGCAGGAGACGGCAACATCCACGTCAATATCATGCTGGACAAAAATGAACCCCGGGAAGCCGCCGGAGCCGAAATCGCCACCAAGGCCCTGTTTGAGCAGGTGATCAAGCTGGGCGGCACCCTCTCCGGCGAACACGGCATCGGCATTACCAAGGCAGCGTACCTGCCCCTGGAACTTGACGCGGCAAGCCTTGATGTCATGCGCGGCATCAAAAAATTCTTTGACCCCAACAATATCCTCAATCCGGGAAAGATTTTTCCCACCATATGATACGCAAAAAACAATTGACAAAGTAACCGCTAATAGATTATAAATTTCTGTTTTTTACGGAATTTAATAAGCTAACCTTTTGCACCACCTTACACAACTTAACATAATTAAATTTTCGGAGTTACCATGATCGAGGTTGAGGTACGAGGAGATATCGAATACGCCATTCGTCAGCTGAAGAAAAAACTGCAGCTTGACGGTATCAAAAAAGAGCTGAAACGACGCGAGCATTACGAAAAACCCAGCGTGAGAAAACGGCGGAAACAAGCGGAAGCAAAAAGAAAACTCCGCAAGGTCATGTACCGCATCGAGCGGGAAGGGTAATTCCCGCATTCCTCGGATGACGAAAAAACGGGGAATCCTCCAACCTCCTTCACCCTCTGCGCCCCTTTATCAGAACAGGTCTCCTGGCAGCAGTGTCGTTCCTGCGGAACTGCATCACTGCCAGGATCTGTTTCTTCATTATCTGGCGGCCGAAAAAAGGCTTTCAGACAATACGATCCGCTCCTACCAGGCCGATCTCGAATCATTTCTTTCATTTCTGGCCGGCAGCAAGACTACCGCTGCCGCAAACCAGCTCTTCCCACATCAGAGACTATTTCTCCGCCAGCAAGAAAAAAGGGATTGCAAACCGCAGCAATGCCAGGCGCCTTTCCTGCCTCAGAAGTTTTTTCCGCTTTCTGCTGGCTGAAAAAATTATCGAGCACGACCCGACCAGCATTCTGGAAATCCCCAAAAGCCGCCGCACCCTTCCCGAAGATCTTTCTGTTGCCGAGGTGGACAAACTTCTGGCCGGACAGGGCGACCAAACGCCTCTCAGCATCCGCAACACGGCCATGCTCCATCTTTTGTATGCAACCGGCATGCGGGTTTCCGAACTGGTCAACCTGCCCTTCATGGCGATCAACCTGAACGCAGGCTTTGTCCGGGTGATCGGCAAGGGAAGCAAGGAGAGACTGATCCCCTTTGGCGAGGAGGCCAAGGAGAAACTTCTTCTCTACCTGCAGAACAGCAGGGCCAAACTGCTGGGCGCCAAAAAAAGCCGCGCCCTTTTTATTACCGGCCGGGGCACCACCATGACCCGTCTCCGCTTCTGGCAGATTATCCAGGAAACCACATACAAATCCGGCATTGCCAAAAAAATCAGCCCCCACATGCTGCGCCATTCCTTTGCCACCCATCTGCTGGCACACGGCGCAGACCTCAGATCGGTACAGCTCATGCTGGGCCATGCCGACATCTCCACCACCCAGATATACACCCATGTGGACAGCAGCCGGCTCAAGGCCATCCACCAGCAATTCCATCCACGCAGCAGCAGAAAAAAGTGACGGAAATCCCGCCAACATGCCTCTTTACTTTCCGGCTCACATCAAGCATTATGCCTGCATGGGAGCGTAACTGCCGATGGAAGTCATAACAACTCATTTAAACGCCGATTTCGACGGCATGGCCTCAATGGTGGCCGCGAAAAAACTCTACCCCGAGGCTGTCCTGGCCTTTTCCGGATCACAGGAAAAAAACCTGCGGAAATTTTTTGTCCAGTCCCTGATGATTTATGATTTCCAGCGGCTAAAAAACATTGATCTGGAAAAAGTAACCAAATTAATCGTAGTCGATACCAGACAGACATCACGCATCGGCAGCTTTGCCAAATGCCTGGAAAATCCCGGCATAGAAATTCACCTTTACGACCACCATCCCGACGCCCCCGGAGATATGAAAGGCGATGTGGAAGTGGTGAGACCCGTCGGCTCCACCGCTACCGTTTTCGTCGAAATCTTTCAGGAACAAGGCATCTCCATCAGCAAAGAGGAAGCCACCCTGCTGGCCATGGCGGAACATGAAGACACCGGCTCCTTCACCTTCAGCACGACCACCCCTGCCGACCTGCGCGCCATGGCCTGGCTGCTCGGATGCGGGGCCGAGCTTAACACCGTTTCCCAGTATATTATCCACGAGCTGACCAGTTACGATATCTCCCTGCTGCATGAACTGATCAAGTCAGCAACCACCTATACGATCCAGTCCATACCCATTACCGTCACCCGGATTGCCTGCCAAAAGTACGTTGATGAATTTTCCCTTATTGTCCGCCAGTTCATGAGCATGGAAAACCTCAATGTCATCTTTGCCCTGGCCAGCATGGGAGAACGGATTTATCTGATTGCCCGAAGCAGAATCCCCGAGGTCAATGTCGGCCAGATTGCCACGGAGTTCAATGGCGGCGGGCATGCCTCCGCTGCCGCGGCAACGATTAACGACATGACCCTGATTGAGGCCGAAGAAAAGCTCATCCGCCTCCTGCACAAGCATGTTCGACCCGAGAGCAAGGCCTGGGAACTGATGTCCTCGCCCATTATTTCCACAGGGCCGGAGTTGACGACAACAGAGGCCAACGACATCCTGATCCGCTACGGTATAACCATGCTGCCGATCATAAAGGACAGCAAAATCCTGGGACTTTTTTCACGGCGGGATGCCAGCAAGGCAATTTTCCATAATCTGGGCCATCTGCCGGTCACGGAATTCATGACCACGGAATTCGCCACCCTGCCGCCATCCGCCACCCTTGGCGACATCCAGGAACTCATCATCGAGCACCGGCAACGCTTCATTCCCATTGTGGAAAAGGGATTGCTTGTAGGGGTCATCACCAGAACAGACCTGTTCAATCTGCTGGTCAATGACCCGACCTATCTCCCCAGCCTGAATACCACCCAGAGTCAGCCCTCGGCAGAGCGCAACAGAAATCTGACCAACCTGCTCAGCCAGTCACTCAACCGGGAAATGCTTATTCTCCTGCAAACCATCGGCGAAGTGGCCAGGGCGAACCATTTTACCGCCTATGCCGTGGGAGGCTTTGTCCGCGATCTGCTGCTGCACATTGAAAATTATGATCTGGATATCGTTATCGAAGGCGACGGCATCACCTTTGCCAAAAAGCTGGCCAAGGCATTAGACGGCTCCCTGCGCACCCACGTCAAATTCAATACCGCCATGGTGAAGCTGCCCAATGGTTTTAAAATCGATATCGCCACGGCCCGTCTCGAATATTATGAATATCCGGCAGCCATGCCCACGGTTGAGTTAAGCTCCATCAAGCTGGATCTCTTCCGCCGCGATTTCACCATCAATGCCATGGCCATTCACCTGAATCCGGATAAATTCGGCATCCTGGTCGATTTCTTCAACTGCCAGAACGATCTCAAAGACAGACAGATCCGCATCATTCACAATTTGAGTTTTGTTGAAGATCCAACCCGGATTTTTCGGGCCATCCGCCTTGAGCAGCGCATGGGTTTTATTCTGGGGAAATTAACGGAAAAACAGTTGAAGAACGCGGTGAAAATGAACCTGTTTGATCAAAAACTCGGACGCCGCTATTTCCACGAAATCCAGCTGATTCTTTCCGAGCATAATCCCCTGCCGGCAATCCAGCGCATGGCCCAGTTCGATCTGCTGAAATTTCTGCACCATTCCTTAATACTCGATCCGCGGCTGAGCCAAATCCTGGAAGAGGCTCAGCGTGCGGTTTCCTGGCACAAACTCCTCTATCTTGCCGAAAACTGCCAGCCGTGGATTGTTTACCTGCTGGCCCTGATGTCCCGTATCCAGACCAGGGCAATGCTCGTATTCTGCCGGAAATTCGAGGTACCGGAAAGATACACCCAGATTTTGATCAGGGAAAAAATTGAGGCAAAACGGATCGTCCGCATCCTGGAACGACGCGCGCACCTGTGCCCCAGCGAAATCTACTGGCTGCTCAAGGGATTAACCCATGAGGGGCTGCTTTTTGTCATGGCGCTTTGCCGGAACAAAATGGGCAAACAGGCTGTCTCGCTCTATGTAACGCAACTGCGTCACATGAAAACCCATCTGCGCGGTGAGGATCTGAAAAAACTGGGATACCTGCCAGGACCGCAATACCAAACGATGCTGAATCATCTTCTGGAAAATAAACTGAACGGAGAACTTCACACCGGGGAGGACGAGTACAGATTTCTCGCCAGAGAGTACCCTTTGCCACCAGGGAGAAATGAGGATACAAAATGAACATCATGCAACAGATCATCATACTGGCGCCGCCCTTTCTCTTCGCGCTCACCATCCATGAGTACAGCCATGGACTGGTGGCTTACCGCCTGGGCGATCCAACTGCCAGCAATCTGGGGCGCTTGACCTTAAACCCGCTGAAACACCTGGACCCTTTAGGCGTGCTGGCCTTTATCATCATGAAAATAGGCTGGGCCAAACCTGTACCGGTCAATCCGCGTTATTTCAAAAATCCCTTGAAAGATATGATCTGGGTCGCGCTGGCAGGGCCAGCGGCAAATCTGATGACTGCTATTGCCAGCAGCCTGGTGGCTGAACTTCTTAGTCTCATTGCGGCCTTTATCCCCAAGGCCATTCTCTTCCCGCTCTTTCAGATGGTGGGGGCGAGCATCTGGATCAATATCGTCCTGGCGGTTTTCAATCTGCTGCCTATTCCTCCGCTGGATGGGAGCAAAGTCCTGATGGGCATCCTGCCGCCCCGCCAGGCCGTCTTTTTTGCCCGGCTCGAGCCTTTCGGTTTCCTTATCCTGCTGGCCCTCTTTTACACCGGCTTCCTGCAGAAGGTACTCATGCCCATCATCGGTCTTGCCGAGCGCATAATAACAGGTTGATCATTCGCATCGAGTTATCTGGCAAGCCCGTCATACAAAGCACAAAATTCATACACCAGTTTTCTTCTTGCAGCAACATCGAGCCGAAAGTATATGGGGCTCAGCATTAATACCCTGATTGCCTGTCGAGGTGTCATAGCGGTTCTCCCTTGCATTGCATGTATGAAACTTGTCAATATGATTTAGCAATTTCCAAGCCATCAACATACAAGCAAAGAGAAACATCAAATAATTCCGGCATATTAGCCAACCAGCCAACCGCTGACTCGCCAAATTCCCTCCCTTATTCCATTTCTTTTCGACAGATCTTTTCAGAAAACAGGAAAAACGGATCTAATCTTATCCAACTTCCCGGAAAGCCCTGGGCAAAGAGCAAATAAAGCGTTGGCTTTTTTTTTGCATCATTTATAATGTGAGATATGGTGACCATATGAGCGAACCAACAGCGCAAACAAAAACAGAAAAGAGCAGAGAGCTGGCCCGGATCCAGACCTACAAGCTCTATTACGAAAGCAAAATAGCCTGCCTGAACAACAAGCGGCTGTCTCCTGCGCTGCACCTGCTTGCCTGCAAAGACGCCCCGGTCGAACGGGGCGAGCTTGATTCCAGCTGGCAACTTGGCCGCTACATCAGAAAATGCCTGAGATATTACAAAAAAAAGTTAAACGAATTGGAAAAAGAACTTAAGAAAATTAAATGAAAGAAGGCAAAGTGAAAACACTCTTTGCCTGTGACAGCTGCGGCTCGACTTTTCGCAAATGGGCCGGTCAATGCCCTGAATGCCGGGAATGGAACACCATCAAGGAGCAGAAACAGGCCCCGCCCCCCCCCCCTTACCACGGATACAGCGGAGAACTCTCTCCAGTACAACCGATTTCCCAGGTCACTCTCAGCAACACGCCAAGAATCAGCACCGGCATGTCCGAATTTGACCGGGTGCTTGGCGGCGGCCTGGTCAGGGGATCGGTGGTTCTGGTTGGCGGTGATCCCGGCGTAGGCAAAAGCACCTGTCTTTTGCAGGTCTGCTGCAGACTCAGCGAAGAAATGAAGGTGCTGTATGTCACCGGCGAAGAATCTCCCCAGCAGATTGCCATGCGGGCCAAAAGACTCCGTCTGCCCAGCCAACACCTCTTGCTCATGGCGGAAACAGCGGTGGAAAATATCTGCGCCACCGCCTATCAGCAACAACCGCAGGTCATGGTTATTGATTCGATCCAGACCATGCATACCGCAACCATCTCCTCCACTCCCGGCAGTGTGTCGCAGGTCCGCGAGTCCGCCGCCCAGCTCACCCACTTTGCCAAACACAACGATCTGGCCATTTTTCTTGTCGGCCATGTTACCAAATCAGGAGACCTTGCCGGACCCAGGGTGCTGGAGCACATCATCGACGTGGTCTGTTATTTTGAGGGCAACAGCGACAGCAGATACCGCGTCATGCGGGCCGTCAAGAACAGATATGGGGCGGTAAACGAACTGGGCGTCTTTGCCATGACGGAAAATGGCCTGAAAGAAATCAGCAACCCCTCGGCTATCTTTCTGAGTCGCCTCGCCGAACCCATGCCGGGCAGCGCTGTCATGGTTATCTGGGAGGGAAGCCGTCCCCTGCTGGTTGAGGTCCAGGCCCTGGTCGATGAGAGCCATGCGGAAAATCCTCGCCGGATCACCGTGGGCATCGAACAGAACCGCCTCGTCATGCTTCTGGCCGTTCTCCATCGCCACGGCGGCATCATCACCTATAATCAGGATGTCTTCATTAATGTGGTGGGAGGGGTGAAGATCAATGAAACAGGCGCGGACCTGGCCATACTCCTGTCAATCACCTCAAGCCTGCGGGATAAACCGCTGCCAACCGATCTGATAATATTTGGCGAAATCGGTCTTGCCGGAGAAATAAGACCGGTTCCCAACGGCCAGGAGCGGCTCAAAGAAGCGGCCAAGCACGGCTTTCGCCGGGCAATAATACCCAAGGCCAACGCCCCGCAGGAAAAATTTCCCGGGCTTACCGTCCTTCCCGTGGAAAAACTACACGATGCCCTGGCGGCAATCTCCAGCTTGTAAAATACCGCATGCCTTTTTCCCGCAACCTCCGGAGACTGATAAAAAACCGGCAAAGAACGCAGGGATAAAAAATTCCCGCCATTGGTCCGGAAAGGAACTTCTAACATTGACATGAAAATTTTGAAATGGTAAATAGCGGGTCTAATAAAGGGGAGGAATGGCCGAGTGGTTGAAGGCGGCGGTCTTGAAAACCGTTGAACGAAAGTTCCGTGGGTTCGAATCCTACTTCCTCCGCCATTTTTTTATTGCTGTTGCTGATTACGGAGAGATGACCGAGAGGCCGATGGTGCTCGCCTGCTAAGCGAGTGTAGGGTCAAAAGCTCTACCGAGGGTTCGAATCCCTCTCTCTCCGCCACGGATGACAAGACCCATTCTGTTGCAGAAATGGGACTTTTTTTTGCCCCTTCCCGCCAAAACACCATAAAAAAATTTAAATCTGCCTGCACCATCCCCGGCAAACAACCGCGGGATCACTTGTAGTCCGTTTGTAAAATCATTAACAATATTAGCCGACTGACTCCTGCTCAAACCCAGCTCAATCGCCCCTTTCAGCCCCGTCAAACAACTACACGAAATAGCTAGAAATAAATCCCCCCAGTGCCCATCATATTCTCCAACTGCGCTATTTACTTTCATGCAGGTATTTTGATAATATTTAACATATGTTTTCGTGCTCATCACTTTTCTTCAGCAGTCTGGACAGATGCAACATGAATCTATGATGAACTCTCCCCTCGTCTACTTCACCAGACTCCTGCGCCGCAAAGACACCGAGGCCTTGCGCCCGGGCGGCAATGGCTCATACACCGCATCTGCTGGTTTTACCCTTATTGAGCTCTTAATAGCCATTGCCATTTTGGGAACCCTCATGGCCATCGCCATGCCCAATTTTAAAACATATATAGAAAAGGTGAAGGAGCAGAAGGTTCTCAACGACATCCGCACGCTGGAAAAGGAGATCATCAATTTTTATGAAACTTACGACCGCTACCCGAAAGATCTGGCCGAGATCGGCCTGGACGACCTGAAAGACGCCTGGGGCAATCCCTACCGCTATCTGCCGGTGGAGGGCTCGCCGAAGGGGAAATTGCGCAAGGACCACTTCATGGTGCCGGTTAATTCGGATTTCGACCTTTACAGCATGGGGCAAGACGGCAAAACAGCATCGCCTTTTACCTCCAAAAACAGCAGGGACGACATTGTCCGGGCCAATGACGGGCAATATTTAGGACTTGTTTCAGAATATTAGCAACCCATGAGACAGTTGAGGCCGCTTTTTCGGATATCACAGATCAGGAGAAAAAAATGAATTTTGCCTCTGGTTTTCTGCGCAGCAAAGTAGCACGCCGGTTCTTCCTGTTATTTCTCTGCTGCGCTCTGCTTCCCATGATTGCCTTGACCATCCTTTCCTTTAATCAGGTCATCAGGCAGCTTGAACTGCAAAGTCACAAAAGGCTGCAGGAACAGACCAAATCCTATGGCATGTCCGTTTACGAACGGCTGATGCTGCTTGATACGGACCTGGAGGTAATGGCTACCCATGCCCAGCTGGCAGAAACAGCAGGTAACACAACGGAACATTTCAGCGAACGCCTGCAGCAGCGCTTTGCCGCCATCAGCGAGTACCGTGCCGGCCAAGGCATGGTCGACATTGTCGGCCATATGACCGATCCTCCGGAATTAGATCCGGCGGAAAGCGAGGCCCTCCACCAAGGTAAGACCGTCATTATCGCCCAACCCCGTCCAGCCCAGCCGGCCCGGCTTTTCATCATAAAACCGGTTCACCCTGGCTCGCCTGATGAGTTTATTTTGTACGGCGAGATCATTCCTTCCTATGTCTGGGGGCTGGGATTTGAAAATTTCCTGCCCTCCCAGACCGAGCTGTTTGTCCTCGACATGACCAAGAGAGTGCTGGTCAGCTCCCATGCCGTGCCGGAAAATCTGGCCCGCAAAGTGGCGATGCGCCAGGAAGGTGAAGTCTCCCGCCAGTTTGAATACCAGCATGACGATGCGGCCTATCTTGCCAGTTACTGGCCCATCTTTCTCAAATCCAAATTTTTTGCCCAGACCTGGACGGTGGTGCTCGGCCAGGCAAAAACCGAGGTGCTCGCGCCCCTGGCCCATTTCAGAAAAATTTTCCCCCTGGTGGTGCTCCTCTCCCTGTGGATTGTTCTGCTGCTCAGCCTTGTTTTTATCCGGCGGACCCTGGCCCCGGTGGAAGTCCTGAAGGAAGGCACCCTGAAAGTGGCCAAACGTGATTTCAGCACACGGGTGACCGTAACCAGCGGGGATGAGTTTCAGGAACTGGCAGCATCCTTTAACAACATGACCAGTCAGCTCGACCAGCAATTCAAGGCCATGAGCACCAGGGCGGAAATAGACCGGGCAATCCTCTCCTCGCTCGACAGTGGTAAAATCATCAACACGGCGCTTACCAACATGTATGATTTTTTCGGCTGCGACCTGATCGCCTTCAGCCTGATAAATCCGCTACAGGAAAATACCGCCCAGGTTTTTTCCCTGCAGAACCCCCAGCAGAAAAAACCTGCCATGGAAACCCTTAAAATATCCGAGGCTGATACTGAGCTGTTAACAAAAAATGCCAAATATCTCTTATGTGACAGCCCGCAGGCCACGCCTGAGCATCTCTCGGTTTTTACCGAAAAAGGCATTCGGGCCTTCCTGCTGTTGCCGGTTTTTCTGAAAAACCGCCTGGCCGGTTTTGTCACCCTGGGCAGCAGGGGACAATGCTCCATGGAGGAAGAAAAACTCCAGCAGGCCCGCCACCTTGCCGATCAGCTGGCAGTTGCCCTGTCCAATGCCCGGCTCATTGAGGATATGGAGCATCTCACCCTGGGCACCATTGAGGCCCTTGCCCGTACCGTTGATGCGAAATCCTCCTGGACTTCCGGCCATTCGGAACGGGTGGCGGAAACAGCGGTTAAAATCGCCCGGGCCATGGGTTGGGTGGACAAACAGATTGAAACCTTATTCCGAGGGGGGCTTCTGCACGACATCGGCAAAATCGGCATTCCGCTGGCAATCCTGGACAAGCCGGCCAAACTCACCGATGAAGAGTATGCCAAGATCAAGGACCATCCCGCCATCGGCGCCAAAATTCTCGAACCGATAAAGGCCTATGCCGATATTATTCCCATGGTCATTCAGCACCACGAAAGGTTTGACGGCAAAGGCTATCCCGGCGGCCTCGCCGGCCAGGCCATCGACATCAATGCCCGCATCCTCGCCGTTGCCGATGTGTACGACGCCCTCATATCCAGCAGGCCGTACCGGCAGGGCTGGATTGAAGACAAGGTGATCACCCTGCTGAAAAACGAAGCAGGCCGTCAGTTTGATCCTGACGTGGTGGAGGCCTTTCTCGGCATTTTAGCAACCCGCAGCATGCACATCTAAGGGGTAGCGGCATGGAAACGATGAGAAAGAAGAAAAAACAGAAAAAAATCGAGAAGAAATCCGGCAGGACAGGGCCTTATTCTTACTGTCGTTGCGGTCTGCCTCTCAGTATTTATTTTCTGGGCGGCCAGCAAGGACAGCAACAGGTGGGAAGTTCCCGACTATCTTGTCGGCAGATGGATCTACCTCTGCCCCTGCATACCAGGACAGATATATTGAAATTAATAAAGTATCGCTGATCTTTGCCACGGGTCCGACCACGGTGTCGGAATATTTCATTACCAGCATCACCACAACAGCAACGGCGAAAGAGATCTCCACTCGCCATCGAAAGCAAGGACCCGCAGAACATTGCCTACCAATTTTTCTTAAACTACCAGCCGGGCAATAATGGCGGAACGCTTTTTTTAAAAAACCAGCCGCAGATCAAATGGATAAAAAATCCTGCCTGAAGCACGCATCCAGCCCGGGACAAAAACTTACCAGCCCCACAGCAGATCCCGCTGAACCCAGCCGGTAACATCTTCCTCCTCATGCCTGACCTTCACCCAGTCTTTTTTCACCCCCAGGGTACGGAACACCACCCCCTGCTGGGCCTGCCGGATAAGACGGTAATTTTCCCCGGGTCCGCTACGGATGTTGGCGATTTTGCTTTTCACCACCATATAGGCCTTTTCAGCTACCTGGTTTTGCCGCACCCAGCCGCTGTCATTCTCATAATCAGTAACCTGCAGCCAGTTGCCCTGCTGGCCTATGACCTCCAGCGGGTATCCCTGTCCAAGCTCCCACAACACCTCGTAATTATCGCCCGGGCCGGAACGCATGTTCACCATCTCTCCGGCAATGCTGACCATTTTTGCCTGAGATACCGCTGTCCAGCACAAGAGAAGCAGAATTGTCAGTACAATCCGTTTCATTTCATTGTTCACTCCTGGCATAGGCTTTATTGCGGTTTACTTACCACAGGTTTCCGCACCTCGCCGGACCGCAGGGGGATGCCGCCCACTGTCAGCGATATTGCGTCAAATTTGCAGGCCCGATCCATGCAGGCAAGACAGGTGATGCATTCAAAATCATCCGGCGACTCATTAAACTTCACCCCCATGGGGCAGACGTGATGGCAGGCTTCGCATTTGGTGCATTTTGCTGTATCCAGCTGCAATTTCACCAGGCGGGCGTGGCTGAACAGCGCATAAAACGCCCCCAGCGGGCAGGCCACCCGGCAGAATGGCCGGCTGGCCACCACGCTCCATCCCACAAAAAAGACCAGGATCGCCACCTTGTTATAAAAGAGCAGACCAACCGTATTCCTGAGCTCCGGCTGCAGCCAGAGCAATGGCAGCCCGGCCTCAAGGGTCCCGGCCGGACAGACATATTTGCAGAACCACGGGTTGCCCAAACCAAAGTCATTAACGACAAACAGGGGCAGGAGAAAAACAAAGAAGAGCAACAGGCCGAATTTGATAAAGCGCAATGGCCGGGGTACGGAAAATTTCCGCGAAGGTATTTTATAGAGCAGTTCCTGGAAAAAACCGAAAGGACAGGCCCAGCCGCAGACCATTCTGCCGAGAAAGGCCCCCACCACGCCGATACATCCCAGCACATACCAGCCCAGGTAATACTGAGCGTTTTCCAGGTTGAGGCGTATGCTCAGCATCAACTGCTGCAGGGCGCCCAGCGGGCAATAGGTGGTAGCGGCCGGACAGGAGTAACAGTTCAAGCCGGGTGAACAGACCACCTTGAGCGGCCCCTGGTAGATAGTCCTGGTGGCTGGAAATCCCCAGTAGCCGTTGGTCAACAGGGCGATAACCAGCTGCACCCACTTTCTTGCCAGTTCCATATCAGCCGATCCCTATGCAGCTCAGGCATATCTGCCAGGACTGCTCAAGGACCCGCGAAGGTTCCCCGCTGATCACTCCGGCCAGGAAGAGAACGAGAAAAAAGGTCAGGACAATAAAGGGAAGTTTTCGTAACGGCTTTTTTTTTCTCAGCATACAGAACCGGGCCGGCCTCCATTAGAGTCTTTTGAGGACAGCATCAATTTTCTCGCCTATGGCGACATGCTTGTCCCGCCGGTCATCAATAACCATCTGGGTCACCACGCGCCGGGCTCCTTTCTGAAAGGGCAGCTCATAAATTTTTGCCACCAGGGCCAGTAGATCCTTGGCCTCGCCTTCTAAGAGTGTCCCCATGTCGTTCAGCTGGAAACGAACGTTCTCATTTTGCAGGGCCCTCTGGATATCGGCAACATACTCTCCGACACTGGGAGTTCCCGTACCAAGAGGGATCACGGTGAGCTGTAACAGCGCCATGACAAACTCCTTTTTTGATCACCTTTCCCTTTATTCGACAAAGGATCCTTCCGGAATGTTCTCCACCAGTTCATTTTCCACTTGATCAGGATCATCGGCATTATAATAAACGATATTCTTCAAGTGGAAAAAAGTATCAATATCGATTTCTTCAAAATGGACCCCGACTCCATTGTCATCTCGGCGGACCACCTTGCCCGCCATGTTCAGCTTCAGTTCGCTGCTGGAGCCGGTGAGGAAAAGCTCCACCTCGCACTTTTCGCCCAGGGAGCGCCCGGAAATCCCTTCAAGATAAACGCCCCGCAGGCTCAAGTCCCGGATGGCAAGACGCTCAAAGACATCGCCGGCAAACCGGGCAGTGGCAGTTGTATGAAAAACGACCCTGGTATTTTTTCTTCTTTCATCATGTGTCATAATTTTGTCCTCAGCGCAAAAATATCATACCATTGTCAGAAACCCTTCCCGCCGCAATATCGAAACAACATTCAACAGGGGCAACTCGAGGCCGCCCTCGGAAAACCCGAATCCCACGAAATCACCGTTTTTGGCACTCTTGAACTTCACCATGGTAACAGGCTCCCTTGCCACATCCGAGCAGACAATAACCCCGTTCCACTGGCCGTTTGTCACAAATACCAGCTGCGAACCGTTTTCATCGGGAATATCTGCCAGCAAATGGCCCGGCAGGAACCATGATCGGCAGGGTAAGCTTTTTCAGTTTCTTATCCGGGATCGTGGCCAGCGACCCCTTGAACTGTTTGGCCAGCCGTTTGAAAAAACTGCCGAAATCCCTGAGCGGCACATTGCTGTTTTTCAGATACTCCTGGAGTTTGTCCTTTGTCACCTCACGAACCATGGCAATGGCGCTTTCCTGAATGTAGACAAGGGAATCTGCCACGGTGATGCCGCGCAGTTCCGTGGCCGGGCAATTTTTTACCGAAGTTTCTTCAGCAGCTATCTGCGGGGAAAGATTCGCGCTCCCGCCCCCGCTTGCCGGCATCGGCTGTGGCGCTTCAGCAGCGATATCCTCGATGATACCATCTTCAGGGATGTCAGCGGGTATATCTTCAAGGATATCCTGTTCAGTCCCGTCCGCCGCCTTTGTTTCCCTGACATGCAACAGCTCGGTCAACAGCTGCCTGATGGTCTCCCCCACATATTCGGCCCGCTCCAGGGAGTTCTGCAGGTCACTCACCAGCCGGTCCACCTCGGAGCGATCAAGGGCAAGCTCGCTTTCCCGCAGATTAAGAACCTTCTGGCGCAGCTGATCGATATTTTCCGGCACCAGCGCCTCTTCATCAAAATCATCCTCCGGCGCCGCCATCTGCCTGGCAACAGTTTGAGCGGCAGGCGGCTTGTCCGATTCCGCCGCCCCCGGAGTCTTTTCCGCCTTTATTTTTTCTTTCAGGGCATTAAAACGAAAATAAAGCCCTTTAAAAAGCTTTTCATCTTTTTCCAGATCAAACTCGTCCGTTTCGTAGAGATTGACGATATGGGCCATCGCCTCTTTAAGAA
The DNA here is from genome assembly GCA_963729825.1 of uncultured delta proteobacterium. GTDB lineage: Bacteria > Desulfobacterota > Desulfobulbia > Desulfobulbales > SURF-16 > SURF-16. Next base: position 8,872 of record CAVSQR010000072.1, on the reverse strand, counting down.
AATCAATGGATTCCGAAGGGGTGCTTTCCCCCTTCCGCTTCACGTATTCGAGCACGCTGCCGGCCATGATCAGAATGGCATGGGCGGCCTTTCTGTTTTTAAACCGCTGTTTCAGACAGAAAAAGGCGGCCTCAAGCAGATCAATCCTTTTCGCGCTGAGCCCCCAATCCTGTGCAATAATCTCTACCTTGAGCCGCTTGATCGATTCGTTAATGGACAGTTGAATCACTTTTTTCTCCCTGGAAGCCGCCTGCTGAAAGGTTCATTTTTTCATTGTAGGCCATAATTGAATTTTGTGGTATTCTTAACAATATTTTTTCTCAGGTGCAAGAAGCAAGCGCAGCCGGGAACATAAGTAATAATAGCAAATTATACATAAAGATGGTCCTATATCCTAGCTTTCTCATAGCCTTTCTTTTCGGAATCGTGGTCGGCAGCTTTCTTAATGTGGCTATCCTCCGCATTCCCCAGCCGGGCCAGTCCGTCGTCTATCCGCCGTCCCATTGTCCTGAGTGCCAAACCCCGCTCAAATGGTATGACAATATTCCCCTGCTGAGCTTCATCATCCTCAGACGGAAATGCCGTTACTGCCAATGCCCCATTTCCTGGCAGTATCCGGTGATTGAGCTGGCCATGGGTCTGTTGTCCATGGCACTGCTCCATAGTTTCCCCTTCCCCTGGCCCTTTATTGGCTTTTTCCTTTTCACCGCAGCGCTGCTGGTGATCATTGTGATCGATTTCAAACACCAGCTCATTCCCGACATCATCAGCCTGCCCGGCATCATCCTGGGTTTTGCTTTCTCCTTCCTTAACCCATCCCTTTCCTGGAGCGATTCAGGTCTCGGCATTCTCTTTGGCGGCGGCATACTGTTCCTCATCGCCTACGGCTATTATTTTTTCACCAAGCGGGTGGGCATGGGAGGAGGCGACATCAAACTGCTGGCCATGATCGGGGCCTTTCTCGGCTATCAGTCCCTGCCTTTTGTTATTTTCAGCAGCTCCCTGCTCGGCACGGTTGCAGGCGTCTGGGCCATGGTCCAGCAGAAAAAAGGCGGGCAAACCGTCATCTCCTATGGACCTTTTCTTGCCGCCGGGGCACTCATTTATCTCTTTTTTGAACCGCAGATTCAATTTTATTTACGATCCCTTTTACTCCCGGCCTAGCTTATGGTATTGTCTATTATTATAAAGACCAAAGCTCGGCATCAGGTAATCTTTGGCCCGGAGACAGAACCTGCTGAAAGAGATTCCATGATGCGGACAGGAACTGCCTCATTAAAATTCCTTTTAAATGAGTAACGAAACAACTGACAACATATGGAAGTCCTTTACCCGTACAACTTCTCGAATATAATCGCCCGTAGCCACAAAATGCAGGCAATTTTTCATACCATCAAAAAAATTGCCGATTTCAAGACCTCTATTCTCATCACCGGCGAATCCGGGACAGGGAAAGAGCTCATTGCCAAGGCTATCCATTACAATAGCAAACGCCGCGAAAATCCCATGATTGACGTCAACTGCGGCGGTATTCCGGAAACCCTGCTGGAAAGCGAATTGTTCGGACACACCAAAGGGGCCTTTACCGATGCCTATCGCGTCAAAAAAGGCCTTTTTGAAGAGGCGGACGGCGGCACCATGTTTCTCGATGAAATGGGAGATCTCCCCCTGTCCCTGCAGGTGAAACTGCTGCGGGCCCTGCAGGAGGACGAGATCCGCCCTTTAGGTGACAGCAAAGTCGTTAAGGTTGATGTGCGCATCATCACGGCCACGGCCAGAACCCTTGGCGACATGGTTAACAAGGGCCTTTTCCGCGAAGACCTCTTTTATCGGATCAACGTCCTGACCATCGAGGTCCCCCCCCTGCGGGAGCGCCGGGAAGATATCCCGTTGCTGGTTGAGCATTTTGTGCAGAAATACAATATCCGCCTCGGACTCGAAATCAAGAAGGAGGTCCACCCGGACTGTCTGCAGCGACTGATCAACTATGACTGGCCAGGCAACGTCAGGGAACTGGAAAATGTGATGGAAAGAAGCATGGTGCTGGCGGAAAAAGATGTGCTGACCACCGAAATCCTGCCGCCGGAACTCCTGCGGCAAAGCGGCAGCTCAGCGCGCGACGATGTTTTTTTCTGGGACGAATTTTCCATCAAGACCAACACCAAAAAACTCGAAAGGCAGCTTATCAGTAAGGCCCTGGCTGAAACCAAAGGCAACAAAACCAAAGCCTCCGCCCTGCTGGAAATCAGCCTTCCCGCCCTGTTATATAAGATCAAAGAATATAATGTCGAAAGTTGATCTTTTTCTCCTGTTCAGCAGGGGAATTTTTTTTGTTTGCGTATCCGGCTAATCCTAGCCGACTATCTCAGCATAATTTATTTATCTTATTTTTTTTCTTGACTTTTTTCGTCCAGAAAGCGAATTCTACTTGACAAGCAGTTTGATTTTTAATAGTTTCAGTCACTAACTAATAACTATTATTAATATGCTTATTCGAATTCTACGATTCTATACCGACGGATTCCGCTCCATGAAGACCGGCCGCAAACTATGGGCCATTATCTTCATTAAGCTTTTCATCATGTTTGCCATTCTCAAGGTCTTTTTTTTCCCCGATTATTTACAGACAAATTTTTCAAATGATGAGGAGAGGGCTGCCCATGTTTTCAATAACATCACCCAGCTCCCGCGCAACAAATAAAAGAGGAGGTTATAATGGTTGAACAAATCGATCTCACCCAGGTCAATTGGGCTCGGGCCCAGTTTGCTCTCACCGCCATGTACCACTGGATTTTTGTCCCGCTCACCCTGGGGCTGTCCTTCCTGGTGGCGTTTTTCGAAAGCATCTACGTGCGCACTGGAAATGAAGAATGGAAACGGCTCACCAAGTTCTGGATGACACTTTTCGGCATCAACTTTGCCATCGGCGTCGCCACCGGCATCATCATGGAATTTGAGTTCGGCACCAACTGGTCAAACTATTCCTGGATGGTGGGCGATATCTTCGGCGCCCCCCTGGCGGTTGAGGGTATCTTTGCCTTTTTCCTGGAGGCCACCTTTTTTGCCGTGATGTTTTTCGGCTGGAACCGGGTTTCCAAGGGCTTTCATCTCTTCTCCACCTGGATGGTGGCCATCGGCTCCAACCTGTCCGCCCTGTGGATTCTGGTCGCCAACGGCTGGATGCAGTTTCCCACCGGCATGCAATTCAATCCGGACACCGCCCGCTTTGAAATGCAGAATTTCTGGGAGGTGCTTTTCTCCCCGGTGGCCATCAGCAAATTCACCCATGCCACCAGCTCCGGCTTTCTGCTGGCCTCGCTTTTTGTGGTCGGCATCTCCTGCTGGTACCTGCTGCAGGAACGGCATCAGACCATGGCCAAACGGAGCATCATCGTGGCCTCGGTCTTCGGACTGCTTTCCGCAACCTATGTTGGCTTCACCGGCGACGAAGCCGCCTATACCGTTGCCCAGAAACAACCGATGAAGCTTGCGGCCATGGAAGGCCTTTACGATGGCCAGACCAGCGCGCCTCTCGTTGCCGCAGGGCTTATCAACAGCGCCAAATTACCCGGAGACAACCAGCAGCCTTTTGCCATGGAAATCAAGATACCCGGCCTGCTGTCACTTTTGGCCAACCGTGATCCCGGTTCCTTTGTCCCGGGCATCAATGACCTGGTGTTCGGCAACAGGCAACAGCATATTATCGGCGCCCAGGAGAAGATTGAAAAGGGAAAAATAGCCCTTGAACTGCTGCGAACCTACAAGGAATCCCGTAAAAGCGGCGATCAGGCCATTGCCGACGCCTCCCTGAAAGCCTTTGGCGACTACCAGGAGAATATGGGATACGGCTATCTGAACAGCCCGTCCGAGGCGGTTCCGCCGGTTGGTATCACATTTTATGCCTTCCACATCATGGTGGTCACCGGGGCGATCTTCCCGCTGGTGCTGCTCCTCATTCTCTATTTTCAGATCAGAGGCACTCTGGCCTATCAGCAGTGGCTGCTTTATCTTGGCATGCTCTGCATTCCACTGGGCTACGTTTCCCAGCAGGCCGGCTGGGTGCTTGCCGAAGTGGGACGCCAGCCATGGGCCATCCACGGACTGCTGCCGGTAACAGTGGCCAATTCAAACCTTACCAGCGGCACGGTGCATGACCACCTTTTTTCTCTTTCTCGGCCTCTTCACCCTTCTGTTGATTGCCGAAATAAGCATCATGGTGAAACAGATCAAATATCGGACCGGAGGAAAACTGAAATGATCGGAAATCTTGATTATTCTACCCTGCAGCATATCTGGTGGATCATTGCCTCCCTGGTTGGTTCTCTCTTTATTTTTCTCACCTTTGTCCAGGGAGGACAGACGCTGCTCTTCACCGTTCCCAGAGGCGATGAGGAAAAGACCCTGATCATCAATTCGCTGGGGCGCAAATGGGAATTGACCTTCACCACCCTGGTGCTGTTCGGCGGCGCCCTTTTTGCCGCTTTCCCCAAATTTTACGCCACCAGCTTCGGCGGCGCCTACTGGGTGTGGATGCTGATCCTGTTTACCTTTATCATTCAGGCCGTCAGCTATGAGTACCGCAAAAAACCGCAGAATTTTCTCGGTTCCACCACCTATGAGGCCTTTCTGTTCATCAACGGCAGTGTCGGCATTCTGCTCATCGGCGCGGCGGTCGGCACCTTTTTCACCGGTTCAAGCTTCTCGCTCAACCAGTACAATCAGGTCACCTGGCAGACCCCATACCGGGGCCTTGAGGCGGCAAGAAATCTTTTCAACCTCTCCCTCGGCCTTTTTCTGGTTTTCAATGCCAGGGTGCTCGGCGCCATGTACCTGATCAACAATATTGACCATAAAACACTCACCGACCGCTGCCGGAAATCGGCCTGGAAGAGTTTTCTCTGGTCCCTGCCCTTTCTGCTGTATGTGCTGGTCAATCTGCTGTTCATGCAAGGTTATGCCCGCAGCCCGGAAACCGGGGAGATCTTCCTGCAGAGCGGCAAGTACCTGCAGAACCTGGTCGGCAACCCCGCCACCCTGGTGTTGCTGCTGCTTGGTCTGCTGTTTGTCATTTACGCGGTGACCATCACCTGTTTCAAGGGTAAAAACAACGGCATCTGGTTCGGCGGCCTCGGCACCGTCCTGGTCGGGCTTGCCGTCTTTTTCCTGGCCGGCTTCAACAACACCGCCTTTTACCCGTCAAGCTATGATCTGCAGAGCAGTCTGACCATCTACAATGCCTCGAGCAGCCATTACACCCTGACAGCCATGACCTATGTGGCCCTGTCCGTACCCTTTGTTCTTGCCTATATAGCCTATGTCTGGAGACAGATGGACAGCAAACGGCTCACCATTGCCGAGCTGAAAAGCGAAAATGCCGAGGAAATGTATTAATAATCATGAACAGGGATCATATAAAAAATGATCCCTTTTTAGACATAAAGGAGAATAACGATGTCCGCCATACTCATAATAAGCTGGATTGCCCTCCCCACTTTTTCCTACCTGGGGGCACTTATCATTCTGAAACTCACGGACAGTCTGTAAAACCTAGCAGAACCTGCGGCACTGTGGAAATGTGGGCAATAAACGCATTTCCCAGTGCCGCGGCCATTGTTGATTACCAGAGCCGCTGTTCGGGGGCCTGGCATCGGCAAGCAGGAATCTACCCTGCCCCTCTCATAACCTTGCCCGCACTTCCTCGGCCTTCTGCTTGTCGCCCATCTCCTCATAGAGAGCCAGCAGTTCCTGCAGCACCCTCGGCTCGTCGGCATTTTTTTCCACGAGCTGCAGACAGCATTTCTCCGCCTCGGCAAAATCATTTTTGAACCGGTAGGCCTTTGCCATTCCGAGCAGGGCGAACTGGTCATAGCCGATATTCATGCTCTGCCGGTAATGCTCAAGCGCATCATCCAGCCGGCCCAGCAGAACCATCGCATCACCAACCCGGGAATGGAGATTCTGGTTATGCGGTTCCTTTTCCAGAATCTTCAGCCAGTAAACAACTGAGTTTTCGTAATTCTGCAACCCCCGCTGGGAATCGCCCATGCCGTACAGGGCAAAGATATTCCAAGGTTCCTGCTTCAGGGCCTTTTCATAGAAGTACGCCGCCTTCTCATACTGCTTGCGGCGGCGGTAAATGTTGCCGGCCATGGTGAGCACGGCGATGTAAGTGTCATCAAGTTCGATGAACTTCTCAAAATAGGACAGGGCCTTATCGTGATCCGCCAGCTTGTAATAAAGATTGCCGATGCCGCGCAGGGCATATTTATCGGTGCCGTCCAAAGACAGGGCCTTGAGATAAAGGACTTCTGATTCGGAAAAATTACCGATTTTCACGTAAGAATCCGCCAGCCGGGTCAGCACATGGATATCATCATGATTCTGCTGCAGATAACGCTGCCAGAAGGAAATGGCCTTGCCTGCCTGGCCCAGTCCCCGATAGGCATCTCCCACCCCGCGCAGGGCAAACATATTCAGGGGATCGATTTCAAGGGTCTTTTCATAAAAACCGATGGCCTTGTGATATTTCCCTGTTTCCCGATGCAGGTCGCCTAAGCCCACCAGCACGTACGAGTTCTCATTGTCAATGCCCAAGGCTTCCAGAAAGGCGTTTTCCGCCTCCTTCCAGTTCCTTTTCTTCAGAAATTCCGAACCCTGCCGGGAAAGTTCGATGGCCCGCTTATGATCTGACTGCATGTTGCCCTTGGCCCACTGCAGATACTCGGACATAACATGCTCCGCCTCAACCGTGATCCATTGCGGCAGCTCATAGGGATGCTTTTCCTTGAGCCATATTTCGAATTTGCCGGCATTCTTGGCCAGAAACTTAAAGGTGATGCGGTATTCTTCGTCACGCTCCAGATTATCCTGCCACAGGTAATAGGACCGAATCGGCCCATCGACCTGGGCACAGGCCGCCAGCCGTTCGTTTACCGCCTCGCTGGCCAGCTTTTCCGCTTCTTCAAGGGTAGCAATCGTTGTCCATCCAATATGCATTATCATTTCATGGCCTATTCTTTTTTGCTTTTCATCTCAATTGCCTGCTGGGCAAAATCGCGAAACTTTCTGACATTTTTCACCTGGTCGTTAGCAAGCCGCGGCTTTTCCCGGCTTCTGTCCAGATAAAGCAGAGCAATACCCTTTCCCTTCAAGCAGACGGGGAAGAGATATACCGTGCGCTGCTCAGCGAGGATCCGCAGTTCATCAGGCAGGGCATCAACTTTATCCGGGGCAAGGGCAATATCCTTACACATTGTCAAAGATTTCTGTACCAGATTCGGCGTTGATCGGGAAAACGCCACCCGGAACTTCTTGAGCTGGTCCGGAGCAATATCGCCGCGCCCCAGCTGGCCGACCAGCACCTTACTGTCGCCCCGCGCCTGCAGCATGGCAAAAACAGCCCGGTCAACACCTATGCCGGCATAGAGCGCATCCAGCAGCAGGGGGAACAGATCATTAAGCCGGAAAGCCCCCTTTACCATCTCGTTTATTTCCTGCCAGAAATCATCAACGCTTTTGCCGCGGACAACAGCTGCCTCCAGGGCGCTCCTGGCCTGAATCTCCTCAAGTCTTTTGCGGAAATCAAATTTGAGGATCCCCGGCCGGATCGAATCAAAAATTGCCTCCGAGGCCTGGGTTGCGACAATCAGCATCTCAACGGCCTCTTCCTCATCCAGGGACAGGGGATAGCCGAATTTTTCCATCAATGGCGCGATATTCTGCTGGAACCACAGGCAGTCAACATAGCGATTACTGAAATCGACAATACAATGCAGATATTTTTCCACATCATAGTCTTGTTCCGGCGCTGCAGGGTCCGGTTCCATACATCTTATCACACTTTCCGTCATATTCCAGAAAATAGCAACCTCTCTGCCGACCCCGGCATAGGTCAGTCCATCGAGCAGAGACATGGCTGCCTCGTCTTCCGAAATCCCCTTTGCCGTTGCATTTTTAATGGAGCTGTAAATAACCGGCAGATAGATGCAGGCAATGATTTTACCGAGATTGCGCATGAGACCGCAGATAAAGGCCTCCTCCGGCAGCACCTTCAGATAGCGGGATTCCGCTATGCTGCGGGCCAGCAGGGCGGCCAGAAATGACCGGCCGAGCAGTTCGCTGATCTCCTCGGTATTAACCCCGGCCTGAATAAAATCATCAAAAAGAACGATACCGAGGGCCAGGTCCCGCACCGTATCAAAGCCCAGCACCGCAACCGCCATGGAAACAGTGGAAACCTTCTGGCCCAGGGCATAATAGGCGGAATTGGCAAACTGCAGAACCTTATGGGTAAGGGAAAAATCCTTGAGGATGATCTTGGCCAGATCATCATAATTCGCGCTTTTTTTGCTGCTGGTCAGGGTGAGCAGCTCCTGCACATGGGCAGACATGGCGGGAAGTTCGCTCATGTTGATCTTGGCGAAGACATCGGCCAGTTTACCCTTTGTATTCAGGCTGCTGTCGGTCATGAAAGAAATTTTTCTCGTTTGCAATTTAATTAGGGGTTCAAACTTTTTTATAACGAATTCAAGAACATTTCAAGAAAAGAGTTGCCGGTTGCCCATGCGTCGATGCGCATAACACCAAAATGGACAATCTCCGCCCCTTAAATGAACCATATGATTGACAGGCATACAGCCGGGAAAATATGTCTATTCCCTGACGTTATATCGGGCGGGGCTGTAAGCCCCCATAAAGACCCTAAACTTACTGGCTACAGCATATCAAAACGGATTTTAGCGGACAACAGAAAAAGAAAAAGCCCTGATTTCTCAGGGCTTTTAGGACGATACCGGACGGTATCGGATTATGCATTGGTGCCGGAGGTCGGGATCGAACCGACATGACCTTGCGGTCGCGGGATTTTGAGTCC
>CAVSQR010000071.1:0-5421 GCA_963729825.1 uncultured delta proteobacterium | reverse complement strand
GAAGGTCAGAATCCATTTGATGATTTTGGCAGGCACGAATTTTTGCAGCCGCGCCCCGCAATACATCCCCGCGAAGCCGCCGATCCCGAAGAGAAAGCCCAGGAGCCAATCCGGGGCGATGACCATGCCCGGAAAGTGGGGCGTCAGAATCTGGTAAAAGATCACCCCGGCCACCGAGGTGACAAAGGTTCCCATCAGGGCCGCGCCAGCCACGGTGTAAACCGGCAGGCCGAAAAAGCTGACCAAAAAAGGGGCGATGATCGCCCCGCCGCCGATGCCGTATACCCCGCCCACCATGCCGACGACAAGGCTCAAGGCCATGAGTCCCAGGGCGTTGACCGTGAAGGTTTCCCCGTAAAAATCGTAGACGAGCCGGGTCAGCGTCCATTGCCGGACCGTGACGCAGGACAAGTGCTTGCCAGATCGGGCTGGCCGCTTCATTGCCCTGGGGCGTGCTTCCTGGCCATCTCCTGGAAACGCTCTTCGCTGTGGGCGTGTCTCCCTGATTTTTTTTTCACCAAATCCTTGAGCAGCCTTCCTCCCATATAGAGAAGGACCAGTCCGGCAAAGAGCTTGAAGTTTTTGGGGTCGGCAGGTATTTGATCCGAACGATGGCGCCGACCAGCACTCCGGGCAGGGTGCCGATGATCACGACCCAGGTCAGGGGCCAGACCATCCGGCCTTCCTTGATGTAGCGGTACACGCCGCTGGGGATGGCCACGATATTGAACAACTGGTTGGTGGCGCTGACCGACGGGTTGGTAAACCCAAGAAACGCTCACCTGAAAGGGCAGCAGCAGAAAGGCCCCGGACACCCCGCCCATGGAGGTGAAAAAAGAAATACTGAAGGCCACCAGCGGTGGCACCAGGGGGAGACTTCGATTCCGGCGGTTGGAAAATACATACGGTACCTCCTGAGGCGCTTAAGGTGAGACGGTCAGGTCAACAGACACCATAATTATAATATTCGTGTCAGTAACACTACCTTGCTCCGCGGGGCACTGTCAATGATTTTTCTTCTGCCTCGCTCTTTTTTTATTGAGCGCTGATTGGTGATTGCAGTTATGAGGCTGGGCGTGTAAAATTCAGGTGCCGGAAAAGGCCGGCTCACTGCTTTGCCAAGAATGCTGGACAGAATATGAAAGAAGGAAATGATCCGGTTGCGGATCTGCTGGCACAATTCGAGACCGAATCCCGCGGGGCCGGTTCAACCCGGGGGGTATCTTTTCCGTGCCCAAAGAGGTCAAGTGTCTGGATACGGCCCAGCTGGGAGAATTGGAAAACGCCTTCCGGCAATGGGTGGATGAGTCGGCGCGCAGCGATGTCCGCGCCTCACGAAGGCGGATTCTGCTTATTTTTCTGCTGATCCGTTACTCGGGCGGCCGGTTGAATGAAATTCTGACCTTGGACGAACAAAGTGATATCGACTGGGAAAATGAGCTCATCCGGCTGGGCAGAACGGAAAACGGGGAGAGCGGCAGCGGGGCGGGCGGTGCAGATTCCGGCCCCGGTCTGCCAAGAGTTGCAGGCCTTCATGGGTGGTGCCGCACCGGGGTTCACCGGAACCCTCTTCCAGGTTGATCCCGGACATGTGCGGCGCAAATTTTATGAGCGGGCCAAGGTCCTGCGGTCTGCCGCCAGATCTGGTCAACCCCAATGCCTATCAGGCGCTCCCGGGCCATTGAACTGCTGCGCAGCAATGTGCCGCTGCCAATGGTGCAGAAGCTCCTCGGCCACTCGACGGCCAATCTCACCGCAGCCTATGTGGATTTCTCGGACCAGGACATGCGGCCGGTGATTCAGCATTTTCTCGATAAGGAAAGCCGGAGAAAAACCAGCGCCCGGAATACCTTTTTCGGCAAGATTACCCGGATTAAGCAGGGGGATATCCAGGCAAGCGTGGAACTGGTCACCCTGGGCGGCGATACCCTGCAGACAATCATCACCAATGACAGTCTCAAGCGGCTGGGGCTCAAGCCGGATTCCTTTGTAACAGCCGAGGTCAAGGCCCCCTGGGTGATTATCGCCAGGGATAATGCCCAGCCGGTGTGACGCGGAAAACAGATTCCAGGGCACGGTTTCCCGCATCAGCAGGGGCAGGATCACCACCGAGTTCGTGGTTCGCATCGCCGACGGCACGGAGCTCTGCACCATTGTCACCAGGGAAAGCGACAGGCTGCTCGGTATCCGGGAAAACGATACGGTATGGGTTTTCTTTAATGCCTATGCCGTGATTCTCAATATCGATTAGAGTTGTCCCCAGTTTTGGACTGGCTGTTGCAACTCCCGGGTCTGCTTCCTTTCCGTTTTTACTGCATGACCCGCCTCCAGCAATGGCTGGTCATGAGCGGCGATAAAAGGTTCGAGCTGTCTTTATTAACTGCCGCTGTCTGATTGACAAAAAAAGTAGTTTAGCTGGAGCTGCCCGTCAATACGCCGTATAGTCAGGGCGCAAATTTTTGCAGTTTCTTTGAACGCGGGGTAGACGGAATTGATCATGGACAGGATATTCAACGGCGCGACAGGCATTTTTGATCCCCGTAATTTCTGGGAAAATAACGCAACCCAGCGTGTGGTGGCAGGCATTCTGGTGCTGATCTTCCTGCTCGCCCTGGCCGCCATTGAACTCAACCGCCGGCAATTTTTCCCTCTGCCCTTATCCGCCTCCATTCCCGTGACCCATTATATGGCGATCAACCTGGCCTTTACCCTGGTGTCCATTATGGAGGTTGTCAGCCTGATTTTTACCCTGCCCTGTTCCATTTCCCGAGCCCTGGGCAAACAGTTTGAAATACTGGCGCTGATTTTTCTGCGCAGCTCTTTCAAGGAACTGACCGTATTGCCAGAACCAATTGAAATTGCAGGCCATATTGATGTGCTGTGGCGCATACTTTCCGGCGGAGGCGGAGCCATTGTTATCTTCGCCCTGCTCGGGGTCTATGCCAAGATGTTGAGGAAGGCGGAGGACAAACATATGTCCGGCCTCAACCTTTACAGTTTCGTCGCCTCCAAAAAAATAGTGGCGCTGCTCATGCTGGCCATTTTCCTGGGCATGGGGGTTTATAATGCGGGGTTAATGATCAGCGGCGTCGAGGACTTTGCCTTTTTCCACCGGTTTTATACGGTGCTCATTTTCTGTGACATCCTGCTGGTGTTGATCTCCCAATGTTTCCAGCCGGATTTCGGGCGGTGTTTCGTAACTCTGGCTATGCGCTGGCTACCCTGCTCATCCGGCTTGCGCTGACCGCTCCACCGTTTTTCAACGTGCTGATCGGGGTGGTTGCCGCTATCTTTGCCCTGTTTCTGACCCTGGTATACGATAAATTTTACACCTCCGGCAGGGTTTAAGGTTTTTTTGTTGCCTGGGGGGGAGTTTGCGCAATACAACGGCGGCTGTTCTCTCAGCGCCGCCTGCAGCTGCCTTACAACTTTTTCCATTTTTTTTGATGATTTTATCTTTATAAATTTTTACATAAAGTTATGAACCTGGGAAATCTTTCTTGACAAAATATATACCACAATGTGATATGGTATTGTGGTTGTTATAACGCAGTGAGGACGAGTTGGCGGCTGTTTGCTCATTTTGCTGACTTGCATCCAGGGGCGTACAGCATACCCTGCTTTACTCAGGCGAAGCCTGAAAGTGGGCTTATTAAAGATTAATGGAATTGAGGGGGTTACGGAAATGAGAAGAGAATTTTTAACCGGTTTGCTGGTTGGCGGGCTGTTCGTATTAGGGGATGTATCCTCGGCGTTGGCCGGTCCTCCCTTGACAAACGTTGAGGGCGTTGGCGGTGTCGCCCTGAATCCTCTTGCCTATGTTGCCAACCCCATCGGCAAGGATGAGGCCGGCATGTTCGGCAGCACGGTGGTCAGCAAGCCAAACATTGGCGCCTGGCATATCAGTCTGCCGGACAGCGACATCAACTGGGAGTCGGCAGGCATCAATATCAGTTTTTTAAACCGGATTGAAATCGGCTACAGCCACGAGTCGGTTGATATTGACTATTATACTCCTAATCTCGGAGAAATTGACAAGGACAATTTCTCGGCCAAAGTGAATCTGCTTCCCGAGAACAGTTTCGATATGCCTAACTGCCGGCGATTTCCGTGGGTGTCATCGCTAAGAGCACCAGTTTTGATAACCTGGTCGGGGCAGGCGGGCTGGATGACGATAGTGGCGAAGACTATTATCTGGTGGCTACCAAAACGCTGACCAACCTGCCGGTCCCGGTGATTTTAAATGCCGGCGTGCTTTCCACCAAGGGATATGTCCGGGGTGTGCTCGGTTTCGGCGATGACCGTGATGAGGCCTTTTTCTGCAACATCGAAACCATTCCGATTGCAAATGTCATTGTCGGCTGGGAATACGCCCAGGGGACCGATGTTGCTACAGATTACAGCACCGATTCCATGTGGGAGGTCCATTTGGCATGGATGATCAACGATCTCACCTTGGTTGCCTCCTATGCTTACACCGGCGATGAAAATATTTCTTCAACATTCCCGCCTTCGTCCTTTGGTGATGGCTGGGTTATTTCTGCCCAGTATGCTTTCTAAGGGGCTGATCTGAACTGGTCTGTATCGTGTGACGGGTTTCGGTTGCGGCTCTGCCGGGCGGAAACCCGCTTTCCTTCTTCTTTTCTATTTCCTCTAAGTCAATTTGGCCGGAACGGTCATTTCTTCTTTAGCTGACAGGTCCTGGCTCATTTTTTCATTTTTGTTACTCTATGAGTCAGGAATTTTTTTTGTTGACAAGGGGTATGCCACAATATGATAGAGTAAGTGTGTGGTTGTAACATGCTCAGAAACGTTGCGCTTTGATCTTGAGGGAAGCGTCCGGGGGGCCATTACCGGCCTGCTGGGATGAGTTGAACTGGAGCCATGACAGGGTTTATAAAATCAATTGAACAGAGGAGGTAAAGGAAATGAGAAGGGAAATAACTGCTTTGCTGATTGGCGGGCTGTTCGTGTTGGGGGATATGTCCCCGGCTTTGGCCGGGCCCCCCTTGACAAACGTAGAGGGAGTGGGCGGTGTCGCCCTGAATCCCCTTGCCTATGTTGCCAACCCCATCGGCAAGGATGAGGCCGGCCTGTTCGGCAGCACGGTGGTCAGCAAGCCCAATGTCGGCGCCTGGCATATCAGTCTGCCGGAAAGCGACATTGACTGGAATGCCGCGGGTATCAATATCAGCTTTTTAAACCGGATTGAACTCGGGTGACAGCCACGCTGCCAGTCAGTGGAGATTGATGTCCTTAACGACACCATTGACAAGGACAATGTCTCTGCCAAGGTGAATCTGCTGTCTGAGAACAGCTTCGGTATGCCGTATCTGCCGGCGGTTTCCGTGGGCGTCATTCACAAGAGCACCAATTTTCATAACCTGGTCAAGGCAGGCCTGCTGGACGACGATAGTGGCG
>CAVSQR010000070.1:0-121265 GCA_963729825.1 uncultured delta proteobacterium | reverse complement strand
TTCGTCGAAACGCCGTCGCCGTTCGCCATGTTCGGCATGAAAGGTATCGGCGAAAACGGCGCGATCGGTCCGCCCGCTAGCATCGTCAATGCAGTGAACGACGCGTTGCGGCCGATCGGTGCCTCGGTGTCCGAAACGCCCGTGACCGCGCGTCGCGTTCGCGAGGCCATCGCCAGCGCGGGTCTGGCCAAACCATCATGAAGCCCGCGGAGTTTGCCTACACGCGGGCCGCCACGCTCGAGGACGCGCTCGGTAGCTTTGCCTCCTCGACGACGGGCCGCGTTATTGCCGGCGGACAATCGTTGGGACCCATGCTCAATTTGCGATTGGCGGAGCCGAAGAACTATCGATGTCTCGCGGCTCGCCGAGTTGCGTCACGCCAGGATTGAAGGCGATCGGCTGGCGATTGGTGCATGTGTCACCCACGCCCAAATCGAGGACGGCAAAATCCCCGATGTCACGCTCGGCCTGATGCCATACGTCGCGAGCGGTATTGCCTATCGCGCGGTTCGCAATCGAGGCACGATCGGCGGGAGCATCGCGCATGCCGATCCAGCTGCGGATTGGCTCACAACAACGATTGCGCTTGGACGCGTCACTGCTGCTGTCGGGAGCTGCGGGTCAGCGTCGAGGTCAGGGTTTCGGACTTTGTTCGGGGCCTCTGGATACGGCGATCGGCGAAGGTGAAATCATCACGTACGTGTTGGTCCCACGGCTTTCGTCCGACGCGCGCTGGGGCCATGCGAAATACGCCAAAAAGCTCGGCGATTTTGCGCAGTCCATGGCCGTCGCAGTCGTCGACCCCGGCGCGAGGCCTCGCCCGCGTGGTGCTGGGGCAGCGCGCCGCGCCGCCCGGCTGATGCGCGCAAGACGTCCGAACTGCTTATCGGCGCAGGGCGCGCACCGCCCGCCAAAGGCTCAGGGGGCGGCAATCGAGGCCGACCTGACCGAGGCGCGGATCGAGCAGGCGATTGGACCATGCACCGGGCCATCCTGCCCGCGCTGTCCAGGATCTGTCGGCATGAAGACGGTCAATATCCGGATCAACGGCGAAGCGGTGTCGCGCCCGGTCGATGACCGTCTGTCGCTCGCGGACTTTATCCGCGATCATTGCCTGCTCACCGGCACGCATATCGGGTGCGAGCAGGGCGTCTGCGGCGCGTGCACGTTGATGATGAACGATAAGCCGGTACGCTCGTGCATCACGCTCGCGGTTGCCGCCGATGGGCAGACATTCGCACCGTCGAGGGGTACCGCGACGATGCTCTGATGCGCGACATCCGCAAGGCATTTAATCGCCGGCATGCGTTGCAGTGCGGCTTCTGCACGCCCGGCATGTTGGCGACGGCCTATGACATTCTTTCGCGCTTCGCCGATCTCGATCGCGATCGAATTCGCACCGAGCTGGGCGGCAACTTTTGCCGCTGCACCGGATATCTGCCGATCATTCAGGCCATCGAAGACGTGCACGCGCAGCGCGCGCAATCGGGTTTGAAGCCGGTAATCCAAGCTGCCGAATAACCCGAGAGACACAGGAAGGGGATCGACGTGATCAAACACATACGGATCAATCGGAGGCAAATCCTTGCTGCCGGGGCTGGCGCACTCAGCACCGGCATCCTGCCGCGCTCGTGATCTCGCAAGGCGCCCTCCAGTCAAGGTCGGCGTGATTCTCTACCTCAGCGGCGTCCAGGCCTTCATGGGACAGCAGACGCGCAAGGGAAACGAATTCGGCGGCACTTTCGCGAAGGAAGCCGGTGGTCCGCCAATCGAGTTCATCTACGGCGATGCCAAATCCAAACCGGAAAATGGCCGCGTCGTCGCTGAGCGCCTGATCCGTAACGGTTGCACGCTTCTCATCGGCACCAACGATTCCGGCAGCACGATTTCGGTCGCGCAGGCCGCCGAAGCCGCCAAGATTCCTTTCCTGATCAATATCGCCTCCGCACCTCAAATTACCGAACAAGGCTTCACCCAGATTTTCCGAAACTTCCCTCCGGCAACGACGCTTGTCGGCAACGCTGTCGCCCGCATCAAGGAGCTGGGAGCAACGACCGGGGTCGAGCCCAAGACTGCGGTAATTCTTCACGTTAACGATACGTTCGGCCAGGGCATCATGAAGGGCGTTGATATTGTCTGGGAAAAGCTGCAGGTCCCAATCAAGATCGTGGACCGAATTGCCTACGATGTTCATGCGCGCGACCTGTCCGTAGAGGTCGCAAAGGCCAGGGCCGCCGGCGCCGATCTGTTGATGCCGATCACGCGTGTCAGTGATGCGATCCTTATCATTCGCGAAATGGTGAAGCAGAATTGGTCGCCGATGGGGATCATTAGTCCCGGCAGCCCCGGGCCGTACGAGAAGGCCTTTACGGACGCGCTTGGGAAATACGGCGATGGCTATATGTCATGCGTGCCCTGGTACAATCCGAAAAAGCCGGGTGCGCGCGACATCGCGGCGCGATTTGAAAAAGAAATGGATGCCCGCTTCGACCTTAATGCGGTATTTGCCTTCGAAGCCGTTCAGATCGCGGCTGATGCCATCAAGCGCGCGAACTCCAATGAACCGGCGGCAATTCACGCGGCACTGAAATCCACCGACATCAAAGATCACATTGTCTACGGCGGCCCGATTCGATTTGACGAAAAGGGCCAGAATCCCAACATCGGCGTCGTCATGCTGCAAAATCAGAACGGCCGGCCGGTCGTCGTCGGCCCCGCCGACGCCAGTGAGGCGAAAGCCGTATTTCCGCTGGTGCCTTTCGACAAACGCTGATCGGCGGACCGCGTACGCGGACGTTTAGCCAATCCAGGTAACCGCCGTGACGACGCTTTACCTGAATGTAATCGCGGGCGGAATATTGATCGGCGTTGTCTACGCGCTGATCGCACTTGGACTCACGATCATATTCGGCGTCATGCGCATTGTGAATTTCGCGCACGGCGAGATGGTGGTCATCGGCATGTATGTCGGCTACGGGCTTTGGTCGGCGACCAAAGCCCCGCCCTGGATGATCGCACCGGCGGCCGCGCTCGTACTGTTTGTTTTGGGATACGCGCTACAGCGCGCCATCGTGAATTCCTTTATCGATCGCCCGCAGCATTCGCAGTTTATTCTTTTCATTTCGTTCGCGCTGATGATTACCGGGCTGCATCTGGTCTTGTTCGGCCCGGATCCGCGACCGATCGAGATGATCGAGAGCATGCAATCCTACGCCATCGGGCCTCTCCGCCTCGATGTCGTACGCTCGCAGGCGGCGGTGATGGCTCTCGCTTTTATCGCCGCTCTGATTGTTTTTCTGCAGCGGTCGACATTTGGCCGTTCGATCCGGGCTGCGGCAGATAACTTGATCGGTGCCAGAGTGATAGGCATCCGGGTTCACACGGTCTATTCGGTAACCGCCGGTATCGGTATGGCCTGCGCCGGGGCCGCAGGCGCGCTGGTCGCGCCGATCTTCGACACCCAGCCGTTTCTCGCGACTGATTTCACGCTGATCGCCTTTATCATTGTCATCGTCGGCGGTCTCGGCAGTTTGACCGGAGCCCTGCTCGGCGGAGTTCTGATCGGATTGTCCGAGGCATTGGCCGCGCTGATGATTTCCCCCGCGCTCAAGACGGTATTTTCGTATGCGCTGTTGGCACTTGTGCTGGTATGGCGGCCGAACGGCTTGTTCGGAGAGCAGGAGCGATGAAGCGAACGCTTCGGCCTGCGCTCTGGTCGGCGGCCGCCTTTTTCGCCGTCGCAGCGGCGTTCGGCCCCTTTTTGGATTCCTTCTGGCTCAGTCTGCTGACGCTGGTCTTTTTCTACGCGTTCATGGGGCTGAGCTGGAACCTAATGATGAGTGCTGGGCTTCTTTCGCTTGGCCACGCGCTTTTCCTTGGTCTCGGCGCCTATGCGGTAGCGGTACTCACCGTATCGAATGGCGTTAATCCGTGGCTTGCGATTCCCGCTGGCGCCCTGATCGCCGCACTGGCGGGTAGCGCGATCGCTTGGATCGGTGGCCGGTTCTCAGTACGCGGGGTTCAGTTTGCGGTGCTGACAATTGCTTTTGCGGAACTCACTCGCGTTCTGTTCGACAATTGGGACCTGGTCGGCGGCACCGGCGGTTTTTTTCTTAAGGCCGTCAATCCGGACACCAATCGTCCGCTAGTGACTCTGCGCGGTGGCCCTTTGTATTTCTACTTTGCCTTTCTCGTAATCACCGCCGCGGCGTATTTCGCCATTCAACGATTAATGGCGTCGCGGTGGGGCTTTCGCTGGCGCGGAATCAACGAGGATGAAGATGCGGCACGGGCGCTCGGCGTACCGGCGCTGCGAAGCAAGGTTCTGGTCGTGGCCATCAGCGCCGGTCTCGCCGGACTGGGAGGTGGTCTGTTCGGTTTGATGCAGGGCAGCTTGTTTCCCGATTCTGTCATGAGGCTTCAGCTGTCAATTGAGGTTCTGATCGCACCAATCATTGGCGGTCTCGGATCGCCGTTTGGTTCGATCGTCGGCGCGTTCTTCGTCGTGCCGCTAATGGAATTTTCCAACGTGCTCGGTCAGCGGATTGGCTACTACGGCCTCAACACCCTGATCTATGGCGTCGTCCTTCTCGGGGTCATTGCTTTTCTGCCGGACGGCATTTGGCCGCGCGTGTTGCGATGCATGAAGTCCGTTCGCGCCGCATGATGCTCGAAGTCCAAAATTTAACCAAAGCGTTTCGCGGGCTTGTTGCCGTCAGGGATGTTTCTTTCGACGTCGCCGTGAACGAAATCGTCGCTCTGATCGGCCCGAACGGAGCCGGCAAGACGACGTGTTTCAACATGATCTCGGGCGCATTAAAGCCATCTTCCGGTTCGGTCACACTCAGCGGCGAGTTATCACCGGGCTGATGCCCGAACAGGTGGCGATGAAAGGGCTAGTGCGAACCTTTCAGATTGTACGACCGATGCGCGCCATGACCGTGTTGGAAAACGTCATGATCGGTGCCTTTGCGCGGACCGCCGACGTCGCGCAGGCGTCGGCGATCGCGGCCGAAGCCGTCAGACGCGTGGGTTTGGAGAGTAAGGAAAGCGCGCTTGGCGGTAGTCTGACGCTTCCTGACCGCAAAATGCTTGAATTGGCGCGCGCAATCGCGGCGCGTCCAAAACTCCTGCTGTTGGACGAGGTCATGGCCGGGCTGCGACCGTCCGAGTCCGATCGAATCGTCGAGATCGTACGAGCGTTAAAGGCAAGTGGCGTGACGGTACTGCTGATTGAGCATGTCATGCGTGTCGTCGTTGCGTTGGCCGATCGCGTTATCGTCCTGCATCACGGCGAGAAGCTCGCCGAAGGCGAGCCTTCCAAGATCGGGGCGGACCCGAAGGTGATCGAGAGCTACCTCGGCAAAAGGGCGAAGCTCTCGTGAGCGAACCCCACCTGGATGTCCGCGATCTCGAGGTGAGTTACGGCGGCGTGCGCGCGCTCAACGGAATCAGTTTCAGCGTGCCGCACAACAGCCTCACGGCCATCGTCGGGGCAAACGGTGCCGGCAAAACCACCTTAGTCAGGGCGGTGGCGGGCATGGTCCGCCCGGCACGCGGCCGCATTTTTTTCGAAGGAATCGACATCACCGCTCTAGACTTCGAGCAAAACGTGCGAGCTGGGCATCGGCCAAGTTGCGGAAGGGCGCCAGATATTTCCGAATCTGACGGTTGACGAGAATTCTGCGACTCGGCGGCGCGCTTCGACGATCTTCAGGCGATTACCGCGCCAATCGCCGAAGAGTTTTCGAAATGTTTCCGAGACTTGAAGAACGCTCAAGGCAAAAGGCCGGAACTCTATCAGGCGGCGAGCAGCAAATGCTTGCAATTGGCCGCTGTCTGATGAGCAATCCAAGGTTCATCATGTTTGATGAGCCATCGCTCGGGCTTGCTCCCCTTATGGTTGAGTTTATTTTCGCGGCTATTCTCGAACTGAAAAAATCAGGCGTGACGATTTTGCTAATCGAGCAAAACGTCACGGAATTGCTCGCGCTCGCCGAGTTTGCCACGGTGCTGGAAAACGGCGAGGTCGCACTGTCGGGCCGAGCGGCTGATATCGCCGAAGATGACGGGGTACGGAAGGCCTATCTCGGACTGTAGTAGAGACCACAGCCGGGCTCACCGCTGCGGGCGCCATGGCATAGCCGTGGCTGGAGCGTGCACGTGCACGACCGTGGATCGATTACGAAGGGCTAGCGCCGGCGGCGGGTTAGCGGACAAGGCGGCTTAGCTGATGCCGGCGTTTGCAACTCTCCTGGTCATACCAACACTGTTTATGAGAGGCGTTCAGCAAGAGCCAGAAAAATAGCGCGCGATTAACACCTTGCGCGGCACGTTTTGAGCCGATCGAGGCAATAGTCAAACGACCTGCCGCGGTATTGGCAATAACTGAACTGCTGGTCGCAGCGCGTGTTGCAATAATCATCAGCGACTTTAGTGTCTGGAGGCGGCGGTGATCTGGCGTCGGAGAAGCAGGCACTGTAGTTCGCTGAACAGGACGGCGGCGCATAGCCAACTCGCATTCGATCTTGCGCCGGTGACAGAGAAACGCCGGCAATAGTTGCGTAACCTATTCCAGTGGCCAGCAGAAAGGCGCGGGAGGCACTCATAAATCTGGCTTACGTGACCACAGTTGCCGACTCGCAATCTGTGCCCCCTGCGCCAGCGTTTCAAGCTTAGCCCAGGCAATTTCCGGATGGAGACGACCGCCGAGGCCGCAATCGGTCGAGGCGATGACACGTTCGCGGCCAACGATGTTCGCGAAACGAAGGATGCGCTCAGCGACTAAATCCGGGTGCTCGACCACATTGGTGGCGTGACTGACGATTCCCGGCAGTATCAGCTTGTCATCAGGGAGTTTGACGTCGCGCCAGACGCTCCATTCGTGTTCATGTCGTACGTTCGCAGCTTCGAACGAATAGGCTTGGCATTTGACCGTCAGCATCAGATCAATAATGTCGCGCATGGGTAGATCCGTCACGTGCGGACCGTGCCAGCTCCCCCAGCAGAGATGAAAGCGGATACGGTCCGCAGGCAGGCCGCTGATGGCATGGTTGAGCGCCTCAATTCGAACCGCGGTAAATTTCCGATACGCCTCGACGCTCGGCTCGGGAACAATTTGGTCCCAGTTTTCGGCTATCGAAGGATCGTCGAGCTGCAAGATGAGACCAGCATCGACTATCGCAGTATATTCCTCCCGCATGGCGTCGGCACATGCAAACAAAAACTCATCATCCGTCTTGTAATAGATATTGCCGAGCCGTGACGCACTGCCCGGTGCAATCGACGTCATGAATCCCTCTTCGACGCCGTTGTTCTTCAGCGCCGCCTTGAAGTGCGCGATATCGGCCTGGACGGCTTCTTTTCCGATGTATTTAACGGGGCCGGTGCAGACCGGGCGCGCGAAGTCCCTGCCGATGGAGATGCCGACTCGGGATCCGTATAGGCGTTAATGAATCTCGTGCGATCCCGGCGCTTAACCAAACCTTGCAGAACGAGGTCGTGCGGCCCCGAAGGGCGCGGCGGAACGGGCTTGTCGAGTATTTCAAGACCCGACAGGCGGTTGAAGGAATAGCTGAGCCAGGCGCGATAGTTGACACGCTGGCCCATCGACTTGCCGAACTCGCCATCGTTCGGGATGTCGACTCCAGCTTCTTTCTGCCGCGCCACAACACCGGTCACGGAAGACTGTAACAGCTCCTGGAACGCACGCTCGTCGGCCGCGCCGCTGGCCTCGCGCTTGGCGTTTGCTTCGATAAGCGCATCCGGCCGAGGCAGGCTTCCGACATGGCTGGTGATGATGCGATCGCGACTGTCCTTCATGTGCTATCCTTTACGCGAAATTCCTGCTTCAATTGTTATTTTTGGCACGCGATCATAAGAGCGAAACGATCCGTCGAGGGGATTGTCGTCGTGGAGTTTTTCACATTCGCTCGCCGAGCAAGGGCTGTTGATCACGCCGCTTCGTTGCGCGCCTGGAATTCCTGTTGCAGGACGCCCCAGCGGCGGCCGCACTCTATGCCCCCCGCACGATATTCGTCGGGCAGATACAGATAGGGCGGACGCGGTGGGCCGGGGTCAATGAGACCGGCGGACGCAAACCGCAGATGACCGATCGCGATGCTGTAATCCATAAATCCTTTGAGCTCTCCGCCGGCGAACATTGCTGATTCCGCCCAGTTGCACCGTTCCGAAATGGCCTCCGCCTTTTTCCAATCCCGATTGCGAATAGCCCTTGCCAGGGCGACCTGAGGTGCCGGCGCGCACACGACGTGCCCCGACCATGCGGCGGTGATCACATCGGGGTTGAGCTTCGCGGCGCGGCACCAATCGGCGATCAGCGGAAGAACACGGCATTGCCCAGCGACCGCAGCGGCGTCGCTATCGAGGAGCGGTCCGCGCTCATGCTTCGCGGCGACGACTTCGGGAATCTTGGCCAGCTCCAGATACGCCTCGCGGCTGATCTTGCCCTTGAACGCGATGGCATTGTCGTAGACGACCAGCGGCACTCCCGGCAGCGCTTCGGCCAAGTCGCGATAAAACCGCACGATCCCCTTGTCGTCCAAAGCAAGCCACATCGGCCGCGCCACAAAGAGCCCATCGGCTCCAAGCGCAACCAGCTCGCGCCCTCTTCTGATCGTGTCGCGCGTGTTCAACGTGCCAATGCCGGCGAACACTGGAATACGCCGCTTGTTCGTCTGCACCACGCAGGCCACAAAATCGCGTAACTCTGGTTCGGTGAGCGTGGCACATTCGCCGAACGTCCCTGTGGTCATGAGTACATTGATGCCGCCGTCCACGACCAGCCGGACCATCTTTTCCGTTTCGCGAAAATTGATGGAATTTGTGGTTTGCCAATGCTCGGCATCCGCAGTCGCAGGTGTCGGAACGATGCCGACCAGGCCGTCGATGTCTTGCGGTGTGATCTTCATGCACATGCACCCACTGTGTTGATTGCCAGCTATGTGCCGGCGATTAAGCGCTCAAAAGGAGCTACCGCACTCAGACACCTAGTCGATGTCGTCGTACATGATCTTGCGATAGAAGTCGTAGAATCCGCGGATCGGACCCTCCGAGACCATATCTCCGGCTACGGGTAGCTCGATACTCCGCGTCCTCCCAATTCGACCACGCAATTCTGATCCGATTTGGCAGCATTCCGGCCCGCGAGAACTCGAAGGCCTCAGTATCATCGGCGGAGATGAGGCCGGCAGCGCCGACCAGATTTGCCATCCGCACCCGGCGCGTAGTCATCGCCTCGTCGTCGGTCCCGTAGCCGAAATAAGTCCAGGCCAGTTCGAACTCGTTCGGACCGCGCGGGATCGTATTGCGGACCTGCAACAAGTTGTTCTGTTGCTGCACCGTCAGCGCAGGAAACATCGTCAGATTCTGGATGGTGATGTCGTCGTCGTATTCCTTTATCGTCTCCAGCGGACGCATATCGTTCAAGACGAAGTTCTGCTTGAGAGAACGCATTTCTTCGGTGCCGCTGACGTCTTTAGGGTCGTTACGGATGGAGGCGACCACATTGTGCGCGAGAGTGCGCTCGTCCTGGATCAACGAGCCCTTCTGATCGATGCGATAGAGGCCAAAGCTGATCAGGAAGACATGCAACAGCGTCGCATGATAGGAATCTTTCAAATTCTCCGGATAAAGCTTCCAATTCGCGTGGATCTTTTGACGATGATACCCGAGCAGCCGTAGCTTGCGGCCGTCGAAAATCCTAATGAGACGCCGGAAGATCTCGTCGCCCAGGTATTCGCGCATGGGAAGCGCATTGTGATCGAAGGTCGCGAACACCGCGCCATTGACGTTTTCGACTTTGAGCTTGCGCAGGCCGTGCTGTTTTAGATCGAAATCCTGCGGAAAGCCGCCTTTGCCCTTGAGACCTCTGCGAAACGGGACCCCGGTGAGATTGCCCGTCATGTCGTAGGTCCATTGATGGTACGGACACATCAAGTTCTTGGCATTGCCGAATGGCGCTTGACAGATTTGCGCGGCGCGGTGGGCGCAGCTGTTGAGTACGGCATGAATGCTGCCGTCCTTCGCCCTGGTCACGATGATCTGGCGCTCGCCGACCACCGCCCGCTTGTAGTCCACCGGGATTCGGTATCTCGCAATCGAGCGCTACGTACGTCCAGAACGGCCCGTAAAAAATGCGCTCCAGTTCCCGCTTGTAATTCTGCGGATCGGAATAGACCCAATTGGGAATGCGCGAACAGTCCTCGGTCGGCCACTTTGGGAATACCGGCCCATGCGAACAATTCGTGACAGGTCCCGACGGAAGATCGAGCATCACGTGCTCCTTCGTATTCAGATTGGATAGATCACGGTAGCCGGCAGCAGCTCGGTATCGTAGACGACCACGCGTTCGATAAAGGTCCAATTCGGCGTGTTGGTATCCAGCTTGTCGAAAGTGCGGCCGACCATGAGGTGAGCGGTTTCCCCGTCCAGCGTCTGGTAAACCGAAACCAGGCTGCGGGTGGTCAGCACGCCGGCTTGATCGTCGACCAGGCGGACGTTGGAAACCTGGCAAAGCACATAGCGCGGCGCGTAGACCATGGTGTTGCGGATCGCCACCAGACGATCGACGACGCCGCCCCGGCTTTCCGACAGCAGAATGGCGATCGGCAGCCCGCGCTCGTGATTGAGCCGCGGGATGATCTTGTAGAGACATTGTTCCGAGAAGAAATCCGGCCAGCTCTCTAGATCGTCATCGTTGATGCATTCCGCATAACGGAAGTAGAAATCCTCGACCCTGCGAATGCGCAGCACATCCTCGGCCGACAATATCCGGTCGGCGGCGGTCGAGCGGTCGGGCTTGGCTTCCAGCACTGTCGTCTCGCTCATCTCGCCTTCGCTTGCAGGGCAGGGGGCGTTCAGTCGCGATACTCTTCCTTCAGGAGGCCGAGCCGCGCGTAGAGGTTGCGGTTCGTGACGGTGAACAGATGGGCCGGACCATCGGCTGCGTGTGACACCCAGCTGCCGAATGGCAGAGTGAAGACATCCTTCTCAGACCAGGAGATCTCCTGCTCGCCAACACGCGTGCGTCCGCTTCCCGCAGCGACCGCGCAAACGCTGCTATAGCTCGTGCGGACCGGGTGACTGAAGGTGCCACCATCGATCTCGGCCAGGTAACAATCAAGGAGCGACATGCACGATCCGCCGGTCATCGGGTTCACGTAGCGGACGCGGCGCACGCCATCGCGCCCGCGCGGCGCTACGGCAACGCCGGCTCGGGCCGCATCCCACGGATACCGGAAAACCGGCGAATGACCTTGCGGCACAGCATCGAGGACCGGCGTGATGTTGGCCACTTGGAAAAGATTGTCGTCATAATGCACAGGCTTTTCGTTAACCGGCCCAGGCTGAAATTCGTCAGTGCCAAGGAACAGGTGCAGCGCCACATCGAGGACATCGAGCCACAGGGTCGGGCTGCCGTCCTTGTTGACGTGCTCGTGCCAGCACCAAGCCGGCGTGATGATCAGGTCGCCGACCTCCATCGGGCAACTCTTGCCGTCGACGATCGTCTCGGCTCCGGAGCCTTCCAGCACGAACCGAAGCGCATTCATGGAATGACGATGCGGCCGGGCGCGCTCGCCGGTCAAAAGCAGTTGCATGGCCGCACTGATCGCACCTGCGGTGGCCTCATCCTCGGCGCCACGGGACTTCGGGTGCACGAGTGAGATGACGCGACGTTCCACGATCTTCGGCGACTTGACCTGACCTGTCTCCATCAAGATCGGACGTGTGGCCTTCCATGCCCAAACGTTCGGCCGCTCCCGCATAACGTCCAGCTTGTGGGCGGTCGGACTCTCCCACAGCGGCACCATGTGCGCGTTCTTCATGGCCTGCCGCAGCGAAGGGGAAATATCGCTCGCGGACGTCGTCTTCGTTGCCACACTCATCAGCGTTTCCTTTTTGCAGGAGAGTAAGGTGCGACTGAAGCTGCTCGCCGCCTGCCCGCCGGCTTAATCAGATTGCCGATTGTCCGCCGCGACGCACTTTATGGCGTCCGCCACGACACTTCAATATGGCGAACGCGTTCATGCATGTGCCGAAGAGCGGCTATGCTCGAGAAGCGGCTTTGGCCGCAATCGCGATGCGCCCCGGGCGCACGCCGGTCCGCTTTCGCGGCCTTGACGCGAGTGTAATCGTCGTTCTTGCCCTCCCGGGCGCCTCTCGGCTGGCTTCGGCAGCTCGCGGTCTGGCGCAACTCGTCCGATCTCAGCCTCCAGCCGCTCCTTTGCGTTCCGCAGCGCTTCGATTACCGATTTTCGATGCGCCGGCTTGTTGCGGGCTGCACGGCAACACGACGCTCAGCGAGCCTTCGGGGGTGCCGGTCGGCCTGAGTACGGCGACGCCTATGCCGATAACGCCCTCTTCGAATTCTTCGCGCGAATAAGCGATGCCGGCGTGAGCGACGGCTCGCAGCTCCTGCCGCAGCGCGGATCGCGAAGTGATGGTGTGGGGCGTGTGATGGGAGAGATGAAGGCGACCGACGACGGAGAATCTTGTTCATTTGGTTCAAGCGCGGCCAGAATAGCCTTGCCGCCCGATGTGGCGTGGAGCGGCATGGTTTCTCCAACCTGCATCCAATAGCGCAGCGGCCGGTGCGAATTCGCCACCGTCATTCGCTCAACGAAATCTCCGCGCCGTTTGTAAAAAGAGGCAGTCTCCTGGGTCGATTTTGCGAGAACATCGACGACATTTTGCGCGATCTGCAGAAGGTTCGTAGCCATTTTCGAGCCTTCGGCCAATCGCCCAACGGCGGGGCCGAGCTCGTATAAATTTGGTCCACTTTGAAACTGAAGGTACCCACGCCGCTCAAGATTACCCAACAATTGCGACAGGCTGCTTTTGGGTATGCTAAGCGCTGCCGCAATCTCCGTATGCGACAACGGATGTCCCGTGAAACACAACAGCTCCAGCAGATCGAGCGCGCGATCTGCGGATTTGACCGTGGTTTCCCTGGATGTCCTCATCGTTCCGCTTTTCAGCAAGCCTAAACCTCAAGATGCCGAAATGTCAGATGGTCTGCATTTTCTCGATTGTCGCGTCATACCAAGGAGGAATGCTGATTGCCGTCAAAAAATCGCGCACCCCTGATTTTCGCTCTACACCCGTGTCATTCAGAAGTGTTGACGCGTCGAAACACTGTAGCGCATCGCCGTAAGCGAGCGAGTGTTCAAACTCCGTTAGCTCTGACTCGGCGGTTCTTTGATTTTATCATTATGGACAAGTTCCCCATGATAAACAATCGTCTCGAAGGCGGCGCTCGCTCCAGCGATCTGTCTTTAAATGTTCGCTGGGCAATAGGGGGTGAGAACGCGGTATGCGGTACCGTAAAAGAGTTTGAGGAGGCTATCTTTGCAGGTATTTAAATCGACCGTCGTCGTCGCTTTGGCTATGGCATTCGGCTGCGCTTTCGCACAAGCGCAGGTCAAGGTTGGCCTGGTTTTGAGCGCCACCGGTTCGGCGGCCGCACTCGGTGGACGAGGGCAGTGTGGTCAGCATCACTACTTGGGCTTGTGAACTACAGCGGGTAGTGGCTTATGAAAATTTGCTGGTTTGACGATCACCGCCTGGGTTTGGTCCGCGACGGCACAGTGTATGACGTCAGTTCCGCGCTGAAGGCTCTTCCTGCGCTCCGATATCCTGACAGCCAGAAAGGTGATGCGTTGATCGCCAACCTTCAGCGCATATGTCGGGAAATAGATGAGCTGGCGCCGACGGCATCGTCGCATAAGGCTGGTGATGTTCAGATTCCTCAGCCCCGTCGCCAATCCCACCAAGATCATCGGCACGCCGGTCAATTATCTCAAGCACGTTGAGGAAGCTGACGCGCAGCGCGAAATCTTCTCGGCGCGTTATCGCGGGCAGTATTGAAGAGCAGGGGCTGTTTCTCAAGGCGACAAGCGCGCTTGTCGGTTGCGGTGAAGGCGTACAGACGCGGTTTCCAAACCGTCGCACAGATCATGAAGTGGAGCTGGGCGTCGTCATCGGCAAACCGGCAGCGAACGTCTCCGAACAGGCGGCGATGGAACATATCGCGGGCTACGCGATCGCGCTCGATATGGTCGTCCGCGGTCCGGAAGATCGAAGCTTGCGGAAGTCCGTCGATACCTACTGCGGTGCTGGGGCCATGGCTGACAACATCCGAGGAAGTGCCCGATCCCGGCAATCTCGCGCTTAGCCTCAAGGTGAACGGAGAAGTTCGCCAGGCATCGAATACCGCCCATATGATCATGTCGATCGCCCGTCAGATTTCATGGGCCTCGCAGTTCTACACGCTGTGGCCCGGCGATATCATCATGACCGGCACTTGCGAGGGGGTAGGGCGCGTACAACCGGGCGATCTGATGCATTGTGAAATCGAACGCCTTGGCGCGATGGATGTTCGTGTTTCCTGAGCAATCCCCCCCAATGAGACAGCTTTCGGTAAACGCATTAATCGAAAGATAGGGCGCTTTGCGGCGCGCGGCTGAGACCGTTGTTCGTACTCACGATCTTGGTCAGCAAACGCATGAAGATAACACGTTCGTTCGCACTCAAAGGCTTCAGGATCGTGTCGTCGATTTCGGGGACATGCGGCTGCATAACGCGGATCAGCGCCTTGGCTGCGCCGGTCAGATAAAGCGCGTTGGTCCGCTTGTCTTTTTGCTTTCGCTCCAGCAATCCTTTTTCCGATAGCCGGTTCACAACATTGCTGGTTGTTTGGCGATCGATCGCGACTAGCTTGCCGAGCCGCACCTGATCGATACCTGGAGCAAACTGAACGGCCTGCGAGGCGGCATACTGAATATGGGTCAGGCCGTACTCACTCGATTTCTCGAGAAAAACCGAGACGCAAATCGGTGCAAGCGCCGTACCAGATGTCCTGGATGTTCAGGTGGTTCGAATCGCGGCGCGGTCTAAGCCAGCACTTTGCTTGGCGTCGCCAGCGTTTCGCCGACGTAGCTCGACGTGTCGCCTTTGGGCCGCTCGCCGGCAATGGCGTGACCCTCAACCATGTAATGCACGGCTTCGGCGATGTTGGTGGCATGGTCGCCGATACGCTCGATATTCTTGGCGCAGAATAGATGGTGGATGCACATGGAAATGGTGCCGGGGTCCTCCATCGTATAGGTCAGCAATTCCCGGAACAGCGAGACGTAAAGCGCATCGACTTCCTTGTCGGCCGCCCAGACTTGCAGCGCTTTGTTAGGATTGCGATCGACGAAGCTGTCGAGCACCGCGGCAAGCTGCGACACGACGAGCGCTGCCATGTGCTTGAGGCCGCGCATGAGCGTGCGCTGGGAGTTGTCTCCGCTCACGGCGATGACCCGCTTGCCGATATTCTTCGCCAGGTCTCCGACCCGTTCGAGGTCATTGGCAATCCGCAACATCGCCACCAGCGCGCGCAGATCGATCGCCATCGGCTGCCGCAGTGCGATCGTTGCGATCGCTTTGTCCTCGATCTGCCGCTGCAGTGCGTCGACCGTCGCGTCGGCGGCAATGACCTGACGCGCCAGCCCGACGTCGCGGCGGGTGAGCGCGTCGATCGAGTCTGGTGATTTGCTTCTGAGCAAAGCCACCCATCTGCGCGACCAACTGGGTGAGCTTGATGAGGTCGGTGTCGAAGACTTTGGTGGTGTGCTCGGAAACGTTCATGTCATTGTCTGCAGGCGCTGGAGACTTTATGGGGTGCGCGCAACGTTGTTGCTAGGCAGCAAACCCAGGATACAAATCTAACCCAACGCCTTGATGGTTCTACGATTTATGCGTGACGATCCGATGACATTCCTTTTCGGCGCGTCGCCAAGGTTGATTTGCCTGCAGGTAACAGCATTGGGGCCGGGGTGTCATCTCGCCCACATCAAGCGGCCACTAGAATTGAACTGATTCGCGCCGCCATGTGCCGGGCTTGACAGCATGGAAAACATGCCCTGATGGCGGGGTTGAAACAGGAATTGGAATGATGGCGCCATGGCTTATTGATGCCACCGGAGCAACCGGAGCTGTTCTGACCACTTTGTGCTGGGTCCCACAGGCAATAAAGATCATTCGTGAACGGGAGACGCGCGCAATTTCGCTGCCGGGTACGTGGTTGTGCGTACTTGGCGTCCTCCTGTGGCTGATCTACGGTTTGGCCATCGTCGATGCGCCACTGATCGGCTCGAGCATCGTCACCTTGGTAATGACGGCAACGATCCTGGCGCTGAAAATTCGCCACGGGTGATGGCGTGGACGGAAACTTATGTCAGGGCGCGAAGCGGTTTGCCGTCGAGGAAGGCGCGGATGTCTTCCACGATGCCGGCGAAATAGGCACGGTAGTTCTGTTCGGCGACATAGCCGAGGTGCGGCGTGAGCACGACATTGTCGAGCTTGCGCAAGGGATGATCGATCGGCAGCGGCTCGATATCGAACACGTCGAGGCCGGCGCCGGCGATGCGTTGTTCGGCTAACGCGGCAATCAGCGCTGCCTCCTCGACGATCGGTCCGCGCGAGGTATTGATGAGGTAAGCGCTTTTCTTCATCAGGCCAAGTTCATTTGCGCCAATCAGGCCGCGGGTGCGCGGTGACAATTGCACATGGATCGACAGAAAATCCGCGCGGCGGAACAGATCGTCGCGGCTAACGTACTCGACGCCAGCCTCACTGCACTTCTCGGGCGTGAGGTTTTGGCTCCAGGCGACCATATTCATTTTAAACGCGCGGCCGATGTCGGCCATGCGAGCACCGAGTTTGCCGAGGCCGAGAAGCCCGAGCGTCATGCCTTCAAGATCAAGCCCGATGGTCGTTTGCCAGGGCGCGCCGGCCTTGAGCCGCGCGTTCTCGTAACCGATGTGGCGCGCGAGTTCGAGCATCAGCCCGGCGGCGATGGCCGCGGTGGCGTTGCCGAAGCCCGGCGTGCCGCAGACAACGACGCCGCGCGCTTTGGCAGCTTCGAGGTCGATCGAGGCGTTGCGCATGCCGGTTGTGATCAGAAGTTTGAGATCGGGCAGGGCCTCGATCACGGCACGCGGGAAGGCGGTGCGCTCGCGCATGGCGCAGACGATGGCAAAGCCTTTAAGCGCCGCAATGACCTTGTCCGCGGCGCCGAGATGTTCGTTGAACACCTTGATCTCTACGTCGCCTTTGACTTTCGACCAATCGGTCATGGTCAGCGCGACGTTCTGGTAATCGTCGAGAATAGCGCAGCGAAGCGGCATAAGGCCCTCGTCGTTCCTGGGAAGCCGCTATCGTATGATGGGTCGAGCGTCAGCGAAACCCATCAAAGTCGTGACCATGGGTTTTGCGGCCGCTCAGCCCAGCCTGCAGTCCCCCAAGCTCGGGGCGGAGCTTAGGCGTTAGCTTTGGCGATCTCGCTCAGTGCGGAGACGTTGGCGGCGGTCGGCGTCCGGCTCGTCGCGGAGCTGTTCCGCTTGGCATGCCATTTCGGGCCGGGCCCGCGCATGTAGTGCAGTTCCGGCCGATAGGAATTGAACAGGTGCGCGAACGTCCGCGACAGCTCGCGGAAGGTATTGGACGGGTTTTTGCGCATGACGCGCTCCCAAGCCGCTTTGCGGAGCCGCGTCGTTTAGCCGAGCTCTGTTCAGAGCCCTAAATTCGCGAAGGCGCGGCTTTACCGCAAACTTTCGGCGATAAATGATTAAAAATTGGTTCGAAGGCGTTGCGTGTCAGTGGTTCACGCAACGAAACAAGCTTTCAGACTTTACGAAGCCTTTCGCTTCCCGTGCCGTAGGCTTTAAGGCTGACGATAATCGGCTCCCCGTTCGCCGCACATGCGTTACCCTTCTTCGTACCCCAGCCCGCGGAATCGTCTCGATGTAGTTGCGCCAAGGCGTCGGCAGTCCCCGCAGACCGAGGGGCCGCGGTGGCGGCTCAAAGGGAACAAAATCCGGGTCCAACAGCGTCAGATTGACCTTGCGGCGGCTTGCCCTTTACCTACGCGCCCACTACATCACCGTCTGACTTCCAGACATTGGCGCGGCGCGCCCTCACGATAAAGGCAGGGCGTTTTAAGCCCGGACCAAAATGGCCCGTCAGTTCATTTATCACATGCAGGGTCTCTCCAAGACCTATCCCGGCAATCGGAAGATCTTGGAGAACATCAATCTGTCATTCTATCCCGACGCCAAGATCGGCGTGCTCGGCGTCAACGGCGCCGGCAAGTCCACTCTTCTTCGCATCATGGCCGGGCTCGACGCGGAATTTTCCGGCGAGGCCTGGGCGGCCGAAGGTGCCCGTGTCGGTTACCTGGCGCAGGAGCCGCAGCTTGATCCGGAAAAATCGGTCCGCGACAACGTCATGGAGGGTGTGGCGCCGCAGAAGGCGGTTGTTGATCGTTACAACGAGCTTGCCACCAACTACTCGGACGAGACCGCCGACGAGATGACCAAGCTGCAGGACGAAATCGAAGCCAAGGGGCTGTGGGACCTCGACTCCAAGGTCGATCAGGCGATGGATGCGCTGCGCTGCCCGTCGGATGATGCCGAAGTGACCAAGCTTTCAGGCGGCGAGCGGCGGCGGGTCGCGCTATGCCGGCTCCTGTTGGAGCAGCCGGAACTTTTGCTGCTCGACGAGCCGACCAACCATCTCGACGCCGAATCGGTGATGTGGCTCGAGGGCCATTTGCGCAATTACCCGGGCGCCATTCTTATCGTCACTCATGACCGCTATTCTCGACAACGTCACCGGTTGGATCCTTGAGCTCGACCGCGGCCGCGGCATTCCCTACGAGGGCAATTACTCGGCATGGCTCGCGCAGAAGCGGAAGCGGCTCGAACAGGAAGGCCGCGAAGAGGAAGCCCGGCAGCGCACGCTGGCGCGCGAACAGGAATGGATCGCGGCATCCCCACGCGCGCGGCAGGCAAAATCCAAGGCGCGCTACGAGCGCTATGAAGAGCTGCTGAAAAAGGCCGGCGAGAAACAGACTCAAACCGCGCAGATCGTCATCCCGGTCACCGAGCGGCTTGGACAGAACGTCGTCGAGTTCGAGCACCTGAAAAAAGGCTTTGGCGACAATCTGCTGATTGACGACCTCACCTTCAAACTGCCGCCTGGCGGCATCGTCGGCATCATTGGGCCCAACGGTGCCGGCAAGACCACGCTGTTCCGGATGATTACCGCACAGGAAAAGCCTGATCAGGGCACCATCAAAATCGGCGAGTCTGTGCATCTCGGCTACGTTGATCAGTCGCGCGATACGCTCGACGGCAAGAAAACGGTGTGGGAGGAAATCTCGGGCGGCCTCGATCAGCTCCAGCTCGGCAAGCGTGAGGTCAATTCGCGCGCTTATTGTGCCGCTTTCAATTTCAAAGGCGCCGACCAGCAGAAGAAAGTTGGCTCACTATCCGGCGGCGAGCGCAACCGCGTGCATCTCGCCAAGATGCTCAAATCCGGCGCCAACGTACTGCTGCTCGACGAGCCGACCAACGATCTCGACGTCGATACGCTGCGCGCACTGGAAGAAGCGCTCGAGGATTTCGCCGGCTGCGCCGTGATCATCAGCCACGACCGCTGGTTCCTCGACCGCATCGCCACGCACATCCTTGCGTTTGAGGGCGACAGCCGCGTCGAGTGGTTCGAAGGAAATTTTCAGGATTACGAGAAGGACAAAATGCGGCGGCTGGGGACCGATACGGTCATCCCGCACCGGATCAAGTATAAGAAGTTCTCGCGTTAGTATTCACGCTTTGATTGCGCGTTATCTCACCAAATTCGGGCACACTCCGTAGTGCGCCGGCAGCGCGCTTTCGATCACTTCACGAGCAGGCCGTTGAGCACCAGGTCGAGGTGAGCGTTGAAATAGGTTTTCAGATCGAGTGGATGGCGATCGTCGAACATCATCATCCAGACGTCCACCAGCGCGATCGGCGCGATGATGACCAGCGGACACTCGGTCACTGCGGAATGCCGGATCTCGCCGCGATCCATGCCGCGCTGGATTGCCTGTTGGAGCATTTCCATGCAGGGGCGATGAATTTCCTCGTGGTAGCGGTCGGCGAGCGCCGGAAAACGCGGACGCCTCGGCGATCAGCATGCGCACCACTTCGCGCCGCCGCCGGTCCTCGACGATGTTTTCGTAGATAAAGCTGAACTGTGCCCGTAGCAGCTCAGCCGTCGAGCCCTCATGGCGCTCATACATTTCCTGAACGGTGTCGAGCGTCGCCTTCATCAGCTCGCGCACCATTGAGATGAACAAGTGCTCCTTGTTCTCAAAGTAGACGTAGATTGTCCCTTTGGTCACGCCCGCGCGCTCGGCTATTTGATCGAGGGTTGTCGTCGGCATAGCCGTTACGCGAGAACTCGGTGAAGGCGGCTTCGAGGATCTCATGAGGGCGTTCGGCCTTGCGGCGGCGCCGGGTTTCGGTGCGGGCTTCCATCACATCGGTCATTGGATGACCTCAATCCCCAGACAAATTCGGCTTATTGACTAACCAGATAGTAAATAACTAATCTGGCTTTGTTAAGGGTGGGTTAAGTGCGCATTCCGGTGGGGTCCTTCAGGTGGCGCCGAAGCCGGCCGGCCGGCGCCCGCAGGGGTAAGTATTTGGCCCGTCTCGGCTTCTTCATGCCGAGGGCTATGGGTATTGTCGCGTCGCTCTCAGTGCTGGCGGCTTGCGCCGTTGGGCCGGATTTTGCGCCTCCGCCAGCTCCGCCGGTCGCCGGCTATACGCCTGAGAAAGCGCTCGCGCCGACGGCGGCTGCTCCCGTCGGCGGTGGCGTGGGGCAAACGTTCGTCAACGGCCGGGATATCCCCGGCGAGTGGTGGAGGGTGTTCCATTCGAAAGGAGATCGACGCACTGATTGCAGAAGCGCTTCGCGCCAATCCGAACCTGCAGGCGGCGCAAGCCGCCTTGTGGCAGGCCAAGGAGACTTTGTATGCGCAGGCGGGCACCATGTTGCCGACCGTTGACGCAGCCGGCTCCTTTACGCGTCAAGCATTCTCGCCGGCGGAGTTCGGCCTTACTGGACCTTCGGAGACGTTCAATCTCTGGCAGGCCTCCGTGAATGTCTCCTACACCGCCGATGTTTTCGGCGGCCAGCGGCGGGCAATCGAAGCGACTGCGGCGCTTGCCGAAAATCAGCGTTTCGGGCTCGAGGCCACTTATCTGACGCTGACCGCGAACGTCGTGACCGCGGCGATCCAGGAAGCGTCGCTGCGTGGACAAATACAGGCGACACTCGAAATCATTAAGGCGGAAACGGATCAGCTCGTGGTCGTGCGAAATCAATTTGAAGTCGGTGCGGCGACGCGTGCCGATGTGCTCCAGCAGGAATCGGAAGTGGCCACCACCGAGGCCACATTGCCGCCGCTGCAGAAGCAACTTGAACAGCAGCGCCACGTGCTGCTGGCTTTGATTGGCCGCTTCCCGAATGAAGCCTTGCGCGAGCATCTCACGCTGGCGGCGTTGCATCTGCCGACAAAATTACCAGTGAGCCTGCCGTCGCAGCTTGTCCAGCAACGGCCCGACGTGCGCGCTGCGCAAGCCCTGTTGCAGCAGGCCAGCGCCCAGATCGGTGTCGCTATCGCCAACAGACTGCCGCAATTCACCATCACCGGAGATGTCGGCAGCGCGGCGCTGACAGCGACGACGCTGTTCACGCCGGCGACCGCGGTCTGGACCATCGCGCCCGCTGTTACGCAGCCGATCTTCCACGGCTTTACCCTTTTGCATCAGGAGCGGGCAGCGAGAGCCGCCTACGAAAAGGTTGACGCCCAATACCGCAACACCGTGATTACCGCTTTTCAGAACGTTGCCGACGTGCTCCGCGCCCTGCAATTGGATGCCGCCACGCTCAAGGCACAGCAGCGCGCCGTGCGCGCGGCGTCCGACACGTTCGATCTTACGCGCGGCCATATCGTCTCGGCGCCATCACCTATGTGGTTCTGCTCAACGCGCAGCGCAGCTATCAGCAGGCCCTGCTTGCTCTGGTGCAGGCGCAGGCCGCGCGCTTTGCCGACACCGCCGCATTGTTCCAGGCGCTCGGCGGCGGCTGGTGGAACCGTATCGATGTTGCGCCCGACCCGTACAGCCCCGAACCGCAAATCGTCCAAGCCGCGAGCGACCGACCGCCGCCGCTAAAACTGGAGTCCGGTAAATGATCAAGCGCATGGTGATCATGCTCGTGGCGGTCGCCATCGTGTTCGGCGGAATCTTCGGATTCCAGGTGTTCAAGGGCATGATGATCAAGAAATTCATCACTGCCCTGAGCAACCCGCCGCAGACCATCTCGGTTGCCAAAGCCGCTTACAGCGAATGGCAGACGAAGATCGAAGCGATCGGCAGCTTGCGGGCGGTGAAAGGGGCCGATTTGTCGCTGGAAGTTTCCGGCGTCGTCGAATCGATCTCATTCAATTCCGGCGACGATGTCGAAGAGGGCGCGCCGTTGCTCAAGCTGCGTACGGCGGACGATATCGCAAGACTTCATTCGCTGGAGGCGATGGCGGAGTTGAGCGATATCACTTACGAGCGTGACCAAAAGCAATTCAAGATGCAGGCGGTCAGCCAGGCGACGCTCGATGCCGATTCGGCCAACCTGAAAAACGCGAAGGCGCAGGTGGCGCAGCAGCAAGCCATCATCGACAAGAAGCTTTTACGTGCGCCGTTTTCCGGGCACCTCGGCATTCGCGCCGTAGACCTCGGACAATATCTCGGGCCCGGGACCGTGATCGTCACGCTCCAAGCGCTTGATCCGATCTTTGCGGATTTCTTTGTGCCGCAACAGGCGGTCGCTCAGGTGCGTCTCGGGCAAACAGTCACCGTAAAGATCGATGCGTTTAAGGACACAGATATTTACCGGCGAAATTTCGGCGATCAACCCGAAGGTCGATACCGGCAGCCGCAACGTGCAGATCCGCGCGACGCTGAAAAATCCCGATCACAAGCTGCTGCCGGGGATGTATGCAACGGTCGAGATCACCGACCGGATCGCCGCAGAACTACGTTACGCTGCCGCAGACGGCGATCACCTATAATCCGTACGGCGACACGGTTTACGTTGTCGAGTTAAAGGGCAACGACGCCGACGGCAAGCCGCAACTGACCGCGCGGCAGACCTTCGTCACCGTCGGGCCGACGCGCGGCGATCAGGTCGCCGTGCTAAAGGGCGTCGAGGACGGCGATAGCGTCGTGACCGCCGGCCAGATCAAGCTGCACAACGGCTCGGTGGTTTTGATCGACAATTCGGTTACGCCGACGGCGGACGCGGCGCCCGTTCCGATCGACCGGTAGGCAGGCGGCCATCATGAACTTCACCGACATCTTCATTCGCCGGCCAGTCCTCGCCTCGACCATCAGCCTTTTGATTCTTCGTGCTCGGCGTTCGCGCGTATTACGCGCTGCCGGTGCTGCAATATCCGCGCACCGAGAACGCGGTCGTGACCGTTACCACGACCTATTACGGCGCCGATCCCGACCTCGTGGCGGGCTTCATCACCACGCCGCTCGAGATCGCGATCGCTCAGGCCTATGGCATCGACTACATGACGTCGACCAGCCAAAGCAGCACCTCGACAATCACGATCTACCTGCGGCTCAACTACGACGCCGACAAGGCGCTTACCGAGATCAACACCAAGATCGCCTCGGTGCTCAATCAGCTGCCGGTGGGAACGCAGCAGCCGGTGCTCACCGTCAAGATCGGTCAAACCATCGACGCAATGTATCTGGGCTTCGACAGCGATACGCTCGCGCCGAACCAGATCACCGACTATCTCACGCGGGTCGTGCAGCCCAAGCTGCAGACGGTACCCGGTGTGCAGACCGCGGAATTGCTCGGCCAAAAGGTGTTCGCGCTGCGGGCCTGGCTCGATCCGCAAAAGCTTGCGGCATTTGGGCTGACCGCGACCGACGTTCAGTCCGGCATTGACCGCGAACGATTACATTTCCGGCATCGGCACCACCAAAGGTCAGATGGTGCAGGTCAATCTCACCGCCTCGACCGGCCTGCATACCGCGGAAGAATTCCGCAACCTTGTCATCAAGCAGAGCAACGGGGCCGTGGTCCGCCTGAAGGATGTGGCCAACGTCTCGCTAGGCGCCGAGGACTACGAATTCGAGGTCGGCTTCGACGGCAAGCAGGCGGTCTATATCGGCGTTCAGGTCGCACCCGCGGCCAATCTTCTTGAAGTTGTCCACGGCGTTCGCCGGATCTGGCCCGACATTCACGAGCAATTGCCGCGCGGGCTCGATGGCGCGATCGTCTACGATTCCACCGAATTCGTGAACGCCGCGATCTACGAGGTCGTGCTGAGCCTGGTCGAGGCGCTGGTCATCGTCACGCTCGTCGTTTTCCTGTTCCTGGGTTCGGTGCGCTCGTCGCTGATTCCGACCGTCGCCATTCCGCTGTCGCTGGTCGGTACGCTGATCATTCTCCTGGCGCTCGGCTATTCGATCAATCTGCTCACTTTGCTGGCGCTCGTGCTCGCCATCGGGCTCGTCGTTGACGACGCGATCATCGTGGTCGAAAACGTCAGCCGCCATCTCGAGGAAGGCGTGGCGCCGGTTCCCGCCGCTATCGCGGCCGCGCGCGAGCTGGGCTGGCCGATCATCGCGATGACGGTGGTGCTGGGTGCGGTCTATGTTCCGATCGGCTTTCAAAGCGGCCTTACCGGCGCGCTGTTTGCCGAATTCGCGTTCGCCCTGGTCGGCGCCGTAACGGTTTCCGGCATTGTCGCGCTGACATTGTCGCCGATGTTGTGTTCGCGGCTCCTCAAAGCGCCCGACCCGGAACATCGGGGCTGGGAGGAAAAGTTCACGTACTACATCGATCGCGGTTTCAATTGGCTGCGGGCTTCATATGAGCGGCGCCTGCACCGGAGCTTGAACTATCTGCCGGTGACGATCGTGTTCGCGCTGGCGGTGCTGTCGAGCATCTACTTTCTGTTCATCACCGCCCACACCGAACTTGCGCCGCAGGAGGACCAGGGCGTCATTCTGTCGCAATCGATTGCGGCGCCAAATGCCACGCTCAAACAGCGGCAGCTTTATTCGCACGAGGTCTATGAGATTTTTATGCACCACCCGGAGACCGAACACGTCTTCCAGATCGACATGCCGGGCCAATCGATTTCGGGCATGGCGCTAAAGCCGTGGGACGCCCGCTCCAAGTCGACCAACGCTCTGCAGCCGGTGGTGCAACAGGAGCTGAGCAAAATTGCGGGCATTCGGGTGGTCGCCTTTCAGCCGCCGCCGTTGCCGGGCAGCATCGGACTGCCCGTTCAATTTGTGATAGGCACCACCGAGCCGTTCGAGCAGTTGTTTGATATTGCGCAACAGTTCCTTCGTGAGGCGCAGCAGAGCGGCAACTTCATCTTTCTTGATTCCGATTTGAAAATCGACAATCCGCAATCGAATATCTCCATCGATCGTGACAAGACCGCACAGCTTGGGTTGAAAATGAGCGACGTCGGCGGCGCTCTCGCCTCGATGCTCGGCGGCGGATATATCAACTATTTCAGCATGAGCGGGCGCTCATACAAAGTGATTCCGCAGGTACAGCAGCGATTTCGGCTGAATGCCAAGCAGCTGCTCGACTATCACATCCGCACCGCCGACGGGACGCTGGTGCCACTATCGACAATCGCGACCGTAACCACCAAGACGGTTCCGGAATCGCTCAACCATTTCCAGCAGCTTAACAGCGCGACTATCCAGGGCGTCGCCATGCCCGGCGTCCCGCAGGGCGACGCGCTTGCGTACCTGCAGAACTCTCGCGGCGCGTATG
This sequence comes from uncultured delta proteobacterium, assembly GCA_963729825.1. GTDB lineage: Bacteria > Desulfobacterota > Desulfobulbia > Desulfobulbales > SURF-16 > SURF-16. The sequence continues at coordinate 95,549 of CAVSQR010000070.1, read as the reverse complement.
TTGCCGCGGGACTATTCGATCGATTACGGCGGCCTGAGCCGTCAATATATTCAGGAGAGTAGCGGTTTCGTCGCCACCTTCGGCTTCGCGCTGATCATCATTTTCCTCGCGCTGGCGGCGTTGTTCGAGAGTTTCCGCGACCCGGTCATCATCCTGGTATCGGTGCCGATGTCGATTGCAGGTGCATTGATCTTCGTCAGTCTTGGCTTCGGCGGCGCCTCGCTCAACATCTATACGGAAGTAGGACTCGTGACGCTGATGGGCCTGATCAGCAAACATGGCATCCTGATCGTGCAGTTTGCCAACGATCTGCAAGCCGAAGGCCGAGGCAAGCGCGAGGCGGTCGAGATGGCGGCGGCGATAAGGCTGCGCCCGATCTTGATGACAACGGCGGCCATGGTGCTTGGCGTGGTCCCGTTGATTACGGCGGGCGGCGCCGGTGCGGTTTCTCGCGTTCAGATGGGTATCGTCATCGCTGCGGGACTCTCCATCGGCACGCTGTTTACACTGTTCGTCGTTCCGGCGGCCTATGTGCTTTTGGCGACTGATCGGGCCAAGCAAAAAGCGTTTGCTGCGGAGCACCCCGCACCTGCCGAGTGATGCGAACAGCCGCAATGGAAGATTGGAACGCGCGTCAATATCTCAAGTTCGAGGATGAACGTACCCGGCCGCCGCGCGATCTCCTGGAGCAGGTGCCGTTGCAACGCCCGCAGCTCGTGGTCGATCTTGGTTGCGGGCCGGGCAACTCGACCGAGCTTCTGATCGAGCGCTTTCCGCAATCCGAAGTTATCGGTCTCGATTCTTCCCCCGACATGTTGCGCAAGGCGCGCGAACGGCTGCCGAACTGCAAATTTGTCGAGGCCGACATCGCGACGTGGAGCCCGGAAGAACGCACCGACCTCCTCTTCGCCAACGCGGCCTTACAGTGGGTGCCGGATCACCCGCGGGTGTTGCGGCGGTTGCTCGAAGCATTGCCGGCCGGCGGCGTGCTTGCGGTGCAGATGCCGGACAACACCAACGAGCCCGCGAACATGCTGCAGCGTGAGGTGGCCGGCAGCGGACCGTGGGCGGCCAAGCTGAAGACGGCCGTTCCCCGCGCTGAAATGTTGCCGCCAGACGCCTATTACGATCTGCTCAAGCCGCTTAGTGCGCACATCGACATTTGGCACACCATCTACAATCACGCCATGGCGGACCCGCAAGCCATTGTCGAATGGTTCAAGGGTTCTTCATTGCAGCCTTATTTGTCGCTGCTCGACGCCGGCATGCGCGAACAGTTTCTTGCCGCCTATACGGAAAAAATTGCCGACGCCTACCAACCGCGTGTCGACGGCAAGGTGCTGTTGAAATTTCCGCGGCTATTCATTGTGGCCGTGCGATAAGCCTGCAGCAGGCGCGCCGTGGCGGTGGCCGCTTGACTCATTTCGTCCGATCACTATAGTTAACCTCTTGGTAAAGTAATTAGCTGCCCGAAGCAATCGCGTCCGCTGCATGTTTGCAGGCTTGGACCGACGGTCCGGGCTCGATCGGGGAGTAGAACATGCCAAATGTCGAAATCATTGGTCCGGCGCCGTCAACCTACACGCGGGCCGTCCGCATGGTGTGCGAGGAGATATCGGCACCGGGGTCCATCTCGATCATCCCCATACCGTTTTGGAGCTGGGTTTTCCGGACAGTTACCGGAAGGGCCATTTCTGGTGTTTCGGCACCACCCGGGTGGGCAAGACCAGGGTCATGGAGCACATCATCGAACAGGATATCCGCAAGGGCTATTCCGTGGTGGCCATCGACCCCAAGGGCGATATCGAGCTGTTTTCGAAAATCACCCAGCTCGCCATCGACACCGGCCGCCACCACGATCTGATGCTGGTTACCCCCATCTTCCCGCAGTACAGCGCCATCCTTGATCCCCTCTCCTCGTACTACATGCCGGAAGAACTGGTGGCCCATATCACCGCCGGGGTGGCGGTGGGCCGGGAGCCGTATTTCTTCGGGGTGGCCTATGAGGTGAGCCTGGTCGTGGTCCAGGCCCTGATCATGCTGGCCGAGGTGGCCGGCACAACGCCATCGTTTAATCTCAACGACATCAAGAACCATATCAGCCATCAGGACCTGGAACAGCTCAAGGAAAAGATCGACTATATCGACACCCCGGATGCGGAGCAGCTTTCCAGGGATATCCAGAAGATCCTCTCCACCCCGGCGGATTATTACTCCAAGGTGGCCAGCTCGCTCCGGGTGGCGCTCACCGAATTGACCTCGGGCAATGTCGGCAAGATCATCGGCAAGGCGGATGAAAACCGCTTCATCAAGCGCCTGGAACAGGGCAAGGGCATCATCCTGGTGGTGCAGCTTGGTTCGCTGCTCACCAAGCGGGCCGCCTACACAGCGGGCAAGGTGATCATCTCCATGATCCAGGCCTTTGTCGGCCGGGTCTATTCCAGCGGCAGAAACGTCACGCCCTCGCTGGTCCTGCACATCGACGAGGCCCAGTCGGTGCTGTACCAGGGCATCGAGGATCTGTTCGCCAAGGCCGGCGGGGCCGGGGTCTTTATCCACGGCTACTGCCAGTCCATCAGCCAACTCTATGCCGAGGTCGGCGATGACCGGGCCAACACCATCCTCGACAACTGCAACACCAAGCTCTTCATGCGGGTGCCGGATGCCACCACCGCCAGCTACGTCTCCGAGCATCTTGGCGAGGAGCGGCGTTTCTCGCCGATCATCTCGCTGGGTGGCGGCCTGTCGATCCGGGAAACCGAAGAGGTCAGGATCAAGCATACCGAGGTCCTGAACATGGCGCCCCGTGAACTGTTCCTGATCACCTATTCCGGCACCTACAAGGGAAAAACCGCCACGGTAAGCGACGGTGCGCTCAAGGTGACATTCCCGGATCTGGCCGAGGAGAAGATGGCCAGGACGAGCCGGGCAGCAGGCGGTCGTTGATGCATGGGCTTGAGCAATTGGCTGGAGGCGATCACTTGGAGTCGCTTGTTGCTTGGGGTGGCTGGTGTTTGCTTGGCGTTGGTTGCCGGTAGTCGTCTTGGCCTGGGCAAGAAAAAGCCTCCGGCGGTACGAGGAAATCTCACCTGCGCGATTTGTCGGCACTGTGGACCAAAGAAGGCACCAAGACAATCCATATCTCGGAACTTTCACCCTTGTGGCGGGATGATCGGATTGCGTCGCCGTGAAGAGGAATCTCCCGATCTTCACCATCCACGGGCAGCGGCCTTCATGGAGAATATCAGGCAGTGGGCCTGGTTTGAGAAATTTCCGCAGCAAAAGGCGATATGTGGACAGATCTTGAAGATCCTTGACCAGGAAGGCCATTGCCCATCGGTGGTCAATATGCATGGCGATGTCGAGGGCAGTTGGGATGAAAACACCTACCGGATCCTTGCCCAAACCACCCTGCTCGATCATTCGCTCAACGTGGCCGAGCAGGTGGTGCAGCTGCTCTCGGACAGCAAGGCCTGGCATGTCATTCCCGACACCATGATCGCCGCCCTGGCCCATGACCTGGGGAAACTCGAATCCATGCGGGGCTATCTCTATTCCCTGGGCGAGCATCCCCTGGCCGCCGGCCGACCGTTGGCCGGGATCGCCCGGCTTCAAGGATCTGCCCAAGAAGGATGAAATCCTGCGGGCGATCAAGCTGCACCATAAGAAGCCCGAGGGTCTGCTCGGCAAGACCTTGAAAAAGGCCGACCAACTCGCCCGGCAGCAGGAGCTGGAAGAAGTTGTCCTGCAGATGAGCGTCACGGAATCAATCCCGCAAAAAAGCCTATGCATTGGCCCAGCGGCAAGATGCGGCCAATGACGATCGGCGGAAAAGAAGCCTCTTCCGCACCAGAACCAGACTCGACAGGACACTACGGATAAAGCAGCCGCAGCCTGGCAGGCCCAGGCGGATATCTTCGGTGAGAGTGGCGAAGCCGGACAGGGGAAGGATGCCCCTGAGGTCCCGAAACTGATGGATATCTCGGCCTGGTTCGATGCCGCCAGCTTTCTGGATGAACTGAAACCATATCATCAACAAGATGTTCGGCCGCCGGTTCCTGGCCTTTTCCATGCCGGACGGCATTGTCTATTTTCAGGTCAAGGTACTTGAAGAGGTGGCCACGGAAGCAGGCGGAGCGGGCCGGCTGCATGGAAATTGCCACCATGGCCCAGAAAGATCTGACCATGCGGCAGGTGCTGTTCACCATCGTCCATCACCTGCGAGGTGAACATGACGTCATCGCCAGGGGCCTGATCAAGGACAATTTCTTTCGGCGGCTACTTTACCGTCACCAAAAAAATCGGCAAGAGCATCAAGGGCTATTACACCCCGTTCCATGCCGAGGCCTTTCGGCTCCATTGCCGAGATGGAGCAGAACAAGTCCGAAATACTGCGCAATATCCAGAAAGTCAGCCCCTTTCTCGACAACGAAGCGGAGTAATATTCATGGCGACCGGCAGAGAAAGCAGAGGGCAAACGATACCAACGCCCAGATCATCACCACCGATAACGGCAGAATCTACAAGCCGAAGGATCTGCTCAGCGCCATCTCCGAGATCCAGCAATTTTATGTGATCGAGAGCAAGGGCCAGAATATCCCGGCTGAATTTCTCACCCTGGAACGGACCCTGGATTTTTTCAAGATCGGCATGAAAAGCGGCTTTCACGAGGGGCTGGCCCTGGTGCTGCTCTTTCCGGTCTTCCATTTCTATCTCTTCCCCTTTGTCTTCCAGCGACTCGATACCATGAGCCATATCCTGTTCGGCGGCATCCCCTATCTCGCCCTGATCATCAACACCGCGATGTGCAGCTACATCAGCCGCTACTATGTCGGCAACATCACCCGCAAGGGCATCAACTCGCTGCTCATGGGCCGGGCCATGTCCCTGCTGCTCAAGGCCTTTCTGGTCTATGTGGTGTATCTCATCCTGTTTCGGGTCAGCACGCCGGAAAATATCTGGAAGGTGGCCGCTCACTGTGGGTCCAGGGCGGAGAAAATATATTACGGGTTCTTCGAGATCAAGCCGCATCTGCTGCCGGTGGCCGCCGAGAGCGCCATGCTCATGGTGGTGGCGGCGATCTTTCCGTATGGATCGGTTTATCTGCTGGACCTGTGGCATCGGCATAGGATCAGGAGGAACGCGAAAATTATTTCAGCACGATAAAAAGGGGGATTAAAAAATGGCCGACGAAAGCGACAGCAAACAGGCAAAACCAACCTGGCAGGAGATCCAGGAAAAGAAGATCAACATGGTCAAGGAGCGGGGCTCCCGGGTCTTGAAGATCAATTCGCCGCTGGGCTCGACGCTCTTCAACATCCTGCGCCAGTTCGACATGGCCTATGCCCATTTCAAGGCCAGACTCGGCGAGATGGACGGCATCTCCCACGAGGAGGGCGAAGAGCTGATGACGGAAGGCCGGGAGATTGTCATGGCCTTTTCCGATTACACGGCCAAACTCAGCAAGCGGATACGGTTTCGTTATTACACGCCCCGCGAAATCAGTGAATTCATGAAAACGGGCCAAGCCGCTGATGCAGAATAATCTTGCAAGAGCGGGATGGTTTTGCTATCTGAGCAATGGTACGGTTTTTCAGATGAAAACATCTCGCAAATTCAACAGGAGAACGCATGAACAAAGGTGAACTGGTAGAAAAAGTGGCCAAGGATTGTGATTTGAACAAAGCAGCAGCCGAGACGGCATTGAACAGCGTCCTGGCGGCAATCGCTGATGCCGTGGCCGCAGGAGACAAGGTGACCCTGATCGGTTTCGGTACATTTTCAGTTGCCGAACGGGCCGCCCGCGAAGGTCGCAATCCGCAGACCGGCAAGAAAATCAAGATTGCTGCCAAGAAAGCCGTGAAATTCAAGGCCGGCAGTAAATTCACTGATTCGCTCAAGTAGCCGAAGGTTTAGAGGCCAAGCCCTTCGATACGATCAACAGCTTTCAGTTTGTGGTCGTCCAGAAGATGGGTGTAGCGCTGCACCATCTGCATGGTGGAATGTCCCAGGATGTCCGCCAGTGTCCGAGAGGTCTACTCCGGCCATCAATAAATAGCTGGCAGCGGTATGACGCAGGTCGTGCATGTGAAAGTCCTCGATTTTGGCCTTTTTGACGGCATTATCGAAAGCACGGCGAAAAAACAGATTCGGCCTCCTCCGGATGGTTGATGAGATTTTTAGCGGCAGGAAAACCGGTAAGCTTTTATTCCACTCCCTCCCGGCATGATTTGAAGCAGTATTTCTATGGCTATGATGGTTAAAGGAACCCTGCGGGGCTTTGTTTTCAGTGATGGTCAGGTCGATGATGCGCGCATCGATATCTACCTGGCCCCAAATGAGGCCTGCGGCTTCAGATGGCCGCATGCCGGTATGGAGCAGAAGCTGTACATAGGGATACAGTTTTTCGTTCCTGCTTTTTTTGCAGATTTCCAGCAGGTGTCTTGCCTCATTTTTGCTTAGTAGGCGCAACCTACCGTCCGGTTTGGCGGGTTTTCTGATGGAGGCAACAGGGTTGTTTACTTCCATTGCCCATTCCGTTCTGGCGATGGTGAAGAGATGGGAGAGCAAGGCGAGGTCCTTCTGGATAGTAGACGGTCCCACGGTTTTTAACCGTTTATCTCGGAAGGCGGCAACCCGGGCCGGAGTGATTTCTTTGAGGTTCAAGCCGGCAAAAAAAATTCTCAGTGTATTGGCTGAGGTTATTTCTCTTGATCGTGTATTGGGTCTTTTCTGACTCGTAACTTCCAGCTCATATCTGTCAAGGGCCTTGCCGAAGGCTATGTCATCTGGAGGAGTCTCGCCAATGTAGCCTCCGGAGCGCAGGGTGGCTTCGGTATCCTCGGCCCAGCGCTGGGCTTCAGACAGGCGGTCAAAGGTCTGACAGAGGTATGGATGTCCCTTTAGACGTATCTCTGCCTTGTAAACAATCCCTTTTTTCCTTTTTACGGGTAAGATTCGAGCCATTCTATTTGGGCGTAATTTTGGGCGTAAATTTTTGTAAAACTATGCTCTATTGTGTTAATTTATGCTAAACAGGGATAAAAATCAAGGGAAAATAAAAAGGCCGAAACCGCTTGTGGTAAGTGGTTTCGGCCTGTATTTGCTTGGTGCCCCCGGCAGGAATCGGACCTGCGGCACCAGGATTAGGAATCCTGTGCTCTATCCACTGAGCTACGAGGGCTTGTTGCGATAATTTTTCAGCTTTTTTTACAGCGGCGGGTTGAGAAGTTTTGCCCACTGTTGCCGCCACCGGATATAAAAGTAATGCCTGCTGATTTCCGGTGAAAATTTCTGCCTTTTTTTACACTAATTCCCCTATCACTGCAAGCATTCTTCCATATTCAGGCAAAGGATTTACTGCCTGGTTGCGCTGGAATGGCCGGTTTTCCCTGGGCCGCTGACCCGCGTGGCGCGATTTTGCCGCAGGCATTTTTCCGCAGTCTGCCGGCAATAAGATGAGGCGAGTAAAATAAATTCTATCGACAACAGATATTGGGATTATAATAGGGCAATCGCCGGCCCCTTGATTCAAGTTTGCAATCACGAAGCATGATCAGGTCATTCCCGCCTCCATATGCATGGGGTGGAATCCGGAAAATTCATGGATTCCGGGTCGCGCTTCGCTTGCCCGGAATGACGTTTGGTGTGAGGAGGTCCCGCTTCGCTTGCCGGCAATGGCGTTTGGGGTGAGGGGCGATGCATGGTTCTTGATCGGTTGCACTTTGCTTGCCGGCAATGACCATGGGTGCATGTTCCAATGAACAGCTTTTTTGCATCTTTGTTTTTTAATGTATGTCTTTGACGGAACTTTTTATGAGTTATTACAAAAAATTAAATAAAATAATCCTGACCGGTCTGATTGCTGTTCTGCCCATAACCGCAACCCTTTATCTTCTTGTCTGGTTGATGACCACGGCGGAAAAAGTTCTGGGCGGAGTGCTTGAGTTTTCCTTGCCCGAGGGCTGGTACTGGCCGGGAATGGGGGTGGTGGCCGGGTTGGTGATGATCTTTTTTGTCGGCCTGATGATGGAGAATTTTTTCGCCCGCAAGGTGGTTGAAAAGGCCGAGGGCATCATCTACCGGGTTCCCTTGATAAAGAGCATCTACCGGGCGGTGCGCGATTTTCTCACCTTTTTGTCCCAGGGGAAAAACAGAGGGCCGCGCCAGGTGGTCGCGGTAAAGCTGGGGGAGACAGGGATCAAGCTTGTCGGATTTGTGACGCGCCATGATCTGTCTTTTCTCGGTGCAGGTCTCAGCGATGAGCGAGTGGCTGTCTATATCCCCTTGAGCTACCAGATAGGCGGGTATACGGCGCTTGTGCCGCTGTCCGCCGTGGAACCGCTGGATGTGCCGCTGGAAAAGGCCATGCAGTTTGTCATGACTGCCGGCATTATTGAGGGCAACAAGCAGAAGGAGTCTTGTAATGCGGGGGATTAGGCAGGACCGATGGAAACAGGAAGCTGGAACGAATATCTGAAATTTTTTGCCGCGCTCCTTGCCATTGTCAATCCGGTAGGGGCTATTCCGATCTTCATCAACCTGACTGCGGAGCAGGGTGATGCGGATCGCAGGAAAACCGGGACCATGGCCGCTGTCTCCGTGGCGGTTATTCTTGCGGTGGTGCTTTTCACCGGGGAGTCGGTGCTTAAATTTTTCGGCGTAACCGTTGGTTCGTTCAGGGTGGGCGGCGGCATTCTCATCCTGCTCATGGCTATTTCCATGCTGCATGCCAGGGTGAGTCAGGTCAAGCAGACCGAAGAGGAGGTGAGCGATTTCGCCGACCGGGAGACCGGCGGAGTCGTACCCCTGGGCACGCCGCTGCTGGCCGGGCCCGGCGCGATCAGTACGGTTATTTTATATGCCCAGCGTTACTCCTCCAGCCTGCATTATGTTATCCTGCTGGCCGGGATTGTGGCGCTGGCCCTGCTGACCTGGCTCTGTTTCCGCATGGCGCCCGTCATGGCCAAGGCGCTGGGGAAAACCGGCATCAATGTTTTCACCAGGATCATGGGGCTTTTCATGGCCGCTGTGGGCGTTGAATTCATTGCCAACGGCCTAAAGCAGCTTTTTCCCCTGCTCGGTTGATGCGTCAGGCCGGGCAGGCTGGCGGCAGCTGAGAAAATCGCAGACCCTGTTCCGCCATGCCTCGATCTGGTCCTCATAGGGACCAGCCGGCGTCTGCATTCCGCACTCCGTGCAGATTACCGTGGCATTGCTTCAGCGGCCTTTGAGTTCTGCCCTGCCGCTGCAGTAAATACACTGCAGGATCAGTTCCGGTGCGTCAGCCATCTGCTTCCTCGCGGGTTTGGGTTGATAGAGGTTGATGATTTTTTTTGCTTTCAAGAGATTAACACTGTTGTCGGCAATGCGCCATTGTTTGCGCATTTTGCCGGTTTTGTTTGGGGCAAATGCAAACTCTAATCGCCCGGTGGCACGGCAGAAGAAAAGGGGATAAGGAGAAGAGTTTGGCTGATCCGTATGTGCTGACGGCTGTGACAGGAGGAATGGGCTCGGGGAAAAGCTCGGTTGCCCGTTTCCTGTGCCGCAGGTTTCCTGTCACCTGTTTGAGCGCGGATGCTGTGGCGCATGAGCTGCTGGAGCCGGGCCAGGAGTACTGGCAGGTGATCGCGGCATTGGACAGCGCTTTTATCCGGCCGGACCAGACAATCGATAAGCGTCTGCTGCGGGAGGCCCTGTTCAGCGATGCCTCGTTGCGCCAGCAGATCAACGGCAAGGTTCACCCTCTGGTCCACCATAAACTGCTTGAGAAAATCCGACACGAGGCCAAAGAGCATGGCCGGAAATTTTTTCTCATAGAGGTGCCGCTTCTTTTTGAGGCAAACTGGCAGGATATGTATACGCGGGTCATCGTGGTGTATTGCCCGCCGGAAAAATGTGTCGCCCGGGTCATGATGCGGGATCAGATTTCCGCAGATGAGGCGAAAAACTCCATTGCCACCCAATGGCCTTTACTGAAAAAGGCCCTGCTTGCCGACCACGTGGTTGATAACAGCGGCAGTTGGGTGGAAACCTCCCTGCAGTTGCTGCATCTGGGGGAAATTTTATGGGGAAAATGAGAATTTCATGAAAAAATCTTGACAGTATGCAAGAAATACATCATATCATTATCACTTTTACAAAATTCCCTGATCCTTCCCAATATCGACACTATAATAATTCGTTTAACTCATAAATCATCAGGCTTTCAGGTGATTATGGGAACCGAATCAAGTTTATTATTTCATTTGAATTCAAGCAAATCCTTATAAGTCACGCATACCGAAAATATCCAATTTATCTATTACTATTGTTTGAGAAACTAACGGATTACGTACGCTGTTCGAAAATATTTTGTCTGGCATTGCGCTCCTGTTGTTCCGCTAGCTGAGAGAAGTGATAGTCCCCCTGTGTCGCATTCTTCATTTAGTCCAGGTCCATCCGGGAAGGGATGTCGTGTGCTAAAACTGTTGTTCAATAATAACCTGAGTTTGAGGAGAAAAAGAGGCAGATGAATTTAAGTGATCTAAAAGTAATGAAGATCAATGAACTGACCAAACTTGCAAAAGAGCTGGGGGTCGAGGGTTTCAGCTCTATGCGCAAGCAGGAATTGATCTTTGCGATTATCCAGACCAAAACCAAAGAGATGGAAAAAAATGGTGTGGTCAGAGGAAACGGAGTGCTTGAAGTGCTGCCTGACGGCTTCGGGTTTCTTCGCTCACCGGATTTTAATTACCTGCCCGGTCCTGATGATATTTATGTTTCTCCCTCTCAGATTCGTCGTTTAAACCTCCGCACCGGCGACAGCGTCGAGGGGCTGGTGCGCTCTCCCAAGGAGGGTGAACGCTATTTCGCCCTGCTGAAGGTGGACACCGTAAACTTCCAGCCGCCGGAAAACGCCAAGAATAAGACCATCTTCGCCAACCTGACCCCCCTGCATCCCGAGGAGCGGATTGTCCTTGAGCGTGCCCCTGATAACTATTCCATGCGGATGATGGATATCATGTCGCCCATCGGCAAAGGCCAGCGCGGTCTGATTGTGGCGCCGCCCCGTACCGGCAAGACGGTACTGATCAAAGACATCGCCAACAGCATCATTAAAAATCATAAAGAGATCATCCTCATTGTACTGCTCATCGACGAGCGGCCTGAAGAGGTCACCGACATGGCCAGAAGCGTCAAGGCCGAGGTCATCAGCTCCACCTTTGATGAGCCGCCCCAGCGTCACATCCAGGTGGCCGAGATGGTTCTGCACAAGGCAAAACGTCTGGTTGAGCATAAGTTCGATGTGGTGATCCTGCTTGACAGCCTGACCCGTCTGGCCAGGGCATACAACACCGTCATGCCCTCCAGCGGCAAGATCCTCTCCGGTGGTGTGGACTCCAACGCCCTGCACCGTCCGAAACGCTTTTTCGGCGCGGCCCGTAACATAGAGGAGGGCGGCAGTCTGTCCATTATCGCCTCCGCCCTGGTTGAAACCGGCAGCCGCATGGATGAGGTTATTTTTGAGGAGTTCAAGGGCACCGGCAACATGGAAATCGTGCTTGACCGCAAGATGGCGGACAGGCGTCTGTTTCCGGCCATGGATATCAACCGTTCCGGCACCAGGAAGGAGGAACTCCTGCTCGCTCCGGATGTGATCAACCGGTCCTGGATCCTGCGCAAACTCCTGTCCAACATGAAATCGGCGGATGCCATGGAATTTCTCCTGGATAAGATGAAGGGTACCAAGAACAATCAGGAATTTTTCGAAATGATGAACTGCTGATGGTTGCCATGGGGAAACCTTCATCGCCTGCATGATAAATTATTGCAAAAAATTGCCTGTGGTATATAATACCCTGCTTGCCCTATAGAATTTGCCGGCATGTGCTGAACAGCGATGTGCCGGCTGAAATAAGATTGCATCTAAAGTTTTGGAGGTTTGCCATGAAAAAAGATATCCATCCCGAGTACCATAAGATTAACGCCGTCTGCGCCTGCGGCAACGAAGTTCCCATCGGCAGTGTCAATACTGAAATGAAAGTGGAGATCTGTTCCGCCTGTCATCCGTTTTTCACCGGCAAGCAGAAACTGATCGATACCGCCGGCCGGGTAGAAAAATTCCTGAAAAAATACGGAAAGACTCTCAAAAAATAATTCTCCTTTCTTTTCATCTTCCGGCCCCCCATGTTCGCCAAGTTTGAAAATATCCATGATAAGCTTCTGGAACTTGAGGGGATGCTTTCCGATCCCGCTGTGCTCGCCAATCAGAGTGAGTACGGCAAAGTCGCCAGGGAGCATTCCCGTGTGGTCAAAATCGATAGGCTTTATACGAAATTCAAACGGGTGAAACAGGAACTGGCGGAAAGCCAGGAGCTTTTTCAGCAGGAAGAGGATGAGGAGATGCGGGAGCTCGCCCGAAGTGAAGTGGCGGAGCTGGGCAACAAAGCAAAAGCGCTTGAGAAAGAGCTGCGCATCATGCTGCTGCCCAAGGATCCCAACGATGAGAAAAATACCCTGCTTGAGATCAGGGCAGGTACCGGCGGCGATGAGGCCGCCCTTTTTGTCAGCGACCTGTTCCGCATGTATTCCAAATACGCCGAATTGCAGGGCTGGAAGGTTGAGGTGATGAGCAGCAACCCCATCGGCATCGGCGGCTTTAAAGAGATCATCGTCTTAATCAGCGGTGAACAGGTTTACAGTCAGCTTAAATATGAATCCGGGGTGCATCGGGTGCAGCGGGTGCCGGAAACCGAGGCCCAGGGGCGGATTCATACCTCGGCCGTTACGGTTGCCGTGCTGCCCGAGGCCGAGGAAGTGGAGCTGCACATCGATCCCAACGAGCTTCGCTTTGATGTTTTCCGTTCATCAGGCCCCGGCGGTCAGAGTGTCAATACCACCGATTCCGCGGTCCGGGTCACCCATCTGCCCACCGGACTGGTGGTCACCTGTCAGGATGAAAAATCCCAGCATAAAAACAAGGCCAAGGCCCTGAAGGTTCTGCGGGCGCGGCTGCTTGACCAGATGGAGCAGGAGCAGCATGACCGCATTTCGGAAGAGCGCAAAAGCCAGGTCGGCAGCGGTGACAGAAGTGAACGCATCCGCACCTATAATTTCCCCCAGGGCAGGCTGACGGATCACCGGATCAATCTGACCCTGTATCGGCTTGAGGATATCATGCTCGGCAAGCTCAACTGTGTGATTGAGCCTTTGATCGCTCATTACCAGGCCGAGGCCCTGAAAACCGTTCAATAATCATCCGATGCTGTTTTTCACAACACATTACCCTTTTTACCTCATCACAAGATCAACTGATCTCAAGGTTCACGGCTGCCGGCCAATGGATCATCAGACATCCTCTCTCTTCTGTGCATGGCGCAGACTGCCATGAAGACGCTGGATCTTTATCAGAGCGGGGTTGCCCGCCTCAGAGCAGCGGATATCGAGGATGCGGAGATAGAGGCCTCTCTGCTGCTGGGTCATCTGCTCAATCTTTCCCGGGCCCAGGTTTTCCTCCACGATGAACAGCTGCCGGACGCGGTTATCAACGATTTTGAACATCATCTCAGCCGCCGTCTGACCAGAGAACCCCTGGCCTATATTCTGGGCGAACAGGAGTTCTGGTCCCTGCCGTTTTATGTCAACAAGGATGTACTGATTCCCCGTCCGGAAACGGAACTCCTGCTGGAGATTGTTTTGCAGGTTTTAAAGGGCGAGGAACAGGAGCTGTCCGGCCGGCTGCTGGATATGGGCACCGGCAGCGGGGTCATTGCCATTGTGCTGGCCCTGGAACTGCCCCAGGCCTTGGTTACGAGCCTTGATATCTCTTACGCCGCGCAGGCGGTGGCCAGAAAAAATGCCGCACGACACGGCGTGCTGGATCGGGTATCCTTTATCTCTTCCGACTGGCTGACCGGCATCCGCAGGCTGCCTCTTTTTGATCTGGTGGTGAGCAACCCCCCTTACGTGGCCAGGGAGACCTTTGCCGACCTGCAGCCCGAGGTGAGCCGGTTTGAACCCAGGCTGGCCCTGGACGGCGGCCAGGGTGGAGGGGAGGTGATTGCCCGGTTTGCCGGTGAGGTGAGCGCCGTGCTCAAACCCGGCGGCCGTTTTTTTATGGAAATCGGCGCGGATCAGTCCCATTTCGTCATGGATCTTTTTTCATCATTTGCAGAATTTGACGGGCTCACTGTTTACGAAGATTATGCAGGGCTTCCCAGGATATTTCATGCAAGGCGGTCATAATGGATAAAATTTTAATCGAAGGCGGCAGAAGTCTGCAGGGGGAAATCAAGATCAGCGGGGCCAAAAACGGCGCGCTGCCCATCATTGCCGCAACCCTGCTCTGTCCGGGAACCCATACCATCTATAATGTGCCGGAGTTGCGTGACATCACGACGATTCTCCAGCTTCTCGTCACCCTCGGCGCGACCTGGGAGAGGGTTGATAAGCATACCCTGAAGATCAATTCCGATCATGTCAGCGAGTTTGAGGCCTCCTATGAGCTGGTGAAAACCATGCGGGCCTCGGTGCTGGTGCTGGGGCCGCTGCTTTCCCGGCTGGGCCGCGCCCGGGTTTCCCTGCCCGGAGGCTGCGCCATCGGTGCCCGGCCCATTGATTTTCATATGCAGGGTTTGCAGAAGCTCGGGGCCCAGATTGAGCTGGAACAGGGATATGTGGATGCCAAGGTTTGCGGTGGGCTGCGGGGGAGCACGGTATATTTCGATATCCCAACCGTCACCGGCACCGAGAATATCCTGATGGCCGCGGTGCTGGCCGAAGGAACCACCATCATCAAAAATGCCGCCAAGGAGCCGGAGATTGCCAATCTGATCGACATGTTGACCGGCATGGGGGCAAAAATCGAAGGCCGCGACACCGACCGCTTGACGGTGCACGGGGTAAAAAGCCTGAAACCCGCGGAGATCGCCATTATCCCCGACCGCATCGAGACCGGCACCTTGCTCATTGCCGTTGGCGCCGCCGGAGGCGACGTGACCCTGACCAACTGTAATCCCGCCCACCTGCCGTCACTTTCCGAAAAACTGCGCAACTGCGGCATCTATCTGGAGGAGGGGGAGAAAAGCCTCCGGGTGATCCGTTCCGGACCTCTGAAAAATATTGATATCAAAACCATGCCTTATCCAGGGTTTCCCACCGATCTGCAGGCCCAGATCATGGCGCTGATGACCTTGACCAACGGCCTGAGCGTCATCCATGAGAATATCTTTGAAAACCGCTTCATGCATGTGGCTGAACTGCGCAGGATGGGGGCGGACATCATGGTGGAAGGCGGCAAGGCCATTGTCAAGGGAAATGGCAAACTGACCGGCGCCCAGGTGATGGCGACCGACCTGCGCGCCAGCGCCTCACTGGTTATCGCCGGGCTTGCCGCCCAGGGACTGACGGAGATCTCCCGGGTCTATCATCTTGACCGGGGATACGATGATCTGGTGGGCAAGCTGTCGGCGGTGGGGGCTAAGATCTGGCGCGAGCCGGAAAAATAGCAAGCAGCCCGGCCTAATCTTTCAGCCGTTCCAGGGCCAGCCGGAGAGCCTTTTCGTGGACCTTGCCGGCCACGTGCAGAGCACTTTTGCCGCTAAGCGGATCAAAATTGCTCGGATCGGCGGCGCAGAGATATTGCGCCTCCCTGGCAATGGACTCCAGCGCCATTTCCGTTGTCAGGCCGAGAATCCTGGGGATGAGTTCCCAGCTTGCCCCGCAGGAAGCACCCCGCCTTACCTCCATTCCCCAGATTTTATTTTCCCTGACCTCCACCTCATATTCTGGAATACCGAATTGTTCTCCGTACAGCCCGAGCCCCGGCAGCCGTCCCAGGGAGCAACAGGTGAACGGGGTGATGGCTGCCTCGTTTTTTCTGCCCGAGGCGATGAGCGGGATGTTCTTTTCCCGGCAGAGTCCCGCCAGATGATCAAGCAGGTCAGGATGTTTGAGAAAGCTGAGCACCAGATCGCCGTTGAAATCTTTTCTGAAGTACTCTGCCGGGTTGTCAATGAAGTCGGGCAGGTGGGCGGGCAGATCAAAAACCTGGCTGATAATAAGGCCTGAGCCGTATTGCCGGATGCCGCTGATTTTTACCTCGCCGGAGCCGGCCTGCTGAAAGACGATGATCTCATCCATGCGGAGCCGGTAATGCTAGTGGGTCGTCTTGCTGATATACGGGGATAATTGGCCGGAAAAAAGCTCGTCGAATTCGGTCATGATCCTCTCCCTGGAGGCTTCTACCTTTTCATAAGGAAGATCAAGAAACAAGGCTACGTCATCGATGCCTCTGCCCTGACCGAAATGTTGTTCGGCAACAATGATCTTCAGAAAATCGTCCTGGATAAGCGGGCGGAGATTTTCCTCGAGATCATGCAATATCTCGCAGGCCTGGGCAAAGGTTTTTCCCTTGGCGATTTCCTTGCGCATCTTCAGTACTGCCTGTTCATAAAGGAATTCGTCGTCTTTTAGCTTCATATTTTCTGCTTTGCTGATGGTGAATCTGAAACAAGGTTATTTTTTTAGCTGAACATATAGTAATGATCTTTTGCCAAAAATCAAAATTAATGGCTTAAAAAAACAGGAACATAATTTTATAACGATAAATCAATAACTTATCGTGCGCTGTGCGGCCTCGAGAGGGATTTCCCGAGACAGTCAAAATTGCTTTACCTAAAAAATGCAAAAAAGGAAAGAATTGAATTGATTTTTTTTACAGCGGCTTAGCAGCAGGCGGTGAGAATTTCCATGATGACCTCCTTGCCGTAGTCGTTTAAACGCCAGATGCGGGCCAGGGCCAGGGCGTTTTCGGCAATCGCGGGAATGTCTGCGGCGGCAATACCGACCTGGCTGAGAGTTGTCGGACTGTTGACGCTGACGAACCACTCTTCCAGGCGTTTGATCCCTGCCATGGCGCAGCTTTCATCGCTGCCGGTAAGATTGAAAACCCTTTGGCCGAACTGGCTGAATTTGCCGGGCTGGAGCCTTGCCTGATAGCGCATCCAGGCAGGCATGACAATGGAGAGGCCTGCGCCGTGGGGGATGTTGTAGAGGGCGGAGAGCGAGTGCTCGATCATGTGCATGGGAAAGCCCACCATGCCCAGGCCTGCGGCGGTCCAGCCGTTTAAGGCCAGGGTGGCGGACCACATGAGATCAGCCCTGCCCTGATAGTCGGCCGGGTCGCGCAATACCCGGTCGCAGCTCGCCATGATGTTGATCACCAGCCCTTCCATGAAGCGATCCTGTACCGGGGTGGCAGGATCCCGGGTGGTGAAGTAGAACTCCAGGATATGGGCGATGGCATCCACCGCGCCATAGGCGGTATAATCCGGGGGCACGGTAAAGGTGAGGGTGGGATCGAGGATGGAGACCCTGGGGCAGAGCAGGCGGTTGCCCACCCCGAATTTCTGTCTGGTCTCCTCATTGGTGAGCACCATGCCGCCGTTCATTTCCGATCCGGCGGCGGCCAGGGTGAGGACACAGGTCAGCGGCAGGGTCTTTTTGATGCTTTTCTTAGCCTTGAAGAACTGCCAGACATCATGGTCCACCAGGGCGCCGGCGGCAATGGCCTTGGCGCTGTCAATGACACTGCCGCCGCCCACCGCCACGATGGCCTGTACGGCATGTTGCCTGGCCTGGTCAATTCCTGCCCGCACATGGCTGAGCAGGGGGTTGGAGACCACCCCGCCGTGTTCGATGATCTCAAGCCCTGCCGCGGTAAGTGAGGCGAGCACCTGCCCATGGATGCCGTTAGCTTTGCTGCTGCTTTTGCCATAGACCAGCAGAATTTTACGGCCCAGGGCCGCGGTTTCCGGGCCGATCTCTTTGGCCGTATCTCTGCCGAAGATAATTTTCGTCGGGTTGTATAAGACAAAGTTCTGCATGTCTTCTCCTGTCAGGCAACCTTGGCCAGCTCACCGGTCAGGGTAACAAAATCCTCGATGGTCAGCCGCTCGGCCCGGGTGGTCGGATCAATTCCCGCCGCCAGCAGAGCCGCGCGGCAATTTTCCTTGGCAAAGGTGATGAAGGGCGAGGCGGAGAGGGAATTCAGCAGGGTTTTGCGGCGTTGCTGAAAGGCGCTGCGCACCACCTTGCGCAGCAGCTCGGGGTCATGGGCCGGCAACAGAACGGCGCGCTCGGGAGTTGGGTGGAAGGTGATCTTGACCACCACGGAATCCACCTTGGGCCGGGGATGGAACTGGCCGGGGCCGACGTTCAGCAGCTGGGTCACGGTGGCCGCCCCGGCCATCAGTACCGAGATGATGCCGTATTCCTTGGTGCCGGGGACGGCGGTCAGCCGCATGGCCACCTCCTTCTGCAGCATCAGCACCGCCCACTCCATCACCTCCTGATTATCCAGCAGCTTGAAGAGCAGAGGGTTGGAGATGGAATAGGGCAGATTGGCCAGTATCTTCAACCGGCCGCCGCATTGCTGCGCCAGGTCTGGGAAATCGGCCTTCAGCAGGTCCTGATGAATAAGAGTCACGTTGTTGGCCAGATTGCCGCTGGTTTGCTGCCAGTCAATGATGCCGGAGTCGATCTCCAGGCCGATCACTTGGCTGACTTTTTCCGCCAGCGGACCGGTCAGGGTGCCGAGGCCGACCCCCAGTTCCACCACGGTATCGTCGGGGGTGACCCCGGCCAGGGCGACAATTGTCGCCGCGGTCTGCCGGTGGATGAGAAAGTTCTGGCCCCTTTTTTTGGAGGGGGCCAGTTTTTCACTTTTGAGAATGTCTTTGATTGACTGGAGGCTCATAAATTTCGTAGTTTTCTGCGCGTTGTTTGAAGCGTTTCCGGCGCAGCCTTTTGTAGAAGTAAAGGGAGAGGAAGTAGCCGGCCACCGCAAAGGGGAGGGCCAGCACCGCGCCGCCGACCAGCATGACGGCAATGGACTCCCCGCCGAGTTTACTCAGTTCGGCCAGGGTCATTTTAAAGCCGATATGGCCGGAAATGATGGCCATTATTTCATGGATGCGCTCCCAGGAAAGCTCATAAGGCGTGAGCCAGGTGCCGAGCCGCCAGGAAAGATAATATTGAAAAAAGAAGGTCAGGGGATTGCTCACCACGCAGCTGGCCAGCAGACCGGCAAGTTTGCTGGCCCGCAGGAAGAGAGCCAGCACCAGGACCAGCAGGGTATGCAGGGGAATGGTGGGGGTAATGCCGATAAAGATACCAATGGCAATGCCTCTGGCGATCTCCTTGGGGTCTCCCTGGAGGCGGATGAACCGCAGGTAATAGTATCTGAAAAAACGCCTGTTCATGCAAGCTCCGTAAGCCTGCTGCGCGAATAGACATCCATGTCAAGAGTGGTGACCGCCTGTTGCCGGAAGAGATGATAGCCGGCCAGGGCGATCATCGCCGCATTGTCCGTGCAGAATTGCTGGGGCGGCATGTACACCGTAAATCCCTCCCTGCCGCCCTGTTGCCGGAACACCTCCCGCAGTCTGGGATTGGCGGCGACCCCGCCGGCCAGGACAACCGTTTTCACCTTGAGGTTACGGGCGGCCTTCATGGTCTTGCCCGCCAGCACGTCAACCACCGCCTCCTGAAAGGATGCGCAGATGTTTGCCGTTTCAGTTTCTGACCGCCTCTTTGCGCCGCCGTTTGCGATCAATTGCTGATTTTGCTTGACGTAATTGGCAACAGACGTTTTGATACCGCTGAAGCTGAAATCAAGGCTGTCCGGTTCCAGCCAGGATCTGGGGAAGCTGATCGCCGCGGGGTCACCGTTTTTCGATAATTTCGAGATGATCGGCCCGCCCGGATAGGGCAGGTCGAGAATTTTCGCCACCTTATCAAAGGCTTCGCCCGCCGCATCATCCCGTGTTCTGCCCAGCAGGGTGTAATGAAAATAGTCGGTGACATGGAAGATGGAGGAGTGGCCGCCGGAGGCGATCAGGGCGACATAGGGGAAGGCGGGTTTGTTTTCCCCGAGAAAAACGGAAACAAGATGGCCTGCCATGTGGTCCACCCCTACATAGGGTATTTTTTTGACCAGAGACAGGGCCTTGGCAAAGGAAAGTCCGACGAGCAGCGAGCCGATGAGGCCGGGTCCCTGGGTGATGGCCAGACCGTCCACCTGATCAAGGGTGATGCCAGCCTGCTGCAGGGCCTGCGCAACAACAGGATAGATATCCTCCAGATGCTTGCGGGAGGCAAGTTCCGGCACCACGCCGCCGTAGGTTCCATGGAGATCGATTTGCGAATTAATAACATTCGCCAGCAGACGTCTGTCGTCTTCCATCACTGCGGCGGCAGTCTCATCGCATGAACTTTCTATTCCGAGAATAATCATCAGCAGATTTTAAAAAGAGGCTGTCAAAACTCCACCTCACGGCACATGACCGGGGCGGAAAAAATTGACATTGTGACATATTATGACAAAAATTACTCCTGAAATTACGCAAAAACAACAAGAAAAATCCCTGGAAAATCTGGTGGAAAGCGGACACCTTGTCGATCTCTTTTCCCGCTCCATTTCCTACCTGCGGGTCTCGGTGACCGACCAGTGCAATCTGCGCTGCATTTACTGCACCCCCAGGGAAATCGGCGAAAAACTGCCCTGCGGCGAGCTGCTGAACTACGAAGAGCTGCTGCGGGTCATCAAACTTGCCGTGGAGCTTGGCATCCGCAAGGTACGGCTCACCGGGGGCGAGCCGCTGGTGAGAAAGAATATCATCTCCTTTATCCGCCGGCTGGCAGCCATTCCCGGCCTGGACGATATCCGGCTGACCACCAACGGGGTCATGCTGGCAAAGTACGCCGCGGATCTCTATGACGCCGGCATCAGAAAGCTCAATATCAGCCTCGATACCATGAAAAAGGAACGGTTTACCCGGATCACCGGGGCCGATCGCTTCGACCAGGTCTGGCAGGGCATCAATCTCGCCCAGTCCATGGGGTTTTCGCCGGTGAAGATCAATATGGTGGCCCTGCGCGGCATCAATGACGACGAGTTGGTCGATTTTGCCAGGCTTTCCCTGACCCATGCCCTGCAGGTGCGCTTTATTGAATTCATGCCCATCGGGGACGCCACCATCTGGGGGGAGGAGAGGTATATCTCCGCAGAGGAGATCAAGCAACGGATCAGTGTCCTTGATGAACTGGTGCCGGTGGAGACCGCCCGCATGGACGGCCCCGCCCGTATTTACCGGTTCAGGCAGGCAGTGGAGGCCAGGGGATCAGTGGGTTTTATCAGCCCCATCAGCCATAAGTTCTGTGATCAGTGCAACCGTCTGCGCCTGACCTCGGAAGGGAGACTGCGTTCCTGTCTTTTGTCCGATAAGGAAACGGACCTCAAGAAGATTCTGAGGTCCGGCGGCAGCGATGACGAGGTGAAAAAAGCCCTGGTGCAGACCATCCTTGATAAGCCGAAAGGCCATACCCTGTTTGAAAAAGAGGGTTTCAACTGCCACGGGCAGATGTCACGGATTGGTGGTTGATTGCCGGGCCTGGGGGTAGGAGCCGAGCCATTCGAAATAGGAGCAGCTTTCCTGCAGCCTTTCACATGCTTCGGTTATGACTCCATCCGCATAATGACCGATCATATCAATGAAGAAGAGATATTTACCGGGCTCAGCCTTTACCGGCCTGGATTCGATTTTGGTCAGGTTGATGTTGCGGCGGGCCAGGATGGCCAGGGTGTCATTCAAGGCCCCGGGCCGGTCAAGAAAACTGAGCAGCAGGGAAGTCTTGTCCCGGCCGCTTTTGGAGGGAGACTGTTTGCCGATCAGTACAAATCTCGTGGTGTTGCCCCGGTAGTCCTCGATGCCCTTGACCACGACCTGCAGCTGGTAGGTTTTGATGGCCAGCGAGCTGGCGATGGCGGCAATTGTGTGGTCATCGTGGGCCATCTGGGCTGCCTGTCCCGTGCTGAAAACCGACTGGGTGGGAACGTTGGGCAGCTGTTTGCGCAGCCACTGGCGGCATTGGGCGAGTGGCTGCGAGTGGGAGACAATAAGTTTGATATCATTGATATCTCCCGAAAAATTGACCAGATTATGGGTGATATTGAGGTATTCTTCCCCGCAGATCTTTACCTTGCATTTCATGAAGGCGTCCAGGGTGGAAGTAACTGATCCCTCTATGGAATTCTCCACCGGCACAATGCCGTACTGGACCCTGCCGCGCTCCACCTCGTAGAAGATATCCTCGATGGTTTCAATGGGCCGATAATCAGCCGAATGGCCGAAATACTTTACCGCGGCGAGATGGGAAAAAGTCGCCTGGGGTCCCAGATAAGCCACCTCCACCGGTTTCTGGGAGAGTCTGCAGGTGGTGATGATCTCGTGGTAAATGCTGTACAGTGCCTCCTCGGGAAATTCGCCGTTATTGTCCCGGATCAGCCTGTCATATATCTGTCTCTCCCGCAGTGGGTCCCATTTCGCCCTGTTTTCCTTGGATTTCAGTTGGCCGATATCCTGGGCGCATTTCAGCCTTTCCTTTAATAATTTCAATATGGTATCATCAATGGCGTCAATGCGGTTACGCACATTGATGAGGGCTGCCTGATTGTCTGTGGCCATAGTCTGTATTTTTTTATGAATTTATTTCTCGGTGCCTCGGTTTTTTTTATGCATTGAGGCCCAATTTTGATGATAGAATGAGCACTATTAATGCAAATCGGCGGATATGGAAAGAGAAAATGAAATAAAAATCGCTGCCCTTTTCCCTGTTTCTTCTAACTTGAAAAAATATTAAAAGTATTCTAGGGTTAAAATCATTTCCCTTTGCTGCATCCTTTGTTCCTTCTCAGAGAAGGAACCGTAAGGGGAAGGGGTCAGACATAAGGTAGGAATTGTTATGAAGATTAAGAACTGGATGAAAGCCGATCCGAAGACCATCCACAGAACCGCGCTGCTGCAGGAGGCAACAGAGCTGATGAAGAAGTATTCCATCAGACATCTGCCGGTTGTTGAGGATGATCAATTAGTTGGATTTATTACTGAAAGCGATTTGCGGCAGTTTTCTTTTCCGTCAATGGTGGAAGACATACCGGTTCATCAGGTGATGGTGTTGAACCCCATTACGGTCAATGCCAATGCCAGCATTGAAACGGCAGCTCGACTCATCCATGATTACAAAATCGGGGGGTTGCCCGTTCTTGACAAGAAAAAACTGGTGGGCATCATCACCGCGTCGGATCTTCTTTCCGCCTTTATCGAGGTGCTCGGCCTGTTCAAGGCCTCAACCAGGATTGATGTGGTGGTTGATAAGAAGAGCGGCCTGGAGGACGTAACCCGCGTCATTAATGAACACGGCGGCGAGATTATCAGTGTTGCCATTGAAAGCCATGCCGCCAGGCGCAAAGTCCATTATTTCAGACTGGAAAAATGCGATCCTGCCCCGATTGTCGAGGCGCTGGAAAAGGCCGGTCATAAAGTTGTCTCTGTGATGGAGTGAGGTTTGCTTGCATGAGTGAGTGGAAGGTTCAGAAGACTTACGATGAAATAAACGCCCGAATCAAGTCTGGCGAGGCGGTGGTGGTGACGGCCGAGGAGATGGTCGGCATTGTCCGTGAGCATGGTCCCGAAGAGGCGGCCAGAAAGGTGGATGTGGTCACCACCGGCACCTTTTCCCCCATGTGTTCCTCCGGGGCCTTTATCAACTTCGGCCATTCCCATCCGACGATCAAGGCGTCCAAGGTATGGCTTAACGATGTTCCTGCCTATGCAGGCCTTGCCGCCGTGGATATCTATATCGGGGCCGCGGAACTGGCGGAAGACGATCCTTTGAACAAGATCTATCCGGGTGAATTCCGCTATGGCGGCGGCCATGTGCTGGAGGATCTGGTGGCCGGCAGGAAGATTCATCTGAAGGCCGTGGCCTACGGTACGGATTGTTATCCGAACAAGGGCATTGAAAAGGAGATCACCCTGCAGGATCTACCCTATGCCCTGCTGGTTAATCCCCGGAACTGCTATCAGAACTATAACTGTGCCGTCAATCTGTCCGATAAGACGATCTATACCTACATGGGAACGCTGCGGCCGTTTGGCAAAAATGCCAATTACTGCAGTGCCGGCGAGTTGAGCCCCCTGCTCAATGATCCCTACTTCAAGACCATCGGCCTCGGCACCCGTATCTTTCTGGGTGGCGGCATCGGTTATGTCGGCTGGCACGGCAGTCAGCACAATCCCGGAGTCCAGCGGGCGGAAAACGGTACGCCATGCCGGCCGGCCGGAACCCTCATGGTCTATGGCGATATGAAGCAGATGAACAACCGGTGGCTGAAAGGCATCAGCATGCAGGGCTATGGTTCCACCCTGGCCGTGGGCATAGGCATTCCCATCCCCATTCTCAATGAGGATATGGCGCGCTTCACCGGCGTTTCCGACGCCGAACTGGTCACCCAGGTAGTTGATTACTCCTATGATTATCCCCATGGCGTTAAGCGCAATTATGGTGAGGTCACTTACGCCCAGCTCAAAAGCGGGCATATTGAGGTGAACGGTAAGGATGTTCCCACCGCCCCGCTGTCGAGTTTTGTCCGGGCGCGGGAGATTGCGCTTATCTTGAAGGGATGGATCGAAAAGGGTGATTTCCAGCTTGTAAAGCCGATACAGACCCTGCCTGACAAATAATCCGCATGGTTCCTGCTGAGGACGGATCGGCTTTTCCCTTGCAGTTAATGGAAAAATACCATTGTCTCGTGGCTGCGCTCAAAAGAGCAGGGCATGGGACAGTGGCATTTTCCGGCGGCGTGGACAGCACCTTGCTGCTCAAGGCCGCCACCGAGGCCTATGGCGCGGATGCCGTGGCTGTTTATCTGCGTTCTCCGCTCCAGAAGCCTCGGGTGCTGGAAAGTGGTCAGGCGAGAGCTGTCAAGAGCTGGGTTGCGCGCTGCGGATTGTTGATCTTGATCCCTTGTCCTGGCCGGAATTTACGGCAAACAGTGATTTGCGCTGCTATCATTGCAAAAAGAAAATGTATAGCTACTTGACGTCTCAGCTCCCTTCTGGGTATAAACTTTTAGACGGGACCAATATTGATGATCTCAAGCAGGATCGTCCCGGACTGCAGGCTGTCAGGGAGCTTCAGGTTCTGACCCCCCTGGTTGAGGCGGGTTTGTCGAAAGGGGAGATACGTTCCCTGTGCAGGGAATTTCAGCTTTCCTGCTGGAATCTCCCTTCGGAATCATGTCTGGCTACCCGCATTGCAGGCGGGCTGGCCATTACCCCGGAACTGCTGCGGGATGTGGCATACGGGGAAAATTTTCTCGAGGAGCGAGGTTTTTTCGGCTGCCGGGCAAGGCTTGATGGGAAATCCGTATTTATTACGCTATCTCAAGGAGATAGCAAGAAGTTTCTTGAAAGCGGCCTGCGGGACGAAGTGATAAATTTTTTCGCAAAACTCAATTATACCAAAGTTTTTCTTGAACTTTCTGAGCGAGCGAGTATTTTGAATTGATACTTGAGTATTTTTTTGGGGGAAATACAGTGTTTTTTTTTGTTTGACAATCTAATAGTGTTTGGTTAAATCGGCACTAACGTTCGTGTTAGATTCATCTATTAAGTTATTCGTGAGGAGGAAGGATTATGAATAAGAGTGAGTTGGTTGAAAGCATGGCTTCTGCTGCGGGGATCAGCAAAGCCGCTGCGGAGAAGTCATTAACCGCTTTTCTTGATGCAGTGACTGATGCCCTGGCAAAAGGAGACAAAGTGACACTGGTTGGTTTTGGCACTTTTTCTGTCTCCGCCCGTGCTGCACGCCAGGGTAGAAACCCCCAGACCGGTGCTACCATTAAGATTCCTTCAAGAAAGGTTGCACGGTTTAAAGCTGGAAGTAAACTTGCTGATGCTGTCAAATAAGTTGTTGATGAAGTAGGCAGCGCCAATTCACATTCGATATATGCAACCGGGTATTCACCGGTTCTGTTTATTCAGCAGGTCGTCATAATCATTATAAAAAGACGCGGAGAAATTTTTCGTATTTCTCCGCGTCTTTATTCTGTCTATCCGGGTCGGGACGTGGCTCAGTCTGGTAGAGCATAGCGTTCGGGACGCTAGGGTCGGAGGTTCAAATCCTCTCGTCCCGACCATCTATAAATCAAATAGTTAGCACTGTTTCTGCGGGTAAGGAATATTTGCTGCCGTTGGTTAATCTACTTAGCCAAGAGTATCCGGCTGTTCTCTGATAAATCCTCACTGCTCCCTTTCCCTCAGCCGGTTCAGTTCCGCTTGTTTCACTGAAGTCGCAAGAGTATAATAGCCATCATTATTAATTATTTCTTTCTGGGTGGAGGCGGTAAGATGGCTTTCAGATTAAATGATGTCAGCTTTAGGAGCCGTTACGAAATAACCTCTGCTTTCTTGACCATTTAGTTACGGCTCTTTATGCCGTTTTGACCATACGGATGACGACATTATTTTGTTACAGCGGCTTAGCCACGCTTTGTTGTACTTGCGAAACAGCCAGAAAGCTCTTTCTGAATCCCTGGACAGGATGTCTTCAGGGAAGAGTATCACCAAAGCCGCAGATGATGCCGCCGGGATGAGCATCGCCGCCTCTCTGGTAAGCCAGGGGCGCGGGCTTGGCCAGTCAATGCGTAACGCAACCGAGGCCATTGCCATCGCCCAGTTGGCGGACGGCGTTCTGGGGAAATCCTCTGAAATCATTATGTCCATCCGGGAAAAAGTTCTGCAGGCAGCCGGTGATTCCCAGACCCACCAGACCAGGCAGTCCCTCCAGTCTGATATTAACCAGGCGTTGGCCGAGCTCAGTGACATTTCCGGCAAGGATAAGGACAGTGCAGTATCATGACAGGAGAGAGTCGCATCAAGGTTCTGCAGCAGGTTGACCTTTTTTCCTCGTTTTCAGTCGCGGATCTTCAAACTTTTGCCTTCAGCATTGAGGAGGTTCATTGTCAACCTGGAGAAATTCTGCTCTGCGAGGGAACGGAGGGGGAGGATTTTTTTGTGCTGCTGCAGGGTAAACTCCTGGTTTATAAGGACAAAAGAATTCTGGCTGAAATCGTCCCGGTTGATTACGTGGGGGAAATGGCCATTATCGAAGAAAAACCCCGTTCCGCCACCGTCAAAGCCAGTGAACAGAGTCTGCTGCTCAGGGTGCCGGCCCGGCTTTTCAAGGGATTGCTGGTGAACAACCCGCAGGCCCTGCTGCCGATCCTGAAGATTCTCAGTCACCGTCTCAGAGAGGACAACGAGGTAATTGCCCGGGAGTTTGAGCAGATCAACGTTCTGGTGCATGACATGAAAAATCTTCTCTCCCTTTTCCTTTTTCTTGATAATTTCCCGGTGGAAAAGGGATCAAGCCAGGAAAAATATATCCGCTACATGAAGATGGCCCGCAATCATATCGCCGCCCTGGTGGAGCAGGCCCTTGCCAACGTGAAAAATCTTGTCGTGCCTGAAGGTTTTGTGCGCAATTCCCTGCCGGAGTTGATTAACGAGATGCGGGAATCTGATTTTGTCGCCCATCCTGATCTGCAGGATAAGATCATTATTGTCAAACTAGCGGACGATTTGCCGGAATTCTATTTTTCAAAACTGCAGATCCGGCTGGTGCTGCTGAATCTGCTGATCAATGCCGCCCAGGCGAGCAATCCCGGCGCTCAAATCGAGCTGAGCGCCGCTGTCTCCGGGGATCGCATTTGCATTGAGGTGAAAGACCACGGCCGAGGGATTGCTGAAACAGTGGCGGATAGGATATTTGATGCCCATTTTACCACCAAGCCCGCGGGCAACGGCCTGGGGCTTCTTTCCTGCAAACAGATTGTGGAAAAAAAACATGGTGGCAGCATCACCTTTGTCAGCAAGCCGGATCAAGGCACGATTTTTACCGTTTCCCTGCCCCTTTGCGGGGATGGCCCTGCTGTTCCTCTGCAGCAGACTGCGCGGGTTCATTAATAAATATATTGAATAAGGAGAGGAAGGATGAAAACCGGTCAAAAGAGTTTTTCCGCCATCATCATGCTGTTTTTCCTGTTATTGTCCGCTGTTGTTGTCAGTGGTCCCGGCGTGGCCTTTGCCGCCTCAGCCGAAGAGATCAATATCGGGGTGAACGGCACCCTGCAGCGCTTTACGACAGAGATAACCGGCGGTGAAGAATTTCTGCAAAAGGCCGCGGGAGTGCTGGTTTTCCCAAGCGTTATCAAGGCGGGGATCGGCGTTGGCGGCGAGTATGGGGAAGGGGCGCTGCGTATTGGCGGCAAGACGGTGGAGTTTTACAATACAGCCGCCGCCTCCATCGGTTTTCAGCTGGGGGCGCAGTCCAAATCCATCGTGGTGGTTTTTTTAACCCAGCAGGCCCTGCAGGACTTCCGCAGGAGCGAGGGCTGGAAGGCCGGGGTTGACGGATCGGTGGCGCTGGTGAAATGG
This sequence comes from uncultured delta proteobacterium, assembly GCA_963729825.1. Classification (GTDB taxonomy): domain Bacteria; phylum Desulfobacterota; class Desulfobulbia; order Desulfobulbales; family SURF-16; genus SURF-16. The sequence goes on along the minus strand of CAVSQR010000070.1, from coordinate 67,227 downwards.
GGAGTGGGTGAGGACATCAACACCATTGATATCAAGGATCCCATTGTCGGCTTTGTCTTCAGCAATAAGGGCCTGATGTATAATCTGACCATTGAGGGGTCGAAATTCACCAAGATTGTGCGGTAGGAAAGTGAAAGCTGCGGAAGATTTCCAAAAGAAGGTGGAGACAACGGTCTCTTTTTTACAGGAGAGGTGCGGCGAAAGGCCTGAGATCATTCTGGTGCTCGGCACCGGTCTGGGCGGCATTGCGGAAAAAATAGAAAATGCCCTCTGTCTGCCCTATGAAATGATCCCGAATTTCCCCAGATCCACGGTTACCAGTCATGCCGGCAATCTGATCTTCGGCATCCTGGGCAACAAACGGGTGGCTGCGCTGCAGGGGCGATTCCATTACTATGAAGGCTATTCCACCCGGGAGTTGACCTTCCCGGTCAGGGTGCTCTCCCTGCTGGGTGCCCGGCTGCTGCTGGTTTCCAATGCCGCGGGCGGCCTCAACCCCGCCTATGCCCCGGGCACGCTGATGATCATCAGCGATCATCTTAATTTTATCCCTGATAATCCGTTGCGCGGGCCGAATGTGGATGACTGGGGTCCGCGGTTCCCGGACTGCTCCCGGGTTTATGATCCGGATCTGATCGCTCTGGCCATTGAATGCGCCAGCAGACACAACATCGCCAAGGTGGTGGCCGGCACCTATGTGGCCATTCCCGGTCCGAGCCTGGAGACCCCCGCCGAAACAAGGTTTCTCCGCATGTGCGGGGCGGATGCGGTGGGTATGTCCACGGTGCCGGAGGTGATTGTGGCGGTCCATGCGGGTTTGCGGGTGCTCGGCATCTCCATGATAGCCAATGTCAATGACCCGGATAATTTTCAGCCCATCCGCATTGAGGAGATTCTGGAACAGGCCGGCCAGGCGGAAGGTGCCTTTGTGCAGCTGGTGATGGCTGTGCTCAGAAATCTTTGACCTGCATGGTAATTGGCAGATAGGTGACGCCAGGGGCTGCTCGCCAGTTGATGATTGTCGTGGCCCAGTCCTGGCGGATGAGGATATTTTTACAGCGGATGACAGTGTGATGAGTGAGGGAAAAAATAACAGATGTGATGTGCTGCTGCTTGGCACCGTGGTGACCATGGACCGCGACCATACCATTATCGAGGATGGGGCGGTGGCGGTCTGCGGTGTAACCATTGCCGCCGTGGGTCCGGCCCGCGAGCTGCGGCAGCGGTACCAGGCGGCGGAGACCCTTACTCTGCCCAAGGCCCTGATCATGCCGGGGCTGGTCAATGTGCACACCCACGCCGCCATGTCCTGCATGCGGGGGCTGGCCGATGACCTGCCGCTCATGACCTGGCTGCAGGAGCATATCTTTCCGGTGGAGGGCAGACTCACCGGCGAGATGGTCTATCACGCCTCGCTGCTTTCCATGGTGGAGATGATCAAATCCGGCACCACCAGTTTCTGCGATATGTATCTTTTTGCCGATGATGTGGCCCGGGCCGCGGACAGGAGCGGCATGCGGGCCTGGGTGGGCGAGGTGCTCTATGATTTCCCCTCACCCAATTACGGTGAGCTGGCCGCAGGCTTTGCCTATGTGGAGGAGCTGGCGCAGCGCTACCAGGACCATCCCCTGGTCAACATCACCATGGACCCGCATTCCGTTTATACCTGTGCTCCCGACCTGCTGGTGGCCCTCAAGGAAAAGGCGATAGCCCATGACTGCCCCTACGTCATTCATCTCTCGGAAACAGCGGACGAGGTGGAAACGGTGCGCAAGCGCTACGGGAAAACGCCGGTAAACCATCTTGAGGCCCTGGGGCTGCTTGATGAACGCGTCATTGCCGATCACTGCGTCATGCTGTCTCTGATGAGATCGACCTGCTCAGCAGGCGGCAGGTGAAGGTGGCCCATTGTCCGGAAAGCAACATGAAACTCGCCTCAGGGGTCGCCCCGGTGCCGGAGCTGCTGGCAGCCGGTGTGACGGTGGGGCTCGGCACGGACGGCAGCGCCAGCAACAACAATGTCGACCTGTTTGCCGAAATGGATATGGCGGCCAAGCTGCACAAGGTGCACCGTCTTGATCCCACGGTGATGACCGCCCGTGAGACCCTGAATATGGCCACCATGGGCGGGGCCGGAGTGCTTGGCGCCCAGCTGGATATCGGCAGCCTGGAGCCGGGCAAGAAGGCGGACATGATTGTCCTTGATCTTGACCAGCCCCATCTCACCCCCATGTACAATATCGCCTCGCATCTGGTTTATGCGGCCAAGGGCAGTGATGTGGTTCATTCCCTGATCAACGGCAAGGTCGTCATGCGTGACAGGCAGCTGACGGCGCTTGATGAGAAACAGATCATCGCCAGGGTCAATGAGATGACCGCCATGCTGACCGGTAGGGGCTGATTTTTTTCTTTGCGGTCTGTAATGCTTTGGGTTATGTAGTAAGATTATGGTAAATTGTACTTGTAATTAACAGGAGAGACTCGTTATGTTTGGACTCGGCATGCCGGAATTGATCATCATTCTGGTTATCATAGTAATCATTTTCGGGGCGGGCAAGCTGCCGGAAATCGGCTCAGGCATCGGCAAGGGCATCAAGAACTTTAAGAATGCCACCAAGGATGGAGACGATAAGAAAAAGCTGGACGAGGCCGACAAGGATACAGATAAGGATAGTTGATCAGGGCTTGCATCACTGTCTCCGGAGAATAGGATCATCCGGAGGGTTGATCTGCATAATAGTCAGCAAGGAGGTTAACAATGTTTGGACTGGGAACGCCGGAACTTATTGTCATTCTGGGTATAGCCTTTCTCGTTTTCGGCGGTAAGAAGCTGCCGGAGATCGGTGCCGGACTCGGCAAGGGGATTTCTTCCTTTAAAAGGGGACTCAAAGAGGCGGAAGAAAGTGTCCCTGGAGTAAAAGAGGTGACCGCTCTCAAGGAAGAGGTTGATAAGGTGAAAGATATCGGTAATGTCCTGAAAAAGGCCTGATGTATATATTCCCCGATCCGGGGAAGCGTATAGTCAACAAAGGGGAACAGCGGCGAGCAGCCCGCCTGTTCCCCTTTGTTATTTTGCGCCTGCCCATCAACTTTCCAGAATCTGTTGACCCGGAAATGGGCAACTTCCACAATCCGTCTGCGGACTCTTTTTTCTTCTCCCGTTAATCCTTTGGAATATTTGAATTTGTATCCAGGTGCGACAATTTGCCGCATTGTCAATGGGCTGATGATGCTGTTAGGTAATTGCTATTATTTGACAGGGATGGATTGCCTATCCTCTTGCAGTTCCAGGGAAATATCAGCACCGGGGATTGTGGCGGAACAGGCGGACATGATTTTCTGATATCATCAACAGGTAACGGTCTCCCGCCCGTTACCGGAAAGGGAGGTGAACAATGCGACGTATACTGTTAATCGTTTTGATGGCGGCGGTATTATGCGGTACAGGAACAGCCCAAGCCGCTGAACCGGGAGGTCGTGCCGGTTGTCAGGTGTGCGGTATGTATATTGACCAGTATCAGCACACGGCCGCCGAGCTGACCTACAAGGATGGCCGCCACTCTGAAGCCTGCGGCATGGCCTGTCTGCTGCGCATTGTCCAGGACGAGGGCGGCCCGGACTCCTTCACCTCAATCATGGTGCGTGACTGGGAAGGCAGGGCGCTGATTCCGGCAGCTGATGCCACCTATGTCATCGGCAGCAGGCAGATTCCCGACATGATGCCCAGTATCATCGCCTTCCGCAGCAGGGAAGCGGCCCAGAAATTCATCGATGAGCAGGGCGGGGAACTGTTGGATTTTCATCAGGCCCTGAGCGCGGTTTCTCCCATGGGCATGACCATGCCCACCAGAATCAAGGCCGCGGTGCTGCCTCCTAAAGGGGCGTTCGGGGTCGGGCTGGGCTACATGTATATGAAAATGGACGAAATCAAGGAGGGATCAAGCAGCAAGGACCCGGACGATTTTGTCCGGCGGCCCGGCCAGAATTTGGCCCCCAAGGAAATGACCACCGAGGCAGAGATGATGATGCTCAACTTCGGTCTCACCGACAGTCTGGCCCTCGGGATGTCCCTTTCCTATCTGGAAAAGGAAATGCAGATGTACAAGATGGGCGGCAGCCAGGTGCAGACCGATAACAACAGCGGGTTGGGGGATCTGGGATTGTCGCTTCGCTATAATGTCTGGCGGGACAATTACTTCAGCCGATTTGTCACGCTGCTGGCCGAAACCACTTTTCCCTCCGGTGATTTTGACACGGAATGGATCGACACCTCCGGCCTGCAGCTCGGCACCGGCGATTACACCTTTACCGGCGGGCTGCTCTATTCCCAGCGGTACAGTAATCTCTGGTTCCATGGCCTGGCCAGTTATACCTATAAGATGGAAAATAATGACGACTACAAGTTCGGAGACGAAACCCGGCTTGGTCTGGCAATGCATTACACCCCCAATTATGATTGGTTGCTGGGGCTTGAGCTTGACACCCTTTTCCAGGGGAAAAATGAGAAAAACGGCGCTGATGTCGGCAATACCGGCGGCTCCCGGACTAATCTGGCGGCAGTGGCTGACTGGAAGTTCCTGACCGCCCTGGGCGGCAACTTCTCTTTGCGGCTCACGGCAGGGCTGCCAATCTATGAAGACTTGAACCATTTCACCTACGGCACCATGGAGAAGGTCGCCCTGGGCGGCGGTTATTTTGCCACTGTTTCCATCAACTTCAACAGGCGTTTCCAGACGGAATAGACTCGTTGGTTTTGCCATAATCCCTCCCCGGGAGGAGGGATTGTGGCAATTGCGGGACGAACTTTTTTCTCTGCACGGATTGGTTCTTAATCGTCAAAATCCCCCTTCCGGCCTTTATCGGTATCAAGCGTAGCAGCCCTGGCTATGATCTTTTCCGGGGTCCAATCGGCAGGGTCTTCAAGGCGCTGGGCCTTTGGTCCCGGATCAAAAGAGCCTCTCTGCAGGATGGCCTCTATGGCCAGCTCCGCCGTATCCTGGGCGTTAAAGACATTGACCAGCATGTTGTAGACAAAATCCTCCACCCGTTTGCACATCCGTGCGCGGATCGCCGCCGGCTGGCCGAGCAGTCTGTTTTCAAAGGGCAGATTAAGGCTTTTGTAGTCGCCGGCCTTCCAGCCTTTTTCCTTGGCATAAGCCACCATGGCCTGCCACATCTCCTCAGAGACCCCTTCATTTTTGACCTTGACCAGATTGCCGTCACTGTCCAGGATGGCATTGCCATAGTCATTGACCTCAACCCCCCAGGAAATCATCTGCAGGGCGGTGGCGACATTGGCCTTGGTGGTGCGGGTTTTCTGGGCGATTTCCCGCAGCCGCTCCGAGCTGTTGCCGGAGGTGCCGTGCTGGGCGCCGGAGATCTTATAGGGGGCCAGAACCTGATGGATTTCCGCGGTCAGTTCCACCTGGATGCCCTGGCCGCTCGCCTCAAGGCCATGGGTGGTGCCGTTGTTTAAGGCGATCCAGTCGGGAAAGATATTGTGGGCATTGAGCCCCTGGATGAGGAACAGGGCCTCGGCCGGGGAAGAGAGCCCTTCGCTGCCTTTGATTTCCCCCACCTCGGTCTCCAGGCCGGCCCAGGCGGGAATAAATTGATTGAGCTCCAGGTTGGCCAGCAGGTTTTTATCGTCCGGCATGTGCGAGGCGTCAATGGCAATGGAGGTGATGCCGGCCTCAAAGATGGTGGGGATCTCCACCCTGGCAAAGGGGAGGTCCTTTTCGCTCTTGATGCCGTAATGGTCGGCGTGGATGGCCACCGGAATGGTGATCGACAGTTCGTTGCACACCTGATCGACCTGGCGGGCGATGTTCCAGTAATTGGTCGGGCAGTAGGCCTTTGCCCCGCCTTCGGAGCGGGCAATCTCAATGATGATGGCGGCTTTGGCTTTCTGGGCGGCCATCAGGGCGCCGCGGATGACAAAATAATTACGGCCGTTGGCAGCCATGGTCATGGCCTTACCCTTCTGCGACAGGGCCTGATCAATCACCTTGCCGCTGACGAGCAGCCCGCGTGAATTGGGGAATAGTTTGACGATATTGGGCGGGCGACCTATTTCCAGTGCCTTGTTAAACTCTGCTGCGCTGACAGTCATAACAGTTCTCCGTAGTGAAAATTATTTTCAGAAATATTCAGTTGAATGAATTCGTTAGAATTTTACAATATTTTTAACAGGATGAAGAGGGTTTTTTTTGTGAAAATCGCGAGCCGGGTCAAGTTCTGCGGATTTCCGCCGGATTATCGGTTGACTGTTGAATAAAATAGGATAAGAAGTGTATCTTCTCCGGCAATGGGCAGAAACATGAAGCAAGCAGGCGGCTGCGGATAAACAGATGAAACAGGATCCCTTTCTCATAGAAATTAAAACCAGGCTGGCGGCCAGGGAGGAGCAGTATCTCGGACCATATGCCGCCAAGAGCGGGGAGGCCGTCCGCCGCAGGCCTGAGCAGCTTGAGGGGCACCGGCCCGCCTTTGCCGTGGACACGGACCGTATTCTGCATTCCCGGGCCTATACCCGCTATATCGATAAAACCCAGGTCTTTTACATGGTCAGAAACGACCATATCACCCACCGGGTTCTCCATGTGCAGCTGGTCTCGAAAATCGCCAGAACCATCGGCCGGGTGCTCTCGTTGAATGAGGATCTCATCGAGTCCATCGCCCTGGGCCATGATATCGGCCATCCGCCGTTTGGTCATGACGGGGAAAAGATCCTTGACGGCTTATGCCGGGAGCATGGTCTGCCCTCTTTTCAGCATAACCTGCAGAGTGTCCGTTTTCTGGAACATATCGAGAGAAAAGGCAGGGGGGTCAATCTCACCCTGCAGACCCTTGACGGTATTCTCTGCCACGACGGCGAGGTGCATGACCGCAGCCTGCGGCCGCAGCGCCATGTTTCCTTTGCCGATTTTGACGATAAAATGGGCCGCAAGGCGGGCAACCCCGCTACCCCTCTGGCGCCCATGACCCTGGAAGGCTGTGTCGTCCGTTTTGCCGACACCATCAGTTATATCGGCCGTGATATTGAGGACGCCATTGAGCTGGGCCTGATCAGGCGCAGCGATATCCCGGCGGACTGCCGGGAAACCCTGGGCGAGACCAACGGCACCATTGTCCATAACCTGGTGACCGATCTGTTGAAAAACAGCGGGCAGGATGCCATTGCCTTCAGTCCGGAAATTTCCGAGGCCTTGCGCTCTTTGAAAAAGTTCAATTATGAGCGGATTTATTTGAATCCTGCCATAAAAAAGGACGTGGAAAAAATAAAAATATGTTACCGTCGTCTTTTTCTTGCCTACCTGGATGAAATGCATTCGCCTAAGAAAAAGAGCACCTTTTTCTCCGAATTTATCAATAAGATGGATCCCGACTATGTAGGCGAGACCTCTCCTGCCGCCATTGTCTGCGATTTTCTGGCCGGCATGACGGATGATTATTTTCTGAAGCAGGCGGCTTTGTTAGGCTGCGCCATCCCGCAGAAACAGTAATGAATCGTTTAAAAAGATTAGTTCCGGGTGAAAACGCCCTGATGGTCATTATTGCCGCTGCCATCGGACTTGCGGCAGGGTTTGCCAATATACTTTTCAGGTCCACCGAAGAACTCGTTCACCATTATATTTTTCAGACCGGCCACGAACTGCTGATCGGTGACGGCGGACTGCGTCTGCTGCTGCTGCCGCTGATTCCCATGTTCGGCATGGTGCTGCTCATCCCGCTCAGCTATTTTTTCCCCGGCGAGGTGAACGGCTACGGGTTCACCAAATTTCTGCGCAAGGTGAACCTGGAGGGCGGCAAGATCAAATTCCGCACCATTGTGCTCAAGACCGTTTCCACCTCCCTCACCATCGGCACCGGCGGTTCCGCCGGGGTGGAGGGTCCCATCGCCCAGGTGGGCGGCGCCATCGGCTCCCAGGTCGGTCAGTTCTTCCGGGTGTCCGGCGACCGCATGAAGGTCTATATCGCCGCAGGTTGCGCCGGCGGTGTTGCCGCCATGTTCAACGCCCCCATTGCCGGTGTCTTTTTTGCCTCGGAAATTGTCCTGCTCGGCACCTACGAGATGTCCTCATTTTCCGCCCTGGTTATCTCCTCGGCCATGGCCACCGTGGTCTCCCGGGCCACTTATGGTGAAAGCTCCGGCATTTCCCGTGCCTGATTATCAGCTTATCAACGCCCCGGTGGAGATCCCCCTCTACATCCTCATGGGCGTGGTGGTGGGGATCGTGGCCGTGCTGCATATCCGGATCTTCTACTGGATCAGGGACCGGTTTGCCGCGGTCCCCATCAATATCTTTGTCAAGCCGATCATCGGCGCCTTTATTGTCGGTTCCATCGGCATCGTCATGCCCCAGGTCATGGGCAACGGCTATGATTATATCGGCGATGTGCTGCAGGGCCACGGTGTGGTCTGGGTCATGCTGGTCCTTGTTTTCCTCAAGATTTTTGCCACGGCCGTCACCCTCGGTTCCGGCGGGGCAGGGGGGGTGTTTGCCCCCTCGCTGTTTATCGGGGCGGTGCTGGGCGGCACCTTCGGCGGCGCGGCCAACTATCTGCTGCCGGCCGGAACCATCGCGGCAAGCGGCGCCTATGCCGCGGTGGGCATCGGTTCCTTTCTGGCCGCGGCGACCCATGCGCCGCTCACCGCCATTTTTCTGCTCTTTGAGATGACGGGCAATTATCTGATTATCATCCCGATCATGCTGGCCAGCGTCATCGGCACGGTTGTCGCAAAAAAGCTCTGCCAGGATTCCATTGATACGGTTGATTTCACCCGGCAGGGAATCGATATCCATGATGGACGCGAAATTGCCGTCATGAAATCCATCAAGGTGGGCCTGGCCATGACCGAGGATGTGGGTTTTGTCAGCGAATCGGCCAATGTCAACCATCTGCTGAAAATTTTCAGCATGGCGGAGGGCAGTTTTTATTTCCCGGTGCTGGCTGACTCGGGCCGCAACGCCGGCCAGATGGTCGGCATTATCTCCCTGCAGGATGTGAAGACCATTCTGCACGACGAGGAATTGCGGGCCAACGCCAGTGTCGGCAACATCTGCGCCCGTGATGTCATCACCCTCACCCCTGACGACAACCTCTTCACCGCCATGGAGCTTTTTCAAAAAAAAGGCATTGAGGAAATTCCCGTGGTGGAAACCGACAAGGAACGCTGGGTGGTGGGCATGCTGAAGAGGCGTAATGTCATTGCCGCCTATAACCGCGAGGTCTTGAAAAAAGGCATCAGCAGCAAGGGTATGACTCTGCCGCTTCACTGATTGCCGGAAGCCGTCCTCCCTTGCCGCAAGGCAAGCATTGATCCTGCCTGTACCGCTATCCCGCCTGGCAAAATCCGTTGCGGAAATGTCCGAGAAAACGGCATGAATCAGTGGTTGTTTCAAGTGATAATGGTTATTGTTTAAATAAGACAAAAGGATAGTCAATATTTGCAAGTGATGAGTAGCGATCCCTTCATACGGTTAGGAAGGGAGGAGGTGTTATATGACAACAACAGAACTTTTCCGCGAAGCGCAAAATCTCTTCGTGGATGGACATCTTGAAGATAGTATTGACATGTTCACCCGGGCCCATGACGAAGGATATGATCCGGTACGAACTTATCTGAGCCGAGGGGTGGCCTATCTGAGAAAAGAAGATTATGATAAGGCCATCGATGATTTCAATGCGGTTGTCGCCCTGGATCCTGATAATGAAAGGGGCTATTATTACCGGGGTATCGCCTTGATTGACCTGCTGGATTATGAGCATGCCCTGGAAGACCTGGATCATTCCATTGCTTTGAATCCTGAACGTGGTACCGCCTTTCTGGCCAGAGGGCTGACAAAAAGCGAGCTGGGCTGCGAGGAGGATGCTGCCGTTGATTTCAAGGCTGCCGTGGCTTACTCAGATGTTGAGAGCAGCAGCTTTGCCCATTCTTTCGGCAATACCCATACCTTGCTTGAGAGATCCATGGCCCTGCTGGAAGGAGAGCGCGGACCTCTGCGCTATGTATTGACCGAGGGTGAAATCAAGAAGCTCGAAAAGTGGATTGAGCACTAAGCTGCCAGTATCAGTTCATAACTGCTGATAAAGGTGGGCCGCAAGGCCCACCTTTTTTATTGGCGGAAACAACAAAAAAGCGGCCGGCTTTCCCGGAGCTGCCGCTATTCCGACAGGGAGATATCCACCGAGGGCCGCAGGGTGGCGCAGGTTTTCACGGCGGCATGGATCATGTTGTTCTTGAAGGCCGCCAACCTAGCCGTGTCGGTGGGCGCGCCGTCGTCATAGGCCACTAGGCCGATGTGGTGCAGGATGTAATCAAAAAGGGGGGACCATTTGCGGGAACCCAGGCGCGCCGTCCTGCTCCACCGCGAACCTGCAGTTGATGCCGCCGCCGTTGATGGTCTTGCCCTGTTCTTCATGTTGGCCCTCTGTTTGATACCATTCAGATTCCACGACCAAATGGGCGTGGAATTCTGCTCCCTCTTTTCCTCTTTTTAAGTTCTAATTTCTGGTCTTGTAATCTGTCAGAATACAATATTGCACAATCAGAACCAATGCTGTATCAAAAAGAATTGATAGGTAAAAAAAGGAAATTGACAAAGAAAACAGCAGGAAGGCCATTCCTTTTTTGAAGACCTTATCACTTAAAGAGGAGTCTCATGACGAAGTTGACTTGGCTGCATCTTTCCGATTGGCACCAAAAGGGAAAAGAATTCGACCGAAAGGTCGTGCTCGATGGGCTTCTCGCTGACATTCAGGACCGGGCTAAGATAAGCCCCGACCTGAAACGGATTGATTTTTATTGTCTTCAGCGGCGATCTCGCTTACTCGGGAAAGCCAGAAGAGTACCAGGCTGCAAAAGAGAATTTGCTTTCGCCTTTGCTTGAGGCCTGCGGCTTGGGACCTGAACGTCTATTTATTGTGCCTGGCAATCATGACTTGGATCGTGGTGCCTTTGAACTCCTCCCGGAATCTCTTTTGCACCCCCTTTTACGCGAAGACGAAATTCAGAAATGGCTTACGGACGAAAAAAAGAAGAATCGTCTTCTTGAACCGTTTGAAGCATATTGCCGATTTGCCAAGGATTATGCCGCCGGTACTTTGACGGCATATGCCAGTCAGAAGCACTATGAAATTGACGGAAAGACGGTTGCCTTGGCAGGGTTCAATTCCGCGTTGATGTGTGGTCGAAATAAGCCCAAGGGAACCGAGGTAGACGATTACGGCAAAATTATCATCGGCGAACCCCAGATTTATGATGCTATCAACCATACTGAAGTGTCGACGGCAGATCTGCTGGTTGCCGTGCTGCACCATCCCTTCGAGTGGCTGGCTGAAGAAGATCGTCATCGGATTGAGGGACGTTTAAAGGAAAAATTCCACTTCATCCTTTGTGGGCATCAGCATTCCCCTAAAGTAATGGTGGTGACCGCTGGCACGGAGGGGGATTATGTGCTGATCCCTGCCGGTGCATCCTATGATCGACGTGCACCTGTCAAATTTGTCTATGCAAATAGCTTCAATTTAGTTCATCTTGATTTTGGGACTGGAAAGGGCGTTGTATATCTGAGATGCTGGAGTGACCAAAAGGGCAAATGGCGAGAGGATGTTGATAGTCATGCCGGAGGTAAGGTGGAATTTTCACTGCCGAAAGGGCCTACTCAAACTGAGGAGAACAACAAAGACAGTCAATGTAATAACATTAACAGATCAGAATTTGGAAACCCTTCCCCCCTCGAAGCGAGTAAGGGTACTGTTACCGGCCCGGCTCAATTCGACTTGAATAATCCCGTCTTTAATATTCCATATCGTTCTAAAGGAAAAGGTGTGGTGGGGAGGGATGAGGCGCTTCAAGAAGTGCGCCGGCAATTGACTGAAGGGAAACGCACCGCCATTGGTCACACTGCTGCCTTCCAGGGGCTTGGAGGGTTGGGCAAGACCCAGTTGGCAGTTGAATATGGCACGGCATACAGGGATGAATATCCCGAAGGGGTTATCTGGGTCCACGCTGACCAGGACATTGATGCCCAGTTGATTCGTATTGCAACCGGGGCTGCCTGGCTCTCTCCGCAATCCGACCATGCCGTTATTCTCGATATTGCCAGGAACCGACTACGGACATTCAGCCATTGTTTGATCATTTTTGACAACGTCGAGGATGCCACTGCCATTGAACCGTATCTTCCTGAACCGGATGCACACCCACATATCCTTGTCACCAGCAGGACGCCGCAGAGGGATTTTGTCCCCATTGAACTGCATTTATTGGATAACGATCTTTCCAAAGAACTTCTCTTGAAGGAATCCGGGCGGGATGAAAATGCCCTGTCCGACGAGGAACAAAAGGCGGCTGAGCAGATTGCTGAATCATTAGGCGGTTTGCCATTGGCAATTGAAATTGCAGGTGCCTATTTGAGCCATCTCCCTTCCTGCCGGTTCCAGGATTATTTGGCAATCCTGCAGAGCAATATTCAAACTGCCTTGCGTGGAGAACTCTTATCCAGCTATACCAGGCATGAACAGGATATCTTCCGCACCTTGCAAATCAGTGGACAGGTTTTCGCTGAGGCACCATTGCTGGAAAAGATACTGAAAGTTCTGGCATGGAGCGGTTCTTCCTTTATGGGGATCTCGCTTTTGGCCGGCATCCTGGGAGAGCAAGAGACTGCTTTGTATCACCCTCTTCAACTCGGTATCTCCCTGCGGCTGCTAAATAGAGACAAAGAGAGTGAACGTTTCGAAATCCATCGGCTCCTCCGGCGTGTCCAGCAACTGCAATTCCCGTTAGACGCTGATAAAGATTGGATTGGCGAAATTTGTCAGCGGCTGGGTGACTGGTTTGATAAACGACGTAAAGAATTTACCGAACTGGCAGTTTTCGAGGCTGAGATAGATCATCTCAAGGCCTGGCTAATCCATGCAAACAACTACTCTTTTCCCCAACATATAATTCGCCTGTCGTGGTTGCAGGCTTATCCTCCATATCATTGGGGCCATTTCGACGAAGCCCATCGTTTAGTTTATGGTGCCTTTCAAATGGTGGAAAAGCATCCTGACGCTGATGTTGCCCTGCAGGCCAATGTCCTTAATGATCTTGGTGTAACATACAATAAATTGGGCAAGTATCAGGATGTGCTTAAATATCAACAAGGTGCTTTAGAGATTCGTCGTAAGTTGTTCGGTGATGAGCATCCTGATACTGCTCAATCCCTAAATAATATCGGTGGAACCTATAGCCATTTTGGCAAGAATCAGGAGGCGCTAAAGTATTACCAGCACTCTTTGGAAATTCGTCGTAAGTTGTTTGGTGAGAAACATCGTGAAACGGCTCTATCTCTTAGCAATGTTGGCTCCATCTATAGTGCTTTGGGCAAGGATCAGGAGGCGCTCAGATATCACCAGCGCGCCTTGGAAATTCACCTTGAGCTATTCGGTGAGGAGTATCCTCTGACGGCGCTATCTCTTAGCAGTGTTGGCACCATCTATAGTCATTTTGGAAAGAGTCAGGAGGCGCTCAAATATCAAGAACGCGCCTTGGAAATTCGTCGTAAGTTATTTGGTGAAGAGCATCCTGATACTGCTCATTCCCTAAATAATATCGGTGTAACCTATAGTCATTTCGGCAAGAATCAGGAGGCGCTTAACTATCTGAAAAGAGCCCTGGAAATTCACCGTAAGTTGCAAGGGGAAGAGCATCCTGATACTCTGGGTACTAGCCAAAATCTCATTAATTCCCTCATTCGCCTCAGAAGATATCAGGATGCAAGCAAGCTGCTTTCGCATGTCTTCGAGAATTTGACTCCCGGTAACCCTGAATATGGTAAATTCGAAGCATTGGAAAGGCGGATTCACACAGAAAGCATCAAGCACGGATTTCGCCCTCCGGGCAATAAGAAGAAGCCTAAAATGAAAAAAGGCAGAAAAGGCAGGAAGTAAATTTTGAAACATAGGCTTTCTCCAACGCCGGATCAGCGGGCGGCGAACCGCCGTGAGGTGTGTCTAGCGTAACACATGACAAGGTCACGTTATTGATCCCGTCCTTCATCTATCTCTGTTCTTTTTTCCAATATTCGTCATTGTTCCAATGCTGTGAATATCGCCTTTGCATAGGGGTGTCGGTGGTGGGATTTATGTATGAGAGGGCTTGTAAAAGTAGGTATAGATGATCCACAGACCGGTGACGATCACTCCAAACCCACATCCTATCCAGGTGATGAATTTGCGGTTTTCTTCGTTGAGTAGCCAGTTGATGATGTTATCCCTGCCTAAGAAGGTAGAGGCTGCCCACATGCCGAGGGCGACGACCACCACCACTCCTGCCAGCCAGGAGAGAATTTTGCGGTTTTCTTTGTTGCGGAGCCAGTTATTCATGTTGTGATTTATTGATGGTGTTGGTTTACAGGGGGGGGTGATAATGGCTGAAGATGATTATTACCTGACTTATTGTTTTCTGCAAAATTATATTTTGCCGATGTCAATGAAATAGGTGTCACGGTTTGGGATAAAAAGGACGGGCTCTGCTTCATTTACCCGCTGACTTCCCGTTCGGCAATCTGCCAGAAGGCCTGCACTGTCGGGTTTGCCATGTTTTTCTCAAAGGTGCAGACACTGACGGCAAAAGGGGTCAGGGCAGGGAATACCGACTGCATGGACAAGCAGGATTTCTTCAAATGACTGCTGCGCCGTTTACCCGGCACACCTCGGGAAATTTTTTTCCGACTTTTAATCCCATCATAGTTGGTATCATTCGTATCCACAAAATCAGCATTCTGTGCCTGCACTTGAACCCGGAAAGGCATTATTAAACAGACCTGCCGTGGTACCTCTTTTCTTGCAAACAATTATGTTGGCAAAACTTGACATCCGATATTTTGAGTAGTATTTTGTTGCCAACATAATTGTTGCCAACGGAATTGTTTTTATGGATTGGGGGATTGTCATGCACAAAAAATTGAAACAGGCATATGGTAATTACGTCGAAGGGGACCGTTTCTGGAATCGAGAAAAGGATATCGAACTGTTGATCAGCAAGCTTGATGACGGTGCTCACATTCTCCTCGTCGCCCAGCGGCGCATGGGCAAAACCAGTCTGATGCAGGAGGTCAGGAGGCAGTTGAGTAGCCGTTATCTCTGTCTGTTTGTTGACCTGCAGAAAGCGGCCTCTGCCGAGGATGCCATCGTTGAAATAAGTCTGGCATTAAAACCCTACAACTCACTCTGGGGCAGGACAAAAGACCTTTTTGCCAATGCGCTGCATAAATTTACCGGTACAGTCGAGGAACTGAATCTCGGCGAGGTCGGCATCAGATTGCGGGCCGGACTCACTTCCGGCAACTGGAGCGAAAAAGGCGACTCCCTTTTCTCCATTCTGGCAGAGACTGATAAACCTGTGCTGCTGCTGATCGACGAAGTGCCGCTCATGGTCAACCGCATTTTGAAAGGCGATGACTTCAGAATAACCCGGGAAAGCAGGGCAAGAGTCGATGAATTCATGTCGTGGCTCAGAAAAAACAGCCTGGCCCATCAAGGCAAGGTGCGCATCGTTCTTTCCGGCAGCATCGGCTTTGAACCGGTGCTCCGCCAGGCCGGATTGAGCGCTACGATCAACAATTTTCAACCCTTTGATATGAAGCCCTGGGATGAAGAGACAGCTGCGGGATGCCTGCGGGCTCTGGCCAACGAATACGGCATCAACTTCCGGGACAATGCCGAGGCAGTCATGGCAAAAAGACTCGGCTGCTGCATCCCCCACCACGTGCAGATGTTCTTCTCCCATGTTTACGACCGGTGCAAACGCAGGGGCAGGATGGATTTCTTCCCTGACGAGGTGAACGATATCTACGAAAATGACATGCTCGGCATCCGGGGCCATGCGGAGCTTACCCACTATGAAGACCGCTTGAAGCTCGTCCTGGGTCATGAGATCTATCCCCTGGCCCTTGAAATGCTTACCGAGACGGCGGTCACCGGCTGTCTCGGCCGAAAGGCCCTGGCCGCCCTGCAGAAGGGGTATGAGTTTGCGCAAACAAATGTCCGGGAGGCGGAAGAGGAGATCCTGCGGGTGCTGGAGCACGACGGTTACCTCAAGGCAGGAAAGGGCGGCTATGTGTTTGAATCCCATCTTTTGCAGGACTGGTGGAAAAAGCGATACGGCTTGTTTCATGTGCCGGTCCTGGAAAGGGGGATATAGCCATGGTAGGGCGCATGGTCAAATACAATCCTTCCTTTCTTACCGAGGACGAACTGGTCAACAACTTTGTCGTTCGCCATACCGATCTTGAACTGATCATGCGGGTGATCAGTGAGAATACGACAGGTTCCAACCAGCACGTGCTGGTCATCGGCCCGCGGGGCAGCGGCAAGACGACCCTGGCCCTGCGCGTGGCCGCGGAAATCGAACGGGACGCCGGGCTGCGCGAAAAGTGGTATCCCCTGGTCTTTTCCGAAGAAAGCTACCGGGCCACCTCGGCTGCGGATTTCTGGCTTGAGGCCCTGTTTCATCTGGCGGAGCAGACCGGCGAGGAAAAATGGCTTCGCGCCTACCAGGAAATGCGGGACGAACTTGACGATAAAAGACTGGCAGACCGCCCGCTCTGGCAGCTTCTTGATTTTGCCGATAGTCAAGGCAAGAGGATACTGCTGATCGTCGAAAACCTCCATATGCTGTTTGCCGACCTGGCCAGTAATGATGAGGCATGGAAGATGCGCCATACCCTGATCAATGAGCCGCGGCTCATGCTCATGGCCACGGCGACAACCCGCTTCGAGGACATTGAAAACCCCTCCCTCGCCATGTTTGAGATGTTCAAGATGCATGAACTCAAACCCCTGGATGACGAGGAATGCAATGCCGTCTGGGAATTGGTGGCCGGCTCCAGGCTTCCCGGCAGCCAGATCAAGCCGATCCGGATACTTACCGGCGGTAATGCTCGGCTGCTTGCCATTATCGCCAAATTCGGCGCGCATCGCTCTTTTCGGCAGCTCCTTGACGATCTGGTCGATTTGATCGACGATCATACCGATTATTTCAAAAGCCGCATCGATCATATGCCGTCCACGGAAAGAAAGGTCTATCTCAGTCTGGCCGAATTGTGGAAGCCGTCAACCGCCCGGGAGATTGCCCGCGTGGCAAGGCTTGATGTCAACAAGACCAGCTCGCTGCTTAACAGGCTTGCCGGTCGGGGCGATGTGGTCGTCGAGTCGCGCAGCAAAAAGACCAAATGGTACAGGCTCGCCGAAGGGATCTACAACATTTACTATCTCATGCGCCGACGCGGCCGATCTGCCGACCGGGTCAAGGCCACCGTGACCTTCATGGTTGCCATGTATGGCCATGAGTCAGCCACCCGAATGCTGGCTGAAGAGGCGTGCCGACTGGCCCCGGAACTGTGTCGGGAACATTACGTGGCTTACGGGGAAATCATCAAATCAGTCCAGGACCGGCGAATTATAAACAGAATCATCGCTTCCACACCCAGGGGTTTTCTTGAGTCTCCTTATTTTGACGAATCCCTGAGAAGTTTCATGACCGCCGAGAAAACAAACGGGGAGGGAAAAGAGCTACCGATAAACGAGGAGGATGAACTGGAGGAGGCTCGCAAGCTAAATGGGGAGGGACGTAAATTCGGAAGAGAAGGAAACTTCGGACAGGCATTGGCAATGTTTGAACAGTTAATCGCAAAATTCGGCAACTCAGATAGAGTTTCCTTATATGCATGAAGTGGCAAGAGCTCTTGTCAACAAGGGAGTTACCCTCGGCAGGCTTGGCAGGTTTGAAGAGGGAATAGCCGCGTATGACGAGGTG
The DNA here is from genome assembly GCA_963729825.1 of uncultured delta proteobacterium. Taxonomy (GTDB): domain Bacteria; phylum Desulfobacterota; class Desulfobulbia; order Desulfobulbales; family SURF-16; genus SURF-16. The sequence continues at coordinate 49,415 of CAVSQR010000070.1, read as the reverse complement.
GTGCGGCGATACGACGTCAGAGAGGAAAAAGAGTTGGTAGAGATAGTGGCAGGTGCTCTTGTCAACAAGGGAGTTACCCTCGGCAGGCTTGACAGGTTTGAAGAGGGAATAGTCGCATATGACGAGGTAGCGCAGCGATACGGCGGCAGAGAGGAAAAGGAGCTGGCAGAGCAAGTGGCAAAGGCTCTTGTCAACAAGGGACTTACCCTCGGCAGGCTTGCCAGGTTTGAAGAGGGAATAGTCGCGTATGACGAGGTAACGCAGCGATACGGCGGCAGAGAGGAAAAGGAGCTGGCAGAGCAAGTAGCAAAGGCTCTTGTCAACAAGGGACTTACCCTCGGCAGGCTTGCCAGGCTTGAAGAGGGAATAGCCGCGTATGAGGAGGTGATACGGCGATACGGCGTCAGAGAGGAAAAAGAACTGGCCGAGCAAGTGGTAAAGGCTCTTACCATCAAAGGACTTACCCTCGGCAGGCTTGACAGGTTTGAAGAGGAAATAGCTGTGTATGAGGAAGTTGTACGGCGATACGGCGGCAGAGAGGAAAAAGGGTTGGCCGAGATTGTGGCCACGGCTCTTGTCAACAAAGGACTTACCCTCGGCAGTCTTGACAGGTTTGAAGAGGAAATAGCTGTGTATGAGGAAGTTGTACGGCGATACGGCGGCAGAGAGGAAAAAGGGTTGGCCGAGATTGTGGCCACGGCTCTTGTCAACAAAGGACTTACCCTCGGCATGCTTGACAGGTCCGAAGAGGAAATAGCTGTGTATGAGGAAGTTGTACGGCGATATGGCGGCAGAGAGGAAAAAGAGTTGGCCGAGCAAGTGGCAAACGCTCATTTATTCAAGGGAATTGTCTTCTGCCGGATTGGCAAAGGGATAGAAGCGCTGGGGGCGGCAAAGAAATATCTTCGGCACCCTGTGGTTGTGAAAAAAACCATCGATGATGCCATCGAGCTGTTCACTGGGCTTGCCGCCTGCGGGCAGGCCAAAGAGGCGCTTGATCTACTCGTAAACTCGCCTGCGGAAAAGCATCTCGAACCCCTGATCGTCGGCCTGAAGCTGTTCCTGGGTGAGGAGGTGCAGACCGCCATGGAAATCCTGGAGGTGGCAAAAGACGTGGTCAAAAGAATCGAGGAGCATAAGCAGTTGCAGGAGGCGGCGACTACCCGCTGACTTCCCGTTCGGCGATCTGCCAGAAGGCCTGCACTGTCGGGTTTGCCATGTTTTTCTCAAAGGTGCAGACGCTGACGGCAAAAGGGGTCAGGGCAGGGCTTACCTTCAGGGTGACGACCTGGTCCCGCATGGGGCTTTTGTCCAGCACCAGTTGCGGCACCACGCCGATGCCGCAGCCGAGGCTGACCATGGTGATGATGGCCTCGTTGCCCGCCACCTGGGCGTAGATGTTCGGCTGGAGGCCTTGCTCCTTGAACCAGGTGTCAAGGCGCTGGCGGCCCAGGCCTTGTTCTGCCATGATCATGGGCACGGTGTGCCAGTCGATGGCCGCGTCCTGTCCGGCCGGCTTGTTGCCAAAATGGGCCGGGCCGATGAAGAGCAGCGGGGTTTCAATGACCGTGATGAATTTGAGCTGGGCCGGCAGTTTGTCCGGCAGGGCGGCGACAATGACATCCGCCTCGCTGTTCTGCAGTTTTTCCAGGGCATTGGCCTGATCGCCGGTCTGCAGGGTGATATGGACCTCAGGGTAGAGCTTGCGGTATTTTTTCAGCATCTGCGGCAGGATGCTGTAGACGGCGGTGACCGAGCAGTACAGCGATATTTCGCCCCGCAGGATTTTTTCGTCAATGGTCAGGTCATTGACCAGCTGCTGCCAGTTTCTGATCGTCTCCTCGGCATAGGTTCTGAAGCGCTGGCCCGCCTGGGTCAGGGAAACCGAGCGGTTGTCGCGGATGAAGAGTTTCTTCCCCACCTCCTCCTCCAGGCGCTGGATGGTCCGGGTCAGGGCCGAGGGGGTGATGTGGCAGGCCTGGCTGGTCCGGCCGAAATGCAGGGTGCCGGCCAGGTGCTTGAAGATTTTCAGTTCCTGGATGTTCATAATTTGTTCGTTTTTTTTAGGGTCTTGTCATGATGAAGAGGGCGGGCATAAAACCGCCCCGCCAGATGATGGAGGCAGGTACAAGACCTGCCCCTTGTATCTATCATGTGTCTGTCGATATGACATGTGGCGCGTAGGCACTGGTGCCCGGTGAGCCATGATCAAGGGGTCCGGCAAGGAACAAGTTCGCCGGGTTCACCATGTCAAGATGCGGTCTCCGTTGTTAATTATATTGCAATATCTGCAATGCAGCATAGCGAATAAATCACTTTACGCAACGAAATTCGGTGGTAAGGTGAGATGATTACGGTTTCAGTCAAAAAGTATGAACTTTCAAGGAGAACAACATGGCGCACAATTATTTCAATACCTTACCATTACGCATCCAGCTTGAGGAACTCGGCCAGTGCCGGTTCATGGAGCAATCGGAGTTCAACGGCGTTGAGGCGCTCAAGGGCAAAAAGATCGTCATCGTCGGCTGCGGCGCCCAGGGCCTGCATCAGGGCCTCAACCTGCGGGACAGCGGCCTGGACATCTGCTATGCCCTGCGGGAATCGGCCATCACCGAAAAACGGCAGTCATGGAAGAACGCCACGGGCAACGGTTTTGTGGTCGGCACCTATCAGGAGCTGATTCCCACCGCTGATCTGGTCATCAACCTGACCCCGGACAAGCAGCACACCAGTGTGGTCACGGCGGTGATGCCGCTGATGAAGCAGGGGGCGTGTCTGTCCTATTCCCACGGCTTTAATATCGTTGAAGAGGGCATGCAGATCCGCAAGGACCTGACCGTCATCATGGTTGCCCCGAAATCCCCCGGCACCGAGGTGCGGGAGGAGTATAAGCGCGGCTTCGGCGTGCCGACCCTGATCGCCGTGCACCGCGAGAACGATCCGCAAGGCGAGGGCTGGGAGCTTGCCAAGGCCTATGCCTGCGGCACCGGCGCCGACCGGGCCGGGGTGCTGCAGTCGTCATTTGTCGCCGAGGTCAAATCCGACCTGATGGGCGAGCAGACCATTCTCTGCGGCATGCTGCAGGTGGGGTCCCTGCTGTGCTATGACAAGATGATCGAAAAAGGTGTGGAGGCGGGCTATGCCTCCAAGCTGATCCAGTACGGCTGGGAAACCATTACCGAGGCCCTGAAGCACGGCGGCATCACCAATATGATGGACCGCCTCTCCAATCCGGCCAAGCTCATAGCCGTCGCCCTGGCGCATGAACTCAAAGAGATCCTCACCCCGCTTTTTGAGAAACACATGGACGACATCATGTCCGGCCATTTTTCCCGCACCATGATGGAGGACTGGGCCAAGGGTGACGCCAATCTGCTGAAATGGCGGGCCGAGACAGGGAAGACCGCTTTTGAGAAATCCGTGGGCACGGATGCCGTCATCCCCGAGCAGGAGTATTTTGATAACGGCATTCTCATGGTGGCCATGGTCAAGGCCGGGGTCGAGCTGGCCTTTGACACCATGGTTTCCGCCGGCATCAAGGAGGAATCCGCCTACTATGAGTCCCTGCACGAGGTGCCGCTGATCGCCAACACCATTGCCCGTAAAAAATTGTACGAGATGAACGTGGTCATCTCCGACACCGCTGAGTACGGCTGCTATCTCTTCACCCAGGGCGCCCTGCCGCTGCTGGCCGATTTCATGAAGAAGATCGAGACGGATGTCATCGGCCGGGGGCTTACCCTCAAGGATAACGGGGTGGACAATATCGCCCTGATCATGGCCAATGAGGAAATCCGCTATACCGGCGTTGAGATGATCGGCGAGGAGCTGCGTTCCTATATGGAGGCCATGAAGCCGATTTTCTAAAGAGAAGTTCCGTTTCGGTTATTGCTGATTTGTTGTTGAAAGGGGAGCCGTTTTTTTGCGGCTTCCCTTTTTGCTTTTGCAGATTGTGCGGTTAACTGGTACATTCGGCCCATCAATTGATCGTAATTTTATCTCTTTGCCTTCTTCATGTGGTCCGGTTTTAGCGCTTGGCCGACAATTCATTATGACAGAACTTCCCCCGCAGATACTGACCGCCCTGATCTGGGGCACCTGGTGTTTTTTTCACAGTCTGCTGATTTCCCACTGGTGGCTGGGAAAATGCCACGCCCTGTTCGGCGACAGGATCGTTGCCGGTCTGTATCGGGTTTTTTTTAATCTCATCAGCCTGGCGGCGCTGGTGCCGGTGGTGGTCTACCAGTTTTCCGTCAAGCAGGTCATGCTGTTTGCCTGGCCCGGCTGGTGGCTCGGGCTGAAAATCGTTCTCTATGTTTATGCCTTTTACATGTTTTACGCCGGCTGGAAACGCTATGACCTCGCATTTTTTGCGGGCCTGAAGCAGCTGCAGGCCTTCATGGCCCACAGGGAGCCGCCTGCCGCAGCCTTTACCTCGAATAAATTGGGCGGGGTGCGGCATCCCTGGTATTCCGCCGGCATCGCCCTGGTCTGGGCCTTCGGGCCGATAACCGATATTTCGCTGGTGAGCAAGATTGTCATCTCACTCTATTTTCTGATCGGTACGTGGCTTGAGGAAAGAAAACTGCACCACGATATCGGCAAGCCCTATGACGAGTACTGCCGGCAGCTGCCCATGCTGTTTCCCTGGCCCAGGGTGAAGAAATGAAAAAAGCGTCTGCCGATACCGGCCGGATCGCCCGTTCCGCCGGCACCGTCTCCATTGCCGTCATGTGCAGCCGGGTGCTGGGGCTGGTGCGGGAACAGGTGTTTGCCGTGATGTTCGGCGCAGGCTTTGCCTATGACGCCTTTGTCGTGGCCTTCCGCATTCCCAACCTGCTGCGCGATCTTTTCGGCGAGGGGGCGCTCAGTTCCGCCTTTGTCGCGGTTTTTTCCGACTATGACGCCAACAAGGGCGAAAAGGCCACCTGGCAGCTCGCCAACAATGTGCTGGTCTTTTTTGCCATGCTGCTGAGCCTGGTCACCCTGGCCGGCATTTTTCTGGCCGACCCGCTGGTGCGGCTGCTGGTGGACGCCGAGTTTGTCCAGGTGCCGGGCAAGGTGGATCTGACCCGGCAGCTGACCATTGTCATGTTCCCCTTCCTGATCTTTATCTCGCTGTCGGCCGTGGTGATGGGCATGCTTAACACCAAGGGCCGTTTTTTCATCCCGGCCATGGCCTCCAGCTTTTTCAACCTGGGCTCCATTGCCGGCGGCCTCGGCCTGGCCTTTATCCTGCCGAAATTCGGCTATCCGGCCATCCTGGGCATGGCCCTGGGCACCCTGATCGGCGGCTTTCTGCAGCTGGCCGGGCAACTGCCAACCCTGCTCAAGGCCGGCTTTGCGTTTGCGCCCAAACTGGATCTCGCCGATCCGGGACTGCGGCGCATCCTCCGTTTGATGCTGCCTGCGGTCATCGGCCTGTCCGCCACCCAGATCAATATTTTCATCAACACCCGCTTCGCCTCCTCCTGCGTGGAGGGCAGTGTCTCCTGGCTCAATTACGCCTTCCGGCTGGTGCAGCTGCCCATCGGTGTTTTCGGGGTGGCGATTTCCATCGCCTCGCTGCCGGTCATCGCCCGTTATGCGGCGGCCAAGGATCAGGCCAAGATGCGGGAGACCTTCACCTCGTCGCTCACCATGGCCTTCTGTCTGACCATCCCGGCCAGTTTCGGCCTGTGGCTGCTGTCGGAACCGATCATCAGAATCATCTTCCAGTACGGGGCCTTCACCGCCTTGGATACGGCGCGCACCGCCGAGGCCCTGCGTTTTTACGCGGTGGGGCTGTTCGCCTATTCCTCGGTGAAAATCATGGTGCCGGTTTTTTTTGCACTCGATGACACCCGCTACCCGGTCATCGCCAGTTTTCTTGCCGTGGCAGCCAACCTCATCTTTGTCTACGCCTCCATTGACCAGTTTCAGCACCGGGCCATCGCGCTTTCCACCTCCTGCGCCATGATCTGTAATTTTCTCTTCCTGGGTGTCGTGCTGTATAAAAAGATGTCCGGCTATTCGCTGGCCTATCTGTTTGAGGGAATCGGCAAGGTCTTTTGCGCCTCCCTTGTCATGACCGCCTGTCTGAAGGTGCTGCTGCTGCTTGCGCAGAATTATTTCAATCAGTCGATTTTCCTGCAGATTGCCGGTGTTTTCGTGTATATAGCAACGGCAGTCAGTGTCTACGGTATTCTGCTGTATCTGCTGAAGGTCAAGGAGTTTTCCCTGATTATCGATAAGCTTAAGCAGAGGTTTGCCGGTTGAGCTGGCGCAGCAGGTTGAGCTGGGCCAGCAGGGCGGGCACGGCGCTGTCGACCCGCAGGATGCGGGGGCCCATGGCGAAGGGTTGAAAGCCAGCGGCGCGGAACATGTCGATCTCGAAATCGACCCAGCCCCCCTCCGGGCCGATGGCCAGCACCGTCCGCTCGGTCAGGGGCAGGGCAACGGTTTGCGGCAGAAAGGGGAAGGGGCCGGGATGGGCGACAAGGCGCACCGGGCAGTCGCTGATGGCCTGGGGCAGCAGGTCCTCGACAAAGGGCCGGAAACGCTTGTGGATGCTCACCTCCGGGACCATGGTGTCAATTGCCTGTTCCAGGCCGTGCAGCAGCAGCGGATAATAGTTGTGTTCCGCCAGCAGCGAGGCGGAAAAGAAGCTTTTTTCCACCCGGCTGGCGTTGATCAGATAGATTTTTCTCACGCCGAAGGTGGCTGCCTGGGAAAAAATTCTTTTCAGCATGATGGGCCGGGGCAGGGCCAGGATCAGGTCAATGGCCGGCCGGTCCGGGAGCGGGCCGTGGTGGCTGGTGGCAAGTTCCACCGCATCACGCTGCGATGGCGATCACGGTGCTGGTGCCCATGGGGCCGTTGATCAGCCCGGTGCGCAGGGTGTCGCCGCAGGCCGCGCCCAGCACGTTGCGGATATGGTCACTGCGTCTGTCCCGCAGGGTCACCCGGTTGTTTTTGACCTCGGCCGGGTCGATGAGAATGATGTTCATGGGTATGGGCTTCCGGGTTGAGGGTTTCGGGTTGGCTGCGGGAAAAACGTTACAATTATAAGGAACCAGGGCGGAACCTCTTTTACCATGCTGGCAGTATATAATCTTATTCAGCTGCTGGGGCTGGTCTTTTTTTGGCCCCTTCTTCTTTTGCTGGTGGTCTGCAGGGCCAAATACCGGCTGCGCATTCCGGCCAGGCTCGGTTTGGGGCTGAGTGAGCTGGCGGGAAAAATTCCGGCGGGTCGTCCCCGCATCTGGATTCATGCCCTGTCCGTGGGCGAGGTCTCCTCGGCCGTCACCCTGGTGCAGGCCATCAGAGAGCATTTCCCGGACGCGGTGCTGCTTTTTTCCGCAGCCACCTCTTCGGGGGAGAAGTTCGCCAGAAGCAGCAAGGGCCTGCCGGTTGATCTCTTTGTCCCGTTCCCCCTTGATGTCTATCCCGTGGTGCGGCGCTTTGTCAAGGCTCTGCGGCCTGATCTTTTTCTGCTCGTAGAAACCGATTTCTGGCCGAATTTTCTGCATGAAGTTGCCGCTGAAAATATTGCCGCGCTCTTGGTCAACGGCCGCATCTCCCGGAAATCTTACCGGAAATACTCCTTTTTTCAAGCTTTCTTTCTGCCCATGTTTCGTTCGTTTTCCTTTCTTGCCATGCAGCGCCAGGAGGATGTGGAAAAAATGGTCAGCCTGGGAGTTGCGGCTGACAAGGTGAAAAACCTCGGCAACCTCAAGTATGATGCCATGCTGCCCAAGATGGACGCAGGGCATGATCAGCAGGACAAGGCTTGGGCATTGCCGCGGCCCGGCCCCTGCTCATCGCCGGCAGCACCCATGACGGCGAGGAGGAAATCCTGTGCCGGGTGTATCAGGAACTTGCCGGGAGGTTGCCGGACCTGTTTTTTATTATTGCCCCGCGAAACATTGAGCGGGCCGCGGCTGTCGTAAAACTGGCCCGCAACAAAGGGCTGGCCGTCTCCACCCGCAGGGCGGGAAGCAAACCCGATGATCAGCTGATGGTGCTCGATACCATGGGGGAGCTGGCCGGGCTTTACCGGCTGGCTGATGTGGCCTTTATCGGCGGCAGTCTGGTGCCCCTGGGCGGCCATAATCCCCTTGAGCCCGCGGTGGCCGGCATCCCGGTTCTCTTCGGCCGGCATATGGAGGATTTCGCCGATGTGGTGGAAGACATGCTTGCCGCCGGGTGCGCCATCCAGGTCAACGGCGAAGATGAGCTGTTGCAGGGCATCTCTGTTTATCTCCAGGATGCAGGGAAAAGAAAGGAAAAAGGGGAGGCGGCCCGCAGATTTGTGGAGGCCCGCCAGGGGGTGAACATGCGTCATATCGATCTGATCAGGCAGGTGTTGTCATGAGTGAACATTTAAATCTTCTCTATGCCTTCGGCCGTTTCTTGTCCCCCCCCTACAGTCTCGCCATGTCGCTCCGGGCCGCGTTTTACCGAAAAGGACTTTTCAAGCAGCACCGGCTGCCGGTGCCGGTGATCAGTGTCGGCAACCTCACCTTGGGCGGCACCGGTAAAACCCCCATGGTTATGTATCTGGCCAGACTGCTGGCCGATAAAAGCCCGGTCATCGTCAGCCGGGGTTATGGGGGCAAGGCCAAAGAGCGGGTCAATGTGGTTTCCGACGGCCGGACAATCTGCCTCAACGCCCCGGCCGCCGGTGATGAGCCGTTCTACCTGGCGGAGAACCTGCCGGGGGTGCCGGTGCTCACCAGCCGCAACCGGGTTGACGGCGGGCAATACGCGGTGGAGCATCTCGGCGCCGGCGCCGTGATCCTTGATGATGGCTTTCAACATCTGGGGCTCTATCGCGATCTCAATCTGGCCCTGTTCAAGGTCGATACCTTTCTCGGCAATAACCGGGTGTTTCCGGGCGGCGATATGCGGGAGCCGCTTAAAGCCCTGGAGCGCGCCGACTGCTTTGTGCTGACCTGTGTTGACGCGGACAACCGCAACCGGGCGGAAGCGATCAAAAAGGCGCTGAACAAACGATTCCCTGGTATTCCCGTCTTTATGACTGAATTCCGGCCGGTCTCGCTGGTTACGGCAGATGGCAGCCGGGTTGACGTCGCCGCATGGCCCGGATTCTTATTTCGGCTTCTGCGGTCTGGCAAATCCCCACTCTTTCAAGCGGAGCCTGCAGCTGGCCGGCATCAACCTGGATGGCTTTCAGGTATTTCGGGATCACAGCCGTTATTTTAAGCCGGAGATTGACTTTCTGCACAAGCAGTCACGAAACAGTGCGGCCCAGGCCTACATTACCTCCGAGAAGGACCTGGTCAAGCTCAAGGGCAAACAGCTCGCCAGGCCGCTTTACGCCCTGCGCATGGAGGTGGCGGCCGGGGAGGATTTTGACCGTTTCGTGCTGGAAAAACTGCGGATGGTCGGCTGACAGGTATGTGCAAAAGGACATGGTGTGTTTTTTACACAACAACTTTCGGCCGGTTTGATGGGTTGATGGTGTCAGTGATTTGTTGATTAATAATTTGAAATTGTTAGTGTTTTTAAATATTTCTTCATTCGTCGTGTACTGGCTTTGATTTTGCATTCCCTTAGGGCAGTTATTCTGCGGGTATTTTTTAAGGTGTTTTTTTAACCCTCTTTTTTTAAATAGAGAGTGCTTATATAAGAAGGTTTGTAATGGATAAGTGGCAGCATACAATCAGTAAAACCGTCAGTTTTGCCGGTGTCGGTCTTCACTCCGGCAAGACCGTCAAACTGTATATAAAACCCGCCGGCGCCAATACCGGCATCCGTTTCGTCCGCACCGATCTGGGCCGCAAGGCGATGATCCCCGCGACCCTGTACCGGGTAACCGATACCCGGCTGGCCACCACCCTGGCCAAGGATGATGTCTCCGTGTCAACCACCGAGCATCTTCTTGCCGCCCTTGCCGGCATGGGTATTGATAACGCGGTAATCGAGCTGGACAATGATGAAGTGCCCATCATGGACGGCAGTGCCGCTCCTTTTGTGCATGTGTTGAAAAAGGTTGGTCGCAAGCGGCAGAAGGCAGCGCGGTTTCTGTTAAAAATCACCAGAAAGATTGAGATCAGAAATGGTGACTCCATGATTGTCATCGAACCCTACGATGGATTCAAGGTCAGTGGGGAGATCGATTTTGAGCATCAACTGGTGCGGAAACAGAAATTTTCCGTTGAAGTTGATGCGCCGACCTTTATCAAGGAAATCGCCTCAGCCCGGACCTTCGGATTCCTGCATGAGGTGGAGTATCTGCGGCAGAATGGCAAGGCCCTGGGAGGTTCCCTGGACAATGCCATTGTCATCGATCGATCGGAAATCCTCAACGCGGAAGGTTTGCGTTTCTCCAACGAGTTTGTCCGCCATAAACTGCTTGATCTGATAGGCGATCTGGCCCTGCTGGGTTGCCCGGTGCTGGGTCATATTACCGCCATCAAATCAGGGCATGGCCAGCATCTGCAGCTTATGAAGGAAATCGCCGATCATCCCGGAATGCTGGCAGTTTATCAAATGGTCGGATAAGGGCGAAGAGAGCGCTTTTGAAAAGGTGGTAATGACCACCAGGGCTGCCGGCAACAAGATATTGCCGTTTCTGTTGCCGCCCCAGGTTCTGCCTGTTTCCAACAGCTCGCCCCTGCCGGCTTGATCTGGTTTTCTGATTATTGTTTAATCAACTTGAAAGGCGCCGGCTTTGCTCTGCAGCCTGGAGGTAAGATTTGTTAGTTCCTCCGCTGCCCTGTCAATAGCCTGAGCGCCTTTTGTCGTTTCCTGGGTCACCGGGTTGAAATCCTGCGGATTGTTTGCGATTTCTACCTTCCCTCGTCGTTCCCCTGAATAAAACGCCTCGCCGCATTTCTGCTGTTCTCCGAAAGTTCGTCTCTTTTGCTGCGGCATTGCCGCCTGTCGGTAGCCATGCTGACGGTGCGGGGAATTTCCGATGAAGTACGGATTGTTCCTCAACCGCATCCGTATGTTTGAGAGTTGTCTGTAAATCGATGTTGAAATGGATGGCAAAAAAGACTAAAGACTTTACCACAGGCTGATGATGCTCGGCAAAGAGCCTTTGCCGCTGATGAAATCTTTTTTAATTTAATTATTTAACCCATATGCCAGTCAACTCTCAGGAGTGCAAGAAATGAAACTAAAGGGAAAGATAGGATTTTTGGGTGGAGGCCGCATGGCCGAAGCTCTCATCAAGGGAATATTACAGGCAGGTCTTACGGAAAGCTCCCGGATCATTGCCGTTGATCCCGATAAAGACCGTCGGCACTTTCTTGAGGAAACCTTTGCCATTTCAACAGGTAAATCCCATTCCGAGCTGGCTGACTGCGCCATTGTCATTCTGGCGGTCAAGCCGCAGATCATGGGACGGCTGCTTGAAGAATGCGCACAATGGCTGAACAGCCGGCATCTTGTCATATCCATTGCCGCAGGGATTCCCATCGCCTTTATCGCAGAGCGACTGACCGCTGGCTGCCGGATCATCCGGGTGATGCCCAATACCCCGGCCCTGGTGCTGGAAGGGGCCTCAGCCTTAAGCGGCGGGGCAAACACCACTGCCGATGACATGGAAACCGCGGGACATATTTTTTCCGCCATCGGCAAGAGCCTTGTGATGCCGGAAAATTATCTTGATGCCGTCACCGGTTTGAGCGGCAGCGGGCCGGCCTATGTTTTCATGTTTATCGATGCCCTGATTGACGGCGGAGTAAAGGTGGGCCTGAGCCGCCAGGATGCGGAAATCCTTGTTCTGCAGACCGTGCTCGGCTCCGTCAGACTGGCCCTGGAGACCGGCAAGCATCCGGCCCTGCTCAAGGCCATGGTGACCTCACCGGGCGGGACCACCATTGCCGGGCTCCATGAGCTGGAAAAGGCGGGATTCAAGGCGGGCGTCATGACCGCTGTGGAAGCTGCAACCAGACGTTCCGAAGAACTCGGTAAGCTTGTCGTCGGCTAGCCGATGCCAGGGCTCGGCAAAATGCCCTGCCACGACCAGAGAGATAAAATATGCATTATAAAAAGGCCGGCATTATTTTAAAAAAAGACTCAGCCCAGGCCAGAATGGTTGCTGATGAGCTGGTTGACTGGTTTTACCGGAAATCCATTGATACGGTAATAGACCTCATTGCCCCTGACCTTGATATCCTGATCATTCTGGGAGGTGACGGCACCCTGCTGCATGTGGCCGAGGAGGCAAGCCAATGCCAGGTGCCGGTGGTGGGGGTCAATCTCGGCAATCTTGGTTTTTTGACAGAGGTTGCTGAGGATGAAAAATTTCAGGCGCTCGAGATAATTCTCTCAGGTTCGGTCCTGATTGAAAACCGGATGATGCTGAAAACAAGGCTCAACTCAGACGGCAGAGAAGGCAGATGGCGTTACGCCTTAAATGACGTGGTTATCAGCAAGGGCGCCATTGACAGACTGGTTCGTCTCTGCACCTGGGTTGATGATGAGTATCTGAACACCTACAAGGCGGACGGGCTGATATTTTCCACCCCCACGGGCTCCACCGCCTATAATCTTTCTGCCGGAGGACCGATCGTTCACCCTGAACTTGCCGCCATCATGGTAACGCCGATCTGTCCCTTCATGCTTGAGAGTCGGCCCGTGCTGTTGCCCGACACCGTGCATTTGAGCACGAGACTTGCCGGGCCGGCGGCGGACGTAAAGGTGATTGTCGACGGACAGCTTGCCTGGAATATGGACGAAACGGATAATCTGGAGTTGGCCCTCTCTGAAAAACCGTTGCGTCTTATCTGTTCGCCGCAAAACAGCTATTTTGACATTCTGCGCCGAAAATTGAACTGGGGCGGAACGAGTCACAATGTCTGACTGAATGATATGCGCATCTCACAGAGATGACAAAGCCGAATAATCAGCCAGGCCTTGCCTCTCTGTGGGATTGTTTTCGGACTGCCGGAGCCAGGGCAGGTTTTGTGACCTGTTACTCCTCGTAGGCGGCGGAAAGTTTTTCCTTTTCCTCCTTCATGGCATCCTTGCCCGCTTCGATGGCGGCGCTTAACGTCTGTTTTTTCTCGTCCAGGTAATCCTTGCCGTGGCTGACCATTTCCGTTCCCCGGTTGATCAGCTGTTTGCCCTGCTCAATCAACTCTTTGCCGCGGTCAATGGCGTGTTCGGCCGAATGTTTGATGTTTGCAGGAATTTTGCTGCCTTTTTCCTTCAGGTCGTAGCCGTAGCCTTTGAGAATCTCCCTCGTCTCTTCGCCTGTTCTCGGTGCAACAAGCAGGGCGATACCTGCCCCGATAACGGTACCGGCAAGAAATGAGATGACGGCGATACCAGCACTGCAATTATTGTCTCTATTCATCAAAATACCTCCTTTCTGAGGGTTCGGATTTTTTGAAAAAATTGGTAAAAGCGCCTATGCCGGCGCTGATTGCGCGGATCTGCACGGATACAGGAGTAACGGTATCCTTGACAAGGGAGGCGGTGGACAGCAGAGTGTCCCCGGCCTGCTGAACCGTATCGAAAATTTGATCGGTTCTTTCGATTGTTTCATTAAGGGAAACCGACAGGGTATGCAGTGTCTCGGTCACCTCAGTCGTTTTGTGCAGAAGCGGTGCCAGTTCATTGTTGATCTTCTCCAGAGCGGTTTCCGCCTTTTCGAATGTTCGTTTCAGTTGGTACAGAACCGGAACCAGGACCGCAACAACTATCACGATGCCCACGGAAGCTATGATGAAAAAAATATCACTGGTTGCCACTGCCAATCTCCTCAAGGTGTCTTTAAATATTTTGTGACGATATCATACAGTATCTGTAGAATATATTCTTGTTATTCATCACCCCGTTGTCAATTTTTTTTGATCCCGAATTTTTTCATTTTGTACTGCAGCAGGCTTTTGGTGATCCCAAGAGCTTCCGCGGCCTTGGTCTGGATAAAATCGGCTTTGACCAGGGCGCTGCGCAGGGCCTTTTCTTCGATGGCGTCAAGCATGTCCGGCAGGGGAGTGCCGGGAGGCACAATGTCATCGGGGTCAAATGACTGGCTTACCGGCGTGGCAACCTTGGCTTTATTCCCCTCGGACTGCACATCTTCCGGCTCAATGGTGTTGTTGAGGCAAAGAATGCTTGCCCGTTCGATGATGTTTTCAAGCTCCCTGACATTACCCACCCACGGCAGGGTGGTTAAAAGGCGGAGCGTGGCCGGGGAGATTTTAAGTTCAGGTTTATTGAGCCGCCGGCCGAATTTGCTGACAAAATGTTCGGCCAGCAGGGGGATATCCTCGATCCGCTCCCGCAGGGGCGGCAGATGCACATGCAGGACGTTGAGCCGATAATAAAGATCTTCCCGGAAGCGGCCCGCCTCAACCTCTTCCTTCAGGTCCTTGTTCGTTGCGGCAACAATGCGCACATCCACCTTCTGTTCCTGGGCGCCGCCGACCCGCTGGAATGTCCTTTCCTGGATGATGCGCAGCAGTTTCGACTGCAGAGACAGGGCCATCTCGCCGATTTCATCAAGAAACAGGGTGCCGCGGTCCGCCAGTTCAAAGCGGCCTTTGCGCAGGGCAATGGCGCCGGTAAAGGCGCCTTTTTCATGGCCGAAGAGTTCGCTTTCCAGCAGCGACTCGGGCAGGGCTGCGCAGTTGATCGAAATAAACGGCTCTTTGTCTCTGAGGCTGTAATTGTGGATAGCCCGGGCGACCAGTTCTTTGCCTGTTCCGGATTCGCCAGTGATCAAAACGGATGCGGAGGTGGGGGCCACCTTTTCAATCATGTTGAAAAGCAGCTGCATCTGCTTGTTTTTGCCGATCATCTCGGCAAAACTGTATCGTTTCTTTACCTCGCTGCGCAGGCGGATGTTTTCGCGCAGCAGAGAGTAGTGTTCAACCGCCTTGGTGATGTTGGCGATGAGTTCGTCGTTTTTAAAGGGTTTGGTCAGGTAATTGAAAGCCCCCTCCCGCATGGCGGCCACAGCTTTTTCCACCTCGCCGTAGGCGGTGAGCATGATGACCGGCAGGTTGCGGTTAATGGTCTTGACCTGCCTGAGCAGCTCCATGCCGCCCATGACGGGCATCTGCATGTCGGTGAGCACCAGGTCGAGATCGGTTGTCCGGGCAATCTCAAGGGCCTTTTCGCCATTTTGCGCGGTAAAGACTTCAAAACCTTCATCCCGAAGTATTTCGGCCAGAATAATGAGATAATTCGGCTCATCATCTACCACAAGAATAGTGTGCATGGCAGTCTCTGTTTCTGTTCGTCAATTTGTGAAATGATAAGGCGTTTTTTGCATTCCCGGACCAGTTCGGATGGCCATGGCCGCCCGTAGCTAGCTGGCAAGGATGTCTGCGGTTTCGGCCGGCACGGAAGCAGATAAATGATTTTTCAGGGCAACGAGAAGCTCGTAGGGTGCCCGTTGTTTTTTATTGATCTCAGCCAGCGATGTGCCGTTTCTGATGGCGCCGTGAAAATCGCTGCCTCCTGTGATGAGCAGGTCCATCTGTTGGCAGAGGGCAATGATCTTCTGGCGGACGGTAGCGGAGTAGATCGGGTAATAGGCCTCTACGCCCTCAAGTCCGATTCCCTTCATTTCCAGCAATATGGCGGGCAGGGTCAGCATGGTATGATCAATGGTGAGCGGATGGGCCAGCACCGCGATTCCTCCTGCCGCAGTGATCATGGCAATGGCATCGGAGGCCATCAGTCTTTTTCTTTCAACATAGGCCAGGCCGCCTTTACGCAGATAACGGTAAAAGGCCTCATCAATGGTTTTAACAACCTTTTTTTCAATCAGCAGTCTGGCGATATGGGGACGGCCGGTCTGGCCGGTCCGTGAATATCGCCTGAGATCTTCTCTTGTCGCATCGATACCCAGGGCATTCAATTTTGCCAGAATGCCGTCATTGCGCTCGTTTCTCGCTGTCTGTATCTTCTGCAGATTCTGTTGCAGGGCCGCGTCCCCATGGCGGAAACCATAACCCAGGATGTGCATGGGGATATCATCGAGATAGGCGCTGATCTCGATGCCGGAAAGCACTTCAACTCCCTGTCTTTCACCTTCCTGCAAGGCTTCGTCAATTCCTTCGGCGGTGTCATGGTCGGTAATGGCGATCCCTTTGATGCCTGCTTTCACGGCCTCCTGAACCAGTTCGGCCGGGGTCATGGTCCCGTCGGAGCAGCTTGAGTGAAGGTGCAAATCAATATAGTCCATTTCTGAATCCTACCCTGAAGGACTAACCTATGCAAGTCTAATGAGGTCTGCAGGCATCAATCGGTCCCAGTTTGTTTTTTTGTTTGAGCTACGTGGCGCACTCTTGTTATGATATAATAATTTATTATCAATGCTCTGATGGTGTTGCCGTCAGTTTTTTGTTTTTACATCAGGAGGTAGGCATGGCCCAGATTGACGCCTTTTTCAAGTTAATGAACGACCAGGGAGCTTCGGATCTTCATCTCGTTGCCGGCCAGCAGCCGGTTCTGCGGATCAGGGGCGACATGGAACGGGTAAAGTATAAGGTTTTGGATAATGACACCCTGAAGGCTATGCTTTTTGAGATAGTCAGCGAGGACAAGGCGAAGATCTTTGAAGAAACGGGAGATGTTGATTTTGGTTATGAGCTGCCCGGCCTGGCCCGTTATCGTGGCAATCTTTTCCAGCAGAAGTATGGTATCGGCGCGGTTTTTCGTGAAATTCCGAGTGAGATCCTCACCTGCGACCAGCTTGGCCTGCCGGCGGTGGTGAAAAAGCTGGCTTCCCTGCCCAAGGGCATGGTGCTGGTAACCGGTCCGACTGGAAGTGGTAAATCAACAACCCTGGCCGCCATTGTCGATGAGGTGAACAAAATCCGCAGTGATCATATCCTCACCATTGAAGACCCTATAGAGTTTGTGCACAAGAGTCAGAAATGTATTGTCAATCACCGCGAGGTCGGTCTCCATACCAAGAGTTTTTCCGCCGCCCTGCGCGGGGCGTTGCGCGAGGACCCGGATATCATCCTGGTGGGCGAGATGCGTGACCTGGAAACCATTGCTCTGGCCATGGAGGCGGCCATGACCGGTCATCTGGTTTTCGGCACCCTGCACACCCTGAACGCCGCCAAGACCGTGGACAGGGTTATTGAAATTTTCCCCGCCAGCCAGCAGGCCCAGGTTCGTTCCACCCTGGCCGATGCCCTGAAGGCGGTGGTATCACAGACCCTGTTTAAACGTATCGACAAAAAAGGACGGTGTGCGGCTCTGGAAATTCTCATCTGCACCCCGGCGGTGCGCAACCTGATCCGTGAGGGCAAGACCTACCAGATTCCTTCTTCCATGCAGACCGGTAAGCGCTATGGCATGCAGACCCTGGACGATGCCATCCTGGATCATCTCACCAACGGCAGGATCTCGCCTGACGCCGCCTATTCCAATTGCATTGAAAAGGGAAAATTCGTGCAGTTTCTCAGCAAGCCTCCCACGGATTTCACCGATGTATAGCAAGGGTTGTGCTCACCGATAGAGTGCCGCCGTCCGCCACCGTGAAGATGACGGCTCCATCCTGGGCCGTGTTAGAGATGGTGCAGCCGGCGCTCCGGCAGCGGCTGATGACCTCGGGCGCCGGGAAGAGGGTGGTTCTGTTGTGGCCGGCAGAAATCACCGCATATTCCGGCGCCACGGCGGAGAGAAATTTTGCACTGGTTGATGAGCTGCTGCCGTGGTGAGCCAGCAGGAGCACGTCGGCATGCATCTCTTTTTGCCCCTCTGTCATTTTCTCTTCCGCCTTCACCCCGATGTCTCCGGTAAAAAGAAAGTTTTTCCCATGGCTGGTCAGTCTCATGACCAGACTTCTGTCGTTTTCACTGTCATTTGCCCCATCCGGATGGCTATCCAGCACATTAGAGAAACGGGACTGCGTGTTAGCAAAAAGCGTCTCACCACTCCGCGGAACATGGATGAAGGCACCCTGCCTGCCGGCCAGATCCAGCAGGGCGGTGTAGCTGGCATTGGCGGCATTGTCGCCGTTAACCCATAAGGTTTCCGGCCGGAATCTTTTGATGATAAAAGCCAGGCCGTTAAAGTGATCCGCATCCGGATGGCTGATGATCACCGCGTCCAGATGGCTGATTCTTCTGCTCCAGAGAAACGGGGCGATAACCCTTTCCCCGACATTATATTGCGGGAAATAGGAGCCGCCGCCGTCAATTAAGGCGGTAAATCCGCCGGCAAGTTCGATGACGACGGCATTGCCCTGTCCCACGTCCAGCACGGTAATGGTGTCTGTCTCCGCAGAGTGCTGTTTGTAAAAGGCATAGCCGCTGGTCCCGAGCAGGGTGACGATGCTGATGCCTGCGGTCAGTCTGGCGGTTGCTGATTTTTTGAGGAAAAGAAGGCTGAAAAGAAGGGCATAGTAGCAGATGATTTCCAGGGGCAAAGGCGTGGGCAGCCAGATGGAGCTGAACGGCAGGGCGGCCAGCCAGGCGCAGAGGCGGTCCGCCAGACTCACCCCCATGGCCCCGATGGTGAGCAGCAGGCGGGCGATAGCCGGCGCAAAAAAGATAAAAGGTACGCTGATCAGCCCCAGGGGCAAGGCCCAGTAACAGAGCAGAGGTTCAAGAATGAGAGTGGAAATGCAGGACAGGGGAGAAAAACGGTTGAAATAGAAAACAAGCAACGGCAGGATTCCGGCGAGAGCGGCAAGGGAAAGGAAAAATCCTCCTTTGATGAGCATGCTGATTTTGCCCAAGATCATATCCCTCTGACATTTTTCCGTTCTGTCTGCTGGGGGCAATAGGAGCGGTACAAACTGGGGCATGATGGCAGCAATGGCAATAACTGCCGCAAAAGAGAGTTGAAAGGAAACGTTGAAAAGTTCAGCAGGGCTTATGAGCAGGATGATAAGCGCGGCGATGGCGATGTTGGTCGGGAAATGCCATTGACGGTCAAAGAGGACTGCCAAGAGAAAAACCGAGGTCATGATGAGCGAGCGGACAACCGGGGTTTGCAAACCGGCGATCAGGGCGTACCCGCAGAGAATGGGCAGGGTGAGATAAACCGCCGTTTTCCAGGCCGGGGTATGGATGAGCAGCCAGGTTGAGCGTTTGATGAGCCAGTTGATGACAGAACCGGCCCCTAAGGCGATGAGCCCCATATGTAAGCCGGAGATGGCCAGGAGATCGATGGCGCCCGTTGCCTTGAAGTTTTCAAGGGTTTCCGGCGAGAGTGCCGCCCTTTCGCCGGTTAAAATCGCCATGTAGAGACTGCTTTGGCCGGCAGAAAGATGGGCGGTGAGGAATTGATTGATGCGATAGCGGACCTGTTCCGGGAAAAACCGCAGTTTCCGCCAGAATGCCTTGCCGTCATCTGTAGGTAAAGTTGTAATATGGGCCGGTGAGCTGATCCAGCCGGTAACCCAGATCGATTTGCCGGCGAGAAATTTCCGGTAATCAAAACCGCCCGGGTTGGACAATGCCTTTGGCCGCGAGACCAGGGTTCTGACCAGCAGTCGCTGGCCCGGGCGTATCTTTTCCGGCGGTGGTCCGCGGAGGGTCAGTTCGATTTTTCCCCGGGCAGATTTGAATGCCGGGGGCTGCGGGGCGGCGGAACTGTCCTGCTGCCCCTCGGGGATTACGCTGTTTTCCGGGGCAAGATAGGCATCAGCCTGCATCAGCAGGCGGGTCTTGTCCGCTGAAACAGCCGGGGCCTGCAGGAGTGTGCCGGTAAGGGTTACCTCCCGGCCGGTGGCAAAAAGCTGGTAAAGACTGTCCCTTGCGCTGGGCGGCTGCAGGGATGCTCCATGCAGCAGGCCGCAGACAAACCACAAAAGCAGCAGCAGAGGCAGCAGCAGAGCGTTTTTTGTAAGCCAGCAGAGAAAAACAGCCAGGGCGAGGAGAAGAAAGGCCGGGAAAAGAAAAAGGGGGTTTTGAGCAAGATATGCCGTCCAGGCAATGCCGCCGGTAAAGGCGATCACCGCCTGGATGAGCAAATGGGGTGATCGCCCGGAGAAAGTCACCGGGAAGCCTCTCAGTCGAGGAAAAACTTCAGTTTATCCCGCCTGCTGGAGTGTCGTAAGCGATTCAATGCCTTTTTTTCGATCTGGCGGATACGTTCCCTGGAAACATTAAACCGTTTACCGATTTCTTCGAGGGTGTATTCGGCATCTTCGCCGATGCCGAAACGAAGCCGGATGATTTTCTCTTCCCTGGGGCTCAACGTGGAGAGGATATTTTTGACTCTGTCCGACAGTTCGGTGTTTTTCACGGCCTCATAGGGAGAGACTGATTCCTGGTTTTCCAGAAAGTCTCCCAGCGTGCTGTCATCGTCGCCCACCGGGGTTTCCAGGGAGATCGGCTCTCTGGATGCTTCGAGGATGGCAAGGATCTTGTCCATGGGCAGCCCGGTTTTTTCGGAAATTTCCACCGGGGTGGGTTCGCGGCCGAGTTCTTTCAGCAGGGAATAGAAGGCCTTGAAAAACTGGCTGCGCAGCTCCAGAAAATGTACCGGCAGGCGGATGGTGCGGGTTTTATCCAGAATCGCTCTGGTTATTGCCTGTCTGATCCACCAGCTGGCGTAGGTGCTGAATTTGTTACCTTTTTTATAGTCAAAACGGAACACGGCCCGCATGAGTCCGAGATTGCCTTCCTGGATGAGATCGGCCAGGCTTAAACCCTGGTGCATATAACGTTTGGCGATGCTGACCACCAGCCGCAGGTTGGCCTTGATCATGGCGTCCTTGGCGGACTCGATGGAGCGGGCGTAAAGTGATATCTTGTTTTCCGCCTGCTGCAGCTGCTCGATATCAGGATGAAGTGCAGAGGCCTCCTGCACTTTCTTGCACATGTAGTTGAGGTGCTGTTTTTTCGGCTTCAAGGTCGGATCCCGTTTTTCCCAGAGGGCTATGCGGTCCGTCAGAACTTTCATTTCCTCAACGCTTGATTCATCGCTATGGATTGTTTTGATGATGGCATCAAAACCTTCCCTGATGATTCTGCTGTACTTTTCCTCCTCTTCCGGGGTGAGGAGATCAAAACGACCCATTTCACGCAGATAGGTGGTGGTGGTTTCTTCCGCCTCCTGGAGCTCGTCCTTGGTTATCGCAGACTTGCCCCCTGCTTTTCTGACTTCGTCAACGTCTTCTTCCTGCCAGTCCTTGTTGTCAACCCGTTTGCTTTTGCCAAGTTCCGGACGGCTGGCAACGTCAATTTCGTTTTGATCTAAAAAGGCAAAAATTTCATCGATATAGCTGGCATCTGTATCTTCCGGAATAAGGTCGTTAAGCGTGTCAATGCTGATGCAACCTTTTTCCTTTCCAGCTTTCAGTATTCTGTCTTTGATATCGACATGCACTGATTTTTGTCTCCCGACTCGGTTAAGATGTTGCTGATGGGTGTTTGCGTAAGATAAAGATGCAGCGAAAGCAAAATAAAGCTGGCTTTCAGAGCACGAAAACTCCCTATCCTATAACAATATTTGCTTCGTTGCAATAGAAAAAAGAGAGATCGGTTTCTTGACTTTGCGGTAAAGGTATTTCATAATTTACTTTCTGAAAGGAGTGAGGGATAATAAGGCGTGTTTCGTTAGAAACGAAATGTAATCATGCTGTTTAAGTTTAGCAAAAAAAAAGATTCTTTTACAAGGGAGAAAAATGCTAGAGCAGCGAGCCAGTGGTATTCTTACCCATCTGTCTTCCCTTCCTGGCCCCTACGGCATTGGAGATCTTGATTCCGGATACTTTTTTCTGGATTTCCTTGAACAGGCTGGTCAGTCCTATTGGCAGTTTCTGCCCACCGGCATAGCCGATGACGTTTTTGGTAATTCCCCCTACATGAGCCTTTCGGCATTTGCCGGCAATCCTCTTTTGATAAGCCCGAATCTTCTGCTTGAGAGGGGGCTTCTGTATAGCGAGGATTTAATGGGCAAGCCGCACTTTTCCGAATATGCGGTTGATTACTCTGCGGTGAGGGATTTCAAGAACAGGCTGCTGGCCACGAGTTTTCAGAGATTTATAGCCATCAGGCTCTTTGATGAGGCATTTGAACACTTTTGCCGCGAACATGGGGCATGGCTGGATGATTTTGCCCTTTTCATGAGTCTGCGGGAAAAGTTCGACTCCAAGCCCTGGTATGAATGGCCCCGCAAAATTGCAGTCCGTGATAAATATAGTCTGGCCAAGGCGGCGGAGGAGCTTGATGAGCGGTGCCGGTATCATAAATTTGTGCAGTTTGTCTTTTTCATGCAGTGGCGGAGAATGCGCCAGGCTGCGCAGAAGAAAGGAATCAGGCTGATCGGGGATATCCCCATTTATGTCGGACTGGACAGCGCTGATGTCTGGTCCAATCAGCCGTGTTTCGATCTTGACAGGACCACCCTGCAGCCCCGTCATGTTGCCGGGGTTCCACCTGATTATTTCAGTGCAACCGGCCAGCGCTGGGGCAATCCTCTCTACCTTTGGGAGGTTGACCATAAACCGAACAAGCGCCTTTATGAGTGGTGGAGGCAGCGGTTCCTGCATCTCGGCAGCATGGTTGATGTGGTGCGCATTGATCATTTCCGCGGCTTTGCCTCCTACTGGCAGATCCCTGCCAATGAGGAGACGGCCGTGAACGGCACCTGGGTCAAAGGCCCCGGCCTTTTCTTTTTCGAGCAGGTAAAGGAGGCAACCGGCAAGATAGATATCATTGCCGAAGATCTGGGGGTCATTACCCCGGATGTAGAAAAATTGCGGGATGGCTTAGGGTATCCCGGCATGAAAATTCTGCAGTTTGCCTTTGATTCAGACGAGTTAAACCTCTATATTCCCCACAATTTCCAAACCACAAACTGCGTGGTCTATACCGGCACCCACGACAATGACACCACGGTGGGCTGGTATTTTGACCGCAAGGTTCCCCAGGTAAGTAAAGACCGGGCCAGGCGTTATGCCAACAGTGACGGCCAGGTGATACACCGGGATTTTGTGCGGATGGCCTTTTCTTCGGTGGCCGCTCTGGCCGTTATTCCCTTGCAGGATGTGCTGGGTTTCGGTTCAGACTGCCGGATGAATCGGCCCAGTGTGCTGGAAGGAAACTGGGTGTGGCGATGCGCTTCCCCCTTTCTTTCCCCGGAGGTTATTCATTACCTGCGGGAAGAGGTTCTTTTCTATGGGCGGCAGAAGAGCTGCCCGATAATAAAAGGATGAAGCGATGAAAGTGCTGGCATTTAACGGATCTCCCCGGCGCGGCGGCAACACGCAGGTGCTGCTTTCCGCTGTGGCGCAGGGGGTGGAGTCTGCCGGTGGTGAGATTGAGATTATCCGTCTGGCTGATTTGAGTATCTCTCCCTGTCTGAGTTGCGGCGGGTGTGACAAGACGGGCGTCTGTGTGGTCAAAGATGATATGGGGCTGCTGTATGAAAAGATGGATGAGGTGCAAAGGATCATTCTTGCCTCGCCCATCTACTTTTACGGGGTCACGGCGCAGGCAAAGGCCTTAATCGACAGAGCCCAGGCCCTCTGGAGCCGGAAATATATTCTGAAGAAAAAAGGCGAGTGGCGGGAAAATACCGACAGGCTCGGTTTTTTTGTCTCGGTGGCTGCCACCAAAGGGGAAAAGGTTTTCGATGGCGCGGTGTTGACGGTAAAATATTTTTATGACGCGATTGGGTTCGGCTATGGCGGGGCGCTGCTTGTCAAAGGCATTGATAAGCGTGGCGAGATGGCAAAGGATGGTGACAAACTGTCTCAGGCGGAAGAGTTCGGCCGGCGGATCGTCACCTGAGCATGCATATAATTCTTGACATTTTTCTGATTTCCGTTACTTTTGTTTTCCATCATTCAAGGCCCCATCGTCTAGCGGTCAGGACGTTGGCCTCTCACGCCGAAAACAGGGGTTCGATTCCCCTTGGGGTCACCACTTGAAATTGCAAAGGGAATCAGCTTATGTCAGCTGGTTCCCTTTTTTTGTTTGCCCGGAGCCCCTGAAGCGGCTTTCGTGGAAAGTGATGAGCACCATATGAACGAGATCTTCAGTGAAACCCTGTCAGCCGCCACCGCCCCGCTTGTGCTGGTTTCCGGCATCGGCATCCTGGTGCTGACCATAAACGCCCGCTATATTCAGGCAACCAGCAGAACAAGAGAGCTGTATGATCATTTTCTTGCCGGCAAGGCTCCAGCCTCGATAAATCAGGAAATCGATCTGCTGGTGTTTCGGTGCAGATTGTTGAAGTATAGCTTTGCCACCCTGGTTTTAAGCACGATATTGAGCAGTTGCCTGGTAATGGTGTCTCTTTTTGATAAGCTGCTCGGGCTATCGGTGCCGATGTTTGAGATTTCACTTATCGGCGGCAGCTGCCTTTTCATCCTGGTGTCGATGGTTCTGCTTTTTGTCGATGTGCTGTTATCGATGAAGGCAACCCTGATTCATATCGGCCGTTCGCCCCGGGAGAGGGGGGGCAGGTAGTCATTTCTTCTGTGAAGCCGCCGCGCGGGCAGGCGGATCCGCCTTGATTTTTTTCTCTTCTGCCGGCGCAGGCAGCAGATCTTTTTTTGGCGTTGCGGGCATGTTGGCAATCACATTTTCGACATTGATGAACAGTCCGTCGCCAAGCCGCAAGAACTCCTCCAGCCATTTCTCAGTTTCGCTGTCCCCGCTGTCTGCAAGTTTCTTTTGGTCCGAATAGCTGGAGTGCAGCAGGTCGAAATAGGTATTCTGGGCCTGCCAGAGGTTTACCTGGACAGGAAAGAGATAGAGCATCGACAGCTTTGCATTCATATGCGCCAGGTTGTTGGTTGTCGGGGCATCCTTGACCGCGGTCATTTCCTTCTCGATAAGAGTACGCAGAGTTCTCTCCAGCCATTCATTGCCCAGGGAAATGCGCCACCGTTTGATTTCATCAAGCAGCAGGCGGATGGTCTCATGGGTTGATTTCTGGCTTTTGAGGGCATTGACCAGTTTTCTTTTGAGGGTAACCTCGGCGGCAATGATAAAGGGCGTTGGGATGCGGTGGCCGCATTCTTCAAGCAATGCGGTGAGAAATGAGGTCTTTTTGTAGGCCGCCTCCAGGGTTTCCCCAATGTATTCAAGCTCACCTTCCAGAACGATGTTGAGGAGTTCCTCCTGTTCGTCCTTGAAAAGGTCCTTGATGGTATAGCGGTCCGTGCCCAGGTATTGGTCGATTACCTTCAGGGCGGCGCTCGGTCCCTTGGTCTTCAGGCTGGTAAAGAGTGAATCCACCAGCCCGGTATAGAGGTGATTGGCGGGACAAACCGCCTGGGGCGATGCCGCGGAGGAAGCGGTTATGTCGGAACAGTCCTTGACCGTGCAATAATAATCATGGGGCTCCTGCTGCAGAGCGGCAAAGATAAAGGAGGCCTCTTCCTCGGTGACCGCGGATCGTGCGTGTAATCTGCCGGTAGCGGCAATGGTATGTTCATGTCGCTGCTTCTCATATTCCTTCAGTTCGATGGTGTAACAGCCGAGGCTGTTTTTCTGCTGATAGTTCTCAAAAAAGGAGCTGAGGGAAAAATGGATGGCCACCTCTTTGAGGTGGGATTTGGTGGCAAGGATGAATCGCCGGTAGATATCGGCGCCGGTCCCCATGTCGCTGATGTTGCTTTGGGCCTTTTCGAGCCGTTCAATAAATGCATCTTCCAGGGATTCCGCCGAGCATCGTTCGGCCAGCTCAATGGCCCGGGCGGCATATCTGAGCACCTGGGTGGCCTCGATACCGGACATTTCATCAAAAAACCAGCCGCAGCTGGTATACATCAGCATGGCATTTCGCTGCATCTCAAGAAGCTGCAGCGCCTTGGATCGTTCATTGTTGGGCAGCGGTTTGCGGGCATGTTTGTTGAGAAAGTCGGTCTTGGCGGTCTCGGTGCGGGCCATGATGACGTCAATATATTCATCCCTTGCCTGCCAATGGTTCTGCAGGAGAGGCGCTGCGTGCATGTTGAAAATGCGGATCAGCTCATGTCTGAGCCAATCAAGGCTTTCCCGTAGTGTCTGCCGCCATTTCTGGTTCCAGTCAGCGTGACCTCCGGCCCGGCAGCCGCAATCAGCCCGCCAGCGCTCAACTCCGTGTATGCAGCTCCAGGAGCTGTTGCCGATAATTTCCACCTCATGGGTAGGCTTGCACAGGGAAAGGTATTCCCCGTAATTGGTCAGGCTGACATCAGGCTTCTTTCTGACCTGTTCCAGGGCGTAGGCAAGCGCCATATCCCCGAACCGGTGATGGTGGCCGTAGGTTTCACCGTCGGTGGCGACGTTAACCAGCGGCGGTTTTTTGCCCGCGCCGGGCAGGGCCTGGAAAAGTCTGTTTTCAAAGTTTTCCGCCTTCTGCAGGAGACCGCCAAAGGCCAGGTCATGGGCAATGGCGCCGTGATAGAAAAAAACAGCAATGGTGCCGCCGCAGGGAAGACGCACCAGATAAGGCATGGTGGTGTCAACAGAGCCGTCGCTGACATCACGCCAGGCTGTGGTGGTGAGGGGGCGCACTCTCCTGGCCTGGCGCGGAGCAAGGATGGTAAAGCGGATGCCGTGTTCGCAGAGGATCTCCAGGGTCTCAAGATCCACCGCGGTTTCGGGCAGCCACATCCCTTCCGGAGCACGGTTGAAATGTTTGCGGAAAGAGCTGATGCCCCAGACGGTTTGGGTGATTTTGTCCCGCCGGTTGGCCAGCGGCATGATCATGTGGTTGTATGCCTGGGCGATGGCATTGCCGTGGCCGCCGTGTTTTTCCGCGCTTATCCGGTCGGCTTCAATAATTTTCCGATAAATGTCGGGAGCTTTCTGTTGTATCCAGGATAAGAGGGTGGGGCCGAAATTAAAGCTGATATGCTCATAGTTGTTGACGATGCCGGTTATTCGGCTTCGTTCGTCCAGGATGCGGGAAACGGCGTTGGGGGCGTAGCATTCTGCGTGAACCCTGGCATTCCAGTCATGATAGGGCTCGGCTGAATCCTGGATCTCGATGCGTTCAAGCCAGGGATTCTCCCTTGGCGGCTGATAGAAATGGCCATGGATGCAGATATATCCGTTCATGGATCACCTTGGCGGGACGGCCTGATGCCGGCTGGGCATTGGGTGCGGATAATCGCCTTGAATGCGGGTAAGGCAATCAACTCATAACTCATACATATAGTATTGAGTTTTTTGTCCTTGTCAAGGGAATATGAACCGGTCCATCGGGCGGGCTTTGCGGAATGGCTGTGGCGGGAGTTGCTCCCTGCCTGCTGCCGGAAGGGCAGCAGGCAGGGAGGCTTTTCAGGCCGGCAGGCGATTAACGCAGGCCGGGAATTTGATAGGTGTGGATATAGCCGATGGTGTGCAGATCATCATCAGACATGGCGGTAAAGCCGGTGATGTCGGTGCCGGTAAAATTCTACGCCGGTGGTTCCGTCGCCGAACACGTTGGCATAGATCGACATATCCGTTTGCACCCAGGTGCCGGGTGTGGCGGGATCTTCAACCAGCACCGTGACGTATCCATCATAGGTAGCCGGATTGCCTCCGCCCGGCTCAGTAAGTTTATTTCCACGATTGGCGAAGGTGGATTGCCTGTTGTACTGGCCCATGTTGGTGCCATAGTTGAAATACACCGGGTTCTTGGCGTAACTGATGGCGCCGTCGACCGGGTCGCCGTTTTCATCATACTCGCTGTAGCCGACTACCCGATTGATACCGAGGATGGAATTCAGGTAAACAACCTTGTCCATGGTCATACTACTGGATTTGTCTGCTGCCGAGGCGACAAAGGTGGCGGCAAAGGGAAAATCATCGCCGCTCACCACGTCAGTCTCCAATGATGTCGTAATTCCGTGAGATTCTTCGCATCCTTCACAGGCTTCCAGTGAGACGATAACGTTGCCTTCTACGTCAACCGTGGTCCAGTAGGTGGTAATATTGGAGGCATCCACCAGAGCGCCGAGGCCGAACTCCTCCATTTTTGCGATGTCAATAGTGGGCCGCATGGATTTGCTCGGGCCATCCTCAAGTTCAAGCAGTTTCCACAGCGGCACGCCGCCCATAACTGAACGATCGATAGCTTGACGCTCATCCGCCGGGGTTATCAGATTGCCGTCTTTCATCAGCTTAATATACAGGGAAAGGCATTCCAGCGGTGAGTCAATGGCCTTGACTACTGTTTCCAGATACACGGGGGTGCCATCCGGATTGGTGAGGTACTCGTCATAAACATCGGTGGTCAGCACCAGTCTGCCCGAGGCGTCGATGGATATGCTTTTAGCGTTATTGAGATTGTTGATGGCTTCATCAAAGGCATGGTCCAGCACCGCATCGGGCGCACGGCCCAGATTCAGACGACCGAAGTCCACCTCCTGGACGAGATCAGGATATAAAATATCCCTGTAATAGGTCACCCCGTCCCAGGTCTCGCCACTGGCGATAAAGACAGTGCTTGCCACCTCGCACTCCGTTCTTTCCCAGGTTGAATCATAGGCAATAAGCAGGGGCAGGTGGTTTGCCGGCAGGCCGGTTTTGGACGAAATGTCGCCCCAGCGCACAACGTCGGCCACCGGCTGCACGCACTGGCTCGGATACGGCGCGGGATAGTAAATGTCGCCGGTGGCAGGGTTAATGACATATTCGCCGGTGTCTTCATTGACAACGGTGTACCTGCCGAAACCTTCGGTCAGTTTCGGTTCGCCGCCGATGGCAGGAGCGGTGGTCCAGGCCTGCTGCATGACCTGGTAGGGAGTGCCGGTGGTGGGATTGATAACCGGGTTGCCGTTCTCATCGATCCAGTCACCCAGAACCAGGACCGGTTCTCCTGTGGCGGGATTAACCGCCGGTACTCTTTTGGTCTCCCCGCCAAGATAGCGGTCGATCACATAGAGATCACCGAAAAGTGCTCCCTGGTCAGACCCCTTGTCGGTCAGGGGGCCGTCAGTGGTGGTGCCTCCATCCGTACTGCCTTCCACCTGTGCGTGCCGGATCCGGATCCGGATCCCGCTGTGGTCGTTCCGCTGCCACCCATGTAACCATTCCCGGCCACGGCAAGTGTCACTGAACAGCCTAGAAATAATGCAAATACTGCGACATACATTGAGCGTTTCATACAGTTCCTCCTTTTTTATTCCTCATTTTTCTCTGGCGGGCTGTTGCCAGCCCATGTTTGTACTCTCTCTTCCCTCATTTATTCTCTTAAAAGGGCTTACTCTTCTAAGAGAAACTCCTCAGAAACTGCGGCTGAATATTTTGTTTCAGGTTGGCTGCTCGCCTCTTGCACAGGGAAACTGTGCAACTTGTAACCAGCCCTGGGGTCTGTTGGTGCGGACTGATTCCTCAACATTTTTACTGCAAAATATTCACCATTCTGAGTGCAAAATAGAAATAATTTTTTTCTATATAACTTATTGTTTTAATAGAATTTTTTCTTTGTCCAAAACAGTAAAGGCGTTGGTTTGACTAGGTATTATTACGGATATCCGGAAAATTTTAATAATTTCCTGAGGGGATGGCTGGAATGTGAGTTATTTTTTGTAAAATAAATCTATAAATGCAATAAGTTAGATTGTGTCGTGCCGGTGAATGGCTATTCATTTGTCTGCTTGGGGATCGTTAATTTCTGGATGAAAGCGATGCCGGGAAATTTTTGAAGGGGATGTGTAACCCTGGGTAGTCAATCTTCTCGTGTGGTCTGGAGTTATTGGCCGCAGCGGCAGAAAATTGAAGCGAAAATAAAATTTCAATATGCAGACGTTTGGGATATTGAAATTTGCAGGTCGCCAGTTTGTGGTGAACAGCTAGACAGTTTCTGGTGAGTTACTGGCCTGAGCTGGCCGCGTAATTACCGTTTTTTTTATGAAAAATGATATCTGATGGGAGATTTACCCAAGGCATTATTGAATAAGATTGCTTGTCATATTCTGTCGTTTTGATTAATTTGTTATAGTTTTTTTCGTGTTAAATGTGGCACACGACGCACAATTTTATTGTGCACTATGCGGGTATTTATTGTTTTAGCTTTTTGTTGTCTCGCGAGAAAAATAAGCCAAAATGTTAAACAAATGAAACCGGCATGATTTGATTCGTCAGTCGTCTTTTTATGGTAACTTCCCGTTAAAACGACATTTTCCAGCAGTAATTTCCCAGCCACATTAATAATGTGGGTATTTTTACATATATGCGGAAAAATTTCCGGATATACGGAAATTACCGCAATAAATCCTTACGTATCCATGGTGTTTAATCGTAATCTTTGAGGTGTTTTGATCTGGTCATTTCATCACTTGCGGCACAGTCGGAATTCTTCATCGATAAAAACGGATTTTCGCTCCCTTGCTGAAACAGCAAGTTTTTAGGGTGAATTTTGTTATTCATGCCCGCATATTATTTGCTGAAATTCGACAGTCGGCTTCAAGTGCCATGAAAAAACTTGCGTACGCCTGCGGAAACGGGTAGTTTGAAAATTTGTTTTGCGGGGTTTTTTATTATTTTGTCTGTTTTTCTTAGGGGAGAAATATGTCAGCAAACTATCTTTTTACTTCAGAGTCTGTTTCTGAAGGTCATCCTGATAAGGTCGCAGATCAGATTTCCGATGCTGTTCTTGACAGCATTCTGGCTCAGGACAAATTTGCCAGGGTTGCCTGTGAAACCCTGGTTACCACGGGTATGGCGATCATCGCAGGAGAGATAACCACCACAGCCTGGGTGGATATGCCCCAGATTGTCAGGGATACGATCAAGGAAATCGGCTACAATTCTTCTGAGATGGGTTTTGATTCCCAGTCCTGTGCCGTTTTGACCAGTATCGATAAACAGTCTCCCGATATTGCCATGGGTGTCAACGAAGGATCAGGGCTTGATCTTGATCAGGGCGCCGGTGATCAGGGGCTCATGTTCGGCTATGCCTGTTCGGAAACCAAGGTGCTCATGCCCATGCCCATCACCTATGCCCACCGGTTGATGAAGCGACAGTCCGAGGTGCGCAAAAGCGGCCGTCTTCCGTGGCTCCGGCCTGATGGCAAGAGCCAGGTGACCATTGAATATGAGGATAAATGTCCCAAGCGGATTGAAGCTGTTGTCCTCTCCACCCAGCACGATGCCATTGTGGATTATGAGGATCTGAAGGAAGGGGTGATGGAGGAGATCATCAAGCCGGTGCTGCCCCCGAACATGATTGACAAAAACACCAAGTTTTTCATCAATCCCACCGGCCGTTTTGTTATCGGCGGCCCTGTCGGCGACTGCGGAGTCACCGGCCGAAAAATCATTGTTGACACCTATGGCGGCAGGGGATCCCATGGCGGCGGAGCCTTCTCCGGCAAGGATCCTTCCAAGGTTGACCGTTCCTCCTCCTATATGGGGCGTTATGTCGCCAAAAATATCGTAGCCGCGGGGCTTGCCACCGAGGTTGAGGTGCAGGTGGCTTACGCCATCGGTATTTCCAGGCCTGTTTCCGTCAATGTGAATACCTTTGGCACCGGCAAGATCAGCAATGAGAAGATCAGGGAGCTGGTCATGGCCCATTTTGATCTGCGGCCCAAGGCGATTATTCAGCATCTTGATCTGTTGCGGCCGATTTATAAGAAGACGGCGGCGTACGGACATTTCGGCCGGGAGCGTGCCGAATTTACCTGGGAAAAAACCGACAAGGCGGAAATCCTGCGGGATGCCGCCGGCATTAAAGGAAATAAATAATGAGTGAATTTACCGATTATAAAGTAGCTGATATGGGACTTGCCGCATGGGGCCGCAAGGAGGTCGCCATAGCGGAAACGGAGATGCCCGGTCTGATGGCGGTGCGCAAAGAGTATGCCGGCCAGAAACCGCTGAAAGGCGCCCGAATCGGCGGCTGCCTGCATATGACCATCCAGACGGCGGTGCTGATGGAAACCCTGGTGGAACTCGGGGCCGAGGTTCGCTGGTCATCGTGCAATATCTTCTCCACCCAGGATCATGCCGCCGCGGCCATGGCTGCCGCGGGCATTCCGGTTTTTGCCTGGAAGGGTGAAACCGAGGAGGAGTTCTGGTGGTGCATTGACCAGACCATCTTCGGGCCGGATAACTGGCGGCCGAATCTGATTCTGGACGACGGCGGTGATCTCACCCAGATCATGCATGAGAAGTACCCCGAACTGATGAAGGATGTGAAGGGCATCAGCGAGGAGACCACCACCGGCGTGCATCGGTTGAACGAGATGATGCGGGACGGCAGGCTGCTTGCCCCGGCCTTTAATGTCAATGATTCCGTGACCAAATCCAAATTCGATAACCTCTACGGCTGCCGCGAATCCTTGATTGACGGCATCAAACGGGGCACCGATGTAATGGTTGCCGGCAAAACCGCGGTGGTCTGCGGTTACGGCGATGTCGGCAAGGGCTGTGCCCAGGCCTTGCGGGGGATGGGCGCCACGGTGCTGATCACCGAGATCGATCCCATCTGCGCCCTGCAGGCGGCCATGGAAGGCTACCGGGTGGTCACCATGGAAGAGGCGGCTCCGGTGGGCGAGATCTTTGTTACCTGTACCGGCAATGTCAGGGTCATTAACCGGGCCCATATGGACGTCATGAAGGATCAGTCGATAGTCTGCAATATCGGCCATTTTGACAGCGAGATAGACATCGCCTCCATCCGGAATCTGACCTGGGAGAACATCAAGCCCCAGGTTGACCATGTTATCTTCCCTGATGGTAAAAGGATCATTGTCCTGGCCGAGGGCCGCCTGGTGAATCTCGGCTGCGCCACCGGCCACCCCAGTTTCGTCATGAGCAACTCCTTCACCAATCAGGTGATGGCCCAGATCGAACTGTGGAAATACAGCGATAAGATGGAGAATAAGGTCTATTTCCTCCCCAAGCATCTCGATGAAAAGGTGGCGCGTCTGCATCTGCAAAAAATCGGCGTCCATCTCACCACCCTGAGCAAGGAACAGGCCGACTATATCGGTGTGCCGGTAAACGGCCCTTACAAGCCCGAATATTACCGTTACTAAGGTGAGCGCCTGATGTCCCTGCCTGATTTCATTACCTGGTTTCTCGACCCTGCCCACCATGATCACCCGGTGGACAGGGTTGAGCTGGTGCAGACCCATATCTCCTATGTCCTGCTGGCCGGGGATTTCGTCTACAAGTTCAAGAAGCCGGTCAACTTCGGTTTTCTCGATTTCACCACCCTGGACAAGCGCCGTCACTTCTGCCAGCAGGAACTGCTCTTGAACCGCCGTCTCTGCCCGGACATCTATCTTGATGTTTTTCCCGTCTCCAGGCAGGGAGCAGGTTTCGTTTTCGGTTCGGCGGGGCAGGGGAAGCCGTGGAGTATGGCGTCAGGATGAAGATGATGCCCCAGGAGCGGATGATGGGCAGGGTGATTGCAGGAGGCGAGCTGAACGAGTCCCATATCAACGACATCGTCGCCACCCTGGTGCCGTTTTATGACAAAGCGGCAGGCGGGGGCGAGATCGCCGGCTTCGGCACGGCCCGGGCCGTGGGCGTCAATGTGCTGGAAAACTTTGACCAGACCAGGGGTTTTATCGGCAAGGGGGCGCTGCAGCAGAGTCAGTTTGATGCCATCAACAGCTATGCCCGCACCTTTCTGCAGAACGAGGCCCTTTTTCTTGCTCGCTGCGCCGAGCGGGTAAAGGACTGCCACGGCGATCTGTACTCGGCCAATATCTGCCTGGCCGACAAGGTTTATATCTTTGACTGCATCGAGTTCAATGAACGCTTCCGCTACTGTGATGTGGCAAGCGATGTGGCCTTCCTGGCCATGGACCTCGATTTCCATGGCCTGCAGGCACTTTCCGGCTACTTTATCGACCGTTTCGTGGCGGCCGGCAACGACCCCGGACTGCCTGCCGTATTGCCCTTTTACAAATGTTACCGGGCCTACGTGCGCGGCAAGATCGGCCTGTTCACCGCCCATGCGCCCGAGGTGGATGAGCTAACCCGCAACAAGGCCCTGGCCCAGGCGGAAAAATATTTCCTGCTGGCCGAGGAATATGCCGGCTAGCCTCTTTGTCTTCATGGGGCTGATTGCCAGCGGCAAGAGCACCCTGGCCAGGGGCCTGGCAAATAAATTTTTCCTGCCCTATTACAACACGGATGTGGTGCGCAAGGAACTGGCCGGCAAGGCCCCTGAGTCGCGGCAGGGAAGTTCCTTGAATGAGGGAATCTATTCCCCGGAATTCAGCCGCCTGACCTACGATGCCCTGCTTGAACACGCCAGATGGGAGCTGGGAAGAAACCAGTCCGTGGTGCTGGACGGCTCCTATCACAAGCGCAGCGAGCGTGAGCGGGTGGTGCGGTGTGCCGCGGCATGCGGGGCCTCTCTTTTTTTCATCCTCTGCCAATGCGATGAGGAGGAAACAGAGCGGCGCCTGGCAATGCGCGCCAGAAATCCTCAGGCCGTGTCTGACGGCACCTGGGAGATCTTTCAGCGGCAGAAGGAGGGTTTCGAGTTCCCGGACGAACTGCCCGGCAGTTCCCTGCTTGTCTTCGACACCAGAGGTTCAGCCCCGCAGCTGCTGCAGAAACTCATCAACACCCTGCCAAAAGACCTCAGGATCTGATCCTTTTTCAGGCACCTCTCTCGCGATCCTCCCCCTCCTTCTTTCCGGTTTTCTGCTTTTCTTTTGCCTCTTTCCCGCTGTCTTGCGACACAGCCCTCCACCCCGGTTGCGCCAAAAGAAGACATCCGGCAAATATCTAAAAATATTGGCTGGTTGACTAAAGTCTTTGCTATATATAATATAACGATATGAAAAGAATCTTCTCCGTAACTTGTCTGCGGCGGGGCGCATTGGCCGCGGAGCGAAGGTGGCACCTGGATGCCGGAAAATTCAAAAAATGGTGAAGCGGCTAACGACTCCTGCCAGGACAGCACCGCGGGCGAAACAGCGGATAAGGGTTGCCGGCCGATGACCGCGGGAGCCAAGGAAAAACGGTGCGGGCTGTACAGCCAGACCATCTTTTATGACTGGTGCAAGGCCTGCGGCATCTGCATCGCCTTCTGCCCGCAAGAGGTTTTCCGCCCAAATGAACAGGGCAAGCCGGTGGTGGCCCAGCCGGATAAATGCACCGGCTGCGGTTTCTGTGAAATTCATTGCCCTGACTTTGCCATCACCATTGCCGAACGTCCTCCGCAACAACACAAAGAAAAGAGTTGAGATCTTGATAGGCTAGAGGGATCTGATGAGCGAAAAAACCGGACAGCGGCTGCTGCTGCAGGGAAACGAGGCCATGGTGGAAGGGGCCCTGGCTGCGGGTTGCCGTTTTTTTGCCGGCTATCCCATCACCCCGGCCTCCGAGATCGCCGAGCTGATGTCCCTTCGCCTGCCGGCGGCCGGCGGCAC
Source organism: uncultured delta proteobacterium (assembly GCA_963729825.1). GTDB lineage: Bacteria > Desulfobacterota > Desulfobulbia > Desulfobulbales > SURF-16 > SURF-16. The sequence continues at coordinate 14,200 of CAVSQR010000070.1, read as the reverse complement.
CTTTATCCAGATGGAAGATGAAATAGCCGGCATGGGCGCCGTCATCGGCGCATCGCTTGCCGGGGTCAAGAGCCTCACCGCCACCAGCGGCCCGGGCTTTTCCCTGATGCAGGAAAATCTCGGTTTCGCCTGTGCGGCGGAGGTGCCCTGCGTGGTGGTCAATGTCATGCGGGCCGGCCCCAGCACCGGGCTGTCCACCAGCCCTGCCCAGGGTGATGTCATGCAGGCCAGATGGGGCACCCATGGGGATCACCCGGTCATCGTGCTGGCCGTCTCCACCGTGAACGACTGTTTTACGGTCACTGTCCAGGCCTTTAACCTGGCCGAAAAATACCGGGTGCCGGTGATTGTGCTGTCGGACGAGATCGTGGCCCACACCAGGGAGGCCGTTGTCCTGCCCGATCCGGCCGGCATCACGGTCATTGACCGTACCCGCCCCGCCGTGCCCCCGGAGTGGTATATCCCTTATGAAGACAACAGCCGCGGGGTGCCTGCCATGGCTGAGATGGGCAGCGGCTACCGGCACCACGTCACCGGGCTCATCCATGATGTGCGCGGCTTTCCCACCGAGCGGCCCGAGGAGGTGGACGCCTTTATCCGCCGGCTGTTCCGCAAGATCACCAATGGCTTTGCCGGAAATCCAGATGACCAATTCGGTCATGATGGAGGATGCGGAAATTGCCGTGATCGCCTACGGCGCGGTGTCCCGTTCCGCCCTGCGGGCGGTCAGGCAGGCCAGAAGCCAGGGGATCAGGGCCGGCCTGCTGCAGCTCATCACCCTCTATCCGTTTCCCAGAAAGGCGGTGGAGGCGGTGCTGCGGCAATGCCGCCGGGTGCTGGTGCCGGAAATGAATATGGGGCAGGTGATCAGGGAGGTGAAGCGGGTCAATGTTGCCACGGAGATTGTCCGGCATAACCGGGTGGACGGCCAGCTCATCACCCCGGCTGAGATCTATGCCCATCTGCTTGCCATGTGATCGCAAATCATAGACTTGCCGGGGATTCTTTTTTTCACCACAGAGCCCACAGAGATCGCAGAGAACGCTTTATTACAGTCAGTTAGCTCTGTAGGCTCTGTGCTCTCTGTGGTAAATTTCAGTTTTTACGAAGCCGTCAAGGAAGGGCCAATGACAGAAAAAACGAGCAGTCTCCGTCATGATTATCTGCGGCACGACAAGAAATTCCCCCATGTCTGGTGCCCGGGCTGCGGCAACGGCATTGTCCTGGGTTCGCTTATCCGGGCCATTGCCAGGCTGGGACTGGAAAAAGACGAACTGGTGCTGGCCGCAGGAATAGGCTGCTCCGGCCGGATGCCGGTCTATGTGGATTTCAACACCCTGCATGCCACCCATGGCCGGGCCCTGACCTTTGCCACCGGCATCAAGCTGGCCAAGCCCGCTCTCACGGTGATCATTGTCATGGGTGACGGCGACGCCACGGCCATCGGCGGCAACCATTTCATCCATGCGGCCCGGCGCAATATCGATCTCACCGCCATCATCATCAATCGTCTATGTGGACCCCGGGGAGTTTGCGGCGGCCTGCACCCGGGAGATCGCCCGGGAAATCAGCCAGGTGAACCGTGAGCTGCAGCAAGAACAGCGCTCCTATCTGCTCGCCGGTCCCGGGCGCTGGGGCTCGGCGGACCGCTGGCTCGGTATTCCCGTGCAGTGGCAGGATATTTCCGCGGTGGGGGCCATGATTGAACTGCGCAATGAAAAGATGAAGGCCGAACCGTCCCAGGGTACCCATTTTTTCCACAATATCAGCTCCATGGGTATTCCGTATGTCACCGTGACCGAGGGAACGGATGACCGGCTTGACTGGCAGTGGCTGCAGAGCCAGCAGCTTGTCCAAGGCATGAAATATGTGCGCCATGTCCGCTGCGCCCGGCCATTTCTTATCAAGATAAATGGCCGGGATGCCCGGTGCGTGATGCTGAAAGAGTAAGCTGTTTTGCTGGAATGAACTAACGGAGGCCTCTCAGGTGACCCAAAAACCAACATACGATGAACTTGTGGCCATGGTGCAGCAGCTCAAGGCAGCCCATGAGCAGCTGTCCCTTATCATGGAATCTCTGCCGATCATACCATATACCCGCAGGGCGGATGGGGATCTTGCCATTACCTATATGGGGAAATCGGTGGAGGGGATCACCGGCTACAGCGCCGAACAGTTCATGAATGATCCGGCATTCTGGCTGGATCACGTGCATCCGGATGACCGCAGCCGGGTCATGGCTGAAATGCAAATGCTCATCAATGAAGGAATACTGAGCCGGGAGTATCGATTGCAGGTGGCTGACGGGTCTTATAAATGGATGAGCAGCTTCAGCCGGGTGATCAAGGATGCCGACGGCGGAAATGATTATATTGTCGGGGCGGTACAGGATGTCAGCGATGAGAAAAAAATGAAGCAGGAGGCGGACATGCATATGCAGCAGGTCATCCAGGCCGACAAGCTGGCCTCCCTTGGCGAGGTGGTCGCAGGCGTGGCCCATGAGATCAACAACCCGAACAGCTTCATTACCTACAATATCCCCCTGTTGGAAGAATCCTGGGAAATCTTTGTGCCGATCATCAATGCGTACGCGGCAAACCATCCCGACAGCAAACATGGCAATCTCACCCTGGAGGAACTGGCCGGGGAGATGGGTGAGATTATTCAGGCGATTAAGACTGGTTCCGACAGGATTAATAAGATTGTCGCCAACCTCAAGGATTTTGCCCGATTGGATGAAAGCGCGCCGAGCCGCCTGGTTGATTTCAATAAGGTGATTAAAGATGTTCTGACAATTGTCGGCGCTCAGGTGCGTAAATCCGTGGGCCGGATTGAGCTGGAACTGGCGGAAAATCTGCCCGGGTTTCATGGCCATTATCAGAAGTTGGAACAGGTGATGGCCAATCTGATTATGAATGCCGCCCAGGCGGTACCGGTGAAGGAAAAGGGGAAAATTACCATCCGTACCCGGGGCAATACGCGTCTGCATTCCATTATTGTTGAGGTGGAAGACAATGGACGCGGCATGGCGCCAGCGGAGACGGAACGAATTTTTGAACCTTTTTTTACCACCCGAAGGAGTTCCGGCGGCACAGGCCTGGGACTTTCTGTGTCCTACGGCCTGGTGCAGGAGCATATGGGCCGGATCGGCGTGTTGTCCCGACCCGGCCTGGGCACGAAATTCACGGTCATCCTCCCCATTGACCGCCGTCAGAGCCAGCTTGATCTGCAGTCGACCATTCTCTGTGTCGATGAAGACCCGCAGACCTTTGTGCTGTTAAATTCCTTTTTCCCCAGGGTAGAGAATCTGCCGGCCCGGAGCATAACCGCAACCGGCGAGATCCTCTCTTTTCTGCAGGACCACCCTGAGGTGGATATGGTGCTGTGCGATCAGCTGACGCATGATGTTGCCGGTTGGCAGCTGCTGAACCAGATCAAAAGGCTATTCCCCTTACTGACGGTTTTCTGCCTGGCGGACCTGCCGGAGCAAGAGCATCATTCTACCGGCGGTGATTCCCTGCCGGATTATTTTCTGGCCAAGCCGTTAAAGCTTGAAAAACTGGCAAAGATCATCAAGACAATTGGAAGGCTGAGGATATGAAGATATTTGTGGTTGATGATGAACCGATTGCTTTAAGTTCAGTACGAAGATTATTGAGGCATCGCGGTTATCAGGATGTGGAGGTCTGTGACAGCGCACCAGCTGCAGCGGCATTGATCAAGGCCCGTGATTTCGATATTGTCTTTGTCGATCTGCTCATGCCCGAGATGGATGGATTGCAGCTGCTTGAGGCGGTAAAGCCGTTCAAGCCGCACACGGAGTTTATCATGTTGACGGCGGTGGATGACGTCAACACGGCAGTGAGGGCTTTACGCCTGGGCGCTTACGATTATCTGGTAAAGCCGGTGGAGAACGAGCGGCTGCTGCTGACCCTGGAACATGCCTATGAGCGGCTGGGACTGCTGACCGGACTGGCCGGGGCCGGTTCGCGGCAGGAGCGGCTGCTGTCAAATGCCTTTGCCGCCATTGTCTCCCAGTGTCCCCGCATGAAAGAACTGCTGCTCTTTGCCCAGACCATGGCCCGAAGCGGAAACCCCGTGCTGATCACCGGCGATTCCGGTACCGGCAAGGAGTTGCTTGCCCAAGCAATTCATCAGGCGGGTCCTGAGCCAGGTGGACCTTTTGTCGCGGTCAATGTGGCCTCTGTCTCGGATTCACTTTTTGAAAGCCAGTTTTTCGGGCATGCCAAAGGGGCATTTACCGGGGCAACCGCCAGCTATCCCGGTTTTTTTGAACAGGCCAATGGCGGCACCCTCTTTCTCGATGAGATCGGCGAGTTGCCCAAGACCCTGCAGGTAAAATTTCTGCGGGTGCTCGAGGAGAAGAAGGTTACCCGTCTTGGTGACCCGCATCCGATTCCCGTCAATGTCCGCATCGTGTCCGCCACCAACGTGGATCTGGACAAGGCCTGTCAGACGGGGGCCTTCAGGCTGGATCTCATGTACCGCCTGAAATCCGTTCATCTTCATCTTCCCCCCTTGCGGGAACGTGAAGGTGATATCCCGCTGCTTGCCGATCATTTTCTGCACAAAGCCTGTCTGCGCCACGGTAAAGAGCTGAGCGGTTTCACCCCCGAGGCCATGGCTCATCTCCAGCAGCAGGAATACCCCGGCAATATCCGGCAACTGGCCCAGAAGGTGGAAAATGCCGTTCTCCTGGCCCCAGGGCCTTTCATCACCCTGCATGACTTTGGCCAGCAGAGTGGGGCGCCGGTATTTAGTTTTGCCCGAAAGCTCTGCACCTTGAAAGAGGATACCGAGGCCCATACCGCTTATGTGCTTCGTCAAACCAAAGGTGACCGCCCGCAGGCGGCAAAAATTCTCGGGGTCACTCTCAGGCATTTACAGAGAAAGATTGCCGAGATGAAAAAACAGCCTGGCTGGCGGCAGATCCTTGATGACATTTAGGTCGCATAGGGGTGACTTAAATGTCGTTTGCTGATTATTTCTCGTAAAAATAAGCGGTTAGACATACGGGCGACTCGCCCGCCAGCTGAGCAATCTCCACGGTCTGCGATATTTATGTCGCAGTTTCCGCAGCCGTTGTTCCTCCTCTTGCGCAAAAAACATCCCTGATTTCAACGGATTACTCTTCTTTTTCCTTGCTCGTAGCTCGTGGCAGCTGCATTGCAATAGTTTCCAGAGAACGCAAGGTGTCCGCCTGGGTTCTGAGAGCGGGGCGGGGACGATTATTGTTCGTTTTCAAGAGGCTATAATGACTCATAGCAGTATTCATAAGGTTTTGATCGTGGATGACAATGAGGTTTTCAGCCATTCCGTTGAACGTCATCTCAATCGTGAAGGCTTTGAGGTTTTCGCCGCCCATGATGCAAATACGGCAAAAAGCATGGTACTGGCCGCTGAGTCTGACGGACAACCCTTTGATCTGGTTGTGGTGGAATTTTTCATGACCAACATGCAGGGTGTTGATCTTGTCCGTTGGCTGCATCAGTATTTCCCCGGGGTGTCTGTGTTGATGGTTTCCGGGTTCGGTAATATTGACTTGATGAATAAAATCATCAGGCCGGATATTGATGCTTCTCTGAAAAAACCGGTTGTGCCGATGCAGATTATGCTCACTATCAAGATGATTGCCGTAAAACGACAGCATGCCGTCATGACCGGAACCATGCCGCAGCAAGGTATGATGGGCGTTGACAGGCATTCCTGAGAATGCCGTGCATGCATGCTTCCCACTGTCAGGAGGGTCCTATGAAACAGCAGAAAGGAAACGTTGGCCAGGGAAAATATCTGGCATTCAGCCATGGCAGGGAAAATCATGGTTTCGGTATTGTTAAGGTTAAAGAGGTTATTGACCTGATGTCGATTATTAGTGTGCCCGGGCTTCCCGTTTCCATGGAAGGGGTAATCAACTACCGGGGAAAGTTTATTCCGGTGGTGGACATCCGGCAGAAATGCACCATGGAAAGTGCTGGCTACACGGAGAAAACCTGCATCATGATCGTTGAGATGCTGGCCGGTAAGGGGGTGGTCTCAGAGGTTGGCATTATTGTCGATGCTATTTCGGAAGTCATCAATATCAAAAAGAAAGCAGCGAAACTGCCCCTGCCCCTGGCAAAAAAAGAGATGCCAGTGCCATTCTAGCAGGGGGGATGTGCGTCATTCATGGTGAAAACGCTTTGTCGAGGAATTCGACAAGAATGATGGTCTTGGAACGGTTACTTTAAAGATGTGGTGATCCCTGGGCAGGTGATCAGGACCTTGTTGATCAAGGATGGTTGCAGCTTAATGCGAAGATGGCAGAAAAGCATGACAAGTTTGTTCAGGCTGCAAGGAATTTGTTTAATGCTGTTAACAATGGCCAGGTGCAGGTCGATATAGAGGCAGCGGCAGATGGGGTGGAGTTGGTGCGGTGGGGTTCAAGCAGGTGATTGCCGCATTCAATGATATCAACACCGCTTCTGTTAATGGGGTGTCCGGTGCAGCTTTTGCGGCAAGCCGGAATGCTATGCTGATTATGGAGGGAATCAGCATGGTGACCCTGCTGGTCGGCATTGCCCTGGCCTTTGTTCTTTCCATATTCTTTACCCGGCCGTTGCCCATTTTAGTTATGCCTCTATGTTGAGGTTTATTTTTTCGGCCCGGTTGACGATTTTTTTGATCAGGTCTCTAAAAACCAGGAAGTGTAAAGGCAGGACAGAGTACCAGTAGAGTCTGCCCCAGATTCCTTGTGGATAAAAATGAGCGGTCTGCAGCAGAGTGTGCCCCTGAATGTCAAATTCAAGCCACGCTTTACCGGGAAGCTTCATCTGGGCCAGCAATAGAAGTCGTTTGTTTGGTTTCAGGTCAACGACCTTCCAGAAATCCAGGGCATCCCCAACCCGCAGATCCGCCGGATCCCGTCTGCCCCGGTTCAGTCCGTAGCCGCCAAAAATTTTGTCGATAACTCCCCGTAATTTCCAGAGAAAATTATAGGTAAACCATCCCGCTTCCCCGCCGATTGAGCAGAGGGCAGCATATATTTTTTCACCGGCAATATCACCGAAATCATAGCTGCGTTGATCCCGAAGCACGGCGGCGGCAATATCTTCCTGAGTATTAATGTCACAAACGGCTCCTCCGCTTGAGTCGCACCAGCGACTGATAACCTGGTGCTGTTCAATATCGTTGATGGCCTGCAAAACCGCCTCTCGGTAAGTAAGGGGTCTGATTTGCGGGAAATAACGGGCGGCATGGTCATTCTGCATGACGGTTTCCGATTTAAGTCCTTCAACCAGCGCAGCGGCTACCTTGAAGGGAACCGGAGTGAACAGGAGCAGCCAGTAGGCTGATAACCGCGGGGTGAGAACCGGCACCGGGATTATGAAACGCTTAAGATTCATGGCCTTTGCCGTCTCCAGCAGCATGTCCCCGAATTTCATCCGGCCGCAGCCGATGTCAACCACCAGGTTGCCCTGGTACTCAAGTTCATGGCTGGCGATCAGGTAAGAGAGCACGTCATCCACGGCTATGGGCTGGGTCTGGGTGGTGACCCATCTCGGGGTTATCATCACCGGCAGTTTCTGCCCCAGGTTGCGGATGATTTCAAAACTGGCGCTGCCTGAACCGATGATGACCCCGGCCCTGATCCATATCGTCTGGATCTTATCCGGTCTGGCGGAAAGGATTTCGCCGGTTTCAATGCGGCTGAGAAGATGCTTGCTGGCGGTATTCTTCACTCCCAGGCCGCCGAGATAGACAATACGTTTTACCCCGGCCACGATGCAGGCATCCCGGAAATTTTCGGCGCTCGTCCGGTCAAGCCGTTCAAAATCGGACCCGGCGCCCATTGAGTGAATAAGGTAGTAGGCTGTATCAATACCGGCAACGGCCTGGGCGAGTTGCTGCTGATGAAAGGTATCCCCCTCGACAATTTCCACCTCCTGGGCAAGCTGCGGGTTGACCTTGTTGCGGTTTCTGACCAGCAGACGCAGGGCAAGGGCGGGATTTTCGAGCAATCGGATCTGCAGCCTTCTGCCGATATAGCCGGTGGCGCCGGTGATAAGAATTTTTTTTCTCAATGGGCCGTCAGTCATGAGTGCGAGGTTTCCATTCAATGGCATGAGAGGGGCAGGTGGAACTTGCGCGTAAGGATCTCCCGGCTGGCATGCAGGGTTCGGGGCGATGTATTGCCGCACGGGTTGCTGCGCGGTTATGGCCGGCTGATTCGCTGGTAAGTCAGGCTGCGGACATGCCTCAGCCTCAGTTTCTGCCTGGTGCGGGTGATCAAATGACCTTAAAGTTGTAAAAAATATGAATTGCCCTGGTAAACGGGCATTCCGGAGAAAAGTCTCTGCCAAATCTCAGATTGCTTTTCAAAAGGGGCGAGCCAAAAACAGAGTAACCGCATTGCGGGTATAATCGTATGAATCATCAGTGGATTCATTATCGGTGTACTCATATTTGCAGGAGATTTCCCAGCCATTAACCAGAAAGTATGTGAGGCTGAGCGTAGCGTCAAACCTGTCCTCGTCCCGGTCATCGAAGGTTGCAATGTCATAATCGCTGGTACGATAGCCGACATAGAGATTGACCCCGATATTGTCCAGCGGTTTCATATCCACTCCGGCGCCAAAAAGATGCCGGACCGGAGAGTAATCTTCATCATCGCGATCATTGAGTTCAAGGGTATAGGCCAGGTAGCCGGAATAGTTCCCCCACCTTCTGGAAAGTTCCGCCATGGTCCTCTGGCGCCAGCCGGTCAGGTAATCGTAGTCGGAATCCAATACGTCGAAGTAATTCAGCCGGTAACGCAAACGTAAGTCGGTTGATGTCCACAGGGATCGTTTTGCCTGCAGGCTGATCATCGGGCTCTGTTCATAACTTTGCCCGTCAATGGTGCTGTAATAGTAACCGCCGCCGCCCTCCAATTGATAGCTGCCAGCCTGCTGCCAGTAAAATAATGCCAGGTCGGCTGTACCGGTATCGTATTCGTTTACTTCAGCGTATTTCAGATAGGATAGACTGCCTTGAAAATATGAGCCTGAGGAAGATGAATCCCCGGCAAAGAACCTTCTGGCAGAGAGATACACGTCAAGAAAGGAGTCGTCCATATTACTGGCCTGCAGAAAATCCGAATCAGGCACCAGTTCCACATTGTCATCGTAGCCCAGGCCGAATGATGCATAGCCGGCCCAAGGTGAATAGTCCTTCTTGCCTTCGATCTGAGCCAGAGCGTTGGCTGCCAGCACCCGGAGATTTAAGTCATCCGCCTCTGCGGTATCATATGATTTGTGCAGCCAGTAGAGGGCCTTATCATGGTCGGATCGTTTTTCGGCGACTACACCCAGGTTGTAATATGCCAGGGGAGCCATTTTCGGAAATGTGGCGGTCTTGCTAAAGGCCTCTTCAGCCTCCTGATAGCGACCCAGCTTATAACAGCAGACGCCGATGTTGTAATACAATGATGGCTTTGCAAATCCCAATGACTGGGCCTGATGAAAATAATCCAGAGCACTTTCATAATTCCCTTGTTTGAAAGCAGTGACTCCGGCCTGAAAAGCGGAAGATTCAGGTTGGTTTTCAGCGCGGACTTCCTGGCTGAGCAGAATCAGGACAATCAGGAAAAATGGTAGAAAAATTTTCCAGCGCAGTAAATGATTGATGAGTTGCATACCTCTTCCTTGACAGATTGTTTATATCACATAAGCGATTGTGCCAATTTTAGAAGCTATTTGCAATGCTTAAAATGCTGATTAAAAACATTTAATTTGGCTGGGGGGAAAATGAGGTATGGCCACCTTGCGGGAAATTTGTTTGGTTGGCAGGCAAAGGTAAAAAAAAAGCCACGGATGCACCGGGGCTTTTACGCTGCTGGTTGAGCGTCGATCTAGAAATGATTATTTAACAATATAAATCAGTTACCTTTTTTGTTTTGTCCTGCCTCTCCATCACCCTTCCCACCGCTGTCAGCAGGTCCTCTTGCATTATCTCTGTTGTCCGTTGATCCGGGACCGACCGAATCGGCACGGCCGGCACTGGCAGCCCCGCCGGTGTCAGCAGGACGATTAATCTGTTGTTTGGACTCCGGATTGCCCTCCAGGAAAGGGTTTGGGCCATGACCCTGACCTTCGCCGGGGCTATTGGAAAACTCAGGTCCATTGCCCAGTTGTTCCTGATGTTTTTCCATATCCCGGTTTTTGGATCGAAGGGGTAACTCTATAACATTGGTGATATCTTTGGAGGACTGCACATCCTCATCAACAACTTCCATGGTGACGTCAAGGTCAAGTGAGGCATCCGCCAGCAGGAGTCGGTTCTCAGACAGATTCTGAGCCCTGCCGTATTGCTGCATATTCCCGCTTTGCGCAAAGGCATTGCCTCCGCTCAGAATCAGTCCTGCCATAAAGACTGAACTCACCCATAAATATTTCATCAACTCACCTCATGCTCCAAAAAAGTATTATAACTATAAATAACCGTTTGTTTTATTAAACCATATATTTGTCATCATGCAAATTTTCTCTCGCATGACTGTTATGTATTTTCATTGCAAGTTTCAGTAGTTTGCTTTTGTTTTCATGATCGATGCGCGCTACCAGCTCGACATTGCCGGTACGTTTCGCAACAAGCGGCAGACTCAGCAGGTTTTTTCCCTTACGCAGATCGGTTTTCCATTCTATCTCTCTTTTGCCGGGAAAACCAATCATTTCAAGCTGCTCCGGCAACTCAATGGTGACATGCGCGTCAACCAGGTCACGGGGAGCATTGACCACCACATTGACAATTTTTTCTTCATCAATTTTTATGATTACCTGCGCAGTGGGCAACTCGTGGGCCTGCTGATCACTCATGCGAGGCAAACCGGTTACCAGCCATAAAACGAGGCAGGCTGCCATGGCAGCGCTTAAAAGAGGGGCCAGACTCTTTGGTATCCGCCGTCTGCCAGCGGATTGGGCATGCTGGATGGAATGGCTGATAAAACCCGGCGACGGCGCGGGAACCGGCAAGGCACGCAAAGCATGCAGCATCTCCTCGTCACGCTTGAAAGCCTCGTGGCATTGCGGACAATTATTAAGGTGCTCTCGGACGGCGGCTTTCTCTTCCTGGCTGAGGTAACTGTCAATATAATCGTCTCTATATTCCAGCGCTTGTGTACAGTTCATAATTATTCACCTTTAAATATATAAACGACTGTGCTGACTAAAAGGTTTCATGCTGCAATATTTTTCTGAGACTGGCTCGGGCACGATGAAGTCGAGATTTCAGGGTGCCGATCGGGGTGTTCAGGATTTCTTCCAGTTCATTTAAGGTATATCCCTCAACATCATGAAGTATACAAAGATGCTTCTGGTCGAGATTAAGAGAATTGATTGCCCTCATCAGTTTTTCCCTCACCTGGTTGTTTTCTGAAATTTCCTCGGGACCGCGGTTTGTGGAGGGTAAAGATTCCAGAACCGGATTGTTTTCTTCATCGTGACTATTGAGCAGAAGATGTAAGGGAGACCTGGCCATGCGCCGGCGATGGTCGATAAACGTACGGTACAATACCTTCACCAGCCATGGTCCGGGATTTTCCAGGCTGGCCAGGGTTTGGCGTTTGGGATAAACCTTGACCAGCACATCCTGTACCAGGTCTTCCGCGTCCGAGGCTGATCCGCACAGGCGGTATGCTACCCGATACAGTTTTAAAACGTAGGGATGCAGGATCTTCTCGAAGTCGGAAGTCTGGGAAAAACACTGTATGAGGCTGATTACTTTTTCCATAGGATTATCAATATGAAAACGTAATCTCTGCCTAAAAGGTTCCCGATTTTTTTTAAGTTTTGTCAAAAAAATCCCTGGATTTTTGTATCTGCTGCATGCCGGATGGCAGACAGGTGAGCCCACTCAATATATTATTTAGCAAATTTGCCTGGTAATTTCCTGGTATTTATTATCCGTGATGGAAATTCATTTTTATGGCAATTTTTTTTTGAAATCATATCAGTGTGATAGAGCGGAAATTGTTTTCCGGTCCAGGATGACGGCCATACGAAATATGATGAGCTATGGAACTTTTATCAACATTGCAGCGTTTTATAATTAAACGTTTCTCAAAATTAATAAGGAGAATAAATAAATGAGAATTAAATTTTTATCAATTGTTACAGTATGTTGTTGTTTGATGATGTTTAATGGCGAAGCCTTTGCAAAAGGGAATGGCGGCGGCGGAGGAGGTGGGGGATCCGTCAGGAGTTCTTCCATGGGTGGTACGATGACGAGATCGGCAGGAGCAACTAGTTCCGGAAAGATGGAACAGCATAAATATATCAACCAGGAAAAAGCCATGGATCAGGACAGGGATCAGGCGCGTTACAAAGATTCCGATGCTGAAATAGATACTGCCAAGGCCAAAGCCAAAGCAAAGGAGACCAATAGGGCTCTTTCAAGCGGTAAAGAGGTGGAATAAAACCAGGCAGCAAAACTGTTGTCTTAATTGCTTTTCAATTCAGTTCACCTGTTTTACTGAACCCCGTTCACCTCGTATGGTGGACGGGGATTTTTTTGTTTTGAGGGATTGCTCCTGGAAATTCAATACAGGAGCAATCCTGAAATTGTCTATCTGTTCAGCGATGCGGGTGCACGAGCAGGTCATGGTCTGCGGTGACGGTTTCTCGATGACGTAGACCGCCCCAGTCAGGGCTCCGGCTGGCAGGATGGGCACTGTCAGACGGGGGCGGCGATGCCGCAACGGCCAGCTTCAATTAGCAATTGCAGCTGGCTGCCTGAAAAAAATAGTCCCGGGAGAATGGGCATTCTCGCACGGGACTCTTTTTTTTAATAGAGGGCGGGTGATGTTTCGTGCCCCTGATACTGGCTGTGCAGGTTACACAGCACCTGCACTGTTTTCATTAATCCACCCAGAGGGGATATCCGTCCGCGTCACGGAGCGGCACTACATTATCGCCAATGGTGATTTCCGTGGCGATGTTAACAAGATCGGTTTCACCATCAAATTCAAATTCAACCGTGTATCCAACCACTGTTATATAATCGCCTTTTGCCGGCCGCTCGACGCCGATTGCTTCCCAGTAGGATTGGGGTCCTACCCCGCTGATAAGAATATCCTCGTCCACGTTAACCGCATCAAGAATAAGACCCTCACCCTTCACGCATCCAACAACCGTACCACTGTAATCAAAGGGGGTACCGCTGAAAATGTCATGGATCGGGCCTGATCCGTCCGCTGCTCCATTTGCAGCCCAGCTGAATCCTGCGCCAAAAACTGTTAAAGCAAACAGCAAAACAAGACGTGCCACCATATTTTTCATAATCCTTTGCCTCCTGCAAGTTATTTCATGAAATTGAACGGTGATGAAGATAAATGAGGCCGTCCCGGCACCATTCCTGGCAAAAGACACGGCCTTTAACAGTAATATTCAGCCCATCTGCCAGTCTGGTGACTTTCTGCACCAGACTGGCATTCAAAGGCCTTTACCGGCATTGCCCGGACTTATTTGCCGCTTTTTCCAAGGGCGCCCTGCCGCAGGTCGATGTCGTTGATATCACAGGCCATGAGTTTGCCGGTGGTGGGGCACTCATGGGCATTGATGGTCACATAAAGACCTTCGGCCACCTCTAATACTTCCCATTTGTCAAGGTAATCGAGCGGAATACCGAAGACAGTGGTTACTGTTGCCTCGGGGTTTGCACAATCTGCGGAAACGTCAATGGCGTTGGCGTCATAATTTATGGTGCAGATGTATCCTTCCACCGGGGTGCTGCAATCGAGAACCCCTTTTGCCCAAGCCGACTGGGCCACGACCAAACTTGCGCCTACCACTAGAACTCCCAAAAATTTACTGACTGAACCCTTCATGCTTTCCTCCTTGTTGTTTTTTTTTGTGTTTGTGGGTTTACTGTTTCGCATCGCATTAGACTTATTCACTTTCGCCCTTTGTTACCTGAATACATGCCTCAATTTCCTGAGTTAGGGTACCCGTTGATTTTTTCTGTCGGCAGGATGTCAGATGATGCCTTTTATTTTCGTCATTTTGGCTGTTCCGGCAACTTCACCCGCTTCCGAACCGATTTCATTTGAAATGGGAATTAGGGCAAGGGACAGTTATTCTTTAAACGGTTAGCTGATCTAAAAGGTTGCAATAAAAAGCAAAAATGGAGTGTTAGGCAGGAAGAATTTTTGCGGCGGCTTGATAAC
>CAVSQR010000069.1:0-36288 GCA_963729825.1 uncultured delta proteobacterium | reverse complement strand
AGCCATGCCCTTGTGGGAGACCAGAAGAATTTGACTTGTGCCGCTGGTAATGGCAACGCTGATAATTTCATCGTCTTCCCTGATGGTGAGCGCTATTTTCCCTTTGCGCATCGGTCTGGCGAATTCGGAAATAACCGTTTTCTTCACCACACCTTTTTTGGTGACCATCAGTACATGGCATTCTCTGTCGGTGCAATCAAAGCTCGTAACCGGCAGAATGGCGGCCACCTGTTCATTTTCGGATAGCTCAAGCAGATTGACAATGGCCTTGCCGCGGGCAATACGGCTGGCCAGGGGAATTTCATAAACCTTGCGCCAGAAGACCTTGCCATGGTTGGTGAAAAAGAGGAAGGTATCATGGGTTGAGGCAAGATAGAGATTGTTGACAAAATCCTCTTCAACCGCGGTAATACCCTTGATGCCCTTGCCGCCGCGCCGCTGGGAGCGGTACAGATCAACGGAATTTCTCTTGATATAACCGCCATGGGTGACGGTCACCACCATGTCTTCCGGCTGGATCATGTCTTCCGGCAGAATCTCATCCGGGGCGTCAATAATCTCTGTCCGCCGCTCATCTCCATACAGTTGTTTGATTTCCAGCGACTCATCCCGGATAATCTTCATGACCATGGTTTCATCGGTAAGAATTTTTTTATACCAGGCTATTTTTTCCAGCAGTTCGTTGAGTTCGCTGATAATTTTTTCCCGTTCCAGTCCGGTCAGTTTCTGCAGCCGCATATCAAGAATGGACTGAGCCTGTATTTCGGAGAGATTAAACCTTTCCATGAGTCCCTGGCGGGCTTCCGGCGGGTTGGCCGATGCCCTGATAAGGGCCACCACCTCATCCATGTTGTTGATGGCTACTTTCAGTCCTTCCAGAATATGGGCCCGGGCCTCGGCTTTTTTCAGATCAAAATCCGTGCGCCGGTAAACCACTGTTTTTCTGTGCTGGATAAAGTGCTCCAGCATCTGTTTGAGGTTAAGCACTTCCGGCCGGGAATTGACAATACTCAAGAATATGATGCCGAAACTCTTCTGCAGCGGGGTCATCTTGTAGAGCTGATTGAGCACCACATCGGCGATCTCATCCTTTCTCAGCTCAAGAACGATACGCATGCCGTGGCGGTCTGACTCGTCACGTATCTCGGCAATTGATTCAATCTTTTTTTCCTTGATCAGCAAGGCAATTTTCTCCACCAGTCTTGCCTTATTCTGCTGATAGGGAATTTCGTCTATAATAATGGATTCGCGATTCATCTTTTTGCTTTTTTCGATATGGCTTCTCGCCCGCATCAAAATAGAGCCGCGTCCCGTTTCATAGGCCTCCCGTATACCAGCCCTGCCGCAGATAAAACCGCCGGTGGGAAAATCCGGCCCGGTAATATGCTCCATCAGGCCATTTACCGCAATATGCGGGTCATCTATCATGGCGATGATCCCATCCATGATCTCATTGATATTATGGGGAGGGATATTGGTCGCCATGCCGACGGCTATACCGGAAGAGCCATTTGTCAGCAGATTGGGTATTTTGGTCGGAAATACTACCGGTTCAGCTAATGAATTATCGTAGTTCGGGACAAAATCAACCGTATCCTTTTCCAGATCAGCAATAATTTCCTGATCCAGCCTGGTCATTCTGGCCTCGGTATAACGCATGGCCGCCGGCGAATCACCATCAACGGAACCGAAGTTTCCCTGACCGTCCACCAGGGGATAACGCATGGAAAAATCCTGGGCCATCCTGACAATGGTATCGTAGGCGGCCGTATCACCATGGGGGTGAAATTTACCGATGATATCACCGACGATTCTGGCTGATTTCAGATAGGGGCGGTTATGGTAATTATTTAGTTCCCGCATGGCAAAAAGAGAGCGGCGATGAACCGGTTTAAGTCCGTCCCTCACATCAGGAAGAGCCCTGCCGATGATGACGCTCATGGCATAATCGAGATAGGATTTTTTCAGCTCTTTTTCTATGGAAATGGTCGGTGATAATACTTCCTCGTTTTCAGTCATAAATATCGCTTTACAAAAATATTAGTATTGAAGCTTCAAGTGTTTTCTCTGATAGTCATTGATAAAAATTGAACACTTCAAGCGCAAAAAGCCGGTTTGCTGGAAATCATTGGCAGAAGAGAAAATGACACTTACCTGAAATAAAAAAGCCGTTCATTGGCAAATCAGCATATCCTTGGCCAGTGGTCTCCGGTGAAATTGGCATGATGATCATCAAATATCAAGTTCTGTTACTTCCAATGCGTGAGTATTGATAAAATCCCTGCGTGGTTCCACCTTATCACCCATGAGGGTGGTGAAAATATCATCCGCCTTTTCCGCATCATCAATTTTTACCTGCAGCAGCACCCTGTTCTGCGGGTTCATGGTGGTGTCCCACAGCTGAATCGGGTTCATTTCTCCAAGACCTTTATAGCGCTGCAATGTGCTGCCCTTAAAAGACTCGAACTTTACTTTTTCCAGCAGCTCAAGCCAGTTTTTCACCGGGATGTCTTTTTCACCGGTGGTCAGGGTAAAGCTTGCGGTAACAAACTCCCTGATCGCGGGAAAAATATTCAGCGCCGAGCGGAATTCAGGTATCAACGGAATCTGCGGACCCACGGTAACAAAGATATGTGCCTTGTCTTTAATGGCTGCATCAAATTCATAACAGCTCGCCTTCCAGCGGCAGGTGCGGATATTGCCCAGGACAATATTTTTATCCGTAAGGCCGTTTCGCAATTGAATGACAAAATCCTCATCAATAAACTGATCAGCGGAATGGACATCGTGATCAAGCAGAAAATAAACAATATCCTCCCAGACATTGATACGCTGCAGATAATCGATCAATTTACGGTAATAGGAGAGATTTTTCAGAATAGTGATGAGTTCGTCTTCCCCTAATACCCTCTGATCGTTCACCGTGATCTTCATCAGCGAACTGGCCTGCTGAAAAAGATAATTGTTCAGATCATCCTCGCCGCTGAAGAACATCTCCTTCTTGCCTTTGCCGATCCGGTAAAGAGGCGGCTGGGCAATATACACATAACCTTCTTCCACCAGAGCAGGCATCTGGCGGTAAAAAAAGGTAAGCAGCAGGGTACGGATATGGGCGCCGTCAACATCGGCATCCGTCATGATGATGACCTTATGATAACGAAGTTTTTCTTTTTCAAAATCATCGCTGCCTACTCCTGTGCCCAGGGCGGAAATAATCTGTTTGATTTCCTCGCTGGCCAGTATTTTGTCAAAACGGGCCTTTTCCACATTCATAATCTTGCCGCGCAAAGGCAGAATTGCCTGAAAAGCCCTGTCTCTCCCCTGTTTGGCACTGCCGCCCGCCGAATCACCCTCAACCAGAAAAATTTCCCTTTCCGCGGGAATTTTGCTCTGGCATTCGGCAAGTTTTCCTGCCATGAGCAGATCAATGCCGGAACTCTTTTTACGGGTCAACTCCTTGGCCCTTCTGGCTGCTTCCCTGGCCCTTGCCGCATCCACCGCCTTGGCCAGGATCTTCCTCGCCTCCTGCGGGTTTTTCTCCAGATAGATGGTCAGCTTTTCATTGCAAATGGTTTCAACAATCGATTTTACTTCGCTGTTGCCCAGCTTGGTTTTGGTTTGACCTTCAAACTGAGGGTTGGGCACCCGTACGGAGACGACACAGGTTAATCCTTCCCTGACGTCATCTCCACCCATCTTTTCCCGCAGATTTTTCGGGACAATGTCATCGCTGGCATAACGGTTGATACATTTGGTCAGGGCGCCTCGGAAACCGGTGACATGGGTGCCACCTTCCTTGGTGGGAATATTATTGACAAAAGCAAAAAGCCGTTCCGTAAAACCATCATAATACTGGAAGGCAATCTCAACCTGCACATTATCCTTTTCCCCGGTAAAAAAGATAGGATGTTCATTGACCACTGTTCTTTTGCGGTTGAGATATTCCACATAAGAGACAATACCTCCCTTATAATGAAATTCGTCTTCAGCCCCGCTTCTGTCATCTTTTAATAATATTTTTACATCCTTATTTAAAAAGGCCAGTTCCCGGAGTCTGGCCTGGATGATCTCGTATTGAAATTCCGTTGTTTCCGTAAAAATTTCCGGATCCGGCAGAAAGGTGATGGTGGTTCCGGTCTGACTCGTTTCGCCGATAATGTTTACCTCATCCGTCTTGATGCCATATCTGTAAGACTGCTCATAAATATTGCCGTTTCTTTTTATCTCCGCCCTGGCCCGGATACTCAAGGCATTGACCACGGAAACACCCACGCCATGCAGTCCGCCGGAAACCTTGTAGGTTGCGTGATCAAATTTACCGCCTGCATGCAGGGTGCAGAGAACAAGCTCCAGCGCAGAAATTTTTTCCGTGGGATGCATTTCCACCGGTATTCCCCGGCCATTATCCTCCACGGAAACGGAACCGTCTTTCTGCAGAATGACCTTAATACGGGTGCAGTATCCTGCCAGAGCCTCATCAATGCTGTTATCCACAACCTCATATACCAGATGATGAAGACCCCCTTCTCCGGTGTTGCCGATATACATGGACGGTCTTTTTCTGACACCTTCAAGACCGGAAAGAACCTTTATCTGTTCAGCACCATAGTCGCTGTTTTGTTCTGTCAAAATTTTATTCCTCAAAATAGATAAGTTACTTGTAATCTACTGAAATATTAAAAAATTTTTCAGCAGATACAGGCTATTTAACTGGTTGATTAAATTTTTTATTCCTGTTTTAACCGGAGATTTTAAAGGATTCACCACACTGAGATATGCATAATTAAATTTCCATAGGCATGATAATACTGATAAAATCAGGCTCATTTTCTGAATAGACAAGACAGGGTCTGTCTTTACCCTCTATAAAAATTTTGACATTTTCACAGGTCATAACCTGCAGGGTATCAATAAAATATTTGCCGTTAAACCCGAGTTTTATTGAATCCCCTGCGTACCTGACCGGGTGAACTTCCTGGGCGCTGCCTAAATCCATACTCTGGGAACTTAATTTCATTTCATTATCTTCAATATGGCATTTGACGACATTGAATCTGTCTTCGGTAAAAAGATTCATGCGCCGCATGGCATTAAGCAGAATGAGTCTATTGATTTCTATGAATTTTTCTTTATTGATTATCTGCAGGAGATTGCGGAAATCGGGAAAATCACCGTTCATGAGACGGATGATGAGAATGGCGTGATCGCCCTTGATAACTACCTGTTTTTCTTCAAATCCAATAAAAAGGGTTTCGTGATGTTCACAGAATTTTTTTATTTCCTGTACCCCTTTTCTGGGAATAATGGTGGGTTTTATCCAGATTAAAAAGGGAAATATCACCTTGCACCTCTTTTTTCATCAGGGAGAGACGATGACCGTCAGAGGATACCATACGCAGATATCTTTTATCTTCCTTTATTTCTTTTTCTATCAGGATTCCGGTCAGGGTAAAATTACTTTCCGTGTCCAAAGCCACGGAAAAAATCGTTTTTTCAATAAGAT
Organism: uncultured delta proteobacterium; assembly: GCA_963729825.1. Classification (GTDB taxonomy): domain Bacteria; phylum Desulfobacterota; class Desulfobulbia; order Desulfobulbales; family SURF-16; genus SURF-16. The sequence goes on along the minus strand of CAVSQR010000069.1, from coordinate 30,785 downwards.
CTTTTATATTCTCGGCAGCTATTTCAATAAGGGATTCTGCTTTATGCTCAGGAAAAGAGGGAAATTCATCACTTGCCATTCCTGCCAGATTGTAATCACTTGAATCCGCCTTTATTTTTACCCAGTTATTTTCTATCTCCTCAAGATAAATATGCTCTGAGTTTGATTCCCTCACTATTTCAAAAAGTTTTTTTGCCGGCAGGGTGATGGATCCCTGGGAAAGGATCTCTGCCGGTATTGTCTGTCGGATGCCGACTTCCAGGTCGGTCCCTGTCAGTTCAAGCGAATCGGTTGAACTGCGCAGAAGAATGTTTGCCAAAATGGCAATCGTACCTGGTTTTCCTGTAACATTCTGCATGGAGGAAAGAGCAGCTATAAAATCTTCTCTGGCGATATTGAGAATAAGAGGCATGGTAAATCCTTTTTTTGTTTGGCTGAGTGAGATGTTTTCAACCGGGGAAGTATAAAAAATAAGATATATATTAAAAATTATTCTATTATTATTAAATCTGTTATAATGTTGGAAACTAACGTAAAGATCTAATTTTATTATTTATTTTAATAAAATTAGAGTTTTGAAAAAAGATGAATAAAATAAGGGAAAAAAGTTTTCAACATGTTATCAAAACAAAACAAACACCTTACCAAAAAAAGTGTCTGTTAAAATAATAATTTACTCTGAAAAACAAAATGTTACGTGACAAAACTATAGTTTAAAAACGAGAAAAATTCAATAATAATAGTATGCGCAGCATATTTGTGTTTATATATTAAAAATATTAATAAAATTAAATAGTTGAAGTGTTAATTTTTCGAGTGTCTTTTTCTATGAAAGCAATGCCCCGGATATACGAATTTATCGAACTGATTTCCAACACCATGGAGTCCTATACGACCTGTATTTTTTTAAATGATGACAGTGATGGAGAAGGATTAATTCTTTATTATTATCATTCACTCAGCCGGAATATAAAAAAGGATTGTAAGGTGCAGAACGGGGAGGGTATTATTGGTTGGGTTTTCAGGGAGCAGAAATCAGTTTTAGCCAGTTATTTTGATAAAAGAGATGCCACCACGCTGAAATTTTATGAAAAGGATGAAGATATAAAATCATTGATTGCCATCCCTTTGCCTGAAAATTATGGAGTGCTCTGCGTTGACAGCAAAAAAAGCTATGTTTTCACCGAAGAAAAGGAAAAAATTTTGCGGCAGATGTCGCAGGTTTTGGTCTCCATGATCAATGCAGAAAAAGAGATCAACGAAAAAAATATATTGGAAAATCTTTTAACTTTATCACTCAATACCAATGAAATAATGGTCCATACCAAGGACAAGAATGAATTTGCCAAGGAGTTTTTAGAGATATTGGTGGAAAGACTTAATTTGGAACTGGTTGTTTTTGTGTATGAAGAAAAAAATGTATTTTTTACCTATAAATTGAATAATAAAAATATTTATAAAGAGTTATCTTATGATTATTTTGATCAATACGGTTTGATGGGCTGGGTTTTAAAAAATAAAAAAGAGCTCTTTTTAGAAAAATTAAACAGAAGTGAAAAATCCTTTATTGTGAACAAAGATGAACCTTTTGAAAATGTGACAAATTTTTTGTGTCTGCCGCTTATTTCCAAAAAAAATAAAAAAATAGGCGCATTGGCATTTGTGAAAAAAAATAATGAAAAGTGGATTGCAAAAGAAAAAAAGACCATGACTCTTCTCAGCAACCTATTCTTTAAGGAATATCTTAACAAAAAATGAGTATATTTAAATTTCCCGCGTTGTTTTCCAAAAACATGGCAATGGATCTCGGCACAGCCAATACCCTTATCTATTTAAAAGGGGCGGGTATCGTGCTGAACGAGCCTTCGGTGGTGGCTTATAATACCTATTCAAAAGAAATTCTGGCGGTGGGTGCGTCAGCGAAAAAATATCTGGGAAGAACACCCCAGCATATCAGCGCCGTTCGACCATTAAAGGACGGGGTGATCGCCGATTTTGTCATCACCCAGGCCATGATCCGCAGTTTTTTTCTGAAAATTCAGAAAATGAGCCGTTTCTTTAAGCCGTCAGTGGTTATCTGTGTCCCCACCGGCATAACCCAGGTGGAAAAAAAGGCGGTTATTGAGGCAGCGGAAGAGGTGGGATGCGGCAAGGTTTATCTTATTGAAGAGCCGATGGCCGCAGCTATCGGTTCCGGGCTTGATGTTTTCCAGAACAAGGGAAGGATGATCATAGACATCGGCGGCGGCACATCCGAAGTTGCCGTTATCACCATGTCGTCTGTGGCCTATTGTGAATCATTGCGGGTGGCTGGAGACGAACTCAACGAAGCGATTATCCGTCATCTCTTTCACGAGCATAAGGTGTATATAGGTGAAAACAGCGCGGAAAAGTGCAAGATAGCAGCCGGATCGGCCATTGATATCCCAACACTGGAACCATATACGCTTATCGGCAAAAACGTCATCACCAGTAATCCGAAAGAGGTTACCTTGACGCCGGAGGAAATAAGAATTGCCCTGCAGGAGCCGGTGAGTGCCATTGTCGATGCAGTGCGAAGGGCCCTGGATAAAACTCCTACGGAACTGGTGACGGATATTTATGAAGAAGGAATCTTTATGGCCGGCGGCGGTTCACTGCTGCGCGGCTTGGATACCCTCATAGAAGATACAACAAAAATACCCTGTCACCTGACCCAGGATCCGCTGCTGGCCATTGCCATGGGAAGCGGCATTGCCTTGGAAAACCTCAAGGATTACAAAAAGGTTTTTATCAATTGAAGGATGATGGTTCTTTTGCAGCCGGCTTATATGAAAATTTAGATCCGCTTATCAGAGATGCCGTGAGCCGCAAGGTTTTTCCCGGTGCGGCTGTTGGGGTTTCCGTAAACTGCGGTCCCGGGAAAAGGTCTTTTTCAGCCGTCTGGGGAAACTCCTCTCTTTTTCCCGGGCAAAAAAAAATGAGCAAGGAGACGCTGTTCGACCTTGCCTCATTGACCAAGCCTTTGGCCACCACCCTTGCTCTCATCTGTCTGGTGCAGGACAAGAAGATAGATCTGGATGCGACCCTGCCCACTCTGCTGCAGAGGGATATTGCGACGGATAAAAAAAATATCACCCTGCGCCATCTGCTCAATCACTGTTCCGGCCTGGCCGCTCACCATCCTTTTTATCAACAGCTCGTTGATGTTGCCGAACAGGAGAGAAAAAATACTCTTCTTAACCTTATTCTGACCGATGAACTCTGCTGGCCTGTGGCCAGCAAGGCCCTGTACAGCGATTTAGGCTTTATTCTGCTGGGCATGATCGTCGAGATTCAGTCAGGTCTGCCGCTGGACACCTTTGTCCGGGAAAAGGTGATGGCCCCGCTGGGGCTGGACGACCGTCTCGTCTTTAATCCCCGGCAAAAAGATAAAAAGAATTTTGCCGCCACCGAAAACTGCCCGTGGCGCAAGAAGGTGCTGGCAGGGGAGGTTTCTGACGATAACACCTATGCGGTGGGAGGGGTATCAGGCCAGGCGGGTCTGTTCGGCGCCATTGACAGCGTTCTTTTGCTGTCATCCTTTCTGCTCGATCTCTGGCAGGACAGAGCCGCGCACCCCTATTTTTCAAGCGCACTGCTCAAAGAATTTTTGCAGCGGCAGCATATGGTCAAGGAGAGCAGCTGGGCCCTGGGTTTTGATACCCCCTCGCCCAGCGGTTCATCGGCCGGCAGCTTTATTAGCCCGGACAGTGTCGGCCATCTGGGTTTTACCGGCACCTCTTTCTGGATCGATCCAGAGCGGCAACTGGTGATGGTGCTCTTGACCAACCGGGTGCATCCTTCCCGGGAGAACAACCTGATCAGACAGTTCAGGCCCCTGTTTCATGACAGGATTATCAAGTCTCTTTAATGCCCTTTCTTTTTTCCGGAAACATCCGTAAAATTTCATCCCGGCGAGCCGCCACCACCCCCCTTTCGGTGATGAGGGCGGTAACGAGCCTGGCAGGCGTGACGTCAAAACCGAAATTGAGCGATCTGGTATGCTCCGGCGGCACCAGCACCGTTTCCAGTCTTTTGTCCTTAGTCAGGCCGGTGACGTAATTCACCTCATCGCCTGAGCGTTCTTCAATGGGGATCTGCCGGAGGCCGTCTTCAATCTCCCAGTCAAAGGTGGAGGATGGCAGGGCCACGTAAAAGGGGATATTGTTGTCTTTGGCGGCCAGGGCTTTCAGGTAGGTGCCGATCTTGTTGGCCACATCACCGGTATAGGTGGTGCGGTCCGTGCCGACAATGACCATGTCCACCATGCCGTGCTGCATGAGATGGCCGCCGGTGTTGTCGGCGATCAGGGTATGGGGAACCCCTTCCTCCTTCAGCTCCCAGGCGGTCAGCCGGGCGCCCTGCAGCCATGGCCTGGTTTCATCCACATACACATGAACCTTGATGCCTGCATGATGGGCCGCATAAATCGGTGCCGTGGCCGAACCGTAATCGACAAAGGCCAGCCAGCCGGCATTGCAGTGGGTGAGAATATTGACCGGCCCCCCTCCCTTTTTTCTGCTGATGGCGGCAATAAGATCAAGCCCGTGTCCGCCGATCTGTTGACAAAAAGAGGCATCCTCGTCGGCGATCTGGCAGGCCACCTGAAAGGATTTGCTGATACGGCCTTCCCTGTCCTTTTCCCGGCCGATTGCCGCAAGCTGCCTTTCCACCGCCCAGGCGAGATTTTTGGCGGTGGGCCGGGTGGCAATCAGCCTTTGCGCGGTATCCTGTGAAATAGGAGTCAGTTTCTCCCTGGGGAGCGGCAAGGGCGGCGCAATACATGGCAAAGCCTGCGGTTGCCCCGATCAGGCCGGCGCCCGCGGACATGCATATCCCGGATGGCGAGGGCAAAATCGTCCACGCTGCGCAACTCCTCGATGACAAAGCGGTGGGGAAGAAGTCGTTGATCAATGATCTTGATGATGGTGTTATCTTGGGCATCGGGCCAGATGGTGCGAAAGTGAGAGTTTTTTACCTTCATATTTTATCAGCTATCTCTCTGGAAAAAGGTGCAATGTTTGACAGGATTTTGTACATTTTAAAGAAATCTGCTGAGCAGATAATAGGTAGCAAGACCCACCCCGATGGATCCGTAAATGATCAGTCAAGGGGTACAGTTGCTGCTTTTCATAATTTTTTTTATGAATAATATGGCAGCCGCAATGGCGATGATGGCATATAAAACTGATTTCATGCGTATCCTTTTGTCTTCACCATGGGAAATAAGGGCCTTGGAAGTTATTATAAAAGTATCGTTTATCTGTGTCGTCATGCCAGCATGGTTCTAGCTGGCATCCAGCGGAGGACCTGGATTCCGGCTAAAAACATGCCGGAATGACGGACGTTTCGCGACTTGGTAAAGGGTATATCAACAATTGCTGAGTCCCTAAGAGCAGGGTTGGTAAAGATAATAATTAACATGTTGCCGGCATGAATTCAATATTTAGAAAAATAGCGGGAACGGGCAGGCACTCATTGCAGGCCCTGGCTGATCTCTGCTTTCCCCCCAGTTGTCTGAGCTGCGGCATGTCTCTGCAGCAGTCCGCCATTCTTTTCTGTGACCGCTGTCTTGCCAAAATAAAATTTATCAATGAACCTTACTGCCCCTGCTGCGGCATCCTGTTTCCGGCCGGGGAAAATCATCTCTGTGCGCTGTGTCTGAAAAAAAAATGGCATTTCACCATGGCGCGATCGGTCATGGTGTATAACGGTACCGCGGCCAAGGCAATCATGGGGCTCAAATTCGGCGGCCGAAAGGCGGCGCTGACGACCTTCCGGAAGTTCAAAGAGCAATGCAGCCCATGCCGTGATCTGGTAACCCCTGACTGCATCATCCCGGTTCCCCTGCACAGCAACCGGCTGCGCCGGCGCGGGTTTAATCAGTCCCTGCTGCTGGCCATGGCCTTTTATCCCGAGGAGAAAAAGAAGATAGAGAAAACAGCGCTCAAACGCCGGCGCGATACCGTCCCCCAGACCGGACTGGATGGCGCCTCGCGGCGCAGAAACCTGCGGGATGCCTTTCTGGTGCAGAAACAACAGGATGTCTGCGGCAAAAATATCGTGCTGGTGGATGACGTGTTCACCACCGGCACCACGGTGAACGAATGCGCCCGGGCACTCATTCAGGCAGGGGCGGCCCGGGTGGATGTGCTCACCCTGGCCCGGGTGGCGAAAAACTGGTAGCTGACCCAGTCAGCAATGGGAGGCTACAAACGGTTGAGATTTGCCGCATATTGCCGGACGCCCGCAACGATATAGCGGGCAATGGCCTCAAGATAACGGTCATCCTGCAGGCGGCCCACCTCATCCCTGTTGCTTAAAAAGGCGATTTCCGTGAGAATGGACGGCATCTGGGCACCGATCAGGACGATAAAGGGGGCCTTTTTGACCCCGAGATTTTTTACGGCATATTTGCTGTTTAAACCATTGACCAGTTCACCCTGGACACTGCCGGCCAGGCGGGCTGATTCCTCGATCTTGCTGTTTTGCATCAGATCCTGCAGGATCTTTTGCAGATCACTGATCTGGCTTGACGAGGCGGCATTTTCCCGGGCTGCCGCCTGCATCTCTTCCCGGCTGGTGGCCAGACTGAGAAAATAGGTTTCCACCCCGCTGGCGTGGCTGTTCGGGGCGGAATTGGCGTGGATTGACACAAAGAGGTCCGCCTCCTTGGTGTTGGCAATGGCAGTCCGTTCTTCCAGCGGAATGAAGACATCACGATCCCTGGTCAGCAGCACTTTGAAGGCCGTCTCCTTTTCCAGGATGGCCGCCACCTTTTTTGCCACCTTAAGCACTATATCTTTTTCCTGCAGGCCGTTCAGGCCGAGCGCTCCCGGGTCTTTTCCGCCGTGTCCCGGGTCAATGACAATGGTTTTCACGCCCAGACCGAACTGCTCCGCCAGGGTGGGAAGTTTTTGCGTGGTTTTCGGTTTGCTGCCGGTGACGTCAATGACCACCCGGAAGGGGTCTGACATGGTGAAAATCTTGTAGTCTTCCACCGATTCGGTATCAAGCACCACCCGCACCGTATTCTTGTCAAACTGGGCGCCCCGCACCTGCTTGAGCAGACCGTCTCGGATCGGGATGGCGTTTTGAAAGGTCGGGGCGATGCGGGTGTTGAAAAGATCGACATAGAGCCGCCGGGGCAGCTCGCCGTCAGCCTTGAGAAAGTTTTCTTTGAACTGCACGGGAAAAGATGGTTCAATAACCAACCTGGTATAGTTTTTGGTTGACCAGAAGCGGATTGGCTGGCTGAGGAAGGCCATGGGCTGATCAGCCGTCGGCTCCTCTTTTTTTTCGCTGGCCGCCGCCGGTTCACCGCCGTTTTTCATCCCGCGCAGCAGGAGAGCCGCTTCCTGCGCCATATCTCCATCCGGGTAAACGGTAATAATCCGGGCAAATATTTTTTCGGCTTTTTTACCGTTGCCCGTTTTTTTCAGGCAGATATTGCCCAGGTTAAGCAGGGCGTCATCGGCCAGCTGGTCTTTGGGAAAAAGCGTGGCCAGGTCTTCATAGTAGCCGGCAGCTTCGGTGAGATCTTGGGGATCCTGAAAACGGCTGAACATTTCCTCATACATCCGGCCAAGCATGAACAGGGCAAGCGGCGCCTTGGCATGACCAGGGGTGCGGTGATAGACCATCTGCAGTGATTTCACGCAGCGCAGCCAGCGGTCCCGGCTTTTTTCACCCTGGTTGAAGGAGAGATTGTTATACTGGTAGGTTGCCAGGTCAAAGCGTTTGCCGGTAAGATCCGGCACCCGTGATTCCGCCAAGGTCTTACCTGTACACGAAACAGCAATAAGCAGAAAAATGACGATTGATAGAAAAAGAGAGAGGTTACGTAACATTTTTCAGCTCATAGAGCAGATGCAGGGCTTCAATGGGGGTTAAACGGTCCGGTTCGATCTGTTTGATCTTATTTCGCAGGGGGTCATCTTCCGCGGCAAAGAGATTGAGCTGGCTCGGGTGCTTTGCTTTTGTCTTTTTGCCCGGGGCGATGCGCGGCCTGCCTTCGCTGTTGAGTTCACCTTTTTCAATGTTATGCAGCAGTTCATGGGCCCGCGCCACCACCCGCTTGGGAACCCCGGCCAGGGCCGCCACCTGGATGCCGTAACTTTTGCTGGTGCCGCCCGGCAGCAGCTTGTGCAGAAAGATGATGCTGTCGTCCCACTCCCGCACGGCGATGTTGAAGTTTTTTATGCGGTTGTGGGTCAGCGCCAGCTCGGTGAGCTCATGATAATGGGTGGCGAAAATGGTCTTCACCCCTTTGTCGTTTTTGTTCACCAGTTCCTCGGTCACGGCCCAGGCAATGGCCAGTCCGTCAAAGGTGCTGGTGCCCCGGCCGATTTCATCCAGCACCACCAGGCTCTTTTCCGTGACATTGTTTAAGATGTTGGCGGTTTCATTCATCTCCACCATGAAGGTTGACTGGCCCCGGCGCAGATCATCCATGGCCCCCACCCGGGTGAAGATCCGGTCAACCAGGCCGATGCGCGCCTCGGCCGCCGGCACAAAGCTGCCCATCTGGGCACATCAGGACAATCAGGGCCGTCTGCCGCAGCACCGTTGATTTGCCGGCCATGTTGGGACCGGTGACGATCAGCACCTCCTGGCCGGTCTGGTCGAGAAGGATGTCATTGGGCACAAAGCGGCCGGCCGGCAGGGAGCGTTCGATCACCGGGTGCCGGCCTTCCTTGATGACAATTTCCTCGCCATCATCGACCTGGGGCCGGGTGTAATGGTAACGTCGGGCCGATCTCGGCCAGACTGGTGAAAAAATCCACCTGGGCGATGAAGGCGGCGGCCCTGATGATGCGGGGGCTGGCTGCGGCGACCTGGTCCGTACCTGGCAGAAAAGCTGATACTCCAGTTCGACCCGTTTTTCTTCGGCGCCCGAGGACCTTGTCTTCAAACTCCTTCAGTTCCGGGGTGATGAAGCGCTCGGCGTTGACCAGGGTCTGCTTGCGGATAAAATCCTCCGGCACGTTGGCCAGCTGTCCTTTGCTCACCTCGATGAAGTAGCCGAACACCTTGTTGAAGCCGATTTTCAGCTTGGCAATGCCGGTGCGCTGCCGCTCCTTTTCCTCCAGGGTCAGAATGTGCTTTTTAGCGTCGGTCATGATGGAGACCAGCTCATCAAGTTCCTGGTGATAGCCCGGCGCAATAAGCTTGCCTTCCCGCAGGGTAACCGGGCAGTCTTCCCGCACCGCCCGGTTGAGCAGAGCAAAAATATCCGCCAGCAGATCAAGGCTGTGGCTCTCTTCACAGAGAATTCCCCTGGTCAGGGAGGCCAGCAGCTGCAACTCAGGCAGCAGGGCCAGGGACTGCTTGAGGGCGGTCAGGTCCCGGCCGTTGGCCGTGCCCAGCACCACCCGGCTGTTCAACCGTTCCAGGTCATAGACGCCGGACAGGATGTCCCGCAGTTTGGCCCGCAGGCCTTCACCCTTGACCACCGAAAAATCGCCGGCCTTTGCCGCCACCGCGGAAAGAGGGGTGACGCTGGGGACTTTTTCACCCACCAGAAAGGCCACCGTGTCGAGCCTGCTGTTTATCTCTGCAAGGTCGCGCAGGGGGAAGAGCAGGTTTTTTTTCAGCATCCTTGCTCCCATCGGCGTGCGGGTCAGATCGATGGTGGCGAGCAGGGAGCCCTCCCGGCTGGCGCCGATGATGGTCTGCACCAGCTCAAGATTGCGGCGGGATGAGTCGTCAATCAGCAGCACATTGTCCCGTTCCAGCAGGACAAGGCGCTCGATATGGGCAAGATCCGTTTTCTGGGTTTCCCGGATATAGTGCAGCAGGGCGCCGGCCGCGCAAATGCCTTCCTCCAGATGATCACAGCCGAAACCGGCGAGACTCGTGGTGTGAAAGTGTTCAAGCAGGGTTTCCCTGGCATTTTCCCGGTGAAAGATGGAAACCGGCCGGTTGGTCCGGCAGAGGGCCGGCATCTGCGTAAGAATCTCCCTGACCGCCTCTTCCTGCTGATCGGCAATAAGCAGTTCGGCCGGGGCCAGGCGGTTCAGTTCATCTATTATTTCCGCTGCTTCCCTGTATTCAGCCACCAGAAACTCGCCGGTGGAAAGATCAAGCAGGCTGACCCCCCATTTTTCCCGCAGAAAGACGGCGGCCACATAACGGTTTGATTTTTCATCAAGCACCTGTTCTTCGGTCACCACGCCCGGGACTGATGACCCGCACCACCTCCCGTCTGACCACCCCTTTGGCCTCTTTCGGGTCTTCCACCTGTTCACAGATGGCCACCCGGAAACCGTTGTTGACCAGCTTGGCCAGATAAGATGAGGCGGCATGATGGGGAACCCCGCAGAGCGGGATCTTGTTTTCGTCGTCTTTGCCGCTGCGGCTGGTGAGGGTGATGCCCAGCACCTTGGAGGCGGTGACCGCGTCGTCAAAGAACATTTCGTAAAAATCGCCCAGCCGGTAAAAGAGGATGGCATCCTGGTGCTGCTCCTTGATTTCCAGGTACTGCCGGAGCATGGGGGTTATTTTTAGCGGGTTATTCATGGTTGGCGTCTTGCAGAAGTTTCAGGAAATCGGGCAGCAGCATGGCAAAGGTCTCGTCGATGTGTTGGGGAATGGTGCGTATTTCACCAAGCACGGTCATAAAGTTATGGTCTCCGTGCCAGCGGGGAACCACATGGAAATGAAGATGATCGGCCAGCCCGGCGCCGGCCACTGCACCGATATTGACACCGATGTTAAAGCCGTCCGGCCGCAGATGTTTTTTCAGGATTTCCACACTGGCCCGGACATGCTCCATGAGGACGGCCGACTCATTCGGGGTGAGATCAGCCAGTTCAGCCACATGCCGGGCCGGGGCAATCAGCAGATGGCCGTTGGCATAGGGAAAACGGTTGAGCAGTATCACGGCATCCCTGCCGCGGCACAGGATGAGCTCGTCTTTATCGTGGGTCTGCTCAGGCTTTTGGTCAAAGATGCAGCCCGGTTCACGGCCTTGCCTGCCCAGAATGTAATCCATCCGCCACGGAGTCCAGAGATTTTCCATTGCTCACCCTAGAACCGTGGCACTTCCAGGATTTGTCCGGTGATGGTCTCACCGGCCTCCAGGATGGCATAGGTGCCTGGAGCACCAAAGCGGCCGGACCCCAGGAAGCTGCCCGGATTGATAAACAGGGTTTCGTAGAGACGGTGGCAGACCGGCCGGTGGGTATGGCCGAAAACGATGCAGTCCGCCCCGTCAAACTCCCGTAGCAGGTGGTCTTCCATGTTGTGGTGCAGCCCCATGCCATGGATCAGTCCGATATCAAATCCGGCGATGTGAATGATTTTTTTAAAGGGCAGCATCTTGCGGCATGAACCGTGGCACATATTGCCATAAACGGCATGGACGTCCTTGTCCTTGAAGACATTCAGCACACTTAAATCGGTCACATCTCCGGCATGCAGAATAATGGGGACGTCGGCAAAACAGATGTCCACCATTTGCCGGAAATGGTCGTCCGGTCTGATCAGGTGCGTGTCGGAAAGAATGCCGATTCTGGTGATCATGGTTTGCCCCGCATGCTGCCAGAAATTAAAAAACAGAAATTAAAAAAAACCGTTTACAACCCTGCTGGCCTCTTGGAAGCTGACCCCCTGGACCATGCAGCGTTTGTGGCGGCTCTGCTGCCCGCTCATGATGCTGACGGAAGATTTCGCCACCCCGAAAAGCTCGGACAGATAATTGATAACCGCCTTGTTGGCCTTGCCGTCCACCGGAGGAGCGGTGATGGCGAGTTTCAGCTCATCTCCGTGCAGACCGCAGACACTGTTTTTTGATGCCTTGGGCTGGATGTACAGATCAAGCGAAACGGAATTGTCCGCCACCTCACGGAGAAAGTTCATTTCAATTTTATGTCGTGGAAAAATTTATCGTCAGCTTCTCTCTCCAACCGCGGCTCCTTGTCTTCTTCTTCATCAAGGGGGTCTTCCAGGGCAAAGAGCATATCCCCTTCCAGATCCGGGATGGTGAGTCTCTCCCTGTCATCCTCTTCATCAGGTTCGCTGAAGTCATTTTTCTGCAGAGCCGAGGCCATCTCTGCTTTTTCAGGGGGCAGGTCATCGGCAAGGCTTATCTTCTCATACATGCCATCGACCTCAACCGCTGCCGCCTCGGCAACCGCTGGCTGCCGGGCATCCATGAGATCAGACTGCAGCAGGGAAAGCGGGGTGTTTTGCGCCAGGGAGATATCCTGGTCCAGCCAGGTCAGATAGCTCTGCAGATAGGCGCGCAGCTCCTCTTTGACCTTGCTCTTATTTTCCTGGAGCGCGGCAATTTCCCGCTCCAGGGACTCCTTTTCCTGGGTGATCTGCTGCCGCAGCCGGTCAACTTCCTCCTGCGCGGCGGCACGTCTGGCCTCTGCCTCCAGCCGGCTTTTTTCCTGCATTTCATCGGAAATCCGCTGGGCCGAGATGATGGCGTGCTGAAAGGTCTTTTCCTGGGAGTAAAATTTGTTGATTTCCATCTCCAGTTTTTCGACTTTTTCTTTCAGCTCTTTTTTTTCAGCGTTGAGCAGGACAAAATTTTCCGCAATGCGTTCCAGAAAGGTGTCAACTTCTTCAATATCAAAGCCTCGGAAACGGACATGAAACTGTTTAGTCTGTATATCTTCAGCTGTCAGCGACATAGTGGGTACTCTCCTTCAATTTCGTATATCATGATAAAGGCCGCGATCAACCAAATGACCGGGCAATACCAAGTAGGGTTGGCACAACAAAACTCTGTAAAAAAAGAATGATAAGAATCAGGATCATCGGCGAAAAATCGATTCCCGCCCCGGATGAAAAAGGGATAACCCGCCGGATTCGGGAAAGCACGGGTTCGGTGATGTCGTAGAGAAAGCGGACGATGGGATTATAGGGGTCCGGATTGACCCAGGAAATAATCGCCCGCCCGACGATGACCCACATGTAGGCGCCCAGCACAAAGTTGATGAGGTTAGCCAGGGCGCTGATAAAATTGCCGATTACAAACATGATTTTCCTCTTTGTAAAAAATGAAGCGTAATTATTATAGAATGATTTTGCGGTGGAGACACGTCAAGAAAGTATTTTGTTGCAGATTTCCGTAACAGCCAGGCTGGCCCTTGCTTTCGGCTGGGCAATGAGAAAGGGTTTCTGTTTGCGCACTGCCATGGACACAGCGCTGTCCTGCGGAATCGCCCCCTGATAGCAGGGTTTGACCCCCAGGAAATTTTCCAGCACGGTGCTCATGTTGTCAAATACCTCCTGCGCCTCTTTCCTGCTTTTCACATTGTTGATAATGAGGTGGAAATCTTCTTTATTATAACGGGTTTTCATGATCTTGATCAAGGCATAGGCATCCGTTATGGCGGTGGGGTCAGGCGAGAGAAGGGTGATGTTTTTGTCCGCCCAGTTGTTGAACCACAGCACCGACTCGCCAACTCCCGCGGCGGTGTCCACCAGCACAAAGTCAAAGTTGCCGATGATCTGTTCAAGGCTGTCGATGAGAAATGCCTGCTCCTCGTAGGAGAGACTGGCCATCTCCGGTACGCCTGAACTGGCCGGCAGCACAAAGAATCCCGGCATGACCTCCACCAGAATCTCCAGGGGATCTCTCCCCTCTTCCACGGTTTCCCGCAGGGTGTGCTTGACATTTAAACCGAGCATGACATCAACGTTGGCAAGCCCCAGGTCGCCGTCAATAAGCAGGACCTTGCGGGATTTTGCCGACAGGGCGGCGGCAAGATTAATGGTAAAAGAGGTTTTGCCCACCCCGCCTTTGCCGCTGCTGATGCTGATGATCTGTGGTTTTTGCTTATTTTCCATCATATTACTCTTTGTTCCCTCTGTTCAGGAAGCTGAAAAGCTGAGCCCGTTCTTCTGCGGTTACCTGGCATGAGTCATCATCCTGACTGGGGAAGGAGTAAAAAATATCGCCTGCTTCATGTTCCGCCTTCTGTAATTCAGTAAACGCCATTTCCATAAATTCTTCTGCTGCAGGCACGGCCCGGGCCAGACAGACTGCCAGCCCGATTTTCACCCTGGCCGTGATTTCTGCCGCAAGCAATTGCTGAATGGCGCCGGCCTGGCGCAATGCCCTGTTTCTGTTTTGTCCCGGAAGAAGCAGGGCCAGGGTGGCGTGGCCGAAATGGGCGAGGTGATGGTCGCCCTCCATGGCCATTTCCAAGGCTGCCGCAGCCTTGTTGAGAAAGCCCCCGTCTTCACCATTCCCGTCAATTCTGATCAGCAGCAGTGAACAGGGCAGCCTGCTTTTTTTTACCCGGGCCAGTTCGGCCTGGACCCAGTCTTTAAAAAACTCTGCCCCGGGCAGAGCGCCTGTTCTGTCCGGCAGGGCACTATGCTGCGGGGAGGTCCCGGCACATAAGGCCTTTGCCAGTTCCCCCTTTCTTTTGGCGGAAAGGGTGGGGTCCAGGATCAGCAGGGCCTGGGGGGCGAGGCCGGTCTCCCCGGCAACCGGCAGCAGTTCGACGGGAAAACGGAGGGCCTCTTGCTCAATCAGCTGAAGAAAGGCGCGAAAATCTTTAGCCCCCGGCTGCTTGCTAACTTTTACCACCTGTTTATGACACCTTGCTGCCGGGCGTTACCGGCGAGGAAACCGCGGACAGAAAAAGCGAACCCTGATCCTTGATGGCTAAAACCATGCCATGGGAGGCGACCCCCATCAGTTTGGTGGGTTTGAGATTGGCGACAATGATCACCTGCTTTCCCACCACCTGCTCAGGTTCGTAAAATTCGGCGATGCCTGCGACAATAGTTCTTTCCTCCGGCGCCATTACCGTGAGTTTGAGCAGCCGGTCCGATTTCTTGATCTTTTCGGCGGCCACCACCTCGGCCACCCGCAGGTCAATTTTTTTGAAATCCTCAAAGGAGATCAGGTTTTCGTCTTCAGGTTTTTCTGCTGGGGTCATGGTCTTTTTTGCTTTTTCTCCGGCCTGGGCCGGTTCATTTGTTTTTTTCGGTTTGCCGGTGTCCAGCCGCGGAAACAGCGCCTCGGCCAGGGTGATGACGCCCTGCGGGGCAAGCAGCCCCCAGACCGCCTGGGTGGTCAGATCCGCTTGAGCGTCAAGGCCCAGGGCCTGGCGCATTTTAGCGGCCGTGGCCGGCATGACCGGCTCAATGGTCAGGGAAATCAGGCGCAGGGTTTCCAGCAGATAATAAAAAACCGTGTCAAGCCTTTCCCTTTTGTCCGCATCCTTGGCCAGATCCCAGGGGGCGTTTTCCACAATATACTTGTTGGCCCGGCTGATGACCTCCCACACCGCGGCCAGGGCCCGGTTAAAGGCGAAATTGTCCATTTCCCGGCGGTAGGTGTCAAGCATGGCCAGGGCGGCATCGCGCAGTTCCCGGTCGCTTGCCGTCGGGGTGCCGGGGGCCGGCACCCGGCTTGCGGCAAACTTGGCCACCATGGTCAGCGAACGGCTGAAGAGGTTGCCCAGATCATTGGCCAGGTCCGAGTTCTGGCGCATGAGCAGCGCGTCGGCCGAGTAACTTGAATCCAGGCCGAAGGACATTTCCCGCAGCAGAAAATAGCGCACCGTGTCCGCGCCATACGCCTCAACCATGTCAGCGGGCCGGACCACATTGCCCAGGCTTTTGCTCATCTTGGTTTCACCCACGTTCCAGTAGCCGTGCACGTGGAGTTTCTTAAAGGGGGCCAGGCCGATGGAGCAGAGCATGGTGGGCCAGTAGATGGCATGGGGTTTGAGAATGTCCTTGGCAATGATATGCTCGGCCGCGGCCCAGTTGCGGGAAAATTGCCCGCCGTCCGGATAGCCGATGCCGGTCAGATAGTTGATCAGGGCATCGAACCAGACATAGGTGACAAAGCGGTCGTCAAAGGGCAGGGGTATGCCCCAGGTCAGCCGGCTGGTGGGCCGGGAGATGCACAGGTCTTCCAGCGGCTCCTTGAGAAAGGAGAGCACCTCGTTGCGGTAGCGCTCGGGGGTGATGAACTCCGGATGCTGGTTGATGTGATCAATGAGCCACTGCTGGTACTTGCTCATGCGGAAAAAATAGTTCTGCTCGCTGATCGCTTCCGGGGCCTGCTGATGGTCCGGGCATTTGCCGTCCACCAGCTCCTTTTCGGTGAGAAAGCGTTCGCATCCCCGGCAGTAGAGGCCGGAATATTCGCTGAAGTAGATATCGCCCCGGTCATAAACCTGCTGCAGGATGTCCTGCACGGTCTTGATGTGCACGGGGTCGGTGGTGCGGATGAAGTTGTCCGGCTTAATTTCCAGCAGCGGCCAGGCCTGCCGGAACATGTCACTTATGCGGTCGACATACTCCCGGGGAGAAATCCCGGCCCCCTGGGCCGCCTGCCCGATCTTATCACCATGCTCATCCGTGCCGGTCTGAAACATCACCTGATCGCCGCAGAGTCTGCGGTAACGGCAGTAGGTGTCCGCGACAATGGTGGTAAAGGCGTGTCCCAGGTGGGGCTGGGCATTGACGTAAAAAATCGGGGTGGTGATATAGGTGTTCATCGTAGCCATTATTCGGAGCTTGTTTCCTTTTTCTCGGGTTTAGACGGCATTTTTTTGCGCGGCCGGCCGGGTTTAAGCGGCCGGGCAATTTTCGGGGCAACGGTTTCCCATTCCTTGCGGGTCAGGACCCGCGGTATATCGGGATTATCCTGATCAATCACCGTCACCGTTTCCTCCAGCACGCTCTGCTGGATCACCTTGTAGTTCTTGCCCTCGATGGTCAGCTTTTTGCCGGGCCGGGGCATCTCTTTCTTGATGTCGCGATAGGTGGTGTACTCATAGGTGAGGCAGCAGAGCAGCCGGTTGCAGATGCCGGAGATCTTTACAGGATTAAGGGGAAGATTCTGTTCCTTGGCCATCTTGATGGAAACAGGGGCAAAATTGTTGATATAGGAGGCGCAGCAAAGTTCCCGCCCGCAACAGCCCAGGCCGCCGACCATTTTGGTTTCGTGGCGCACGCCGATCTGCCGCATTTCCACCCTGGTACGGAATTCCTGCACCAGGTCCTTGACCAGCTGCCGGAAGTCCACCCTGTTTTCCGCGGTAAAATAGAAGATGATCTTGCTGCCGTTGAAATAAGCGCTCCACCCTGATCAGTTTCATGGAGAGATCTTGTTTTTCAATCTGCTTCTGGCAGAACAAAAAGGCCTCCTGTTCCTCGTTCCATCAGCCGTTCGTACTTTTCTATTTCATCCCTGGTGCAGCGGCGCTGCATCACTATAGGCGGTTTTGATGGGGTGCTCGGCTGCGGGATCCAGCAGAGGTCCCAGACCGATCACCCTGGCCGGTTCCGGACCGTGATCGGTCTGGATCATGCACCTCTTCGCCGGGTTTGAGATTCGTTACCTGGGAAGAGGCGGAAAAAATCTGCTCGTTTTTCCGGAAGCGGATCTTATAGATTTTTTCGCCCTTATCCGGCTCTGTTGTCTGGTCCTGTTGCATAGAAAGTTATTTTATACCGTCTCATGAGAGTTGCAGTTTACCGCCTGGGGCGGTGTAAACTACTTATATAACATCAAAGGAGCCCAAAGAAAAGGACTTCGCATACCAAAGTCCGGTTGCAGTTGTGCAGAAGCTGCCGGCGGGCCAGGGAGATGCGCTGCAGTTTGCCGGTAAGTTCATCAGGGTCCCATCTCCGGCAGGCTGCCGGCAGCAGGGCGTGGAGATCGTTGTTGATGACCCGGTCGGTGAGATCCCTGGTGGGCCAGCATGATGTCCCGGAACCAGATGGTGATGAGATCCAGCAGCTCTTCCAGGTTCTCCTTGGTGTCCGCCGCCTTTTCCGCCAGTTGAAAAACAGCTTGCACCGCGTCCGGCGTTCCCGGTGCCAGGGCGAGCAGGTTTTGCATAATCTCCCGGCGCAGGGGCAGCAGCCCCTCCTGATGAAGCAGGCGCGCCCGGCCCAGACTGCCCTCGCTGATGGCGGCAAGCGAGGCCGCCGTCTGCTCTTCGATATGGTCATGGAGCAGCAGGGCCTGGGTGACCTGGGCATAAGGCAGCGGGTAAAAGGGCACAATCTGGCAGCGGGACAGAATGGTGGGCAGAATGTCCCCCGCCTCATCGCCGGTGAGGATGAAGACGGTGTCGGCCGGCGGTTCCTCCAGGGTTTTCAGCAGGCTGTTGGTCACCTCTTTTCTGCGCATGGTAAGGTGGATGTCCTTAATGAGCACCACCCGGAAGCGGGCCTCAAAGGGCGGATAAATCAGGGTTTTTTTCAGCTCCCTGATCTGGTCGATCTTCAGGGCGTTTGCCGTTCCCTGGGGCTCGATTATCAGCAGGTCCGGCTGGTTGCCGGAATGGTATTTCACGCAGGACGGGCAGTGTCCGCAGACATCACCGTTGACCGGAGCCGTGCAGTTGATCAGGGCGGCAAAGGCCAGGGCGCAGGTTTTTTTGCCAACGCCTGCCGGGCCCCGGAACAGATAGGCATGAGCTGTTTTCTGCCGGGCAAAGGAGCCGGCCAGAAACTGTTTTGCCTTGGGCTGGCCGATGATGGACTGGAATGATATCAGCATGGGGGAGAGGGCGTAAACGAGTAAAATTGTTAACAGGCAGCCGGCTTCAGATGTTGTCAAAAAGGCTCGGCTGTCTGACGTCCGGTTCCGCGGCGGTTTTTTTCTTTTTGGCGGGCACCGCTTCCTCTTCCCGGCCTTGCGCGGAGTGGCCGGACAGGAAGAGAAAACGCTCCAGGTTGCGCTGGTATTCGCTCCACTGGTACTGGTCTTCCGGGACCTGGGCGCTCAGCCGTTCCACATAATTGATTTTGGCGTCCAGATCATCGAGGAAGTTGAGGACAAAGGCCTCGTGCAGCATGGGCAGGGTCGGCGCGCCGAATTCATATCTGCCGTGATGGCTGAGGATGAGATGTTTGATCTTCATGGCAATATCGGCCGGGAAGTCTTTGATCCTGCTGATTTTGTCCTGCACCATCTCCACCCCGATCACCATGTGCCCCATGAGTCTGCCCTGGTCGGAGTAATCAAAGAGGCTCGCGGTGACGGACAGTTCCTCCACCTTGCCCACATCGTGCAGGATGGCGCCGGCCATGAGCAGGGAGCGGTTGATGGAGGGGTACAGCTCGGCCACCTTGTCAGCCAGCCTTGCCACATGCAGGGTGTGCTCCAGCAGGCCGCCGAGATAGGCATGGTGCATGCTTTTTGCCGCCGGCGCCCGTTTGAATTTCTCCAGAAAATCCTGGTCATGGAAAAATTTGAGCAGCAGCTTGCGGATGGCGGCATCAGCAACACTTCTGGCCATGCCCTCCAGTTCCGCGGCCATTTTTTCGATATCGCCGGAGGTTGAGGGAATAAACTGGGCAAGATCCACCTCGCCTTCGCCCAGGCGGCGCACCTCGCTGATGATGAGCTGCAGATTGCCCTTGTAGCTCTGGGTGCGGCCGGAAATCGCCACGGCCTGCCCAGGCGCGCACTCCTGTTCCCAGCGGTCGGCGTCATCCCAGATGCGGCCGGTCAGCTCCCCGGTTTTATCCATGATCTTCAGCGTCAGGAAGGGCTTGCCCGCCTTGGTTTCGGCCCGGGTCATCTCTTTTAAGAGAAAGATCCCCTCCACCTGCTGGCCGTCCTGGATGGTATTGATGGCAACGATGTTGCTCAAAACGCCAGGGTCTCCTGCCAGGATTTTTTCAGGTCAGCCATGTTTTCGGCCATGACCCGGCTGCCGTTAAGCCCGGTGGCGGTAAACAGGGGTTCCGCCGTGATCGTGCCCACCCTGGCCCAGCCGGTGTCAGCCATGGTCTGTTCAAAGGCCGCGGCCTTGTCCGGGGCAACGGTCACGACAAAACGGCTCTGGGATTCGGAAAAGAGCAGCACGTCATCGCGGTCGATGCCTTGGGCCGGCACCCTGCGCAGATCGATCTCAAGCCCCAGGCCGCCGGCAAAGGCCGTTTCCGCCAGGGCCACGCCCAGGCCGCCGTCCGAGCAGTCGTGGCAGGAGGCCACCAGCCCCTGGGCCATGGCCTCGTCAAGTGCGCGGTAACGGGGCAGCGACTCGTTTTCCCGCACCCTGGGGACCGTGTTGCCGATGGCGCCATGGCGCACGGCATATTCCGAGGCGCCCAGTTCGGCATAGGTGGTGCCCAGCACATAGACGAGATCGCCCGCCTTTTTGGCGTCCATGGTCACCGCCTTGCGCACGTCCTCGATTCTGGCCGACCACTGAAAAGAGCAGGGTGGGCGGGATGGAGATCTTGGTATCGCCCGATCTGGTAGTCGTTCTTCATGCTGTCCTTGCCGGAGATGCAGGGCACGCCGTAGGCCCTGGCAGTAGTGGGCCAGGGCCTGGTTGGCCCGGACGAGCTGGGCCAGCTTGTAGTCGCCGTCCGGGGTCTTTTCGGACTGGACCGGATCGCACCAGCAGAAGTTGTCCAGCCCGGCCATGACCGTCAAGGCTGGCCGCCCACGGCGACGCGCGTTGCGGACCGCCTCGTCGATGGCGCAGGCCGCCATGTGGTAGGTGTCGATGTCGCGGTAGCGGGGGCAGATGCCGTTGGCGACGACCACGCCCGGCGAAGGAGTCGAGGACCGGCCGGATCACGGCGGCGTCGCTCGGGCCGTCGTTGGCCGCGCCGGTCAGCGGCTTGATGACGCTGCCGCCCTGCACCTCATGGTCGTACTGGCGGACCACGGATTCCTTGCTGCAGATGTTGAGCCGCGCCGAGCATGCGCCTTCAAGTTCGGCGCCCAGGTCCGGGGCGGCGGGCAGCTGCGGTTCCGCATGGTGTGGCGGCTGCCAGCGGGCCGACCAGCTGCATGGGCGGCAGCCCGTCGTGGAGGAAGTCCATGTCGAGATAGGCGACGGTCTCTGCCCTGGTAGCGGCATGTGGAACCTGCCGGAATCGGTGAAGGTGCCGAGGACCGTGGCCTCCACGTCCATCTTTGCGGCACAGGGCCAGGAAGGCGTCGAGCTTTTCCGGCGGCACGGCCAGGGTCATGCGTTCCTGGGCCTCGGAGAGGAGGATCTCCCAGGGGCTGCAGGCCCGGCGTACTTGAGCGGGCGCCTTGTCCAGATCGAGCTCGCAGCCGCCGGAGTCGCCGCGCCATCTCGCCCACCGAGGAGGAAAGGCCGCCGGCGCCGTTGTCGGTGATGGCGCGGTAGAGGCCCCGGTCCCGGGCCTCGAGCAGGAAGTCGGTCATCTTCTTCTGGGTGATGGGGTCGCCGATCTGCACGGCCGTGGCCGGGGAGCCCTCGTGGAGCTCCTCGGAGGAGAAGGTGGCGCCGTGGATGCCGTCCTTGCCGATCCGGCCGCCGGTCATGACGATCAGGTCGCCGGGCAGGACCTGCTTTGTCGTGGCGACGGCTCGCCGTTGATCACGGCGGGCATGATGCCCACCGTGCCGCAGTAGACCAGGGGCTTGCCGAGGATAGCGGTCGTCGAAGACGATGGCAGCCGTTCACCGTGGGGATGCCGCTCTTGTTGCCGCCGTGCTCCACGCCCTCGCGCACCCCCTCGTAGATGCGCCGGGGGTGGAGGAGCCGCGGCGGCAGCGGCTTGTCGTAGAAGGGCGGGGCGAAGCAGAAGACGTCGGTGTTGAAGATGCAGCTTGGCGCCCATGCCGGTGCCGAAGGGGTCGCGGTTGACGCCGACGATGCCGGTGAGCGCGCCGCCGTAGGGGTCGAGGGCCGAGGGGCGAGTTGTGGGTCTCCACCTTGAAGACCAGGTTCCAGTCGTCGTTGAACCGGATCACGCCGGCGTTGTCGGTGAAGACGGACAGGCACCAGTCGCTCTCGCCCATCTGCGCCCGGATCTCGCTGGTCGGCCGCTGGATGTAGGTGTCGAACAGGGTGTCGATCCGGGTCGTCTCGCCGGTCCGGCTGTCCTCATAGTCGATGTTGGCGGTGAAGATCTTGTGCTTGCAGTGCTCCGACCAGGTCTGGGCCAGGCACTCCAGCTCCACGTCGGTGACCTTGCTGCTCAGGCCGTGAATCTTACGCTGGGCAACGACGTCCGGCCGGGCCAGATAATCGCGGATCAGCTTCATCTCCTCCAGGGTGAGGGCCAGCACCCCCTCCTTGCTGATGCGCATCAGCTCCTGCATCGGACACGTCCAGATCGATCTCCGCGACTTTCGCCTCGCTTTTGTCAACCACCTTGGGGGCATAGGGCTTGAGACCGCCGGCCTTGACAAAATCCGCCTTGGACACAATGGTGAAGCGCTGAATCAGCTCGTTGGCCAGACCTTTTCTGGCGATGGTCTGGGCGTCATCTTTGCTGATCTTGCCGGAAAAGATGTACTGGCAGGAGGTGTACACCGCCTCATCCCGGCTCAGTTTGCGGCCGATGAGCAGTTCCAGGGCCTGGGCCGAGGTGCGGCCCTCGTTGTCCGTGACGCCGGGCCGGAAACCGACCTCAATCAGCCAGTCGAAGTCCAGGTTCCAGGCCAGGGCCAGAGGCCCCAGCGAGTAATCCTGGATGACCGGGTCACAGAACGGGCCGCTGGCCGCGGCCTGCAGCTCTTCCTGGCTGATGTCCGCCTCAACGGTGAAAACCTTGATGGTGCGGACCGCTTCCACCGGGATTTTCAGGTCTCCCCTGATTTTTTTTCTGATTTTTTCGCCGAACGAGTCGGTAAATACAGGTTTGATGCCAACCTGGATACGTGCCAGCATATGATACTCCGGGAAAATTTTCGGGAACCGTCAAAAAGGATTGAAAAAATCCTGATTTTTAGAGATACCCTTATGTTTTACGTGTTAAGATACAATCTGTCGATAACCGCAGCCTGCTGCAACTTTTAAATCTAACATTTAACTCTTAAAACTTAAAACGTTTTTATGCAATATCTGGACAATGAATCCTATCTGCTGGACGTATTGGTGCGCCAGGGGCTGATGTCCAGCGAGCAGCAGAAAATGGTTATCATTAAAAAGGAACTGCAGCGCCAGGCACTGATGCGCATCATCAGGGATCAGGAGCGGGGCCGGAAGCGCAAATATCTGCGGGAAATTGATCTGGTGGATATCGTTGTCTCTCTGAACCTGGAGCTGCCGGGCCGGAAAGAGGAATTTCTCACCGAGGAGATAATTATCCGGGCCGTGGCCAATGATCTGGGCATCCGCTTCAAGAAACTTGATCCGCTGGAACTTGACCTGGATGTGGTGACCAAGACCATCCCGGAATCCTTTGCCCTGAAACACCTCCTGCTGCCCTTTGCCGTGAAGAACGGGGTGCTGGAGGTGGCGATCAATGAGCCGGGAAACCGCGCCCTGCTGGAAGATATTGAAAAGGCCAACCAGATCAAGGTGCGGGCCTATCTGTCGACCAAGTCGGATCTGAAAAAGATCCTGTCCGAGTTTTTCGGCTTCAAGTCCTCCATTTCCGCGGCGGAAACCCACCTGGGCGGCCCCATGGTGGATCTGGGCAATCTGGAGCAGCTGGTCAAGATCTCCTCTTCCAAGGAAATCACCTCCTCGGACCAGAATATCAAGAGTGCGGTGGAACATCTGTTCAACTATGCCTTTGATGAGCGGGCCAGCGATATTCATATTGAACCGAAACGGGAGGTAAGCCGGGTGCGGCTGCGCATTGACGGGGTACTCCACACCATCTATGATCTGCCCAAGGTGGTGCATCCGGCCATCATCTCCCGCATCAAGTTTCTCTCCCGCCTGGATATTGCCGAAAAACGCCGGCCCCAGGATGGGCGTATCAAGGTGGACCGGGGCGGCAAGGAGGCGGAGATCCGGGTGTCAACCATTCCGGTGGCCTTTGGCGAAAAGGCGGTCATGCGTATCCTCAGTTCCGATATCATGTTCAAGGATGTCAAGGACATCGGCTTTTCGGAGCGGGACTATGCCGTCTATCAGCGGATGACGGATTCTCCCCATGGCATCATGCTGGTAACCGGCCCCACCGGCAGCGGCAAGTCAACCACCCTCTATTCCACCCTGCAGAGTCTTGCCTCGCCTGAGGTCAATATCGTCACCGTGGAAGATCCGGTGGAGATGATCCATGAGGACTTCAACCAGATTTCCGTACAGTCCCAGATCGACGTCACCTTTGCCACTATTTTACGAAATATACTGCGGCAGGACCCGGATATTATTATGATCGGCGAGATCCGCGATCTGGAAACCGCCACCAATGCCATCCAGGCGGCCCTGACCGGCCACCTGGTGTTCTCCACCCTGCATACCAATGACGCGGTGTCGGCCATCACCCGCCTGATGGAGATCGGCGTGCAGCCCTTTCTGGTCTGCTCCACCCTGCTCGGCGCCATGGCCCAGCGGCTGGTGCGCACCATCTGCCCCCATTGCGTGGAGAGTTTTACCCTGCCCACCGCCGCGCTAAAGGGCTTCGGCTTTCCGCTGCCGGACCAGCCGGAGCTGACCTTGCGCCGGGGCCAGGGCTGCCGCCGGTGCCGGGGGACGGGTTTTATCGGCCGGTGCGGGATCTTTGAGATTTTCTCCATGTCCGAGCCGATCAAAAAACTGGTCAGCCAGGGGGCCAGCGCCGGCGAGATCGCCAAGGTGGCCAGACAGGAGGGCATGACCACCCTGAAAGAGGATGCCTGGCAAAAGGTGATGAAGGGCATCACCACCCATGAAGAGGCCATCCGGGTGACCGGATCCGCCGAATTGATATAAGGCAATTGATTATCCCGTGAAGCCGGGCATTTATCTGGACGGCTAGGGGCGTTCCCATAACCGCACTACGAGTCATCCTGAAATACAGATAAAAATTAAGATAAAGTAGATTCAGATGTCAGGAAAAATCGTCGCAACCAATAAAAAGGCATACCATGAGTACCAGGTGGAATCCATTGTGGAAGCCGGCATGGTGCTGCTGGGCTCGGAGGTGAAATCCCTGCGGGCCGGACGGGCCAATCTGCGTGACGGCTATGTGAAGATCAAAAACGGCGAGGCGTGGCTGCTCAACGTGCATATCTCGCCCTATGCATTTGCCACCTATGACGCGCCGGATCCCATGCGGGAAAGAAAGCTGCTGCTCTCCGCCCGGGAGATCAAGAAGCTCGTCGGCAAGGTCCAGGAAAAAGGATTTGCTTTAATACCAATAAAGATTTACTTTACAGGTAAGGGGTTGGCAAAGCTTGGTCTTGGTCTGTGCAAAGGGAAAACCCTCTATGACAAGAGGCAATCCCTGAAGAAAAAAGAGTCAGACCGTGAAATGGACCGGCTGCGCAAGACCTACAAATAATTTCTCAACTCAAAATTCACACAGGGGGCGAAACGGATTCGACGGGGATATACAAGCTCAGGCTGCATGTCGAGGTCTCTGACTGCTCGTTAAACGGTTGGAATTTTAAATATAGTCGCAGACGACTATGCATAT
The DNA here is from genome assembly GCA_963729825.1 of uncultured delta proteobacterium. GTDB lineage: Bacteria > Desulfobacterota > Desulfobulbia > Desulfobulbales > SURF-16 > SURF-16. Next base: position 5,471 of record CAVSQR010000069.1, on the reverse strand, counting down.
GCCGTAGCAGCATAAATAAGCTACCGTTCCACCAACCCGTTCCTGCGGGGTTGATTGGAGCGTCGACTAGCGGGATAGCTTTCGGGAGGAGCCTACTGGCCCGAAAAGCGAAATAAAAAGCGGGATAGCGCTGAAGGTTCCTAGTCCTGGTGGAACCCAGGCGCGATAAGCACTTAAGCGGGAATACACATGTAGACGCTTGCAGGGGAGTATTTTCGGACGCGGGTTCGACTCCCGCCGCCTCCACCATTTAGCAACGGAGTGCCTTTTTAGGCGCTCCGTTTGTATTTTATCTTTGAGAAGTTTTTTGCGAGATCATCATCAATAAACTGGGGCACAGTTATGAAGCTAAAAGTCATCATACACGAAGCAGAAGAAGGCGGATTCTGGGCTGAGGTTCCTTCAATTCCTGGTTGTGCAACCCAGGGAGAAACATTTGACGAGTTGCTGAGCAATATTTATGAGGCCGTTGAGGGATGCCTGTCGATTGATGTTCAAGATATCTCAATATCAGAAAAAGATAAGGTAATGGAGATAGCTGTTTGAAGGGCGTCAGCGGGAAAAGATTCTGCACCCTGTTGGAGTCCCATGGTTGGGAATTAAAGCGAATAACCGGAAGTCACCACATTTACGCCAAGGTTGGCAATCCTGCCCGTATTTCTGTTCCTGTTCATGGGAACACCCCATTAAAAATCGGTTTACAACGGCATTTAATGCAAATCGCGAGTATCGATGAGTCAGAATTGTAATATTGCTGGTTAGCCGCAACCCTCATTTTATTTATTGGCGGACAGGACGTCGATTCGACTCTCGCCGCCATCGAAAAAACGAACTTGTCCCAAAGACCTTATCCGGCTCTTTGGCGGGTTCGTTTTTTTTGTCCGCAACAACAACTTACCCCGTATTTGACGTGTCGCTGGAGGAAAATCGCGCCGCCGCGCAACTTCGCCGGCAAATACTCTTGCAGAACGCATAGCAAATGCTATATATCGACGAAGGAATTGCATTGCCGAAACTGCGCCCTACAGACTCTTGCCCATATCCTAGCGACCGTGCCGTCGAAATTGGCGCAGGCAACATTTGAAAATTTCTGCGCCAGGATGACAAAACAGGGGAAGTTGAAGCATGACCAAGACTGAGGCCCAAACCCGCTCGGAGCTGATTGACAAACAGCTCGCCCAGTCGGGCTGGAATGTCAAAGACCCCACGCAGGTCGTTGAGGAATTCGACATCCTGACCTCGCCTCCCCGTAGGCGTGGCTGAGCCGCGCACCCCTTATGAAGGCCATCAATTCAGTGATTATGTTCTGCTGGGTAAGGACCGCAAACCCCTGGCCGTTGTCGAAGCCAAAAAATCCAGTAAAGATGCCGCCATCGGCCGCGAACAGGCCAAACAGTATTGCTACAACATCCAGAAGCAACTGGGCGGCGAGCTGCCGTTCTGTTTCTATACCAACGGTCTACGAAATCTACTTCTGGGATCTGGAAAACTACCCGCCGCGCAAAGTGGTTGGCTTTCCCACCCGCGATGATCTGGAACGCTTTCAATACATCCGCCGCAACCGCAAACCGCTGACCCAGGAACTGATCAATACCGCCATTGCCGGCCGCGATTATCAGATTCGCGCCATTCGCGCCGTGCTGGAAGGAATTGAGCAGAAAAAACGCGACTTCCTGCTGGTCATGGCCACCGGCACCGGCAAAACCCGCACCTGCATTGCCATGGTCGATGCCCTGATGCGTGCAGGTCATGCCGAAAAGGTGCTGTTTCTGGTCGACCGCATCGCGCTGCGCGAACAGGCGCTGGCCGCCTTCAAAGAGCACCTGCCCAACGAACCGCGCTGGCCCAATGTCGGTGAAAAGCTCATCGCCAAAGACCGCCGCATCTATGTCTCGACCTATCCCACCATGCTCAACATTATCCGGGATGAGTCACAGCAGCTGTCGCCGCATTTTTTCGATTTCATCGTCATCGATGAAAGCCACCGCTCCATCTACAACACCTATGGCGAAATCCTCGACTATTTCAAGACCATCACCCTGGGGCTGACCGCCACGCCGACCGACATCATCGATCACAACACCTTCCAGCTCTTCCACTGCGAAGACGGCCTGCCGACCTTTGCCTACACCTTCGAAGAGGCCGTCAACAACGTGCCGCCCTACCTGTGCAGCTTTCAGGTGATGAAGATTCAGACCAAGTTCCAGATGGAAGGCATCAGCAAGCGCACCATCACGCTGGAAGATCAGAAAAAACTGCTGCTGGAAGGCAAGGAAATCGAAGAGATCAACTTCGAAGGCTCGCAGCTGGAAAAGCAGGTCATCAACAAGGGCACCAATACCCTGATCGTCAGAGAGTTCATGGAAGAATGCATCAAGGACGCCAACGGCGTACTGCCCGGCAAAACCATCTTCTTCTGTTCCTCCAAGGCCCATGCCCGGCGCATGGAAGAGATCTTCGACAAGCTCTATCCGCAATACAAGGGCGAACTGGCCAAGGTGCTGGTCTCCGATGACCCGCGCGTCTACGGCAAGGGCGGCCTGCTCGATCAGTTCACCAATAACGACATGCCGCGCGTCGCCATCAGTGTCGATATGCTCGATACCGGCATCGACATGCGCGAGATCGTCAATCTCGTCTTTGCCAAGCCGGTCTACTCCTACACCAAGTTCTGGCAGATGATCGGGCGCGGCACCCGCCTGCTGGAAGCCAGCAAGCCCAAGCCCTGGTGTACCGAAAAAGACGTGTTCCTGATTCTCGATTGCTGGGACAACTTTGAATACTTCAAGCTCCAGCCCAAAGGCAAGGAGCTGAAACCGCAACTGCCCTTGCCGGTGCGGCTGGTCGGATTGCGTCTCGACAAAATCGAAAAGGCCATCGACAGCGGCCAGGCAGCACATCGCCGAGCGTGAAATTGCCAAACTGCGCAAGCAGATTGCCGAACTGCCGCAAAGCTCCGTGGTCATCAAGGAGGCGGCCGCCGCGCTGCACCGGCTTGAGGAAGAAAACTTCTGGATCACCCTCAATCACCAGAAACTGGAATTCCTGCGCACCGAGATCAAGCCGCTGTTCCGCACCGTGTCCGAGGCCGACTTCAAGGCCATGCGTTTCGAGCGGGATCTGCTGGAATACTCGCTGGCCATGCTGAGCGAAGAGAAGGAAAAAGCCGAAACCCTCAAGGAGGGCATTGTCGAGCAGATCAGCGAACTGCCGCTCTCGCGTCAACTTCGTCAAAGCCGAAGAAGCGCTGATTCGCGCCGCCCAAACCAACCACTACTGGGCCAAGACCGATCCGTCGACTGGAAGATGCCCTCGACGAGCTGAGCGCCAAGCCTCGGCCCGTTGATGAAATTCCGCGAGCAGCATGACCGGCCCCGGCCCGATCCACCTCGATCTGACCGACACGCTGCACAACAAGGAATGGGTCGAATTCGGCCCGCAGCATGAAGCGGTCAGCATCAGCCGCTACCGGGAAATGGTCGAAGCCTTGATTGCGGAGCTGACCGAGCACAATCCCATCCTGCAGAAAATCAAGAACGGCGAGGAGATCACCCCGGATGAGGCCGATGAGCTGGCCGAGACTGCTCCATGCCGAGCACCCGCACATCACCGAAGATCTGCTGCGCCAGGTCTACAAGAACCGCAAGGCCCGCTTCATCCAGTTTATCCGCCACATCCTCGGCATTGAGATCCTGAAGAGCTTTCCCGAAACGGTCAGCGAAGCCTTTGACAGTTCATCCGGCAGCACACCAACCTGAGCAGCCGCCAACTGGAGTTCCTGAATCTGCTGAAGAACTTCATCGTCGAACGTGAAAAGGTGGAAAAGAAAGACCTGATCAATGCCCCGTTCACGGTCATCCATCCGCAGGGGATTCGCGGTGTGTTCAGCCCGGCGGAGATCAACGAAATATTACAGCTCACCGAAAGACTGGCGGCTTAAAGCGCTCGCAGGAGCGTAACCTACACTCAAGGAATAACAAATCATGCTGCAAAACAACCCCGAACTGAAAAGCAAAATCGACCAGCTCTGGAACAAATTCTGGTCCGGCGGCATCTCCAACCCGCTCACCGCCATCGAGCAGATCACCTACCTGCTGTTCATGAAACGGCTGGATGAACTGGATCTGAAAAAGCAGGCCGATGCCGAATGGACCGGTGAAAAGTACACCTCCAAGTTCAGCGGCCAGTGGATTCCGCCGGAATATCGCGAAATCAAGGACGACACCAAGAGACCAGAAAAGCCGCTATGCCATTGAAAAGCGCACCCTGCGCTGGAGCGAGTTCAAGCACATGCAGGCCGAAGAGATGCTCCAGCATGTGCAGAACAAGGTCTTCCCCTTTCTCAAGGACATGAACGGCGCGAGTCCAACTTTACCCACCACATGAAGAACGCCGTGTTCATCATTCCCAAACCGGCCCTGCTGGTGGAGGCGGTGAAGACCATCGACGAGATCTTCGAGATCATGGAGAAAGATTCGCGGGAAAAAGGCCAGGCCTTTCAGGATATCCAGGGCGATGTCTATGAAATGCTGCTCTCGGAAATCGCCACCGCCGGCAAGAACGGCCAGTTCCGCACCCCGCGCCACATCATCAAGCTGATGGCCGAACTGGTGCAGCCGCAACTGGGCCACCGCATTGCCGACCCGGCCTGCGGTACCGGCGGCTTTCTTGCTGGGCGCCTATCAGTACATCGTCACCCAGCTGGCGCATCAAGGCTGGAGCCAAAGACCTGCAAGCCGGATGAAGACGGCTTTATCCGCACCTCGGTTGCCGCCGGCCTCACCGAAAAGGCCCAGAGCCATTCTGCAAAGCTCACTGTGCGGCTACGACATCGACAGCACCATGGTGCGCCTGGGGCTGATGAACCTGATGATGCACGGCATCGACGAACCGCACATCGATTACAAGGACACCCTGAGCAAGAGCTTTACCGAAGAGGCCGAATACGACATCGTCATGGCCAACCCGCCCTTTACCGGCAGCATCGACAAGGGCGACATCAACGAAAACCTGACCCTCTCCACCACCAAGACCGAACTGCTCTTTGTCGAGAACATCTACCGCCTGCTGAAAAAAGGCGGCACCGCCTGCGTCATCGTGCCGCAAGGGGTGCTGTTCGGTTCCGGCGGGGCCTTCAAGAACCTGCGCCAGATGCTGGTGGAGCGCTGCGACCTCAAGGCCGTCATCACCATGCCCAGCGGCGTGTTCAAGCCCTATGCCGGGGTCAGCACCGCCATCCTGCTCTTCACCAAGGTCTGGGGGCCGAAGGACAAGGTCACCCAGCCGGCCACCGAGCATGTCTGGTTCTACGAAATGGCAGGCCGACGGCTATTCGCTGGACGACAAGCGCACCAAGCAGGAAGGGTATGGCGATTTGCAGGATATCGTCGCCAAATTCCACGCCCGCAATCCCGAGACCGACACCGACCGCACCGCGAAATGTTTTTGGTGTCGCGGGCGGATATCGACCC
>CAVSQR010000068.1:0-8088 GCA_963729825.1 uncultured delta proteobacterium | reverse complement strand
ATTCCGCTGGGGAATTTTGTGTGCTGAGCTACCGTCAATCCCTTGTCTTTCCAGTTCAGCTCGGATGGAATGAACAAATTGACCCATAATGAATTGCCGTCGTGGAAGTAAATTGTATCACCGTATTTAGAATGATTTTCCATTCCCGTTCCGACACAGCACCAGAAGGAATCTTCGGGCGTGGAGTAGGTTTTGAAATGTCCCGGCTTGAGCGACATAAAATAGGTAAACATCCCCTTTTGAGGGTCTTGTGAGGCAAGGATGTGGTTATATAGCCCCCGTTCGTAGAAATCCATCGTCCGCACGGTTGGTTCCCATGCGAACAGATGACGGGTGAGTTTGAGCATATTATACGTATTACAGGTTTCGGCGGTCTCGGTGCCCAGATGTTCGGAAAATTTATCTACCCGAAAGAAATGTTCCTTGTCGGTGTTGCCTCCGATAACGTAAGAACGATACATTGCGACCCGCTCCCAGAAAAATTCGCGATATCGCGATAGCTGGGGTTATAATAGATATCGCCCGGGCTATGGAAATGAAGCTCCTCTTGCAGATAGGATTTCACCTCAGCAACCGAGCCGTCCGGACACTTGCGAATGATGCTCAGGATATGGTCATCGTAACCGAAAATGAAATCGGCAATCAGGTTCTGGGCAATATTCACCTGGCTGCGCATCTGGCTCAGGTACTCACCCCGGGCGGCAAGGTATATGCCGACAGTGCTTACCCCGGCGGCAACCAGAAACGAGAGGGCAAATACGGCAATGAGTATGTGTCTGATTTTACGCTCAAGAGAGCGGTTCACCTAAATCACCCCTTTGGTCCGGAAATGTCCGTCGGATACCACCACCTCGTAAATCGTGCGGATCACATCGCCATACTGGTCAAACTGCACTTCCCCCAGCAGCGTTTCATATTTTTTTGCCAGCAGCTGCCTTTTCAGCTCCCGGGCATTGATCACCTTGCAGCGCTTCAGGGCATCGGCCAGGATCATGATCAGCTCATAGGACCTTGCCGAGCGGGCATTGGCCTCTTCCTTGAACTCGCGCTGCAACCGGTCGCCAAAGGCCAGATATTCCGGCCGGCTGTTTTCCTCCGGGATAAAGGTAATAATGGCCATGTTGTCAACGGCCTTGCCGCCAATGTCCAGCAGGGTCGGGTCCTGGGCCCAGATGCTTGCCGTAAAAGGGCCGTTGTAGCCCGCCTTGCGCAACTTCTGGGCCGCCACCCCGGTCATGCTGGCCTCGGCCAGGGACAGGACCATATCCGGCCCGGCTGCCAGCACCTCTCTGGTGATACGCGGCCAGTCTTCATCTTCCTTGGATTTGAAGCGCACCTCGGTCACGGTTCCGCTAAAATATTCTTTGAGGTATTTCACATAATCAAGGGCAAAGCCCGCATTCGCCATATCCATCAGCACAGCCACGGATTTCACCCCCCTGCGCTTGAACAGTTCCGCCGTCTTCTGCCCGTAGAGGGTGCAGTCCACTGAGGTGCGGAGAAAAAGGTCATCCTGACCGCTCAGTTTATTGGTGGCCGTATAAGCGGTAAGGAGCAGGGTATTCTGGGAGGTTACCAGCGGATAAGCGGTTATGGTATTGCCCGAATAGCTGTGCCCGACAATGGCTGCCACCCCTTCATTGATCAGGGACTGATCGACCTTTTTGATCTGACCCTCATTATTGGCATCATCGCGCACCAGCAGGACAAGGGGCCTGCCGTTGATGCCGCCGCCCTCGTTCACCTCCCGCGCCGCAAGCAGCGCCCCGTCGCGGATATGCTCGCCGGCCATGCCGCCCCGGCCGCTGAGATTAATGGCCAGACCGATGTTTATCGGCTCGGGCGCCTGTTTGCAGGAGCCGAGCAGGACAGAGAGGAGAAAGAAAATAATGAACAGGCTTGCTGCCCGTGGAAATCCGGTGTGCATCATGACATTCTCCTGGTCAGCGGGTCCCCGCAAGAGAGCGGGAAATTGTCCCGCAGTGTGCCATATTTGCTGCAAAAACTAAAACACTTAAATGCTATCACAGCAATCTTTTGCCGTTCAAACATTTTTTGACACTCACCCATTATAACGTTATATTATGAAGTTTTCCGCTTATTATGGATTTTACCGCTAGTTTTTTCGAGAATATATCCAGCATTTACATAAAAAGGGAGCATACCATGTCCGAAGTGAGAGTCCGTTTCCCACCCAGCCCCACCGGGTATCTGCATATCGGCGGCGCCCGCACCGCGATACTGAACTGGCTTTATGCCAGAAAGCATCACGGCAAGTTCATCCTGCGCATTGAAGACACCGATGCGGAACGCTCCACCAAGGAGTCCATCGATGGCATCCTGGACGGCCTGACCTGGCTCGGCATCGACTGGGATGAGGGCCCCTATTTTCAAACCGACTTCACCAGCGAGCATATTGCCGCGGCGGAGAAGATGATAGAGAGCGGCCATGCCTACCGATGCTTCTGCACCAAGGAGGAACTGGAGACAAAAAGGGAGGCGACCATGGCCGCCAAACAGGCCGTGAAATATGACGGAACCTGCCGTCATCTCACCCCGGAGGAGGTCGCCGCCAAACAGGCCCAGGGCCTGCCCTCGGTCATCCGTTTCAAGGTGCCGGACCAGGATGGCATCGTGGCTTACGAAGACAAGGTTCTCGGCCGCATTGAACGCCGTTTTGCTGATATCGAGGACTTTGTCATTGTCCGTTCCAACGGCAAGCCCCTTTATCTGCTCTGCAACGTGGTGGACGATATCCGGGACCGCATCACCCACGTCATCCGGGGCCAGGACCACCTGACCAACACCATCCGCCAGGTCCTGCTCTATGAAGCCCTGGGCGCGCAGGTTCCGGTATTCGCCCACATGCCCCTGACCCTGGACCTCAATAAGGCCAAGATCTCCAAGCGCAGCCACGGCGAAATCGTCGCCGTCCAGTTCTACCGGGCAAAGGGCTTCATCCCCTGGGCCCTGGTCAATTTCCTGGTGCTGCTGGGCTGGTCCCCCGGTGATGACCGGGAGATCTTCACCAGGGAAGAACTGATCGAGGCCTTTACCCTGGAGCGGATCAACAAATCCCACGCCATCTTCAATTACCGCAAGGACGACCCGAAATTTTTCACCGATCCCAAGGCGATCAATATCAATGCCCACTACCTGCGCACCCTGCCCGTGGACGAAATCGGCGAGCTGGTCAAAAAGGAACTGCAGGAGGCCAGGCTGTGGGACGAGGCCTATGACACAGACAAAAAAGAGTGGTATCTGCAGACCATTGACATGATCCGCGACCGCTTTCATACCCTGAAGGATTTCACCACCCTGGGCCGGGCCTATTTTGCCGACGACTTTGACATTGAGGAGGCGGCGCTCACCAAAAATCTGCGCAAGTATCCCGAACTGCGGAACTGGCTGCCCATGCTGGCCGACCGCTTTGAGGCCCTGCCTGAATTCACCAAGGAGAGCGCCGAACAGGCGGCCAGGGAATTTGCCGAGGAAATCGGCGTCAAGCCCGGCATCCCGATCAACGCCTCCCGGGCCGTGATCACCGGCCTGGTGAAGGGACCGAGCATGTTTGAGCTTTTCATCCACCTGGGCCGGGAGAAGGTGGTGGCCAGACTGCGAAATGCGGGCAAGTATTTTGAGTGAAAGGGAAAATGAAGAGTGACAGAAGGGGCGGGTTTTCCGCCCAGGAGACAAGGCAGCAGCCACAAGGAAAAGACAACCCTGACGAGATCAGGTAACACTATGCACACAGAAGGCAACAATCCGCAATCCGCAACGAATCCGCAATCCCGCGATTTCATCCGCACCATCATTGCCGAGGATCAGAAAAACAACAAGCACGGCGGCAGGGTCGTCACCCGCTTTCCGCCGGAGCCCAACGGCTTTCTGCATATCGGCCACGCCAAATCGATCTGCCTCAACTTCGGGGTTGCCCTGGAAAACAACGGGGTCTGCCACCTGCGCTTTGACGACACCAACCCCAGCAAGGAGGAAGTCGCCTATGTGGAGTCCATCAAAAAGGATGTAAAATGGCTGGGCTTTGACTGGGGCGACAATCTTTTCTTCGCCTCGGACTATTTTGAACAGCTCTACGATTATGCCGTCGCAGCTGATCAAAATGGGCAAGGCCTATGTGTGCAGCCTGTCCGCCGATGAGATCCGACAGTACCGCGGGACGCTCACCGAACCCGGCCGGGAAAGCCCTTATCGCAACCGCAGCGTGGAGGAAAATCTCGACCTGTTTGCCCGCATGCGGGCCGGGGAATTCGCCGACGGCACCCATGTGCTGCGGGCCAAAATCGACATGACTTCCGGCAACATCAACATGCGCGACCCGGTGCTGTACCGCACCCTGCACGCCAGCCATCACCGCACCGGCGACAAGTGGTGTATCTATCCGATGTACGATTACACCCATCCCATCTCCGATGCCATTGAAAATATCACCCACTCCCTCTGCACCCTGGAGTTCGAGGATCACCGGCCGTTCTACGACTGGCTGCTGGACACCCTGCAAACCCCTGCTCATCCCCAGCAGATCGAGTTTGCCCGGCTCAATCTCACCTTTACCGTGATGAGCAAGCGCAAACTGCTGCAACTGGTGAACGAAAAGCATGTCAGCGGCTGGGACGACCCGCGCATGCTGACCATCTCCGGCCTCCGGCGCCGGGGCTACACCCCGGCCGCCATGCGCAGCTTCTGCGACACCATCGGCCTGGCCAAGCGGGAAAGCCGGGTGGACATGGGGGTGCTGGAAAACGCCATCCGCAACGACCTCAACGATACCGCGCCCCGGGCCATGGCGGTGCTCAGGCCGCTCAAGGTGGTGATCACCAATTATCCGCCGGATCAGGAAGAGGAGCTGGAGATCGACAACCATCCGAAAAATCCGGAGATGGGCAAACGCCGGGTGAGGTTCTGCCGGGAAATCTATATCGAGCAGGATGATTTCCTGGAGGAGCCGCCCAAAAAGTTCTTCAGACTGGCGCCGGGCCGGGAGGTACGCCTGCGCGCCGCCTATCTCATCACCTGCGACAAGGTGGTCAAGGACGAGCAGAGCGGCGAGATTATCGAGCTGCACTGCACCTACGATCCGGCCAGCCGCGGCGGTTCCTCCCCGGACGGCAGAAAGGTCAAGGGCACCCTGCACTGGGTCTCCGCCCGCCACTCCATCCCTGCCGAGGTCCGTCTCTACGACCGTCTCTTTAACGTGGAAAACCCCGAGGCGGACAAGGAAACCAGCTTCATGAGCCATCTCAATCCGGATTCCCTGCTGACCCTGGCCGGCTGCCGGCTCGAACCGGGCCTTGCCGCCGCAGGTGAGAACGACCGCTACCAGTTTGAACGTCTCGGCTATTTCTGCCTCGATTGCCTGGACTCAACCCCGGCCAGGCCGGTGTTCAACCGCACCGTGACCCTGCGCGACAGCTGGGAAAAAATAGAAAAAAACGGCTGACGCCCCAATGTCGCACTTGACCGTTAGGCACTCATACTGATACTATTACCTATAGCTGTCCTAAAAACGAACGTTGCCTCTCTCTTCTTATTCGCTGCATGATCACCCCGCCTGACTGTCAAGTAACGCTTGACAGTCAGGCGAGGCAATACTGATAATTATTCTCAACCCATTCTATTGCTGGCAAACGTTGCCGAATGAAGAACCCGGACAGGATCGGTCTATAATGATGAAAGAGAAAAATTTACGGCTCGACAATCCAACTCTCTTCTAGGGAAAAGACCATGAACTGGAAAGACCTGACCATCGGCAAGAAAATAATTCTCGGCTATTCAATAATTCTGCTGCTGCTGCTTGTGCTGGGGGTCATCAACTATCTGGGCGTGGGCACGATTGTCAGCAATGCCGACGAAGTCATCAAGGGCAACAGCCTCAACGCCCTGATCACCCAGAAGGAAGTGGACCATCTCCAACTGGTCAAGCCAGGTCAACGCCCTGTTGAATGACAGCAAGGTCACCAAACTGGAGGTGGAGACCGACGACCATCAATGCGGCCTGGGTAAGTGGCTGTACAGCGACCAGCGCAAAGAGGCGGAAAAGCTTATCCCCTCTCTTGTCCCTCTTTTAAAGAAAATCGAGGAACCGCATCGCGTTCTGCATGAATCCGCCATCGCCATCGCCAAGGCCTTCCGCCCGGCGGACCCCAGCCTGCCGGTCCTTCTCCTGGAAATAGAGGCGGCCCATCTTGACTGGGCCGGCAAGGTCCGGGACGGCATCATCATGAATGATCCCACCCTGGAAAACGTGGAGACCGATCCGGCCAAATGCCAGCTGGGCAGGTGGCTCGTTTCCGAAGATGCCAAGAGTGTCTATGCCAATGGCGACGACACGTTCAAAAAGACCCTGGACAGCATCCCCGAGACCCATAACGCCATGCATCAGTCAGCCATCCGCATCAAGGAGGCCCTGGCCGCCGGCAACAAGGAGGAAGCGATCAGAATCTTCCAGCAGGACACCAAGCCCATGCTGCAGGGCACCCTTGACAAGCTGAAGATCACTGAGCAGAGAGGCCGAGCACGAACTGGAGGGCATGGAGGTGGCAAAGGAAATCTATGCCAATCGCACCATGCCCGCCCTCAGAGAGGTGCGCGCCATTCTTGGTGAAATCCGTAACCAAATCAAAACACACATCATGACCGAGGACGTCATGCTCAACGCGGCGAAAGGCAACCAGGGGCATGGTATCCGTCCTGGCGGGGGTCACCCTTGTTCTCGGCATGCTCATTGCCCTGTTCACGGCCAGGGGACTGATCAGCCTGTTAAGCGGACACGGTCAAACAGCTCACCCAGAACTCCACCGAGGTTAATGCCGCCTCGGACCAGATTGCCGAGGCAAGCCATAACCTGGCGGAAGGCGCCTCGGAGCAGGCAGCCACCCTTGAAGAAACCTCCTCTTCCCTGGAGGAGATGTCATCGCTTATCCGGCAGAGTGCCGATAACACCAAGCAGGCGGATAACCTGATGCGGGAGACGAAATCGGCTATCAGCGACGCCGACCAGTCCATGCAGAAGCTTACCGTATCCATGGGGGAAATCTCCGCTGCCAGTGCCGAAACGCAGAAAATCGTCAAAACCATTGACGAGATCGCCTTCCAGACCAATCTGCTGGCCTTGAATGCCGCGGTTGAGGCAGCCCGCGCCGGGGAGGCCGGGGCAGGCTTTGCGGTAGTGGCGGACGAGGTCAGGAATCTGGCCATGCGGGCGGCGGAGTCCGCCAAAAACACCTCAAGCCTGATTGATTCCACCGTCAGCAAGGTGCGCACCGGCGAGAATCTTCTGCAGGAAACCAGCGCGGCATTCACCCATGCGGCACAGTCCACCGACAAGGTGAGCAGCCTCATCACCGAGATAGCCAGCCGCCTCAAGCGAACAGTCCCAGGGTATCGAGCAGATCAATAAGGCGGTGAACGAGATCGACAAGGTAACCCAGGCCAATGCAGGAGCCTCGGAGGAGGCGGCTTCCGCCGCCGAGCAGCTGGCAGCCCAGGCCGCGGCCATGAATGATGTTGTCATGGATATGCAGCGCATGGTGGAGGGCGGCAAAGCTACCGCAATCACGGCGCAACAGTTGCCGCCGCGAACACCGCCCCGGGCCAGCGCCGGAAAAATGACAGCTGCGCCGAAACAGATTAGACATCTGCCGGCGGGCACGTCCCGGAAAAAGCCTGCAAACAACGGCCAAATCGCCATCCCCGCAAGAAATCATCCCGCTTGACGATGATGATTTCCAGGATTTCTAGGTCTGAACCGCGGTCAGCGGCAGACCGGTGATGATGCCGGTCCATCAGCCGGCTTTGCATAATCAATCGGTTCCCAATTGTCAGCAGAACCTGCTATGTGGAAGCGGTCGTTGCGACTTATCGCCATAAAAGTCCTCCATCAGCTTCTAAGTGCTATTCGGATCATGCATTATTCTATCAACCGGCCCATGCACTAAAACGCATAGCACTTGAACCTCTAGGACGTTTTATATAAATATAGTGCATCGATATCCCTAAAACAATGAATATCTATGATAATCATGATCCGACTTTCAATAGTATCAGGCCAGTAGTTTTAAAGAGGGGTCC
>CAVSQR010000067.1:0-4907 GCA_963729825.1 uncultured delta proteobacterium | reverse complement strand
TGGTGGCCCATATCACCGCCGGGGTGGCGGTGGGCCGGGAGCCGTATTTCTTCGGGGTGGCCTATGAGGTGAGCCTGGTCGTGGTCCAGGCCCTGATCATGCTGGCCGAGGTGGCCGGCACAACGCCATCGTTTAATCTCAATGACATCAAGAACCATATCAGCCATCAGGACCTTGAAAAGCTCAAGGAAAAAATCGACTATATCAACACCCCGGAGGCGGAGCAGCTTTCCCGGGATATCCAGAAGATCCTCTCCACCCCGGCGGATTATTACTCCAAGGTGGCCAGCTCGCTCCGGGTGGCGCTCACTGAATTGACCTCCGGCAATGTCGGCAAGATCATCGGCAAGGCGGATGAAAACCGCTTCATCAAGCGCCTGGAGCAGGGCAAGGGCATCATCCTGGTGGTGCAGCTTGGTTCACTGCTCACCAAGCGGGCCGCCTACACAGCGGGCAAGGTCATCATCTCCATGATCCAGGCCTTTGTCGGCCGGGTCTATTCCAGCGGCAGAAACGTCACCCCCTCGCTGGTCCTGCACATCGACGAGGCCCAGTCGGTGCTCTACCAGGGCATCGAGGATCTGTTCGCCAAGGCCGGCGGGGCCGGGGTCTTCATCCACGGCTACTGTCAGTCCATCAGCCAGTTGTATGCCGAGGTGGGCGACGACCGGGCCAACACCATCCTCGATAACTGCAACACCAAACTCTTCATGCGGGTACCGGACGCCACCACGGCCAGCTACGTCTCCGAGCATCTGGGCGAGGAGCGCCGTTTCTCGCCGATCATCTCACTCGGCGGCGGCCTGTCGATCCGGGAGACCGAAGAGGTCAGGATCAAGCACACCGAGGTGTTGAACATGGCGCCCCGTGAACTGTTCCTGAACACCTATTCCGGCACCTACAAGGGAAAGACCGCCACCGTAAGCGAAGGAGCGCTCAAGGTGCGGTTCCCGGATCTGGCCGTGGAGAAGATGGCCGGGACGCATCCGGGCGCCGGTGGTCGTTGATGCATGGGCTTGAGCACTGGCTGGAGGCGATCACCTGGAGCCGCCTGCTGATCGGGGTGGCGGGATTGCTGGCGTTGGTTGCGATTGTCGTGTTGGCCGGTGGCAAGAAAAAGGGACCAGTGGTACGGGAGATCTCCCTGCGCGATCTGTCGGCCCTGTGGACCAAGGAGGGCGCCAAGACAATCCATATCTCGGAACTTGCTCCCCTGTGGCGGGATGACCAGCTCATCGCCAGTGCAGGAGGAATCCCTTGATCTTCGCCATCCACGGGCTGCGGCCTTCATGGAAAATATCAGGCAGTGGGCCTGGTTTGCGAAATTCCCCCTGCACAAGGCGGTGTGTGGCCGGATTCTGCAGATGCTCGACCGGGAAGGCCATTGCCCGTCCGTGGTCAATATGAGCGGCGATGTGGAGGGGAGCTGGGATGAAAACACCTACCGGATCCTGGCCAAAACGACCCTGCTTGACCACTCCCTGAACGTGGCCGAACAGGTGGTGCGGCTGCTCTCGGCCAGCGAGGCCTGGCATGTGATCCCCGACACCATGGTGGCCGCCCTGGCCCATGACCTGGGGAAACTCGAATCCATGCGCGGCTATCTCTATTCCCTGGGCGAGCATCCCCTGGCCGCGGGCCGACCTTTGGCCGGCATAGCCGGCTTCAAGGAGCTGGCCAAGAAGGAAGAAATCCTGCGGGCCATCAAACTGCACCATAAGATGCCCGAGGGATTGCTCGGCAAAACGCTCAAAAAGGCCGACCAGCTCGCCAGACAAAAAGAGCTGGAAGAAGTTGTTGCCCGGCAGGAGAGCGTCACGGAATCAATCCCGCAAAAAAGTCCTGAGGCATTGGCCCAGCGGCAAGATGCGGAAAATGATAAAGCGGCGGCCTCTTCCGCACCAGAACCAGCCCGACAGGACACTACGGATAAAGCAGCCGCAGCCTGGCAGGCCCAGGCGGATATTTTTGGTGAGAGTGGCGTTGCCGGACAGGGAAAGGATGCCCCCGAAGTCCCGAAACTGATGGATATCTCGGCCTGGTTCGATGCCGCCAGCTTTCTGGCTGAGCTGAAACCTTTCATCAATAAGATGTTCGGCCGCCGGTTCCTGGCCTTTTCCATGGCGGACGGCATTGTCTATTTTCAGGTCAAGGTACTTGAGGAAGTGGCCAGGAAAGCAGGCGGAGCGGGCCGGATGCATGGAAATCGCCACCATGGCCCAGAATGACCCGACCATGCGGCAGGTGCTGTTCACCATTGTCCATCACCTGACGAGGTGAACATGACGTCATCGCCAGAGGCCTGATCAAGGACAATTTCTTTGGCGGATATTTTACCGTCACCAAAAAAATCGGCAAAAGCGTCAAGGGCTATTACACCCCGTTTCATGCCGAGGCCTTCGGCTCCATTGCCGAGATGGAGCAGGCCAAGTCCGACACGCTGCGCAGATATCCAGAAAGTCGAACCGTATCTGAATGATGAGCGGGAAAGAATAGCTGCTTTTCAACACAAAAAATATTCTGCCCATGCAGCGCCTTGCTCTGGTATGCTGTAATTATTGCCCAATCAAGCTTTATTTCATCCCGGAACAAGTAGTCGTCAGATATCATGTGCGGACGCTTTGCCCTGCCAACACTTGAAGAACTGGCCGGCCATTTCAACCTGCAAGAAAACACCCGGCCTTGAACCACCGCTATAATATCACTCCAGGCAGGACGTTGCGGTGGTGCGGCTTATTTCCGGCACACCGGACCGTGAGCTTGTCATGCTCAAATGGGGCCTCATTCCTTTCTGGGCCAAGGATAAGAAAATCGGTTATAAGATGATTAATGCCCGGGCGGAAGGCTGTTGCCGGCAAGCCCGCCTTCCGGGCCGCTTTCCGGCAGCGTCGCTGCCTGATTCCGGCACTCGGATTTTTTGAGTGGCTGCACACGACCAAAACCAAACAGCCTTATTTTGTAAGGCTTAAAGAGGCCGATATCCTTGCCTTTGCCGGTCTGTGGGAGCATTGGCAGGGGGAAGACGGTGAGATCATCGAGTCCTGCACCATCATCACCACCGGTGCCAACCTGACCGTGGGCAAGATTCATGACCGGATGCCGGCCATCATTGAGCCGGTACAGTATGAGAATTGGCTTGATCCGCAGGCAGCCAATCAAGCCCTGTTATCCATGCTCAAACCCTTTCCCGACCAGCAAATGGTTGTCTATCCGGTGGGGCTGGGAGTTAATAACCCGAAGAATGATAACCCGGATTGCCTGGCCGAGATAAAGGACAATTAACATGAAACTCAAGACGGATTCTTCGATAGCGGAAATATTCGGTTATGCCCGGAAAACCAGAATTGCCCGGCCACTCTTTCTGTGCGGGGTTTCGGCCGGCTTTCCTTCCCCGGCCGATGACTACATCGACCGACTGCTCGATCTCAATGACCTCCTGATCAAAAATCCACCGGCCACCTTTTTTGTCAAGGTGGCGGGGGACTCGATGACCGGCGCCGGCATCTATGACGGCTGCATCCTGATCGTTGACCGCTCCATTGAGGCGACCAATGGCAGGATTGTCATTGCCGCTGTCAATGGGGAGCTGACTGTCAAACGCTTGGTCAAGAGCAATGATTCATGCCGGCTTATTGCTGAAAATGCCGACTATGCGCCCCTGGAAATTACCGAAGAGAGCCAATGCGAGATATGGGGAGTGGTGACCAGTGTCATCCATCAATTTGAAAAGTAACCGGATAGTTGCCCTGGTTGACTGCAACAATTTTTTTGGTGCGACCTGAAAGTCGCTTGAATTTCTGTTTTACTGAATGATGTAGTTTGGATGAAACCGGTTGTTCCATCAGCCGTTCCCTACCCAGACATGCAGAGCCGGTAACAGCTCCGTGTGAAGCTCTGGGGACAATGTAGCCGCCGATTAATTCGGTATGCGAACCCGCGAGGGACCGCAAAATCTGCCAGCACAGAGGCGGAGAGGAGCTAGGGACGAACGGGTAAGACCAACATATGTGAACCTCTATTAAACGTCGTGATTGTTGACAAGCCAAATGTGCTGACAGGCTTGGACCAAAACGGTAAGCGGTGAGGTATGGTTCTTCATAGATGGACCATCGTGGACGGTGTGCCGCCGGCGAAGAGGAGGGGTCCGATCCGTTCAGAGATTCAAGCGGAACAGGGTAAGCCCGTAGTGTTGCCAGAAACGGCAGGTGAACCGCAAGGAACACCGTTGGCGCTGCGGGCAGAGGAACGAGGAAAAAGCGAATGCCGTTCTGTAATGGGGCGGATAGGGGTTGAAACATCACCCCACGCGAAAGCGGGCAGACTTCCTTATGGTCTCTCTTCACAAGAGAGTTGGTAGAACCATCTAAACGGAGGGAAAGCAAATGGACGCTGCAACACTGGCGTGTGCACCTTCCGGCGTGACGTGGGACGGCATCAGTTGGGCCGATGTTCAACGTCAGGTAAGACGGCTGCAAGCGCGTATTGTGAAGGCAACACAGGCCGGCAGGCACAACAAGGTGAAAGCCTTGCAATGGCTGCTGACCCACTCGTTCAGCGGCAAAGCATTAGCCGTCAAGCGGGTGACTGAAAATAAAGGCAAGAACACCCCCGGTGTGGACAAGGTCACATGGAAAACACCGGAGGCAAAGATCAACGCGATAGCGTCGATGAAGCGGCGGGGATACTCGACGCTTCCGCTTCGGAGAGTATTAATTCCGAAGAAGAATGGCAAGACAAGGCCGCTCGGCATCCCAGTAATGAAGTGCCGCGCCATGCAAGCGTTACATCTGCTGGCGTTGGAACCCGTTGCGGAAACCACCGCAGACCTGAATTCTTATGGGTTCAGGCCGGAACGCTCAACGGCCGATGCGGGAAAAATGCTTCAATTCTCTCGCAAGAAAGGTAAG
>CAVSQR010000066.1:0-10604 GCA_963729825.1 uncultured delta proteobacterium | reverse complement strand
ATTCGTCCTGAACGTTATAAAGTAGCGAGACAAATCCGGTGGATTCAGCCGTGATCTTCACCTCATAGGCTCGCGAAGGGTTCTCTCCGGGCCCGAGGAGTGTCGCGGTCAGTTGACCGGCGGGGAAGACCGACCACTTGACGTTGTATGTCAACGTCTCGCCCGGCGCGAAGGGCAGAGCAGCAGCGGCTTGGGCGCGCCCCAGGTCGCCGCCGCAGAAGAAAAGCAGCGCGAGGCAAGCTCCCAGGACTCGGGGAAAGGCAGTCGTCATATCGGAACCATGGGACGCTCGAACGGGCCGGCAATGCTCCCGGCCCAATCTACCGCAACACAATCTTCAGGGCCAGAAAAACCATGCCCCCCAGGTAGCCGAGTGCCGCTTCGTATTCATGGTTGCGGCGGTACAGCGCCCAGCGGAATTTTTCCCCCAAGCGTGGGGCGTCTCCGCGCGACACGAAGGTAGGAAAAAAGAACGGCACCCGACGCGCATAGCTTTCGAAATTCTCTCCGAACTGGCGCTGCAGAAAATGCTCTTCACGGCGCATCACGGGCCCATAAATCAGAAAGAACAGCGCCAGGAAACTCAGGCCCAGCACCCAGGAGTCGCCCGCCAGAGCGAAACCTGCGCCGATAAAAAAACTTCCAAGATAAAGCGGGTTGCGCGAGTAGCGATACGGGCCCGCCGTCGCGAGCGTTCGCCCTTTCTCGAGATACCCGGCCGCGCAGGCGCGCACCACGACCCCCGCGATGGCGAGGCTCCCGCCGGCTATGAGAAGTTTCGACGTGGGTTGCGAGAACACCAGATACGCCGCCCCCCACGCAAATCCCAGCGGGACCCGCCAGCGCGCAGCCCAAGCCGCGAAGCCTTCATGCATGCGTCCTCGCCAGGCGTTCGCGCACGGCTGCAAGCACGGACTCCACCGGAACATCCCGCAGGTAATCGGAGTTCTTGCTCCAAGTCGAAGACCCCGCCCCGTCACGGCTCGCCACGGAGATGTCCTGAGCGCGGAAAGGTCCGTTGCGTTCCGGCGTGTTCAGCGGATCGTTTGCATTGAAAATCTCGACCACCGGCACGCCCGCCGCCTCGGCCAGATGCACCGGGCCGGTATCTCCCCCCACAAAAAGTTTGGCCCGCCGCGCCAGAGCAAGGAACTGGAGCATGGTCGAAGGAAAATAAGAAGCCCGGGGCGATTCCGCGCGGCGTAGAATCTCGTCAATCAGCGGTTCTTCCTCGCGCGAGCCCGTCAAGAGAATCTTGGCCGGGACTTCCCTCTCCAGCCGCCGAATCAGTTCTGCATAGTTTGCGGGCGCCCAACACTTGCTCTTCCAGCCTCCTCCAGGATGGAACACGATGAATTCCCCGGCGTCGAGCGTAGCAAGCCGGCTCTCCACGTCGCGCTCGGCCGCTTCATCCCGCGGTAATGGGAACTGCCAGCGGGCCCGGGAAACAGGGGTTGCCCCGAGGCGCTCCACCAGCGCAAGGTTCATTTCGATCACGTGCCTGCGGTTGTGGGGCGTTACGTGATCGGTATAGAAGATGCCGGCCACCGGCTCGCGCAGCCAGGGTTCGGCGAAGCCCAACCGCAGGTGGGATACATCGGTGAACAGCTCCGCCACCTGATAGCGGGAGAGATGGATGGCGGGCATGACCATATGGGACGGTCCCTCATGGCGCAGCTGGATGATCCACTCGCCCAGGTCGGTCTCGGTGACCGTCCAGCCCGTCGGCCTCCAGCCGGTGATTGAGCAGGGTCTCCTCGGCGGTCATGGACTTGGACTTGACGATCCTGCGGCAGCCGTGCTCTTTGGCGATGCGGCAGATGATCTCGTTGGCCTCGGCCGCGGTCCGGGCCAGGTGCACATGCACCCCGGCCTGTTCAGCCTTGACCCGGAACTCCTCATAGAGTTCGGGCAGGCGACTGATGGCCGCGTCCTTGGCCGCGGCGATCTCGGCGATCAGGGCCTTCTCATTCATGCCGGCAAAGGCCTTGACCCGGTTGTTGCGGTAGGCCTTGGCAAAGGAGTCCATGGCCTGGCGCAGAAACTCGTCATCCAGGGCCTGTCGGCACTGCTTTCTGTATTCCTTCAGGGTATCGGCGTCCTGCATGATCAATTATCCTCCCAGAGCAGAATGTGGAGTTCCAGCGGTCCGTGCACCCCCAGGGCCAGGACCCGTTCGATGTCCGCGGTGCGGGAGGCGCCGGTGATAAAGGCCAGGTAGCTGGGGGTATTTGCCATGAAGGCCAGCAGCTCCGGCTCGGCCTCATAAGAGGTGGCCCGCAGTTTTGAGAGGGGCAGCACCGCCACATGGGTTTCGCTGACCATGGTGGCCAGCCGCACCTCTTCGCTGGCGGAGTTGAGCACCAGGGTGCCGGTCTCGGCAATGCCCAGGTCGCAGACGGTGAAGCCGATATCAAGCCCGCCCAGGTGGCGGCGCAGGCCGCTGTCGATCAGTTCCATGCCCTGGTCGGCACACAGGGCGCGCAGCTCCGCATACTGCTCCGGGGTCGAGATTCGGCGCGGCAATGATCTTGCCGGTCTTTTCCCGGCACAGCTGCAGGGAGGGCTCGGAGAGATTCAGCTCGCAGCCGGAGACCAGCAGCGGGCACATCTCCTTGCCGTCGCACAGGGCCACGGTGTAGGCAAAGGCCTCTGCCAGGGTCTTGATCCGGGACACCCTGGCGGACACCAGTTCCGCCTTGCCGGTGAACGTATCCTCCATCTCACTGGTTGCCTGCATAATACCCTCCTTTTTTCATGAAACCGCTCCGGACCATGCGGGGCCTGTCGTTTCAATTCGTGCCTGCCCGAGCACCTCCACGGTCTGCCGGGCGATTTCCAGTTCCTCGTTGGTGCGCACCACCAGCACCTCCACCCGGCTCTGTGGTGCGCTGATGCGCAGCCAGTCCCCCGGTTTCCCGGCGTTGGCCTCCAGGTCCAGGACGATGCCCAGGTTCTCCAGCCCGCTGAGTGCGGCCTCGCGCACCTCATGGTCGTTTTCGCCGATGCCGGCGGTGAATACCAGGGCATCCACCCGGCCCAGCACGGCAAAGTAGGAGCCGATATACTTTCTCATGCGGTGGACGAACATATCAAAGGCCAGCTGGGCCAGCCGGTTGCCCTGTCGCCGGGCGGCGTGGATATCGCGCATGTCGTTCATGCCGCACACCCCCTTGAGTCCGGATTCCCTGTTCAGCAGCGCGTCAATCTCCTCGATGTCCAGGCCCCGGCTGCGGTGGAGGATGGCATGCAGGGCCGGATCGATATCCCCGCAGCGGGTGCCCATGATCAGCCCTTCCAGCGGGGTCATGCCCAGGGAGGTATCCACGCTGCGGCCGTTTTCGCACCGCGGTCATGGAGCAGCCGTTGCCGAGATGGATGGTGATCAGGTTGCATTCTTCCAGGGGCCTGCCCAGCAACCGGGCGCACTCGCCGGCCACATACTTGTGGGAGGTGCCGTGGAAGCCGTAGCGGCGGATGCGGTCCTGTTCATACAGTTCATAGGGCAGGGCATAGAGAAAGGCCTGGGGCGGCATGGTCTGGTGAAAGGCCGTATCAAAGACCGCCACCTGGGGCACCTGGGGGAAAAGCTCCCTGGCCACCCGGATGCCGTCCAGGTTGGCCGGATTATGCAGGGGCGCCAGGGGCACATTGGTCGGAAATCGCCCGGATGACCTCCTCGGAAATCAGGGCGGGCTCATGAAAATACTCGCCCCCATGCACCACCCGGTGCCCCACTGCATCGATCTCCGCGGCGTCACGGATCACCCCGTCCTGCCGGTCGCTGAGCTGGGCAATCAGGAGCTTCATGCCGGCATTGTGATCCGGGATCAGTGGTTTCCTGCCGGACGCGCTTCTCCACCCCGGTGCCGGGCCAGGTCCTGGCGGTGAGCACACCGCCTGCTTCCCCGATGCGCTCCACCAGCCCGGTGACCAGCACGCTTTCCGTAGCCATGTCCAGCAGCTGGTATTTGATGGAGGAACTGCCTGAATTGATGACCAGAATCTTCATATTTAAAACTCCTGTTTAAGCACTTCAGGCACTTTTCTCCGCCTGGGCCTGGATGGCGGTGATGGCCACGGTGTTGACGATATCAGCCACGGTGCAGCCGCGGGACAGGTCGTTGACCGGTTTTTTCAGCCCCTGCAGCACCGGGCCGATGGCCACGGCGTTGGCGGCCCGCTGCACGGCCTTGTAGGTATTGTTGCCGGTGTTGAGGTCCGGGAAGATGAACACGGTGGCATGGCCCGCCACCTCGGAACCGGGCATCTTGACGGCGGCCACCTCCGGGTCGATGGCGGCATCATACTGCAGGGGACCGGCAATGGGCACGTTAAGGCCGCGTTCGGCAATGAGCTGTCTGGCCATGGCCGTGGCCTCCACCACCTTGTCCACGTCCTCACCCTTGCCGGAGGTGCCGGTGGAGTAGCTGAGCATGGCCACCCGGGGTTCGATGCCGAAGATGCGGGCCGTCTCCGCCGAACTGACGGCGATCTCGGCCAGGCCCCGGGCATCGGGGTTGGTGTTGACCGCGCAGTCGCCGAAGACCAGCACGCGGTCCTTGAGGCACATGAGAAAGATGGAAGAGACGATGGAGACCCCGGGTTTGGTCTTGATGAACTCGAAGGCCGGCCGGATGGTCTGGGCCGTGGTGGTCACCGAACCGGAAACCATGCCGTCGGCCAGCCCCTTGTAAACCATCATGGTGGCGAAATAGGTGGGGTCCGACATGCGGTCCCGGGCGATATCCACCAGGATCCCCTTGTGTTTGCGCAGTTCGACGTAGGTCGTGACAAAATCCTCATAATAGGCGGACAGGCCGGGGTTGATGATCTCCGCGCCCTTGATGTTGAGACCAAAGCTCGCGGCCCTGGCGCGGATCTCCTCTTCCCGGCCGAGCAGGATGAGGTCAGCCACCCCCCGGCGCAGCAGGATGTCGGCGGCGCGGAGAATGCGTTCCCCGGACCCTTCGGGCAGGACGATGCGCTGGCGGTTGCGGGCCGCCTTCTCCACCAGGGAGTATTCGAACATCTTGGGGGTGACCCGCAGGGAACGCCGGGTGACCACCCGCTGCCGCAGCTCGGACACATTGACGTAGCGGGCAAAGCCGCCCAGGGCGGTGGCGATGCGCTGGCTGTCGCCAACCTCGATGCGGCCGTATACCTTGTTCAGCTGCTGGATGGTCTGGTAGGTGTGGCCCTCCACCGAGATCACCGGCACCGGCACCCCGGTCCAGCCCTCGATCAGCCGGTGCACGCTCGCGTCCGGCTGCAGGCCGCCGGTGAGCACGATGCCGGAGATGTCCGGGTACAGGCTGGACAGGCGGGAGGAGAGGCTGGCCAGGATGATGTCCGACCGGTCCCCCGGGGTGATGATCAGGCTGCCGGCCTTGAGGTACTTCAGGAAGTTGCCGATCTGCATGGCCGCCACCACGTAGTTGTCCACCAGGGAACTCAGTCCGCTGTGGCCATAAAGCACCTGGCCGTTCAGCCAGCGCCTGACGTCGCCCACCGTGGGTTTACCCAGGGTATCGCTCTCCGGAATGGTATAGAAATGCAGGGGCTGGCTGCAGCCCTTGCAGCGTATTTTATCCTGGATCAGGCTGATCATGTCCTCGGTGAAACCGGCCGGCGCCCGGTTGACCACACAGGCCACCAGATCCACCCCCTTTTCCTCCAGGGTGTCGATGGTCAGCTGGGTGAAGCTGACCACCTCTTCCGGCGTCTTTTCCCGGCCGGAGGAGACCACCAGCACCGGGGCCCCGAGGTTTGCCGCGATATCGGCGTTGATGTTGAATTCAAAGGCCGCATCCTTGCCCTTGAAGTCAGTGCCCTCGCAGAGCACGAAATCATACTTGGCTTCCAGCTGTTTGTATCTGTTCAGGATGTTTTCATGCAGAAACGCCTGCTGGCCGGAATTGATCAGCTCCCGGGCCTGGGTCAGGGTAAAGGCGTAGGTCTCCTCAAAGGGCACCTCCAGCCGGAAATGGCTGAGCACCAGATCGATGTCATGGTCCCGCTCGCCGTCCACCGGATCGTTGATGATCGGCCGGAAGAAGGCCACGTTATTTAATTCGCGCAGGATCATCTGCATGACACCGAGCACCACGGCGGACTTGCCGCTCAGTTCCTCGGTTGCCGTTACATAAAGATTCTTGGCCATGGTGTTTTCCTCGTGCTGGGGTTAGGAGCCGTTACGAAACAACCTCTTCATTTTGAGCATTTCGTTACGGCTCCTTATGCCGTCGCTGACAACCGGACAGCGATGTTATTTTATTGCAACGGCTTACTCCTGGTTTTTCAGGGAGTCGGCATAGAGTTCGATGACGTGTTTGACTGCAATGCCCGCTTTTTTTTGGGACAGCATGTCCGTGATGTGCAGCATGCAGGCCGGGCAGCTGGTGGCCAGGATGTCCGCCCCGGAATCCATGATGTTCTGTGCCTTGCGGCTGCCGATCTTTTTGGACAGCTCGTAATGGGCGACATTAAAGCTGCCGCCGCAGCCGCAGCAGCTGCCCGCTTCCCGCATCTCCGTATAGGCGCAGCCCGCCGCCTTGATCATGGTGCGCGGCTGGGCGGTGATGCCCAGCCCGTTTTTGAGATGACACGGGTCGTGATAGGTGACCTTGCCGCCGCCTGTTGCGGGCACCTCTTGCACCCCCAGGACATCCACCAGAAACTGGCTGATGTCCATGGTCTTGCCGGCCAGCTCTTTGATTGCGGCGCCAAGGGCCGGATCGCCCTTGCACATGCGCGGCCAGAGTTCCTTGATGGTCGAGGTGCAGGTGGCACACGAAGTAAGCAGATAATCAAACTCGCCTGCGGTAAACCATTGTACGTTCATGGCCACCAGTTTGTCAAAGGTTGCCTGGTCGCCGCTGGACAGGGCCGGAATGCCGCAGCAGGCCTGCTGGGCGGGCAGAAAAACCCCCACCCCCTTTTGTTCCAGCACCTTGAGCGCCGCCTGGCCCACCTGGGGGAAGATCTTGTCAATGACGCAGCCGGTAAAAAAGGCAACCTTGATGCCGCTTGGCCCGGCCGGGGTATCAAGCTCCGGCACCAGCTTATGCAGCGGGGTGGCGGCCAGGGTCTTGAAATGGCGGTCGCCCACCAGGGGCGCAGTGAAGCGGGCGCAGGAGGAACCGAGCATATCGTCCACCTTTTTGGTGAACAGGCCCTGGAAGGTTGCGCCCATGCCGGTCAGGACATTAAACAGCCGGGGATTGACCAGCATGCCGCGGAAGATGGCCTTTTTGGTCCTGGACAGGCCGAAATAACCGGTCATGATGGCCCGGGCCTTGAGAAAAATGTCCATGATCCTGACCCCGCTGGGGCAGTTGGCCTGGCAGGTGCCGCACAGCAGGCAGCGGTTCAGCTTGTCGTTGACCCCGGCCGCATCGGTGAGCATCTCCCTGGCCAGCCCGTCCAGCAGGGCCAGCTTGCCGCGGGTGACGTCGGTCTCGCGCCCGGTCTGGGCAAACACCGGACAGACCGCCTGGCACATGCCGCAGCGCATGCAGCTCACCAGCTGGTCGTCCAGCTCCCTGAACATCTGAGCAAGTTGATGCAGATCAGCCATGACAACCTCCTAGCCTATGATTTTGCCGGGATTGAGAATTCCCTTGGGATCGAGCACGGATTTCATGCGGCGGCAGTAATCAAGGGTGCCGCGGTTGGTCTCAAGCACCATGTATTTGGCCTTGGCCAGCCCGATGCCGTGCTCGCCGGACAGGGTGCCGCCGAGCTCCAGGGCGCGGTTGAAGATCTCGTCAATGGCCTTTTCCACCCGCTGCCACTCCTTTGCGTCCCGCCGGTCGGTGAGGATGGTGGGATGCAGGTTGCCGTCCCCGGCATGGCCGAAGGTGCCGATGGTGAGCTGATACTTTTGGCTGATGTCCTCCAGAACCTTAATCATGGCCGGAATCTTGGAACGCGGCACGGTGGCGTCCTCCAGCACGCAGGTGGGCCGGAGTTTGGCCAGGGCCGGCAGGGCGTCGCGCCTGGCCTGCCAGACCGCGTCCCGTTCGGCGGCGTCCCGGGCCACCTTCAGTTCGGTGGCGCCATGCCCTTTGCATATCTGCTTCAACCAGGGCCGCCTCGTCAGCCACCTGGGCCGGATGGCCATCCACTTCGATGAGCAGCAGGGCCGCCGCATCCTTGGGCAGTCCGGCGTGGCGGAAGTTTTCCACGGTGCGGATGGTGAAATTATCCATGATCTCCAGGGTGGCGGGCACGATTTTCGCGGCAATAATGGCCGCCACGGTCTCCGAGGCGGCCTGCATGGAAGCAAAGGTGGCCATCATGGACCGGGCCGCCTTGGGCGGCGGGATGATCTTTAAGATGATCTTGTCGAACACGCCCAGGGTTCCTTCCGAGGCCACCATCAAGCCGGTCAGGTTGTAACCGGAGACACACTTGACCGTGCGCGAGCCGGTCTTGATCAGATTGCCGTTCACGTCCCAGAAGTCGACGCCCATGACATAGTCCTTGGTCACCCCGTATTTGAGCCCCCGCAGGCCGCCGGCGTTCTCCGCCACATTGCCGCCCAGGGTGGAGACCGCCTGGCTGCCGGGGTCCGGCGGATAAAAGAGACCGTGGGACGCCACGGCAGAGGCAAACTTTGCCGTGACCACGCCGGGCTCCACCACGGCGTACATGTCCTCGGCATTGATCTCCAGGATGCGGTTGAGCCCGTTGGTCAGCACCACCACCCCGCCGGGATGGGGAATGGTGCCGCCGGAGAGATTGGTGCCCGCCCCGCGCACGGTGAGCGGCAGGCCGTGGTCATTGCACAGCTTGACGGTCTTGCCCAGGGCCTCGCTGTTTTCCGGCCTTACCACCAGGGCCGGCATCACCGAGTCAAGCACGGCGGCATCGTAGGAGTAGGCATGGCGGTCGGTTTCACTGGCCATGACGTTGTCATTGCCAACTACTGCGGCGAATTCTTTTATGATGGATGTGTTCATTGCATTGCTCCTTTGGCAGTATCTTTGCGCCCCGCCCTGCCGGGCTAGAACAGAGTGGGGAAGAAAACAAAACTAAACAGGGTTGCCAGCAGGCCCACCACCAGGCCGTAGAGCAGGAAGGGCCAGACCGTGCGTTTCAGGATGGTGCCTTCCATGCCGGACAGACCGACCACGGCGCAGGCGGCCACGATGTTGTAGGCGTCTATTTTCCAGAGATTATTCGGGGAAAAGAAGTGGTAAGACCATAAAAGGAAGAATGAGCGGACAGGGCGACTGTGAGATTGGCGCCAGGAGGGCGGCCCGGGCCTGCCATGACAAGGCAGGCCCGTCTTTCTTTAATTTAGGCGAGCCGGGGCAAGGTGGCCTGCACCCATTCCAGATGCTCGGCCATGGCCCGTCGCGCCCTGTCCCCGTCCCTTGCGGCAATGGCCTCATAAATGGCCCGGTGCTGACCGAGCAGCACCTCAATGTACTGGGGCTGGCTGTAGAGTTTGGTCAGGGCAACCTCGATGGTGGCCAGGAACAGGCCATGGATGGTATTTAAAACATGGAGCTGCATGGTGTTATGGGTGGCGGTGGTAATGGCATAGTGGAAGCGGGAATCCACCTCCGAACTCCAGCCGCCGCTTTGCGCCTGGCGGGCCATCTCCTCGACACTGGCGCCGATCTCTTTGATCTCCGCCTCCGTGGCCCGGTTAGCCGCAAGATAGGCGGCCCAGCATTCCATTCCCATGCGCACCTCAAGCAGCTCCTTCAGCAGCTCCGGGTTATCCTCCAGCATGGCGGCGAGCGGGGCCAGGGTGCCGTCGGTAAGCGAGCGGACGTAGGTGCCGCCGCCCTGCCTGGATTCCAGCAGCCCCATGGTCTCAAGCACCATGATGGCCTCCCGCACCGAGGGGCGGCTGACGCCGAGCAGCGCGGCCATTTCCCGCTCCGACGGAATTTTTTCCCCCGGCTTCAACTGGCCGTCGGTGATGAGGGATTTGATCTGTTCAACGATTTCTTCAGACAGCTTTTTGGGACGAATCGGTTTAAATAAAGTGGTCATGCCATCCCCTCTGGATATTAAATTGGTATGACCACTTTACTACCACCAGCGCGACCGGATGTCAAGACCCGAAGTGACAAAGGCTAATGCCAACCGGAAAAAATCGGCCACGCAGGCCGGGCCTACCGGCTCTCAGGGCAGGTCTTGCAGGGCCGGTCAACCGGCGGCCGCACCACCAGCATCTCGTTGCCGCCCTTCTGGAATTCATACGCCACCTGGCGGATCGCCAGCCGATAATGGTCCTGGTCCAATTGCTCCATGACCCGGGCCAGATGTCTTGATTTTCGCGCCCCGAGCTCCAGCAGCGGGAAAATCCTCGCCTCATGGGCCACCCGGCAGAGTTCCCTGATGGCAGCCACATGAAACTCCGCAGAAAGCTGCTCGCTGTAGAGAAAGAGCAGGTGCGAGCATAAGGCCAGGCCGAACTCCCGGTTTTGCCACGGCAGACGCGGCAGAGCCCCGGCCAGGTACCTGCCCTCCGCCCTGCCCTGGTCGAAATCCTGCAGAAACTCCGCCATGGCGGCCATGCGGAGGCGCCCCAGCTCCGCCACCGACGGGATGGTGTCCCAGCGGAATTCATCGCTGTTTTT
>CAVSQR010000065.1:0-81920 GCA_963729825.1 uncultured delta proteobacterium | reverse complement strand
CGCGATTCCGGTCAGGCGTTCGGTAGCCCGGTTGAAGCGCACGATGATCTGGTCGGGGTCCCACACTATGATCGGCCCGTTGGCGTTGTCGATCAGGTTCTCGAGGAACTCGCCGGTCTCCCGCAGCTGAGCTTCCATGTGGATGCGGTCGGTGATGTCGCGAGTAACGATGAGGGTGGCCGGCTCGCCAAGGTTGGTCACCGCCGCCATGCTGGACTCGGTCACGAGCTTCGCGCCGTTCTTGCTCCTCTGGTATGCCTCGACAAGCACTGCGCCCTTCTTGGGTACCTTGGCGAGATCGAGGGGCTCGCGCTTCGCCAAACTCCGGATCGAGCAGGTCGTTGAAGTTGATCCGCAGCAGTTCATCAGCCGAGTAGCCGTACAAGATGGTCGTGCGCGGGTTGGCCTGCAGTATTCGACCGGCCGCATCGACCAGGAGCACAGCATCGTTTGCGTAGTGGTTCAGGAATTCGTACTGCTCCGAGAGGAGCTTTCTCTCGCTCCTCGTCGAGAGAGGCCTTGTAGTAGGCGGCCGCGCGCTGACGCCATGCGACGACAAGCCCTGCACCCACAAGGAGGACACACAGGATCGCCACGATGTAGGTGGTTGTTTGGCTCTCGAGCAGGCTGGCATAGGCCTCGGCTTTGTCGATCTTTGCGACCAGGTACCAGTCGGTGCCGGGCACCGGGCGACCGCGCCGATCGCTGGAACGCCCCGGTAGTCCACACCCTCGACCACGCGGCGAACACCCGTCAGCGCTTGTACTGCGAGCAATGCGGTGTTTGTCGTCGGGAGACTCTGCTTGAGCGCGGCCTCTCTCTTGAAGCGTAGATCGTTCAGGTAGAGGACCCGATTCCCCTCTCGGCGCACCAGCAGGGTCTCCGAGCTCGGGCTGGGTGTCGGCCAGCGTTGGCAAGAGGGAACAGCCGGGTCCGCGGGTTGCGGTGCATCACGATGGCGGCGACCGGTGTACCGTCCGTTGCCAGCTTATCGGCGCCGCGACATCCCAATGCGGAGTTGCGGTCGATGGTTCGAGATAGAGGTCGCTTAGCGTCGCCTCGCGCGATGCCATGGCTGCGATGCCGACTGCGATGTCTCTGGGATTGGGCGCGGTTTGGCCACTCGACCCGATCCAGCCGGTGCCATCGGCCGTCATCAGCGTGATTCCCTGGTACTGTCGGATGCGCGCCATCGAATCCAGCCACGAGCGGATACTGGCCGCCCCGGCCGAGTCGCGCGGGTTTGCGATCCACCTCTGGATTTCGTCGCGCACCGCCGGGTCGTTGCTGACCATCTCACCGTCGGCTCTCAGGTTCGCCCGCAGGCTCTGAATCTCGTCGATCTTCAGGTCGCGCACGCCCGTAAGCTCGGCAGCCTTCTGGGTGAGGATGGTGGCTTGCTGGTTGACGAAGTAGAGACGTCCGGCGATCGACACGCCCAGGACCGCCAAAACGAACACGACTGCCAGCGTGAGGGGGCGCTTCTGGTAGGCATTTCGCCCTCTCGAATCCTCGCTCGGCCTCGGGTCCGGTCGCGATGCCATGCCCGTAGCCCCCTTGGCGCACGGCGTCGGCCGAGACCCCCAGGTCTCATTTGACACGCGCCCGTCGACTGCCTGCGTACCTGAGTGGAACTTCCTCTAAGTGTCTACCCCATCTCAGCAGGACACCCTGCCTCCGGCAGCTGGGTCCTGGAGCCGCTTCTGGCCACCCCGTCTCGCAGATCGATCCCGGTGCGGGGCGCCTACTTCGTGACGGTGATCAGGTACGGTCGGGTCGGCGAGATCGTGCAGTAGCCCGACTCCACCAGAAGCGGCAGCACGTATGTCATCGCAGCCGGAGAGAACCCATGGTCCCTGTACAGAGTCTCGCCGACGCTGTCCTTCAAGAGCGGCTTTCGGCTCGCGCCCATCAGCACAGGGCTTCTCTCGGCGATCTCGGCCTTGATTATCTCGATGATCTGCGCGGGGATGAACCAGTCGGCGCCCATGTCGCCGAAGTCGATGCTGATTCCCTTGTCGAGCGAACCGCGATACTTGAACCGCTTGCCCATCACTGTCTTGGCGTGGCTCATGGCGCCTCCTCTATCTGTGGTTGAAGCATACCCCGCCCGCCGAGAAGCCCCGTTGCGATCATGCGCAAGAAAGCCCCGCTCGACATTTCGAGCAGGGCCTTCGTGTGTTCGAGTGGTGGGCCCGGGAGGACTCGAACCTCCGACCTCACGGTTATCAGCCGTGCGCTCTAACCAGCTGAGCTACGGGCCCGTACTGGGCGAAACGCTCGCATACCATATACCAGCGGTTCTGCGCGGTCAAGGCCGCCGAGTACCCTCCTGCGCCTCCGCCGAGGCCCCGAAACGCCTCTAGCACGACAACTCGCCCGGCAGGCCACGGTCACATCGACCTTCCGTGTCCTCGGCCCGTCGAACTCGGCGAGGTAGACGGCCTGCCACGTCCCCAGCGCAAGCCGGCCCGTCCGCAACTGGCAGCGTGGCGCTCGTACCGACCACTGCGGTCTTGAGGTGCGCATCGCTGTTGCCCTCGAGGGCGCGCCATCCGCCCTCGCGCGGGAACGATGCGCTCCAGCCCATGCAGCACGTCGCGCACGACGTCCGGGTCGGCGTTCTCGTTCACTGTGACGCCCGCGGTGGTGTGCGGGCTCGACACCACGACGACTCCGCCGCATACACCCCGCTCGCCGAGACCAACCTCGGCCACCTGCGCAGTCACGTCGACGAGGTCTTCTCGCGCGGGCCGTCGCTACGTCAAACCGCATCTGCGTTGCCCCTCTCGGTGACCTCGCCGCTGTCGTATGATGGCGTCTACACCGGAGCCCGTACCCGACAACCTGGCTCCCCCGCGAGAGGTCACTCGTGATCGAAGTCCGCATCGCCAGCCTCGCAGTCGACCCGCGCTCCAACCAGCCGGTCATCATCCTGCGCCCGCTCGACGAAGAGCCCGGCGCCGGCCGCGTGCTGCCGATCTGGATCGGCCAGCCCGAGGCGACGGCGATTCTCCTGGCGATCGAAGGCGTCGAGCTGCCGCGGCCGCTGACCCACGACCTGCTGCAAGAACGTGATCGAGACGCTCGGCGCCTACATCGAGCGCATCGAGATCACGCGCGTCGAGGAGGGCACCTTCTACGCCGCGATCATCCTCCGCGCCGAAGAGCGCACGCTCGCCGTCGATGCCCGGCCCTCAGACTCGATCGCGCTGGCGGTCCGCACCGGTGCCCCGATCTTCGTCGCCGAGGACGTCTTGGACGAGCGCGGCTGTCGCCGACGACCGGCGAGGCCGTCGACGAGGAGGCCGAGCTCGAGGCGTTTCGCGAGTTCCTCGACCAGGTCGACCCCGAGGACTTCCAGGGCTGATCCGGACGCGCCAGGCTACTCGTAGCGCAGCGCGTCGATCGGATCGAGCTGCCGAGGCGCTCGCCATGCCGGATACACGCCGAAGAACACGCCGACCGCCGCGCTGAACAGGAACGCGAGCGCGACGGCCCACGGCGTGACCTCGGTGGGCACCCACGGGCGAGCGCCAGCGCGCCCGCCGACGCCGAGCACGATGCCCAATGCCCGCCCAGCACCGAGAGCACCATCGCCTCGATCACGAACTGGCGACAGGATGTCGTAGGTGCGTGCGCCGACCGCCTTTCGGATGCCGATCTCGCGGGTACGTCTCGGTCACGCTGACCAGCATGATGTTCATGATGCCGATACCGCCGACCAGCAGCGAGATGCCCGCGAGGCCGGCGAGCATCGCGGTCAGCGTTCCCAGAATCGTGGAGAGCAGACCGAGCGTCTGCGCCTGCGTCATGACCGTGAACTGGTCAGCAAACCTCGGTCGCAGCGCGCGTTCCGCCTGCGCCTTCACGATGTCGATCGCCTGAATGTCGCCCACCCGTACGAGCATCACGGAAATATCCTTGGTCCCAGTAGAGACCGGGCCGTCGACAGCGGAATGCTGACAACGTTGTCTTGATTGCCACCCATTCCGCCACCCTTCTTCTCGAGGGTGCCGATAATTCTGAACGGCTGACCGTCCATGTCGATGGACTGGCCTGAGGGGGTCCCTGCCGGTGAAGAACGTTTCCACGACGCCGCTGCCAACCACCGCGACGCGCGTACCCCCGACAACCTCGCCCCGGGAGTACCATCGCCCCGCCTGGACAGCAAGAAAATTCCGCCCCAAACTTACCTTTCGCTCCCCGACCCTGGAGCAGGAGAAGCGGAAATATAAAATTGCGGTCCTGCCATTTTTCAATCACAGCACCCGCAAAAACGCCGGCGAAATCCTAGTGCTCCATTTTATCAAGGAACTGTCGAACCTGCCGCATTTCCAGGTGGTGGAACCCGGAGTTGTCTTCCAGGAGCTGCTCCGTTTCCGGATCATCATGGATGACGGGCTATCCATGCCCAACGCAGCAGCCATCTTCAGCGACCTGGACGCGGATCTCATCCTCTCCGGCAAGATTCTTGATTATCAGGATGCCCAGGGCCCATGGGGTTCTCCTTACGTCGATTTCTCCACGGTCATGTTCTTCAATAACAGCCGGGAGATGGTCTGGGCTTCGAAAAGTTACAATACGGGCTCTGACGGCGTCTTCTTTTTTGATGTGGGCAGAGTATCTACGGCAAACGATGTTGCCTCGCAGATGGCACGGTCCGTAGGTGAGATGATGGTTAACTAAACCGCAAAAGGAATCACATGAAACAATTTGCATTATCAATCAGTGCCGTAATCACGCTTTTCCTGGGGAGCACCCTGTGGGCGCAGGCGGCAGAGACACTGCCCGTGATGGACGGCAAGGAAATCGTTGCCACGGTCAACGAGGAACCCATCACCCTGGAAGAATTCAACCAGGCCCTTTATGAACTTCATGGCCACGGGGATGTAGGGGACGTCAAAAAAACCACAAAAGTCGATTACGAAGCGCCCCTGACCCGCCTCATCAACACCAAGCTTATCCTGCTCGAGGCAAAAAACATCGGTCTTGATGAACTTCCCATTTATCAACAGCGCATTGGGGAGTTCTCCAGGCAGGGGCTTGGCGCCCTGCTGCTTGAAAAACAGACCAAAGACCTCAAGGCGGATCAGAAAGTGGTGGACCAGCTCTACAAAGAGGCGGTCAAAGAGTATCACGTCAAGTCCATGAAGCTGGAATCGGAAGAGATTGCCAAAAAGCTGGCAAAGGATATCGAGTCCGGCCAGGATTTTGACACGGTGATCGCCAAGGCGATTGCCGATGGTACGGCAAAGGGCACGGCCGAGGCGGAATTTTTCAAGCAGAAGGACATGCTGCCCCAGATTAATCAGGCCCTGGCGAAAATGAAGACCGGCGAGGTAAGCCCGGTCATCCCCATCCCGGGCGGCTTTGTGATCATGAAACTCATCGGTATCCGTTACCCGGACGACCCCCAGGCCAGGCAACAGGCAGAGACGTCCGTGCTGAAACGGCAAAAGGAAGAGGCAAAAAGAAACTACATAGAATCCCTGCAGAAAAAATATGCGAAAATAGACAAGGAGCTGCTCAAAAGTGTTGATTATGAGGCCAAGGAGCCCGGCCTGGAGAAAATGCTGCAGGACAAACGCCCGCTGGCCACCATCGAGGGGGACGAGCCGATTACTGTCGGTGATATTGCCGCCCAGCTCCAAAAGAAATTTTTCCATGGCGTGGAACAGGCTATGGGCAAGGGCAAGGTGAACCAGCAGAAAGAGGATCTGCTCTACAAGATTCTCACCACCAGGGTTTTACTGAAGGAGGCCTTGCTGCAGGGCATTGACAAGACCGACGTCTTCAAAAATACCGTGGAGGATTACAAGACCTCCCTGCTGTTCGGGGCCTTTGTCGAAAAGGTCATTCTGCCCGATATTCACGTTGAGGAAAAAGACATCAAGCAATATTACCAGGAACATATCGCCTCCTATTCATCCCCGCCCATGATCCGCATCCAGAGCCTGGTTTTCGCCGACAAAGACAAGGCCATCCAGGTGCTGCAGAAATTGAAAACCGGTACCGATTTCAAATGGCTTACCGCCCATGCCGAAGGCCTGCTGGACCAGAAAACCGAGGGCCTGCTCAAATTCGATGGCAAACTGCTGCTCATGACCACCCTGCCGGAAGATCTGCAGAAGGTGCTGGCCGGGAGCAAGGCCGGAGATTTCGCAATCTACACGGATGCCAAGGGGCACTCTTATGTGCTGTCAATCGGAGAAATCATCGCTCCCGTGCCCCAGGAACTGGCTGATGTCAGTGACGACATCAAAGAAAAGGTGTTCAAGGTGAAGCTGCAGCAATCGCTGGACGATTGGGTCGCTAAGCTCAAACAATATTATCCGGTAAAAATTTATATCGAGAATCTCGCCGATCTCGCCAAATAACAAACCGACTATCCAAACGTAGCCGTGGGGTCAAAAATGCTAATGGTTTACTCAAAAGAAAAATGGATTCTTTTATCGCTGTTGCTGTCTGTCATCTGCGGGGTGTTCATTTTCGAGTGTCAGCCTGCCGCTGCCGCCGAAAAGATGGGGTTCGCGAAAAAAGAGTGTCTCGACTGCCACAAGGATTTCGCCGACAAGTATCTTTCCATGAAGAATGTCCACGCCATGGTCAAAGAAAAAAAATGTGAGGATTGCCATCTCAAGCACGGGATTGTGGCCAAGCTCATCTTGAAGAAACAGGGCAATCAGCTCTGCTTCGACTGCCATGCGGCGAACACCATCGGCATGGACAAGCCCCACGTCCACACCGTGCTGCAGCGGGGCCAGTGTTCCCAGTGCCACAACCCCCATGCGTCCAATGCGAGTCATCTGCTGAACGCCGAAGGCAGCGAGTTCTGTTATCAGTGCCATGACAAAGCGAAATTTGAAAAGGGCAATGTTCATCAAGCCATTAAAGAGAAAGGCTGCCAGACCTGCCATACGTCCCACGGCTCGGATTTTGACAATCTCCTGATCAAGGAGGAGGTTCCTCTCTGCCTGAGCTGCCATGATGCGGGCAAAAGTTCCTTCAAATCCGCCCATGGCGACTATCCGGTGGAAACCAAACGCTGTACCCTCTGCCATAATCCCCACTCATCCAGCCAGGCGAAACTCTTGAAATCCAGTGTTCATGAGCCGGTTGCCAAGCATGAGTGCAATTCCTGCCATAATGAACCAACCGCTGCCGATGCCTTCAAGACGGCGCAGCAGGATGGGAAACTCTGCGCCCAGTGCCACGAGACAGACAGTCTGACGGGCGGGCGGCACCGTCCAGCATGACCCGTTTAAGGAAGGCAAATGCCTTTCCTGCCACAACCCGCATACCTCGGAAAGCCCGAAGTTGATGGTGCAGCAGGGCAACAAGGTCTGCTTTACCTGCCATACCGACAAGGAGGAAGCCGTAGCCGTCACCCATAAACCGGTGGACAGCGAAAAGGGCTGCCTTTCCTGCCATGCGCCCCATGCCGCCGCCAACAAGGGCCTGCTGCTCAAGGAAGACAAGGAACTCTGCTTCCAGTGCCATGCCAAAACCAAAGCTGCGGAAAAGGCCAAGGATGTGCATGCCGCCTTTACCGATGAATCATGCACGGTCTGCCATAATCCCCATGGTTCCAATTTTGCCATAGATGTTCAATGACCGCATGGACGTGATCTGCTACACCTGCCATTCCGACAAGAAATCGGAGTTCATCAAGTCCTACACCCATCCTCCGGTGAGCAACGGCACATGCAGTGACTGCCATAACGGCCACGGCTCGGACAAGGAAAAACTGCTCAAGGAATCCGGCAAGAAATTGTGCGCCCAGTGCCATGACAAACTCATCAAAGGTGCCGGAGAAGAGACCATCCATGCGCCGTTCGGTGATGGCGAGTGCATGACCTGCCATGATGCCCATGGCAGCAATTTCATCGGCATGACCACTGAAAAACAGGGTACGCTGTGCGGCTCATGTCATGATGAGCTGACGGCAAGCATAGCGGCGGGGAAAAGCAAACACGCCCCGGCGATTTCCGACCAATGCACCCAGTGCCACAACCCGCACCAGTCAAAACTGGCCAAACTGATCCTGGCCGAGACACCGGACCTCTGCCTGGCCTGCCATAAGGAGCTGAAGGAAAAGATGGCCAAGGAGCAGGTTCATCCGCCGGCGAAAAGCGACTGTCTGGGCTGCCATCAGCCCCATGCCGCGGCCGAGGCCGCCCTGCTTCTCAAGCCCATCCAGCCGCTGTGCAGCGAATGCCATGACCTGCAGGATGAGGCCTTTGCCGCCGCCCATATCAACATCGATCCGGCGGTGATTGATTGCCGGAGCTGCCATAATCCACATTCCTCCAAGGATCCCAAGTTTTTCAAGGAAAACGTTCATCCTCCGTTTGCCAGCAGAGACTGCACGGAGTGTCATGAAGTAACGAAAAAATAAAAGGACGAAACATGCGTTGGCGACCAGATTTCATCATCCCATTCCTTGTTCTCATTTTCTGCCTGGGGGGGCAATCACTGACCCATGCAGAGGGCAAGTTCAATCTCAAACCAGGGGCCAGAGGCAAGATCTGCCTGAACTGCCACGACGGTTTTGAGGAAATTCTCAAAAATCCCTTTGTGCATACCCCGGTAAAAACCGGGGACTGCGCGGGATGCCACAATCCCCATGCCTCATCGCACGGGAAATTCCTGGACGCAGACCCGAAGGATATCTGCGTCCGCTGCCATACCAATGTCTTCCCGGACAAGCCGGTCAGCACCCACCAGGTGGCCGCCGAGGGTAAATGCGTGAACTGCCATGATCCCCATGCGGCCAAATACAAGTTCAATCTCCTCAAGGAGGGCGTCGCACTCTGCAGTGAATGCCACAAGGCCCTGGGTGAGCGCATTGCCGCGGTCACATTCAAGCATGCGCCGGTGGAAAAGGGGTGCGCCAACTGCCATGAACCCCACGCCTCGGCCACAGCCGGTAAACTGCTGAAAAGCAACGTGCCGGCCCTTTGCCTCAAATGCCACGACCCGGCAAAGGGTAATTTCCAGAAAAAGCACATGGACTTTCCGGTGGCGGATACCCGCTGCACCGCCTGCCATAACCCGCACGGCTCCAATCAGCGTGGACTGCTGTACGACAAGGTGCACAATCCTTTTGCCAACAAGAAATGCAACCAGTGCCATGAGGGGCCTTCTTCACCCACCCCTCTCAAGTTAAGGGCCGGCGGCTATGAACTATGCCGCGGCTGCCACAGTAATATGATCAATGAGGCCCTGGCCAAGAACCGTCTGCACTGGCCGCTGCTCGACCGCAACGGCTGCCTGAACTGCCACAACCCCCATGCCTCCGACCAGGATGCACTGCTGGCGGCCCCCATGACGGATGTGTGCGGCAGATGCCATAGCGACACGATTACCAAGCAGAAAACAGCGAAAAGCAAGCATCCCCCGGTTGAAGAGGGAACCTGCATGGCCTGCCATTCCGCCCATTCCTCGGATCAGGTCCTGCTGCTGAACAAACCCTCGGTCATTGATGTTTGCGGGGAGTGCCATGACTGGCAGAAGCATTCCACCCATCCCATCGGTGATGAGGCGAAAGACCCGCGGAATCCCAATCTCACGGTGACCTGTCTGAGCTGCCACCGTTCCCACGGTACGGACGCCGATAAAATGCTGCTTTCTCCGACCCAGACGGAAATGTGCACTAAATGCCACAAGGAATTCAGGAGGTAAGCGAATGCCGACAAAATTGCTCTACACACTTCTTTTCATATTGATGTTGTTTACCCCGGCTGCATCATTTGCCGAACAGTCGATACTCTTTCAGCCGGTGGTCTCCGTTTATGCGGATGCTGAGGGCCAGGGCCTGCTGAATCCGGAAGGCGTGGCCTGCTCGGACAATTCCCTGCTGATCGCTGACACGGGAAATAATCGTCTCCTGCAGTACCAGGTGAAGGTTGACGCCGTGGAGTTTGCTTCACAGATCAAGATCCCCCAGTTGTCCTATCCCATCAGGGTGCAGGTCAATTCCCAGGGAGAAATTTTTGCACTTGACGGCAAGAACCGCCGCATTGTCCGACTGAAGAAGGATGGGCAGTTTGCCGGCAATCTTGACCTGAAAGGCGTGCCTCCCGACCCCGCTGCCACCATTGTGCCGCGCAGTTTTAAAATTGATCAGCAGGACAATATTTACATTGTCGATATCTTTTCCGGCCGGGTGATCGTCCTCAACCCGCAGGGCGAATTCCTGCGGCAGATCGCCTTTCCAAAGGAGTTCGGCTTTTTCTCCGATCTTGCGGTGGATAACGGCGGGAGCGTCTATCTGGTCGACAGCGCCAATTCGCTGGTCTATTCAGCGGCCAAGGATGCCGCCGATTTTCTTCCCCTGTCAAAAAACCTGAAGGAGTATATCAACTTCCCCACCTGCATCACCACGGACAACAAGGGGATTCTCTATCTCACCGACCAGAACGGCGGCTGCATCGTGCTTCTTGGGCTGGACGGCTCTTTCCGCGGCAGAAAGGCGTCAATGGGTTGGAATGAAGGACTGCTGAACTATCCGGCGGCGTTGTGCATCAACAGCACAGGCCATGCCTTTATCGCCGACAGGAATAATAACCGGGTGCAGATTTTCCGCTAGCAACAGACCAGCAGACCAACAGCAGGGCATGGGCGTTACGGTCACAGGACTGTAACGCCTTTTCACTTTTCAATGGGGGTGAGCTGCCTCCAAGACTGACTCCATAAAATTTGCTACCCTTCCTTAAAAGAGCTATTTCAGCCCAGCAAAAATGAACCATGGAGTGATTCGATTATGAGCGGCAGAAACCATTGCAATCTGTCCTGGTAAAACGTCGATTGGTGAAGGGAAGACAAACACGCAATGCTGCCAACTAGAGGCCGAATTTTTAATCGAAGGATGGTTCTCAAAGACAACCGTGTCGTCCATCTCCAGCCTGATCCACTGGATTATCCCGCAACAGCGGCCCGCTTTTCGCACAGGTACCTCTATAATCTTTCGCTCGGCAGAGGGAAACCGCTCAGTGTTGCCAAAATCAAAGAAGAATGCACCGGTATCATCGCTCAACAATTCGATGTTGAGATCATTCCTGCTGACATATTGTTTCGGGGGCACAATCGCGTTGAATTTCCGCAAGTCGAAACCGCACACCTCGTCAACACGGACATTCGACATGATGTCGGCACCACCGGGGCGATTCAACGCTCATCAAATATCGGCCCATCCACCGTCCGGAATCCAATGCAAAGAACCGTTTTGTCCTGCGGGACAGAACTCGTCCTATCCGGCAAGACGAATTTCCGCATCATTTACCCTCTTCTCCCCTTAAAAACAGCCCATGGGCGTCCTGTTATCCCCGCTGTCCCCGGTTCCCCCAGCTGGCATGGTTCTTGTTTATTAACTGCCCAATACCTATCAAGCCGCGGCAAAAGTGCCGCGGCATAAAACTAAGGAGGAAAAGTTCATGGGAAAATTCTTGTTGTTTATTTTGTGCATTGGTGCGGCAATTGTTCCGAAGGCTGCGGTGGCCGCAGATCAGAACGACGAGGGGAAGGAACTCTACCAGCAGAAATGCGTGATGTGCCATGGCCAGGAGGGTAACGGCGAAGGACCGGCACGGGCTGCGTTTTCCCCGCCGCCTACGGATTTCACCACGCCGCAGTTCTGGAAGAGGAAGGATATTGACCAGTTTATCGCCACCACGGTGAAGAACGGGCACGGCTCCATGCCCGCATTTGATCTGCCGCCTGAAAATATCCAGGCCATCACGGATTACATGACCCACGCCTTCAGACAGCCGTCCAAATAGCCCGGCTAAGAAGAAGGTATACAGTCACGGCTACAGATTGGGGAGAGAAACGATCATGACGGGAAAACAGGGAAAATGCATGACCCTTGACCGATTTCTGGTCCAGTGCCAGAAAAAGCATCCCCAGGCCAGCGGCGAACTGACCCGGGTGCTGATGCACAGGATGCGCGTCATGGAGATATGCCCCGACAGTATCCACCAGCGTATTCCGTTTGCCATCGGCAGCAAGTACGAGATCACAGAATATGAAAAGGCCTACGCCAGGGAGAGCGCAACCTGAAAAGATGGGCGGGGAAAACAAAAAAAAGGAGTCAACCGA
Organism: uncultured delta proteobacterium; assembly: GCA_963729825.1. GTDB lineage: Bacteria > Desulfobacterota > Desulfobulbia > Desulfobulbales > SURF-16 > SURF-16. The sequence continues at coordinate 69,818 of CAVSQR010000065.1, read as the reverse complement.
AACGGCTGACTCCTTGAAATTTCCTTGGCGTCCCCAAGGGGATTTGAACCCCTGTTGCCGGCGTGAAAGGCCGGTGTCCTGGACCTGACTAGACGATAGGGACATCTTTGGTGGGTCGTGCGCGACTTGAACGCGCGACTCTCTGCTTAAAAGGCAGATACTCTACCGACTGAGTTAACGACCCCTACACAAGAAGCAGTTTTTTTACATCAGTCGATTTCGTTTGTCAACACCCTTTTAATCTATTTATTTTTTTTTGTCCATATCAACGAGAGGCCACCTGTTTTTTCCTCCCAGGAAAATCCCTTGAGATAGCGGCGCAGGTCTGCTATCTTTGCCCATCTACATTGAGAATGAAAATCTTCGCTGCGCATAACTTTTACCTTCAGGGTTTAACATATGGGTCTTTTATCCTCCTCGGCAACCTTTGTCCGCTATGCGGTTGAAGGTGAGCTGCCGCCCAATTTCCTGGATTTCGCCGCCGAGCGGATTGCGGCCAACGCCTACCGGGATATTGACGACAACTATGAAGAACGGTCGGTCGGCTGGGTTTCCGTGCTGAACATGTTTGACTCCGCCTTTGAGTACGCTTCCTTTGCCGCCGGTGACCATATTGTTCTCACCCTGCGGGTTGATGAACGCACGGTGTCGCCCAAGATTCTGAAAAAATTCACCATGAAAGAGGAGGCAAGGCTGCTGAAGGAACGGCAGATCCCCAAACTGAGCCGAACCCAGAAGCTCGAGATCAAGGAAAATGTCAAGCTGATGCTGATGAAAAAGGCGGTGCCGGCGCCGGCTACCTATGATCTCTGCTGGAATCTTTCCGAGGCCACCCTGCTCTTTTTTTCCACCAGCCAGAAGGCCCAGACGGAGCTGGAAGATTTCTTCAAGAAGACCTTTGATCTTTCGCTGCGGCTGCAGATCCCCTATCTCACCGCGGAACATCTTCTCAAACCGGAATATCACGATGCCCTTTCCCGGCTGACCCCTGATATCCTCATCTGAAAGGGCCATTTATGGACTTAGTTGATTTAATTGTCGAAAAAAGATTTCTCGGCCAGGAGTTCCTTACCTGGCTCTGGTATAAAAGCGAGGAACGGGGCGGCACGGTATTTCTGCCCGGCACCGGCGACACCCAGCTTGTTTTTGAAAAACACATGCTGCTGGAGTATGGCGAGGGCGAGGCCTTTGAGAAGATCATCTGCCAGGGCCTGCAGGCGGAATTAAACGAGGCCCGCACCGGGCTGCGCATGGGTAAAAAACTGGAACAGGCCCGCATCCATATCGTCCAGGGCGAGTATGAATGGCACATGACGCTGAAAGCGAGTCTGCTGGAATTCCGCAGCGTCAAACCGCCGAAGACCATGGCTGGTTCCGAGGAAGGTGACACGGCGGAAGCCGTTGAGGGACGCCTGCTTGACCGGATCGGCATGCTGGAGACGGCCACCCGGACCATTGACGAGCTTTTCCGCGTCTTTCTCGAGATCAGGACCAGCCCGGCCGCCTGGCAGGAAGAGCTGGCCCGCATCCGCAAATGGATCCATAAACCGGAGTAACCCCTTTTGTTGCCGGCCGCCTGCCAAAAGAGGCCGGCGAGTTTTTACCGGATTATCAACCTGCCTGGTCCGGCCACGGACCGTAACAAAGGATGAAGGCCCGGCGTTCCCCTGTGAATGGCGGCCTCTTGCAACGACTATGGAATTTGAAACCGTTATCGGACTTGAAGTCCACGCCCAGCTGAAGACCAGATCCAAAATTTTCTGCAACTGCACCACTGAATTCGGCAAACCGCCCAATACCAATACCTGTCCGGTATGTCTCGGCATGCCCGGCGTTCTGCCGGTTCTCAACCGGCAGGTGGTTGAATTCGCCCTGAAAATGGCCATTGCCACGAACTGCGTAGTAGCCGGGCTCAATCAGTTCGCCCGGAAGAACTATTTCTACCCTGACCTGCCCAAAGGCTATCAGGTCTCCCAGTTTGACCGGCCCATTGCCCAGCACGGTTATGTGGATATCGAGGTGGACGGCAAGGCGCGCCGCATCGGGCTCACCCGCATTCACATGGAAGAGGATGCCGGCAAACTCATCCATGACCCGGTCAAGCCGCAGAGCTATGTGGATCTGAACCGCACCGGCGTGCCGCTGATTGAGATCGTCAGCGAACCGGATATCCGCTCAGCAGAGGAAGCGGCCGCCTACCTGAAAAAGCTGCATGCCATTCTCCGCTATCTGGATATCTGCGACGGCAACATGCAGGAAGGCAGCTTCCGCTGTGACGCCAATATCTCCCTGCGGCCGGTGGGGCAGAAAGAGTTCGGCACCCGCACCGAGTTAAAGAACATGAACTCCTTCCGCAATGTGCAGCGGGCCCTGGAGTTTGAGGTGCGGCGCCAGCGGGATGTTCTGCTGGACGGCGGCAAGGTGGTCCAGGAGACCCTGCTGTGGGATGCGGACCGCAACGTGACCAACTCCATGCGCGGCAAGGAGGAGGCCCACGACTACCGCTATTTCCCTGATCCCGACCTTGTGCCGGTGGTCATTGATGAACCGTGGGTAGCCAGGATAAAAGAATCCATGCCCGAGCTGCCCGATGCCAAGAAACAGCGTTTCATCGAAAAAATACAGCTTAACGAGGAGGACGCCAGCGTCCTTACCTCGTCCCGGGAACTGGCCGATTATTTTGAAGCCGCCCTGGCCCTCTATCCGGATGCCAAAAAACTGGGCAACTGGATCAAAACGGAAATGATGCGCGAACTCAAAGGAGAAGACGGCCTCGATATCCTTGCCTTTCCGGTTACTCCGGAAAATCTTGCCGCCCTGCTTGCCCTGATCGACAAGGGCACCATCAGCGGCAAAATCGCCAAAACCGTTTTTGACGAGATGATGAACAGCGGCAAGGACGCCCAGACCATTGTCAAGGAAAAGAACCTGGTGCAGATGAGTGATGAGGGCGATCTGCTGCGCGATCGTCCAGCAGATCATCCAGGAAAACCCGCAGCAGGTGGCCGATTTCAAGGGCGGCAAGACCAAGCTCATGGGCTTTTTTGTCGGCCAGCTCATGCAGAAGACCAAGGGCAAGGCCAATCCCAAAATGGCCAATGAGCTCTTCATGCAGGAGTTGAGGAGATAGTGAGGAGTAGTGAGGAGTAAGGAGTGAAAAGGCAGAAGGCAGAAGGCAGAAGGCAAAAAAATGACCTCCATTAGTGAATTTTGTCTACAGATTTTTTTCTCCTCACTCCTCCCACTCCTCACTTTTCCCTTTCAGTTAATGGATAACAGCAGGGAGCAGGATAAAGGCCAGGGGCATCGCCAGAGGCTGCGCGATAAATTCAGCATGCGGGGCATCGACTCCTTGAATGACGACGAGGTGCTGGAGCTGCTGCTCACCCTGGGCACCCCGCGGCGCGACTGCAAGGAAAGCGCCCGGCTGCTGCTGCAGAGATTCGGCAGCCTGGCCGCGGTTCTGGAGGCCACCCCTTTTGAACTGCAGACCGTGACCGGCATCGGCGCCCAGAACAGCTTCGCCATCCACTTTATCCAGAGTGTGGCCCGGCGCTATCTCAACCAGCGGCTGCGCAGCAAAAACTACCTGCGCTCATCCCGCGAGGTGGGAGACTATCTCATCCACGCCATGCGCGATCTGAAAAAAGAGGTGTTTCAGGCCATTTTTCTGGATGCCTCGTTCGCCATAATCGACACGAAAATCCTCTTTGAGGGCACCCTGTCGGTCAACACGGTCTACCCCAGGGAATTCATCAAGACCATTCTGGCCAACCACGCCGCCGCCGTGGTCATTGCCCATAATCATCCCTCCGGCAGCCTGACCCCGTCCGTTGCCGACCGCAAGCTCACCAGAAATCTCTTTCTGGCCTGCGCCATGATCGACGTGCAGCTGCTGGATCATCTCATCGTCGGGGCCGGCGACAGCCCCTTCAGCTTTGCCGACCACGGCCTGATGGATGAAATCAAACAAGAATGTCTGCCCCAGCTGTAAACAGCCCGGCCGGAGGCAGCCAGGCGGCAATCTACCTGCATATCCCCTTCTGCAAGACGAAATGCCTCTACTGCTCCTTTAACTCCCATGCCGGCCGCGAGGAAGAAATCGCAGGCTACCTGGCGGCCCTGAACACGCATATCCGCCGCCTGGCCGGCCATCCCTGGTGCCGCAGCCATAGCTTCTTTTCGCTCTATATCGGCGGCGGCACCCCCACCATCTGTGACCCTGCCCTGCTCGGCCAGGTGATCCGCAACTGCCTGACCGCTTTTTCTTTCTGTCCGGAAGCCGGAAATCACGGTGGAGTCCAATCCCAATACCCTGTCCCGGCCAAGCTGCAGGCCCTGCGTGAGGCGGGGGTGAACCGGCTCAGCATCGGCGTCCAGTCCTTTTCCCCGGCTCAGCTTAAAAGTCTGGGCCGCAGCCACACGGCGGAGGATGCCGTGCTGGCCTTTGCCATGGCCCGGGAGGCGGGCTTTACCAATATCAACCTGGATCTGATGTACGGCCTGCCCGGGCTGACGGCTGAGGGGTGGCGGCAGACCCTTGAACGGCCATAAGCCTTGCGCCGGAGCACTTCTCGCTCTATGAGCTGATGGTGGAGGAAAAGACGCCCCTGGCCGCCCTGGTGGCCGGCGGCAAGGTCCGGCTGCCCAGCGAGGATGAGGTGGCCGACATGGAGGCCGTAACCAGCGGGCTTTTGGCAGGCCGGGGTTATGAGCGCTATGAGATATCCAACTACGCCAGGCCGGGATTTACCTGCCGCCACAACATCAATTACTGGCAGAACCGCTCCTGGCTGGGCCTGGGCGCCGGGGCAGTGGGCTCGCTATCCGGCGCCAAGGTGACCAATGTGGCGGACCCGCTGGTCTATGTGCAGAGAATGAGCAGCGATCAGGAGCCCTACAGTGAAATGGAATGTCTGTCCCGGCAGGCGCACTTCCGGGAGACAATGATCATGGGGCTCAGGATGCTGGCAGGTGTTGAGCCTCCGGGACTGGAGGAACGCTTTCACCTGAGCCCGCTGGACTACTATGGCCAGACCCTGCAGACATTGCTTGGCCAGGGTCTGGTCGTGCTCGATAACGGCTTTCTGCGGCTGTCAAGCCAGGCCCTGCCGGTTGCCAATCAGGTGCTGGCGCAGCTGGTGTAAAAATTTCTGGTCACGATAGGATTCAACGAAGATTGCTTCCTGTCGTGTCGAACATTGAGGGAGCACAGTAGACATGTAACGTCTTGAACTGTTTACAATATTTAGATGTTTGATGTGGCAATCTCAAGGGGATGAACGGCACCGATAACCAACCCCGCGAGCTTTTTGCCGGGTCTGAATTTATTGGTTTGTTAACACTATATTATGGCGAAGTGGCGCTCAAAATTGATTCCGGTTGCAAAATGAACGACTTCATCTAGAGCTACACATAAATCGCTCCCCAACTGTACGTTTACTTGGGTGAGGTGATTTAAATATATATTTTTATTTGTCGACTTTAGGTATGAAAGAGCAGCCACAATGTTGACCCAAATAACCAAAGTTTCCGCTCTTGCGGATAGACCAATCTTTATTAGTTCAGATACTTCTTCTCTGTATTTTTTATCTTTATGAATGCGTAATATCAATTCGCCCATAGGGAAACCAAGTTCTTCGTCAGTCTCCTTCAATTTTGATTTTATTTGTGAAAGGTTCAGAATTAAATATTCTTCTCGATTTTTAATTTCTGAGGCTAATCTTGCCTCCTTGCTCTCTTTCCATTGCATCTCAATTTGTATAGCAAGATAAAGCAAAGAAAAAAAAGCAAGCAATGGACCGCCTACACCTCCAAAGAAGCTTCCAATTCAGCCCATCTCGTATGATCGTTTGATAAGTGGATACCAAAATTGTTTAGGTATAAAAAAATTATGATCGTAGTAAAAAATATTACTGCCGAAAAGATTAGTTTTATTTTCAATTTAAAGCCTTATTAAAGTGCTACCCCAAAGCCAGCATACAGTAGCGGTCGGCTGGCTTTGCTTGTTAAGGGATTATCCCCCCCAGCCTTTGGAAACAATTGAAAAAATGTATTTTGCAATTCCCTTGATTCCTCTGCTATTATGACGCAACTAAAGCTTCAATTTCTAACTGTGCTTCTCCAAGACATATATTATTTTTAAAGGCAGGATAGACTCGATCAAACACGGACGGTTTGCCAGACATCTCGGAAGCTTTGCGAATGACCGACTCAGATTCACTGAACAATTCGTGAAAACAATGTGCGGATACATTTTTCAGCTCCTCAGAGATTGAAAGCGGCACATAAATGGATTCATCAATTACCCATTTTGACTGTCTAAGACTAAATCACGTCACGAATCGCGCAGGCTAAATTAAGTTCATCTTTGTTTACAACCTATTGCCGACCGCAACAGCCTCCGGCTAATGCATTGCCGAGGTTGCGGCACAGTTCGAGAGCGAGCTCTTCTAAAAGCCGTTTAAGCCCGCCGTCAATTCGCTTGTCTGCAATCGAAAGAATCTTGTTCATTATTTGTCTGCTGACCCAAGCCCTTTAACGCTGAGTTCACCGGGGGACGAGCGACTTTTCTCGCCGATCCGGTGGTAACGCCTTGTTATGGATCAATTTTCATCAGTATTGCTTTCTTGGCTTCTTCTCGTTTATCTGACCGTATACTGATTGAACATCAGCAGCAGTTTTTCGTCGATGTTTTCTGTGGTGAAGGACGCGGGATCAAGCTTTCCGTTCTTGAGGTCCTTGAGCATGCCTATTTCGCCTTCCAATTCCCCAACGTTATCCTTTGTGACCACGATATCATCCCGCAAGTATTCTCGCTTTTTCTGTGACATAAGTTCGTTCGAGTGCCAAGCTTGCAAGCTTCTGTCAAAAAAATCCAGATATATGAAATTGAAGCCATCTCCGCTATACCGCAGCTCTTCGAAGAATAATTTTCTATCTCGCTTCAGCCACTTCTCGTAGTGCTTTTCTGTGAGATGTCCTTCTCGAACTCCCAGTCTATGTTTTCCAGTATTGTCTCATATGGTATTGGCAGGTTGGTCGACCGGGGAGGCAGAACACCAACAACCTCATTCTCTCTCGCCATAGCCGCTTTTATCGTTGCCGCAGATTCCTCCGCCCCAATCGTGGTCCATCATCCCCGCCTCGATATACCGGTGGATGCTCGAATACGGCCAATCCGCCGCCCGGGTCACCTGGCCGTGTTTCACCGGATTGAAATGGATGTAATCCACATGTCTCGCAAAATCTCCTTCGTCGCGGATGAGGTGTTCCCAATACCGGCGTTGCCAGATGCCGCGTTCTCCTTTGCCCGCCCGGCTGGCGCTCCGGCGTTCCCCTTGGGGGATATGCCTCGAGAATCCCGTTTTGATGAGCATCCACCGTCTGGGGTAGTCCGCGTCCCCTGGCGCAGGGTCCACACCGCATGCAGGTGTTCAGGCAAAATCACTATGCGTCGATGATGAAGGGATGCCGCTCTTTCACCAAGCCTACCACCTTACGGAGAACGTCAACGTAATCTACCAACAGGGACCGGCGCCGTTGGGGCAAGATTCACGGTGAAAAAATATGTGCCGCCATCAACCCGTGCGCGCCGGTACCGCATTGCATCCCTCCGGTCTCATGACACATTGTTGGGGTTCGTTCCTCACCCCAACCTACCATGCTGCTTCAAAGTCAAACACAGCGAAAGATGCACATTGACAACCCTTGCTCTGGAATCGTTTACCAAAACTTGACCTTCTTCCTGAGTATACGTCATCTGAGAGGAGCAGCACAATATACCGATCCGGCAGAACTCAGCCGGCAGCGATCTGCATGGTATCCTCCAGCATCACCTCAAGCTCGGCCAGGACGATTTCCTTGAGTCGCAGGGCCGAGGCCTCCGCAGTGCTGAACAGCACGATGGAGGGATCGTGTTTCATGCCGATACCGAGTTTATCGCAGGCCTGGTTGGTGAGTCTGACCAGCAGCAGGGGAATGTTTTCCTGATCAAATTCCTGGCGATGATGGTCCCGGGCGATTTCACAGTAAATCTTCGGCAGATTCCATTGCGAGAGCAATTTATAACCCTGTTCCGCATGAAAGGAATTGATCAGCTCATAGCTGAGTTCATAGGAAATCGCAAAAGATACCTCCTTGGATTCCTGCATGGTATCGATCACCCTCAGCAGAAAAAGTTTGCCGATATCATGGAGCAGCCCGCCGATAAAGGCCTCATTGTCCTTCTCATGATAACTGAGCTTTCTGGCCAGCCACTGGGAGCCGATGGCGCAGGCCACCGAATGCTTCCACAGCTTACCCAGCAGTTTGTTCAGCTTCTTGTCCGTGGCCCGATACTGGATGCGTTCCGCGGCGATGAGCACCAGATCGGAAACCTGCCGGGAGCCGAGGCGGATAATGGCGTCCTTGACCGTGCTGATAGTCGATAACCCGCCGAAAAACGGCGAGTTGGCCGCTTTCAGCACCTCCGCCACCAGCACCTGATCCTGATAGATCAGATTGCTCATCTCGCGGATGTCAAAATCCTCATGCCGGGCCATTTTTAAAATACGCATGGCAATATCATTAAAAACCGGCAGCTGGAAGTTTTCCTGCAGAACAAACTCATTAATCTGTTCGATAAGAGACTGGCTCTTCTTCATCAGTGCACCCCCAGCAAGCGCTTGACTTCGGCAAGAGGCCGCGGCCTGTCCAGCCGGGGCAGCTGGCGGATGACCTCATTGAAACTGGTCATCCCCTGGCTTGCCTTGCAGATGCCATCTTCCAGCAGGGTTACCAGACCGGTGGTCTGGGAATTGATCTTTCTGATTTCATGGGATGTTTTGCGGGCAATAACCGCATCCTTGACCATTTCTCCCGGGATAAGCAGTTCATGGACCGCCATTCTGCCTCGGTAACCCGTATACCGGCATTTACGGCAGCCCCGCCCTTTTTTAAAGGTCAGCCCGCTGCCCTCCTTCAGGCCGTAACCCAGCCGGCGCAGTTCATCAGGGGTCAACGGATGCTCTTCCGCGCAATCCTTGCATATCCGCCGCACCAGCCGCTGGGCCAGGATCCCGGCAATGGTGGAGGCGATGAGAAAGGCCTCGATCTGCATGTCGAGCAGCCGCAGCAGCGCGCCCGTGCTGTCTTCCGTGTGAAAGGTGGTCAGCACCTTGTGCCCGGTCAGGGCGGCCTCGATGGCCATTTCCGCGGAAAACCGGTCGCGGATCTCGCCGATGACGATCACATCCGGGTCCTGGCGCACAATGTGTTTGAGGGTTTCTTCAAAGGTGACATTTATTTTCGGGTTGATGGAACACTGGGCAATGCCTTCAATGACGAACTCCACCGGATCTTCGGCGGTGATGATGCTGCAGCTCGGGCTGTTGAGGTGATTGACCGCACTGTACAGGGTGCTCGTCTTGCCGGAGCCGGTGGGGCCGGTAATGATGATGACCCCGCTGGGCGCCTCCAGCGCCTCCTCCTCGAATCGCTGCAGGATACGGGGAGCCAGGCCAAGCTCATTGATGGCCCGCAGTTCTCCCTGTCTGCCGAGCAGACGCAGCACGATCTTCTCCCCGTGGATGGTCACATAGATGGAGACCCGCAGGTCAATCTGCAGCCCGTCCTCTTCAAAAAAGATGCGCCCGTCCTGATGCCGCCTGCGCTCGGCAATATCCGCGCCGGCCATGATTTTAATGCGGCTGGACATGCCCGGCGCCATATCCAGCGGATAGTCCTTAAAAGGGATCAAAACTCCATCCTTGCGGAAACGGATCTGCAGCTTGTCGCGCATCGGTTCAATATGAACATCGCTGGCATTCTGCTTATGGGCCTCCAGCAGAATGGCGTTGACCGCCATGACCACGGCATTATCGCCGGCCTCGGCCCGTTTGCCTGCCTTGTCCGCCTTGCGCCCCGTGGCTTCATACCTGTTCAGGGCCTCGAGGATCGCCCTTTCCCGGGCAATGCCGATAATCAGGGAATCACCGAAAATTTTCCTGGCCGCCAGCACATTATCATTGTTCAACGGATCAGCAAAGGCGATCAGGATGCCGTCTCTGTCATAATGCAGCGGCAGAAATTTATTCTCGGCATACACCTCAATCTTGCCCCGTTCGATCACCTTGGGATCAACCTCCGCCACGGCAGGATCAATATAGGGAAAGCCGAGCTGATAGGAAAGAACCCGCAGCAGATCATTTTCATCAATGAGATTAAGGTCGACAATGAGCTGGCCGAACTTGGCGTTTGGATGTTCCTGCTGGCTGTCGAGCACCATGGCGAGATCCGCTTCACTGATATAGCCCAGTTCAACCAGCAAAGAACCGATGGGGCACCGAGACCGGGCTGGCCCGCAGGGCCTCCTGCACCTGGTCTTTGCTCACATACTGCAATTCCTCCAGAATGCTGAGCAGGCTGCGCTGGGTGGTCAGCTTGGCATGAATCCTCTGGGCGTAATGCAGCTGCTCTTCAGTCAGCAGGCTCTCCCTGATCAGCAGCTTGGCAATTTCATTTCTTTTTTCAGAGGGGGCCCTGGTCTCCCTGGCTTTTTCCACCCCACGCTCTTTCTCTAACTCGACCCTGACCTTCGCCATTGGTAGCTACTCCTGTCGGCACTCATCAAATAGGCAGAATATGCACCTCAACCTTCACCTCATGCAGGCCATGCAGAAAAAGTCCCTTGCGGCCGTCGATCGCCACCGGATCTCCCAGCCGGATGACCCTGCCGCCGATGACGCAGCGCTCCTCAGCCTCATATACCTGCAGGGCATGGCAACCGACGACACAGGTCTTTTCCAGCCGCAGGGCCACCACCGAGGCATGGGAGGTCTGGCCGCCGCGGGCGGTCAGCAGCCCGTCAGCCATGGCGATTTCCTTGATATCCTCGGGCACGGTATCCTGCCGGATGAGGATAAGGGGTATGCCGGGATGCTTCTCCCGCAAGTCGCGCACATTTTTTTCATTAAAAACGGCAAGACCGGAAAGAGCGCTGCCGCTCACGCCGATGCCTTTACCAAGGATATACTCACCCAGCTGCTCCTCGTTCTGGAAGACATAAAAACGCTCTTTCTTCTTGATGGTGATCATGTCCCGGGTCTGCAGGATGTAGAGATCAGAGGCCTTGGGACCCTCAAAGGTGAATTCGATTTCCTGGGGATTCCACTCCTTTTCATAAACCAGATTGCGGGCAATGGAGAGCAGCTCCTGATACACCTCGGGCGACCTCCTTTCCAGGGAGAAATCCACCGGCCGGCCGTCAATTTCCCCCTGCTCAACGGAAATGGGAAAGGTGGTGACCAGGCCGCTGACAATATCCTCGCCCTGATCGCCGGGGGCGTAATCACCCCAGAGAGCCACCCGCCGGACCTTACGGTAGGGATGGGCGGTAAAGACCACGCCGCTGCCGCTTTCCGGTCCGAGATTGCCGAAAACCATGGCCTGCACAATGGCCGCCGTGCCCCATGCATGGGAAATGCCCATCAGGCTCCGGTAGCCCTTTGTTTTCGGGGTCTCCCACGAGGCGAGCACCATTTCTATGGCCCCGATCAGCTGCAGCCACGGATCATCCGGTATGCCGATCCCCAGGTTTCTGATTTTCTTCTGATAGCTCAGCGCCAGCTCCTTCATCTGGGCCGGGCTGAACTGGCTTTTCACCCTGACCCCGTGCTTGGACTTGGCCTCATTCATCAGGGCCTGGAAGGTATCCCGCGCCACCCCCATGGTCATGCCCCACGACTGGAGAAAACGGCGGAAATTGTCCCAGGCCAGATACTCCTTGCCCGGCACCTCGGCCACGGCCTCGACGATCTCATTGTTTAGGCCGACATTATGAATGGTGGCCATCATGCCGGGCATGGAAATGGAGGCCCCGCTGCGGATGGAGACCAGCAGCGGATTATCCGGGTCCCCATAGCGGGTGCCGGTCTTTTCCTCTATTTTATTTAAGGCATGGCGTATCTGCTTCATGAACTCATTGCGGGCCATGTAAAAACTGTTGACCACCGGCCAGCAGCGGAAGATTTCCGTGGTGATGATAAACCCAGGGGGCACGGGCTTGTTGTCCGAGGCCAGCAGGCTGAGATTAAATCCCTTATTGCCGAGCAGAATAAGATTTTTGGCATGGGCGCTTTTGCGGTCAAACTCGTGGATCGCCTTGTCAGGATTATAGGTCATCAGCAGGTCCAGCTGCTTTTCATCCAGCAGCTCGCGCTGCCTTTCCAGCACCTGGTAAATCCGGGTGATGAAATTATCCAGATGCTGCAGGCCAAAGGTGCTGGAAATGAGATCACGCATGAAGGCCTCGGATAACCGGTGGATAGACTCCTTCAGGCTCTGCCCGTTTTGGTCGTTTTCATCCTCTTCCCAGAGATTGCGGTATTTGGCCAGGAGATTGCTCGAGCCGATCTGGGGAATGATGATGGAAAGATTATTCTGATGGATATTGGTGTAATAGGCGTAAATGACATCTTTCACCCCTTCGGACAGGCCGCGGAAGATATCGATGTACTGGGTGTAGGAAAAACGTTTGATGCCCAGGGAATTGGAAAGCAGGGCCACATAGGTTTCCAGGCGGCGGCTGATGATGCCGTCGATTTTCAGGGCCCGGAGATACAGCCGCAGGTATTTGATAATGCGGATAAAGGTCGCCCGGGTGATAAAGGATAGATTCAGGGAGGAAGGCAGCCGCTCGAGATAGATGTTCGCCAGATTTTCCAGCCTGAAGGTGAGCCCCAGGGCATCGAACTTTCTTTCGCTGTAGCGGCCGTAAACCGAGGGGATATCCACGGCAATATGCCGTTTGTAATAGATATCCTCCTTGGCCTCAAAAATTGTACTGCTCAGAATAATCCCTTTCAGCTTCTCAAGATGATCAAGCAGGGCGGTGAGGCACTGGACCGTATCGCAGATCTCCAGATCGGCCAGCAGCTGCTCCATTTCCGGAAACCCGCTGCCGGCCGCCTGTTCCAGTTGCCGGCGCAGCTCCTGAAAGCCGAGGTTATACTTGAGATCAAGCAGCCGGTACATCTGCACCAGCAATTCAAAGCGCCGCACCTCATGGGCACTGATATCCTGCTGGGCGGCCAGGAAACCAATGATCTTGCCCTCCTCCCATTTGAGCAGGTCGTTTTCCTTTTCATAATGGTCGATGGCTTTGAGCCGTTTGCAGATGATATGCTGTTCATCCACAAAGGGACCGCTGGTCTGCACCTGGCTCAGCACCTCATCCGGCAGAAAATCCTTGAGCACCTGTTTATCCAGGGTCAGCCAGAAGCGGAGGATGGCCTTGATAAAGTCAACAATGAGATTGGAGCTTTCCACATGGCTCTGCTTGCGCAGAAAGTGGATGAGCAGATCCTTGCGCTTATGGATCTCGTCAAGCTCGGTGGAAACATCCCGCAGGTTGCCCTCTGCCCCGATCTCATTGAAGAAAACCGGCATGAGCTTGGTGAACTGTTTGACCAGATTGTAAACCGGGGCAATGGGATGGTTGAGCAGCCGGCTGATGTCCCGCTGGAAAAGGTCCGTATCCTTGACACAGGTGCCGGAGAGCTTGAGGTTGATGATGAGCGCGGAAAAGAGGGTGGAGCACCACTTCGGCTCCTGCATGATCAGGTTCAGCCAGACCCGGATATTGGCCAGATGGGCCGGGTTGGTAATCGGCTGCCAATCCTGGTCCACCCCGGTAACATTGGCATACTGGAAGCCGAAGCGCACCGTCTCCCACAAAAACGTCTCCACCAGCCGGCTGTTTTCCCGGTTGAACACCTCGGTGCCGAGCACCTGAATGCACTGCAGGGCGGTATGGGGGTAGCGGCGGACATTTTCCTTCAGCAGCTGCAGGGTGGTGAGCAGAAAAGACTCGATCTCCTCAAAGGTCTGCTGGCGGATGAGCACAATCAGGCTGCGGTTGATCTCCCGCAGACTCTCCTCGTGGATGAGATACAGCCCGGAGGTGCGCATGATGCGGAAAAGAAAAATCAGCTTTCTGTTTTCCGAGAACCTGTCGTCTTCGGGCTTGGCGCCTTCTTCATGCTGCACAGCCAGTTTTTCAGGAATCTCCCGGTACAGCCGGACCAGATCCATATGGGCCGGCAACTCCAGAATAGCCCGCAGATCGCGCTGTTCATTGCTGATCTCGATCTCCCCCAGCCGCTCGCGATGCTTCCTGATCTGATCATGGGAAATGGCGTTGAACAGTTTGCCCGCATCCCAGTTGTTGCACATGTCGCTGCACTGGGCCAGAAACCATGGCAGGGGGTCCTCAACCTCAAGCCAGTAATTGTAGTTGAGCGTCAGAATCTTTTTCATCAGGCGGGCGGCAGGCTGCAGATTAAAGGATGCCCCCTCCTTTTCCCGCCATTCCACCAGGGTGAGGACAATCTTTTTCATGGGATGATGGCCCTGCACCACCAGCATGATGATCTGATTGTCCAGTAGGTAAAGACTGTCAAAGAGCTGCGACAGCACGGACTCATACTGCTGCAGATCCGGTTTGGCGGAGCTGATGAGCCGCTCCACATAGGCCAGCATGGACTCTATGCAGAGATTGAGCAGGGTTCTGTTTTTCCTTGTTTCATCAATGGCCTGCAGGAAAATTCCGCAGAAAATGCTGAACGCCTCGGGACCTCGATTGCTGCGGCAGAAAAGAGCAACATTTTTCAAAACAAAGGTGCGCAGTTTGGGGATAATAAGATTCCAGTTACGATACGGGTGATGAATCTCGTACAGCAGATCATACAGGTTGTTGTGTATCCCCTTGAAATCTTTGATCAGATCAAGAAGAGCAAGCTTGGCCGGATCGATGGTGACATCGGTGACCGCTGTTTCCAGGAGGTTGGCCTTTAATGCGCTGGACGTCTCATAAAGGCTTTTTTCTGTTAGACTCATAGAAGGAATCGGCGTTGAGAATTAAAAATCCATAGCTGGGCATGCGGGGTGCGGAGAGCTGTTTCCGTTCATTACCCTGCGGGGCGCGATGACAAAAGAACCACAGCTGACATCAGCCCCGCCGGGTATGCTTTTTCTGTCATTAACAGAAAAGAGAAACTTTGGCCAGTTACAAAGCCTTCTGGTTTTCCATGAGCAGGATCAGGTCAAGAACCCGATTGGAATAGCCCCATTCATTATCATACCAGCTGAGCACCTTGACCATGTTGCCGATTACCTTGGTGGACATGGCGTCAACCACCGAGGAATGGGGATTGCCCTGGTAATCAATGGAAACCAGGGGTTCATCGGAATAACCCAGGAATCGGTTGCTGCCTTCCTTCAGGGCCTGATTGACCTCGGAAACCGTGGTTTCCTTCTCCACCTCCATGACCGCATCCACCAGCGAGACATTGGGGGTGGGCACCCGCACCGCCAGGCCGTCAAATTTCCCTTTCAGTTCGGGAATGACCAGGGAAACCGCAGCCGCGGCGCCGGTTTTGGTGGGGATCATCGACAGGGCCGCGGCCCTGGCCCGGCGCAGATCGCTGTGCGGAAAATCAAGAATACGCTGATCATTGGTGTAGGAATGCACGGTGGTCATCAGGCCTTTTCTGATGCCGAAACGATCCATGATCACCTTGGCGAATGGGGCGAGACAATTGGTGGTGCAGGAGGCATTGGAAATAATATGGTGCAGGCTGGGATCGTACTCGTGCTCATTGACCCCCATGACAATGGTTTTGACATTGCCCTTGGCCGGGGCGGAAATGACCACCTTTTTGGCTCCGCCGTCCATGTGGGCGCCGGCCTTCTCGCTATCGGTAAAGAGCCCGGTGGATTCCACGACATAATCAACCCCCATATCGCCCCACGGAATATCGGCCGGATTCCGGTGGGTGGAAATCATTACCTCTTTGCCGTCAACCGTCAGACCTTTGGCCGATACATGGACATTTTTTTCATAAACACCCATGATCGAGTCATACTTGAGCAGATGGGCCAGAGTCTCGTGGTTGGTGAGATCATTAATGGCCATCACCTCTATATCCTTGAATGCCTCATCCTTGCTCAAAGCCCTGAAAATGTTTCTGCCGATCCTGCCAAACCCGTTAATACCGATTCTTATCGTCATGCCGCCTCCTCAAATATTACTGTAACTGTGTTCTACGGGAATTATCCCTATGATTTTCTATTAGCCTTTGTCAGTAACGCCTCCAGCTGAGAGGTCCTCAGAATTGCCTCGTCACAGTGCCCATTGACCCGCAAGGCCTCCTGATATGCCGCCAGAGATTTTTCATACCAGTTTCCATCAAAATAGCTTTGCGCGGCAAAACAATAGCCGTTTTCCGGGACGCCGTGGAACATGTCTTTGAAGATTTCATCCAGAGACTCGGACCAGAGCTCGCTTGCCACATCGGGGTGCTCGATGAGATACCTGAGCAGCAGGGGGTTGTGCGCCTGTGAGGGAAGCATGGTGCGCAGCAGGTAAATTGCCCTGCCGAACATAAATCCCAGGCTCTCCATCTGCCGGTCCACCTCATGGGAAATTCTCTCCATGAAACGCCGGCACTCCACCCCGCAGAACTGCTGGATTTCCTGGCGCCATACGCCTTTCAGGTCATGGGCCAGCGGGGCATAATACTCAAAGAGATAGATGTTTTCCTTGAGTTTCATCGCCTCATGAAAGAGAGAACCGATAATCCAGTCAAGCAGAGAACCATTGAGTTCAAAGGCGGAATCACCATTCCGCCACAGCTGATGGCAGTCATCTTTCAACTGCCAGAGGCAGCCTTTCCTGGTCTCCGTGCCGACCAGTTTGTCGATCTCGTCATAGGGCACGGTTCCGGTTTTGAGGTACCCCTGGTAAATCTGCAAAAAACCGCCGGCCGCCCGGTAGAACCCTTTGAGCATGCTGGTGACAAAAAAATCGCGCCGCCGGGCAAACCAACTGTTCTGCTCCAGCCCGTCCCGGCCTTGGACGGCAATCATGGCTCTGGCGGGCAAAGTGTGAGGGCCTCCTGATAAAGCTGCATATATCGTAGCACAATTTTATCCCAAGTGTAGGAATTATGGATAACTTTTACACTTTCCTGTTGCATGGTCCTGATGCGCTCCGGCTGCCGGCGAAATATCTGCAGCGCCTTCTCCATTGCCTCTCTGAGGGCTGCGCTGCTGTGCTCCTGGTAGGCAAAACCGGTTTTGCCGTCCTCCACCTTGACCAGGCCGCCGACATGATGGACAATGGGCAGATTGCCGAAGAGCTGGGCAATATAGTCGGTCAGCCCGCAGGGTTCATACCTGGAGGGGATCAGAAAAAAATCCCCGGCAGCATAGATCTTGTTGGCCAGCTGCTGGTCATAGCCGCTCAGGAGACAGATTCTGCCCTGGTTCTCTTCCATCTCGGTCAGCTCGATCAGGCCGGTTTCAATCTCTTTCGTGCCGGTGCCGAGAATCAGCACCTGAAAGCCGTCATCCTCAGGCAACAGGGTTTTCAGGGCGCCCACCAGCTTGTCCACCCCTTTCTGGGCGGAGAGGCGGCCGATCAGGGTAAAAAGCGGCAGCTCCGGGGCCTCGGTTAAGCTGCCGCTGACCCGGACCGTGGTCAGCTCCTGCCTGCTGATCATCTCCACCAGTTCCCGGCGGCATTGCCTTTTGCCGGCCAGGTCCCCTTTTGCCGGGGAAAAAGGCGCGGCAATACCCTGTTTTTCCGCATCCTCGGGATTAAAGTCCTCAGGATTGATGCCGTTTGTCACGCCCTGCAGTATCACCCCCCGGCTCGCCAGGGCATGGCCCAGCCAGCCCGTCAGTTCATCATCCTCGGTTTCCCGTAATTCCCGGGCATAATTTTCACTGACCGTATTCATGACCACATAGGGGGCCGAGGCCAGGAACGGGTCAAACCGGCCATCGAGCTGATTCTTGCCGATGATGGTGGATGGCAGACGGGTAACGGCCTTGGCAAACGGCAGGTCATCCACCTCCTGATGATAGCCGACCCCGGCGTTATGAATGGTGACCACCAGACCGGTCTTTCTGAAGAAATGGCGGATACCGTCAATCTCTCTGGCCATGGCCGGCAGCAGGGCGGCATGCCCGTCCTGGCAATGAATGATATCGGGCCGTTTCCCCTTGTAGAGCATGAGATTGAGCGCCGTTTTCTGCAACAGGACATTCATGGCAAAATAATCATAATGCCCGCTGCCGCTGGCATGCACGGGATTTTCCGCCTCATCCTCGGCCGTATAGGTGTACACCGCTTTTTTCTCGCGATACCGCTCGGCATCCACCAGATAGATGGTCAGGCATTTTTTGCCCTGTTTGTGCCTGCGTTCCCAGATGCGGACATCTTCCCGCCGTTCCACCCCCACGTAATTGAGATCCACCTGAAACTCACAGCGGGGCTCAAACCCAAGAAGTTCGGGGTCAATGAAGCCGTACATGGGCAGCATGACCGAGACATCAGCTTTTTTGACCAGGGCCTCGGCAAGCTGGCGGCAGACGTCCTTCACCCCGCCGGCGCCGGCCAGACCGTCATATTCCCTGGTGATCATCCAGATATCTTCAATCTTTTTCTGCTTTTCCGTGCTCATAGCTCATCCATCTCCAATGATTCAGGGGTCCATTCAAGGGTCTGCAGACGCAGCAGATGATCCGCCAGGGTCAGGCAGACCATGGCCTCGCAGACCGGGATAATCCGGGGGATGGCGGAGATATCGTGCCGTCCGCCGATCTTGATTTCAACCGGCTCGTTATCCAGATTCACCGTGTTCTGGGGCTTGGCAATGGACGGAATCGGTTTCACCGCCACCCGGGCGAGGATAGGTTCACCGTTTGATATGCCGGCAAGAATACCGCCGGCATTGTTGGAGGTGAAGCCCTCCGGCGTCAGGGCATCGTTGTTCTGGGAACCGGTCAGGCGCGCCGCCAGGAAGCCGGAGCCGATCTCCACCCCTTTCACCGCGCCGATGGACATGAGAGCGCCGGCAAGATCCGCATCAAGCTTGTTGAACACCGGCTCGCCAAGCCCTGGCGGACAGCCGTTGGCAGTGATGCCGACAATTCCCCCCAGGGAATCCCCTTCCTTTTTCACCTCCGCGATTCTTTCCTCCATGCGGGCTGCAGCCTCGTTATCAGGGCAGAAGAGGCGGTTCTCCCACAAGGCGTCGAAATCGAGATTGACCGCATCAATGCCGCCCAGGGAAAGGGTGTAGGCAAACACCTCGATATCGTGAAATGACAGCAGCCTTCTGGCCACAGCTCCGGCGGCAACCCTGGCGGCTGTCTCCCGGGCCGAGGCCCGGCCGCCTCCACGGTGATCCCGGATGCCGTATTTCATCAGATAGGAGTAATCCCCATGCCCCGGCCGGAATATATCTTTCAAATGGTCATAGGATTTACTGTGGGCATCCTGGTTATAGATAATCAAGGTCAGCGGGGTGCCGGTGGTGCAGCCTTCAAAGATGCCGGACAGGATCTCCACCCGGTCCGGCTCCTTGCGGGGGCTGGTCGCCCCGCCGGTGCCGGGACGCCGCCGGTCCAGATCAGCCTGAATATGTTCTGCAGTCAGCGGAATGCCGGGAGGACAGCCGTCAATCGTCGCGCCAATAGCCGTTCCGTGGGATTCACCCCAGGTGGTAACCCGGAAAACCTGGCCAAAAGTGTTTCCTGCCATAATTTCTCCTCATCCGGACCTGCCGGAAATTCATTTTTATCAGTTCAGTCGAGCAATCATGTTCTTGTCAGTTTATTTTTGCCGGGCATGTTGTCCACAGCGCCAGAATCTCCTCAACAATTTCCTTAACCGGCTTGTGGGTGCTGATTGCATAATGGGACCCTTGCCGGTAGAGCGGTTCCCTTTCCGCCAGCACCGCCGTTATCTCTTTTATCATATCTTGGCCGGTAAGAGAAGGACGTTGGCTTGCCGACCAACTATCGCCGGCTAAACGGCTGTTTATGGTCTGCACATCGGCCTGCAGCCAGATAACCAGGGAGGTTTCCATCAGTTCCGCCCACACCTCCCGGTGCAGAATGGCCCCCCCGCCAGGGGCGATCACCAGGTTTTGCCTGGTCAGCAGCGAGGAAAGGAAATCACGCTCCGCCGCGCGGAAATAACCCCAGCCATGTTCCCCGACCATTTCGCTGATGCTCTTGCCCTGCTGTTTTTCGATTTCCTTATCTGTGTCGACAAAAGAAAAGGATAAACGTCCGGCTAAAATCCGGCCAACCGAAGTTTTGCCGGTGGCCCGGTAGCCGGTCAGCACTATCTTTGTTTTTTTTCTATTCATGCAGCCTATTTAAGAAATGAGTATCACAACTGTCAAGAACGGTATGATAACATCAGACAGAAAATTTCCATTTAAAACTTTACTTATTTTTAGGAATTAATATTATTTTTAGGCAAACGCAATTCTGCTCTTACCCTGGGAGGGAAAAAAATGGCACACCCATGTATTAAACCGGTAAAAGTTGGCCAGCAGGTGGAAAACTTCACCATGGAAACATACATTCCCACAGACTTTTCTTTTGGCCGGATTTCTCTCGAACAGCTGAAAAAACAGGGCAAGTGGACGGTTCTGGTTTTTTATCCGGCGGATTTCACCTTTGTCTGCTCCACCGAACTTGCCGATTTTGCAGATAAGTATGAAGAATTCAAGGCCACCGGCGCTGAACTCATTACGGTCAGCACTGATACCCAGTTTACCCATCTTGCCTGGAGAAGGGAGGAGAAATCCCTGGAAAAGGCGGCGTATATCATGGCTGCCGACCGGACCGGCACTGTCTCCAAGATGTTCGGCGTTTATGATTATGAAACCGGACTTGCCCTGCGCGGCACCTTTATCATCAACCCGGAAGGCATGATTGTGGCCTCGGAGGTAAATTACTACAACGTGGGCCGCAGTGCCTCGGAAACCCTGCGCAAGCTCAAGGCCAGCATCTACGTGGCCAGGCATCCTGAACAGGCCTGTCCCGCCAACTGGCATGAGGGAGAAAAAACCCTTACCCCTTCTCCGGATATCGTCGGCAAGGTGTATGACGCCCTGAAATAGCCGGCGGCGAAATTTCCGCTTTCCCGCTATTGACCTCTCTTTACCGGCCGCAGTCACTCCGGGTTACCCGGGTGACTGCGGCTCAATCTTTTTTCTCCCCTGGCCAGCCCCTGAAAGTACTCATGCGCCCAATTGCCTTATTGACTTCAAGCCCGGAACAGTTTAAAAATTCACCATTGATTCTTAAGATATTGCTAAAATACCAAGCAGGAGAGTAATTATGGCTGCCAAGCCCAATATGATCATTGTTCTCGCCACCAGAAACCAGGGCAAATTAAAGGAATTTCAGGAAATTTTGCGGGATTTTCCGGTGGAGATAAAGAGTTTGCAGGATTTCGGCCCCATCCCGGAAGTGGTGGAAGATGGCCTGACATTTGATGAAAATGCCTACAAAAAGGCCTCATTCACGGCAAAGGTTCTCGGCATCCCGGCCATTGCCGATGATTCAGGCCTGGTGGTCGAAGCCCTTGATGGCGCACCCGGCGTTTATTCGGCCCGTTACGCCGGTGAAAATGCCACGGACCGGGACAATGTCCAGAAACTTCTCAAAGAACTTGAGGGAAAGACCAACCGCAGGGCAGCGTTTGAATGCGTCATTTCGATTGCCGTGCCTTCCGGACCGGCCCTCACCTATGAAGGCCGCTGCGAAGGGGAAATCATCAGCGAACCGCGGGGCGAAAGCGGTTTTGGCTATGATCCGCTTTTCTATTTTCCTGGCTTTGGCAAGACCTTTGCCGAAGCGGGCATGGCGGAAAAAAACAAGGTCAGCCACCGGGGCAAAGCATTGGCGGAATTTGTCGCTGAGTTTGACAAGGTGTTGATCTGGCTGCAGCACCGTCTTACTGAAATGAAACCACCCAAGCCGGATCACAGCCAGTTTGAAAACAATGACTGGTCACTGCCCAAGATGGTTTAACAGTTCATTGGGCCTGGCAAACAGAGGCCAGCGGCTGAAGAAAGAGGGGCCAAGTCTCCGGTTATTCACCCTTGGCGAGGAGAAAATCATAAAAGGCCTTGTATTGGGCCGGTAAGGTTCTTTTTTTGTGGGTGGCGAGATAAAAGGGGCGCTTCATCTCCCACCCCAGTTTCATTTCCAGTAATGAGCCATTGGCAAGCTCCTCGCCAATGGCCCGCCTGGACAGAATGGAGGTGCCAAGTCCCGCCTTGATGGCCTGCTTGATGGCATCGGTGGCCCCCAGCACCCCCACGACATTCATTTTTTTCAGGTTAATCTGCATTTTTTGCAGAAAATCTTCCATGATTTTTCTGGTTCCGGAGCCTTCCTCGCGCAACAGAAACGGCACCTGATAGATCTTCAAAGGCTTTGTGCTCAAATTTTCCATATATTTCGGCGCGCCGGCAAAAACCAGCTCATCATCGAGAAAAGGTTCATAGTTTAATATCTTCGTCTCCATGCTGGCCCCGACAATTCCCAGAAAAAACTCATGGCTGACCAGCATATCCGTGATTTTTCTGGTATCGGCAATGACAATTTCAAAAAACACATCCGGGTATTGATTGCGAAAGTCGGCAGCCAGTTGGGGAAGCATATAGTTCCCCGGAATGGTGCTTGCCCCGATATACAGCTTGCCCTTGACCCGCTGGGAGCTTTTGAGTACCAGGTCACTGATCCTTTCCAGGTCTTCGATAAGCTGCAGGGCTTTGGGAAATATCAGGTCTGCCTCGGTGGTGGGCTCAATCTTTCTCCCCAGGCGGTCAAACAGTGCGCAGCCGAGTGATTTTTCCAGGTTCTTGATATGTTCACTGATCGTCGGCTGGCTGATGAAAAGTTGCTCAGAAGCCTTGGAGAAGCTCCTGTTGCGGTAGACGGAGACGAAAATTCGCAACTGATGGATATCCATGCCTGTTCTTATCCTTTTTTCTATAAAATATGCTACTCCTATAGCGATTTCCTATTTAAAATAATAACGATTTTTTTGAGAATAATCACTAATTTTAAAAGAAATTATTTCCTAACTCGCTGAAACCACCAAAAAATATACCTTTGTCTTTGACGATATCTGACGCAACCAAATGTTCATACAGGGGAACTGCGCAGCGCTGAGGTAACTGCCGGAATAAGAGGCGATTCATGGGAAATCCCGGGAAAACCAACGGAAAAATCCCTTTTCCCGTTGGTAATTTTGTGGCAGGGGATGGCACCATCAGCCCATCTTGCTAGTCATTAAACCCTAATTGCTCGATAAGCTTGCGTAAAATTATTCTTTCTTCGCGGGAGAGACTTGTCACTTCAAGGCCGGTATCAAAAAAATCCGGGTTGACGTCATTGCAAGACCAGAGTGTCTTCCCCTCAAAATGGATCTCCCTCTCCTGGAAATAGCCTTCCGGCAATTTTAATTTGAGAATATAGGTCCGGTTGAGCGGGATTTTATCTTTACTGACCAATTTGATGCCGCGGGTGGTAATATCCACCAGATGGCCCAGAAGGTGGCCGGACTCGAGATCATACACTTCCAGGTAATATATCAGATGGCGCCGTTTCAGGACTCGCGATTTGGTCATAGGATTACCCCCTGGGCATCGTTAAGAATAAATCTTTGACTGTCGCGTGAAAGCCTCTCGACAGCCGTACAGTGCATGATAAATCCTGATTTATCGTCACGGCAATCCGGTGCCGGGACTTTTTACAAAGCCATCAATCTGCAGCTCCCTGAGAATTATTCTGGCTGTTTTGCCGGGGTTTTTCAACCTTTTCCAGCATAAACAACACAACCTCGTCAATAGTCATATGCGAGGTGTCGACGATAACGGCATCAGCCGCCGGTTTCAGCGGCGCCAGCGCCCGGCCGCTGTCATCCCGGTCTCTTTTGATGATCTGGGCAAGAATTTCCTGCTCATCCGCCTGCT
The DNA here is from genome assembly GCA_963729825.1 of uncultured delta proteobacterium. Classification (GTDB taxonomy): domain Bacteria; phylum Desulfobacterota; class Desulfobulbia; order Desulfobulbales; family SURF-16; genus SURF-16. Next base: position 45,984 of record CAVSQR010000065.1, on the reverse strand, counting down.
GGCCCTTTTCCCGCAACTGCAGACAGCGCCGGCGAGCCCTTTCCTCAGGTTGTGCATCCAGGAAAAACTTATGCCTGGCCGCGGGGAAGACCACTGTGCCGGTATCCCGGCCTTCGACAACGACCCTGCCCTGCCGGCCCATGCGACGCTGCATTTCCGTAAGCTTTGCCCGCACCACCGGCTGGGCGGAGACCTTTGAGGCAACGAGCCCCATCTCCGCGGTGCGAATGGCGAGGCTGATATCTTCCTGGTCAAGGATAACCCTGGTATCCCCATCGCCCGGGGCAAGCACCAGGTCGATATTTTCCAGCATTCCGGCCAGGGACGCGCCATCAGCGAGATCAATGCCCAGCTTTCTGGCCTTGTAGCCCACGGCCCGGTACATGGCCCCCGTATCCAGATAGGTGAAGCCGAGCCTTGCCGCGACAAGACGGCTGATGGTGCTTTTGCCGCTGCCCGATGGGCCGTCTATGGTAATGATATCATTTTCCGCCAAGGCGTAACTCCCCTAAACATTGGGCCAGGCTCCTGACCAGCCTCTCATTTTCAGCTGAAGTCCCCACCGTAATGCGGATAAAATTCGGATAGCCATAGGCACTCATGGGGCGGACAATAACCCCCTTTTGCAGCATTTTTTCATACAGTGCCCTGCCGTCGCACCCCGCATCCACCAGAAAGAAATTCGTCTGGCTCGGAAAGGTCCGGCAGCCGAGCTTGTCAATCTCCTGAGACAACCAGCTGATCCCTTCCCGGGTCATGGCCAATGTCTGCTGATAATGGTCATCATCTTCAAGCGCGGCAACCGCCGCCACCTGGGCAAGCGAGTTGACATTGAACGGCTGGCGCACCCGATGGAGATAGCCGGCAATCTCCTCGTGCATGATGCCGTACCCCACCCGCAGGCCGGCAAGGCCATAGACCTTGGAAAAGGTGCGCAGACCGACCACCGGTACATGGTTATCAATATATCGCCGCACATCGAGCCTGAGAGCCGGATCGACAAAATCCACATAGGCTTCGTCCAGCACCACGATCACCGTTTCCGGCAGGGCGCTGAGAAAGGCCTCGAATTCCCTTTGCCCAAACACCGTGCCCGTGGGATTATTGGGATTATCGAGAAAGATAAGCCTGGTATTCGGCGTGACCGTGGTCAGAATGGTCACCAGATCATGGGCCATGTTCTGCAAGGGAACCACGGCATTCAGGCCGTTTCTGGCCTGCACCATGGTCTGATAGACCAGAAAGGAGGGGTGGCTGGTGATGACCTCATCGCCTGGGCCGACAAAGGCGCTGACCAGGAGTTCAATCACCTCGTTTGAGCCGTTGCCGAAGACCAGCTGCTGCGGTTTTACCCCAAGCTTATCGGCCAGGGCCCGGGCCAGATAATAGCAGCTGCCGTCAGGATAGCGATGCAGATCAGCAAGATTTGCGCGGATGGCCGCCAGGGCCTTTGGCGATGGCCCCAGGGAATTCTCATTGGAGGCCATCTTGATGGAGTCGCTGATACCATATTCTCTTTCCAGCTCCTGTAACGGCTTTCCCGGCGGATACGGCACCAGGGTGGCGATATTTTTGCTGACAGAGAGCTTCATAGCAACCTCTTAGAGATCAGGTTTACGCCCCGCCATATCCAGCCGCTGCTCAAGGTTGAAGCCGACGCGGAGCAGCTTTTCCTCCTGAAAATGGGCGCCCTGGATCTGCAGCCCGATGGGCAGCCCCCCCGGCTGATGCCGCAGGGGACCGACAGTCCCGGAATGCCGGCCAGGTTGGCGGGAATGGTCAGGACATCCGAGAGGTACATGCTCAATGGATCATGGCTTTTTTCGCCGATCTTCCAGGCCGGGGTCGGGGTAACGGGCGAAACAAGCACATCGCATTCGGCAAAGGCCTGCTGATAATCCCTGACGATCAGGGTTCTCACCTGGGAGGCCTTTTTGTAATAGGCGTCATAATATCCCGAGGAAAGGGCATAGGTGCCCATGATGATCCGCCGCTTGACCTCCGTGCCGAAGCCCTTGGACCGGGTCTTTTTATACATGTCCATCAGGGTTTCGGCATCCATGTCCCGCATGCCGTACTTGACCCCGTCATAACGGGCCAGATTGGAGCTGGCCTCAGCCGGGGCAATGATATAATAGGCGGCAACCCCGTATGCCGTATGGGGCAGGGATACCTGCCGTACCGTGGCCCCGGCCTCCTGCAGTTTTTCCACCGCGCCTTGCACCGCCGCTTCCACCTCCGGATCAAGCCCCTCGCCGAAATACTCTTTGGGAATGCCCAGCGTCATGCCCTTTAAGCCATCCGTCAAGGCACCCTGGTAATCCGGCACCGCCTGATTGACGGAGGTGGAATCCTGCGGATCGTAGCCGCTGATCACGCCCAGCAGCAGGGCGCAGTCCCTGACGTCCTTGGTAAGCGGGCCGATCTGATCAAGAGAAGAGGCATAGGCCAGCAGGCCGAAACGGGAAACGCGGCCGTAAGTGGGCTTTAACCCGACAATACCGCAATGGGAGGCCGGTTGCCGGATGGAGCCGCCGGTATCCGAGCCCAGCGAGGCAAAACTCTCATCAGCGGCCACGGCGGCGGCGGAACCGCCGCTCGACCCGCCACAGATATACTCGCGATTCCAGGGGTTTTTCGGCACGCCGTAGGCGCAGTTCTCGTTGGCTGACCCCATGGCAAACTCATCCATGCTGAGCTTGCCGATGATGATAGCCCCCGCCGCCTCCAGTTTATCGATAACCGTGGCATTATAGGGGGGGATAAAAGGCTCCAGAATTTTTGATCCGGCGGTGGTGCGCATCCCTTTGGTGCAGATCACATCCTTGATCGCCAGGGGGATGCCGCACAGAACGCCGCCCTCACCCCGGTCAAGCCGTTTGCCTGCCTCTTCCGCCCGGCGCAGGGCCTGCTCCCGGTTGATGGTGATAAAGGCGCCGATCCTCTCCTCCACCGCGTCAATCCGGGCGAAAACAGCCTCAGTCACCTCCAGGGGGGTCACCTTTTTTGCGGCAAGAAAATCCTTTAATGCATGAATTGATAAACCAGGGTAATCCATATCTTCCTCAATCTGACATCGGCGCAATCAGCCGATAAAAATATAAAATCCGGAAACGCCTGGGCAGAAGCGCCCCAGATTATCAATTTGTTTCAAGAAAAGGCCATCAGCCCGCTTTAAATGATGCGGGGTACCACAAAGGCCTCGCCGTTCTGCCGGGGTCCGTTGGCCAGGGCTTCCTGCTGGGGCAGGGAGGGCCGCACCACATCCTCTCTGAAGGCATTATGAATGGCCAGGGCATGGGTAGTCGGCACAACATCCGTTGTGTCAATTTCATTGAGTTTGGCAACATAGCCGAGGATCCGGTCCAGTTGCCCGGTAATTTCAATCACTTCCTGCTCTGACAGCTCAAGGCGGGCCAGATTGGCAACCTTGGCAACTTCTTCTTTGGAAATATTCATGGTGGATAACTAAAATAATTGTTTATGGAATAAGCAGCCTTTTCAGCTTGCGGCACTGCTTCTGAAGAGAATTTCGGCAAAACTTTCAACCACCCGGGGGTCGAACTGGGTCATGCTGTGCGCCCTCAGCTCGGCAACGGCCTCGGCCTTGCTCATGTTGATCTTATAACTGCGCTTTGAGGTCATGGCGTCAAAACTGTCGGCCACGGTTACTATCTTGGTCAAAAGATTGATTTGATCCCCGACCAGGCCGTCCGGATAGCCCCGGCCATCCAGCCGTTCATGATGGTGACGGACGATCTCACCCTCACGTTCGAGAAAGTTCAGGGGTTTGATGATATTTTCGCCGATTTCCGGATGCTTTTTGACCAGAATCCATTCCTCATCGCTCAAGGGACCCGGTTTCTGGATACAGCTCACATCAATGACCAGTTTGCCGATATCATGCAGCTGGCAGGCCCTGTTCAGCACATCGAGATCCTCCCGGGGCAGGCCCATGGCCATGCCGATGATCTTGGAGTACTCGGTCACCCGCTTGGTATGGCCGGCGGTATACTGGTCCTTTTCCTCCAGGGCGGTGTTCAAGGTGATGATGGTATTAACGGAGGAGACTTCAAGATGGTGGCTGTATTTTTCCAGCAGCAGATTCTTCTCCGCCAGTTCCTTGGTTTTTTTCCTGACCTCATTTTCCAGATTCTCCTTGTAGGTCTTTTCCCGCCGGAGAAACATCTTCTTCTCTATGGCCCGCCGGATCTTGACATCAAAGAGATCAAGATCCTCGATCGGCTTGGAGATGAAGTCATAGGCGCCGAGGTTGATGGCCTTGACCGCAAATTCCATGGACCCGGCACCGGTCAGAAAAAGAACCGGGATGTCGGATTTCTTCTCATTCAAGGCCTTGATGGTTTCAAAGCCGTTCATGCCGGGCATGTTGATGTCTAAAATGATGGTGTCAATATCATCACTGACCAGGTTCAAGGCCGCCCGGCCATCATCAACAGCAATAACCTGATGGCCGAAAAGCTCGAGAATCTTCACCACTGCGTCACGGACAAGGGAATCGTCATCAGCAAGAAGAATCTTGGTTTGCGGCAGGGAAGAATTATACGGACGGATAGATGACACGCAAAAACCTTCAGGCGATTTTTTTTTAAATAGCTGCGGGTAGGTTACCTTAACTTGGGCACTCTACAGTTTCCAATTTTTTTTTGCAATTTTTTGTGCATTCTCCAGGCCCGGCACGGCAACAGAGGAACGGCTCAAGCTGGCATAAGTCTCGTCGGACAGAAATTTCCTGCCCACCAGTTCAGCCAGCACGGCCAGCACCCCGTCACGCTGCCCGGTAAGATGATAACCTCCTTCCAGGGTCAGCAGCAGCCGTCCATGGCAGAATTCGTCTGCCAGTGCAAGCAGCAGGCGGGTCATATAGGCAAAGCCGTCGGCGGTCACCTGCATGGTCCCCAGCGGATCACCCTTATATATATCAAATCCTGCGGAAACCATAATCATTTCAGGTTGATACTGCCTGGTGACCGGCACCAGCAGGGAATTGAAAATCCGGGCAAAGGCCTCATCCCCCTGCCCGCCTGGCAGGGGCACATTGATGGTGAACCCCAGGCCTGCCCCTTCTCCCTGCTCTAAGGCCGCCCCGGTCCCAGGGTAATAAGGGTATTGATGGGTGGAAAAATAGAGGACCTCATCCGTATCATAAAAACTGTGCTGGGTGCCGTTGCCGTGATGCAGGTCCCAGTCGATGATCAGCACTCTTTTTAATTTCAACCCGGTAAGGGCATACTTGGCGGCAATGGCAATATTGTTAAAGAGACAAAAACCCTTGCCGTGGGTGCTCTCCGCATGGTGCCCCGGCGGCCGCACCAGGGCGAAGCAGTTATCCGCCTCACCGGCAACAAGCAGCCGGGTGCCTTCCACCACCGCCCCGGCGGCCAGACAGGCGGCATCATAAGAGCGGGGCGAGGTGGTGGTATCGGCATCCAGCAGATCAAATCTCTTGCCGCTGGTGGCCGCCACCCTGGCAATATGGGCCTCAGTATGAATGAGCCCTAACATTTCATGGCTGGCCGGCCCAAAAGGAGGGAATAGAAAATTTTCCTTGATCTCCGGCTTGTCAAGCTGCTCATAAATCACCCGCAGGCGCTCCGGCGACTCAACATGGGCGTGGCCCGGGTCATGTTCCAGAAACAGATTGTCGGTCATTACCGCAGTTCTTTTCATGGGCTTATCCTGCTATTTTTCTGATCTCCTTTTCTGTTACCAGGTAGTGCAGCCGTACATCATGATCCAGAACAGGCACCCTGTCAACAACTTGCATTGCAAAGGCCAGCCCGACCCGCAAAGCCTGGGGCGCGTCCTGGGCCAGAAAGCGGTCATAATAGCCGCCGCCATACCCCAGACGACCGCCATGCAGGTCAAAGACCGACCCCGGCATCAGCACCACATCAATGCCGGACGGATCAACCGGCGCCGCCCGGTGGGGATCAGGTTCCGGGATTTGACAATAACCTGGCCGCAGGTCCTGGGCCGGATCAGTGATAAGACAGGCAGTCAGGCGATGATCTTTGACCATTGTCAGCGGGACGCTGGTCAGGATATTTTGCCGACGAAAGGCGGCAAACAGGGCAAAGGTCTCAACCTCGCTTCTGAAGTTCACATAGAGCATGACATGTTTTGCCTGTCTTACCCGGTCAATCTGCAAAAGGTTTTCCCGGATCAGCCTGCTTTTCTCCGCCCGCAGGGACGGGGCAAGGCTTTCTCTTGCTGCAAGTATCCGGCGGCGCAAGGAACAGCGCTCTTCATCCGTATTTCCGCGTTTATGCATCTTTTTCTTTTGCCAGGCTCATCACCTGCCGGCAAAATCCCCTGACAAATTTCACTTCCCGGGAACGCAAACCAACGCGGCCGAGAAAATTACGGATATTGTGCATCCAGTAGCCGTAGTCCATTTCCTTTAAAAAATTCATTTTGTGCAGGGTCAGCTCAATCTGGGCATACATGCCTTCCAGCTCACTGGACTGAGCCAGTTTTACGCCAGATTTTCCAGCACTGTCGCTTTGAAACTGCAGAACTCCCGTGTACAGCTCATAGGAGAGAATGGCCACGGCCTGCCCCAGATTGATGGAGGCGAAATCCGCGGTGGGAATACAGGCCACCGCATTGCAGAATTGCAGCTGGTCATTGGTGAGTCCGCAGTCTTCCGGACCGAAGAGCAGGGCTACCCGGTTTTCGGCAAGTTTCGGCAGCAGATCGGCCACCAGGCGCCGGGGGCTGGTCAGCAGACGCCGCTGACGGCCCTGGCGGGCGCTGGTGCCCACCACCCAGCTGAAAGGCGCCAGGGCCTTACCGATATCAGCATGCATCTGCATGGTATCAAGAAGATGGCGGTTATGATGGGTGGCGGTCTTGCTCATCCTGTCCTGATCAGGGGGCTCATCGCTGACAATAATCAGCTGGCTGATGCCCATGTTGGCGGCAATGCGGGCGGCGGCGCCGATATTTTCCGGATATTTCGGGCCGACCAGGACAATTGCCACATTGCCCATCAGTTGCCGGGCGGTCTCTGCGGAGTCTTTCCCGCCATCAGGATCGCTTTTCATGCTGCTGCCTGCCTGCGCAATTACTGGCCTGCGCCGGTTTCCAGATCATCCTCGGCCAGGGTAAAATTTATCCTCCTGGCTCGTTTATCCACACTTATCAGACGCACCGTCACCAGATCACCCACCTGATAACTTTTGCCGGTCAGCCTGCCGATCAGGGTATGGCGTTTTTCATGAAACTCATAACCGCCCCGGGGCAGATCGGCCATTGCCACCGCCCCGCTGATCATGGTTTTCGTTAACTCGACAAAGAGACCAAAGGAGCTGATACCGGAAATAATGCCGCTAAAAGTCTCGTTGATTTTATCCTCCATGTAACGGACCTTGAGCCGGTCAAGCATCTCCCTTTCAGCATCCACGGCCACCCTTTCCCTTTTGGACAGAAATTCGCCGGCCTCTTGCAGTTTGACCGCCGGAGCCCTTTTTTTGTCATCCGGCCAGAGCAGACGCTTTAAGGAACGATGCACGATCAAATCGGGATAGCGTCTGATCGGCGAGGTGAAATGGGTGTAATACTGCGCGGCCAGGCCGAAATGGCCGATATTTTCCGGCGAATAACGGGCCTGCTGCATGACCCGCAGGATCAGATTGCTGATCAGATACTGCCGCGCAGTGCCCCGGGTCAGGTTGATCATCTTGTTAAACCATTTGGACGACAGGTTTTCCCGGTTACGGGGAACCTCATAGCCCATTGATTGCATGAACTCGGCAAACTCCGCCACTTTCAGCGGATCCGGACTCTGATGAATTCTGTAAAGGGCGGCAAATTGCCGGTCGGCAAATGTTTCCGCCACAGCTTCATTGGCCGCCAGCATGAACTCCTCGATAATTTTATGGGCCTGATTGCGCTCGCGTAATTTAATGGCGGCAATGGTATCATCCGGCCCGAATTCCACATAGGGCTCGGGAATCTCAAATCCCATGCTGCCCCGGGCGATGCGTTTTTTTTCGAGTTCCACCCCGAGTTCCGCCATCCACTTGAGTGGTGTCAGCAGCGGCTTGTAATTCTGGCGGATTTCCTTATCCTGATCCACCAGAATCTGCCGCACCAGGGTATAGGTCAGCCTGTATTGACTGCGGATGACGCTTTTGACAAAACGGACTTTCTGCCGATTGCCGCTGCGATCAAAATCAAGAATCGCGGTAAAGGCGTAACGGTCAACTTCGGGATTGAGGCTGCAGAGATCATTCGACAGTCTCTCCGGCAGCATGGGCACCACCCCGGTGGGGAAATAAACGCTGGTCCCCCGCGCCCAGGCATCCTGGTCCAAGGCGGTGCCGGATTTTACATAATGGCTGACATCGGCGATGGACACATAAAGCCGATAGCCCTTTTTCGTCTTGATGACCGACACCGCATCATCAAAATCCCGGGCCGTTTCGCCATCAATGGTTACATGGAAAATATCCCGCAGATCCGTTCGATCAGGGGTGAGCTCCACCTTGTCGCTGAAACTGTCAGTCTCTTCCAGGCTCTGCTTGGTAAAAACATGGGGCAGTTCAAATTTGCCGATAACCATCTGCATCTGCACCGCCGAGGAATCCGGATTGCCAAGCACCTGCTTGATGGTCCCTTTTGCCTGGGCTCCTTCCAGCCCGAATTCGGTGATTTCAACCAGCACCGCATCGCCATCCGCCGCTGTGCCGGACTGCTTTTCCCCGATGCCGATGGTAAACGGAAAACGTTCATCGTCAGGGGTCACAAAGCCCCCTGCCCGGCCGGCGGTATAAATTCCCACCAACTGCTTGACGGCCCGGGCCAGAACCCTCACCACCCGCGCTTCAAACCGTTCCCGGTGACTGCCGGTAATCTGCAGCAGCACAAGATCGCCGTGTAGAGCTGAGCCCAGCTCCCGACCCGGGACAAACAGATCCTTGCCGGCAGGCACCAGCTCATGCTCCGTAGTCGGGGTCACAAAGCCGAATCCCCTGGGATTGACCGTCAGGGTCCCTGCGATGAAATTCTGGTTATTCAACCTGTATTGTTTTTTAGCCACCTTATGAACGATTTTATGATGACAGAGATCATCCAGCATGCTCTCAATCTCTTTTCTCTGGCCGCGGGTCATCACCAGTGCATCGACAATCTCTTTAAGCTCTCCTTCGCCACCCTGCCCATAGAGAAAGCCGATAATTTCATCCACCAGCCGCCCTCCGCCGCCCTCCGCCGTGGTGATCGGGGTTCGCCCTCCAGCTTCATACTTGCGGGCAAATTGCCTGGGATGTCTGGCTTTTTGGATCCTGCGGCTCTGTCTTTTGCTTTCTTTAATTTTACTTATTCGCCTTGGTGCCATGCTCACTCCAAAATATCCATTTTTCCGCTTTCATTTTTTGAAATATAATTTTAATAATAAGAAATGTTTACGCAACACTCTTGAAAACCTTACCATTTTAACTGACAAATCTGAAACTTTTTTCATATGTCCGCAAACAAATTTGACATAGCCGCCTATTGCAAACGCATGGAAAAAAACATCGGCGGGCAAGAAGGCAAAGCCTCTCTCTTCTGGAAGGCCTTATCTTTTTCGGTTGATGCCCACCAGAACCAGAAGAGAAAATCCGGCGAGGCCTATGTCAGCCACCCCTGTCAGGTGGCGTTGATCCTGGTTGACGAACTTGGCGTGAAGGACCCGGTTACCCTGGCAGCCGCCATGCTGCACGATACCATAGAGGATGTGCCGGAGGTGACCTCCGAGGTCATCAGCTCCATCTTCGGCAAACATGTGGCGGAAATTGTGGATGGTTGCACCAAAATCAGCCATTTTGCCGGTGACCGGCAGACTTTTTATAAGTTAGTGCACCGCAAAATTTTCTCCGGAGCCGCCTCCCGGGTGGAGATCATGCTGATCAAACTGGCCGACCGGTTGCATAATCTGCGCACCATGGCCTCCATGCCAAAACATAAACGGCAGAAAATCGCGGACGAAACATTAAGTGTTTACGCACCCATGGCCGGCGTCATGGGCCTTTTTGGCTTAAAGCGCGAATTATACGACCTGGCTCTTGCCCACAAATTCCCCCGGCAAAGCCAGAAGGTCAAGTCCCTGATATCCCATCTCGAAAGCCGGGAGGAGGCTCTACAGCATCCTGGAAACCTTAAGGGAGGCTTTTGAAGAGGCCTGGATATCAGCGGACATCAGACTCAAGGCAAAAGGACTCTGGGCCTATTATGATTTCGCCAAGAATGTCCTGGTCAAGCAGATTGAAAATCCCCTTGAAATCATTATTGTGGTTGAGGATCTGCAGACCTGCTACCGGGCGCTGGGCATCATCAATCAGCATTTCCCACCCATTCCGCGCACCATCCGCGACTTCATCGCCAATCCCAAACCCACCGGCTACCAGAGCCTGCATGCCAGAGCCAACATCAAGGGCCAAAATTATCTGTTTAAAATCAGAACCCTGCAAATGGTCAGCGATGCCAAGAGGGGCATTATCAGAGAATGGCTCTTCTCCGGCAAAATTCCTTCCAGTTTTGAGCAGGACATCCGGGAAATGTTCGGGATTCTGGGTACCGATGATGCAATCTCCTACCGGGAGATGATCGCCGCCAGCGGCAAAAAAGAAATTTACACTTACACCCCGAAGGGTGAACGTATCTGCCTGCCGAGCCAGAGCATCGTCCTTGATTTCGCCTTTAAGGTCCATACCGAGGTAGGTCTTCATTGCCAGTCCGCCAAAGTCGGCTCCAAGATTGTCCCGCCGTCCCATGTGTTAAAGGATGGGGACCGGATCAAAATTATCACCCAGGAGAAACTGGTGAAATTTGATCCGGATATCATCCGTCTCTGCCAGACCCCGCGGGCCAGGTCTGAACTGTCCAGAGTCTTTCGTTTAAAACGGGAAGCTCTGGCAATAGAAATCGGCCAGTCACTCATCGGGCAGGAACTGAAACGCTATGGAATGCCCTCCTCCATTTTGGAATCAGACGAAACCACCCATATTCTGGAATATTTTGGTAAAAACACGCTCAACGAGCTCTATCAGGATTTGGGGCAGGGCCAGCTGCGCCTTAAAGAGCTGATTTATGAGATCAAAAACGGTCTTTATGCCGGTAAACAAACTCTGCAGCCGCCCACCGGGGCCTTAAACAGCATCGAGCTCGACACCCTGGACCAGGACAGGGTCAAATTTTCCCAATGCTGTCATCCCCTGCCCATTGAAAAAGGCCTGCTGGGCCTGCTCAGCGAACGAGGCCTCTCCATCCACAAAAAGGAATGCCCTAAACTGAATGCCTTAAAGGTGCAGCGGGAAGATGTCGTTGCGGTCCGCTGGCACTTAAAAAACACCAGGGTGGAAAAACCACAGACCCTGCTGCTTTTCAAGAATGTGCCACGGAACCGTATCTTTATGCTGCTCAGTGTTGCCCCGGTTGCCATGAAAATCGATGAAGTCATCGCCCTGTCCAAGCGGCCGGACGTGACTGCCTGGGAAATCAATTTTGAGGTGGAAAACCTTCAAGGACTGAAAAATATCCTGCAGCACTTCTCTAAGAGCAAACTCGAATATGAATTTGTTCTTGACCAGTAACCCCGCCCTGCTAAAGGCGGATTTCCCCATCAGCCAGCGCAGCCAACCCCTCCCGGTCGATAATGGTGATAGTCGAGCCATCAATCTCGATCAGCCCCTGTTTGTTCATTTTTGCCAGAATGCGTGACAGTGTTTCCGGAATGGTGCCGAGCAGGCTGGCAAGCTGCGTTTTGGAAACAGCAAGCTTGATGGATTGCTCTTTGCCGTTCTGCTTGCTGTCCACCAGAATATAGGCGGCCAGACGTCCCGGTACTTCCTTCAGCGACAAGGCCTCAATCATATGGGCAAACTGTTTCAGCCGCAAAGAGAGGGTGGCAAGCATATTCATGGCTAAGGCCGGCTGCTTGGCGATGAGCTCGACAAAGGCCTTGCGCGGGAAAAAGAAAAGCCGGCTTTTTTCCAGGGCAATGGCATTGGCCGGATAGGCGGAACCGGTAAAAACGGCAACCTCGGCAAACGGCTCGCCAGGTCCGAGGATATGCAGGATTTGTTCTTTGCCGTCAAAGGAAAGTTTGAAAATTTTCACCTTGCCGTCAATAATGACATAGAAACCATTGCCTGCATCTCCTTCAGAGAAGACAAGTCCTCCCCGTTGAAACTCCTGATCCACGACAATCATGGCCAGCTCGTCATAGTATTGCTCACTCAGCCCTTGAAAGAGGGGAATGGCAGCGATATGTTCCGTTATCTCTTTTCATTTTCTCCTCTGATTTTGCATAGTCACCGCATAGGCAAAGCCGTCAAGCAGTCTCACCCGGACGAGCTGGCTCACGTTTCTGTCCGCTCTCTTTGTTTTTCACATGCAACGCCGAAAAGAAAAGCAGCCTCCGACTGCTGCAAGGAATTGCAGACTGATGTCCAGAAAACCCGGCAGTATTGCTCCGGCGGACGTTTTTTTCACTGCCTCTTTTGCTGACCAGAGAAGAGTCAGGGCAGCCTGTCTGCCATAAAGAGAGACAATTTCCGCGAGAATATTTTTTTCCGAGACGGTGACAAAGCGAGCCTCGACCCGTTCGACTGCCGGCGTTACCTGCTGGATATCAATACCGCAATTTTCCCAGGCGGCCATGCCAATGGCATATCCCTTGCTATGCGAGATGGAAATGCGCACCGGCGTGCTGCTTTCCAGGGCAGACCAGATAACATAAGGCTTGCCAGAGTTGTCCGCCGAGATCTGCAATTGATGCCATTGTTTCTTTTCCCAACAGTTTTTTTCATCATTATTTTGCAGCTGTAATCCTGCACATTTTGCCGCTATGCGGCCGGCCAGCCATTCGATCCTCCTTTTTTCATAACGGAAAGAATGAAATCGCTCCCGCTCTTGTGGGCGAAGATAAAACAAGCCAATATTGGCAATTCCCAGTTCCGCCATGTGCATCTTCAGCAAATCGAGGTGAACCCTGACAATTTTAACAGGAGAAGGCAAAACAGCCGGGCCTGAAAATATACTCTTACCAGGCCCGGTCAGATTTTCAATCATGGGATATTTTTTCTTTGTGCTTCAGCAAACTTTATGGTTTATGGGGAAAAACATCTTAATCGGCTCAAGGACGTTAATACATGTCAATCTTAGATGCTGTCATTATTATAACCCTCGTTATTTTTTTAGTCCGGGGAATCTGGATAGGCTTTGTCAGACAGCTTGCCTCCATTGCCGCCCTTATAATCGGCTTTGTCGTTGCCGGCCGCTTTTACGGGGAATCGGCAAATTTTGTCCTGCCCTTTATCAACAATCAGCAGGCCGGTTTTTTTATTGCCTATATCTTCCTCTTTGTTGTCACCTTTGGCGCAGTGATTCTGCTTGGCTTCATTTTCAAGCAAATCATGTCCATTTCACTGCTCGGCTGGTTTGACAAGTTATTAGGCGGTCTTCTGGGCCTTACCAAAGCAATGCTTGTCTCCTGCCTTATCTTTATGGGTCTCGCCCTTTTTATCTCCGGCTCAAGCCCGGTTTTCCGCCAGTCCTTTTCCTACCCTTATCTGGAAAGTGCTTCGAAAATCATCCTGACTATTGTCAAGGACAAAGACCTGCGCGACAAGTTGCTTCCCCAGCAGCCGGCCATCTCATCTTTTATGGACAACACCATAGAATTTGGCAAGAAAATCAAGGGGAAAACCGAGTAAAAAACCCAAGACCATCACCTGATTGATGATCGTCGTGCGAAAAACCCCCAATACGCAGCCAACGGCGGGCCGAAGTGAGCACCTGCTGGTCCAGGAGGTGAATGCGTCCCTGCCTTCTTAATCGCTGAACAAGACAAAAATCTTCCATGATTGGTATCTCCGGGAACCCTCCCAGCTCCCGGAACAGATCAGCCCGCAGGAAAATGGCCTGATCGCCGTAAGGCAATTGCATGAATCTGGAACGCAGATTCGCTGCGCCGGCAACCCATTTGAATCTGCTTTGCGGCGCATTGATGGCGAGCCTGAATGCGCCTGCCACGATGTCCCCTCGCGCCATTGCTTCCCGCACCAAGCGGGCATAATCATGGGGCAAGAGAGTATCGCCGTGCAAAAAGAGCAAAACTTCTCCCTGGGCCTCTGCCGCCCCGCTGTTCAGCTGCCTGGCCCGGCCTGGAGGTGATAGCACAACTTTTGCCCCGGCTTCACGGGCAAGCAGCACGGTATCATCCCTGCTGCCACCATCAACAACCACTCTCTCCACGTACTCAGCACTTGCGGTTGACCGAAGGGTGGCGGTGATGTTCTCGCCCTCATTCAGCACCGGCATGATTATGGAGAGATAAGGCCTTCCCTGATTATAATTTTTCATGCTCACCTGGCGAAAAAATGTACACCGATGCTGGTATCATGAAGATGATGCAGGTCCCCGGGACGGTCAATATCGGCAAGCTGCGGCAACAGAGCCAGTGTCATCCTTTTTTTTCTTGCGATTTCAATTGTTTGCTGCAGAACCTTGTCGGTTCCCCAATCAATATCCACCCACAGCGAATGCTCCGGTCTGCTTAAACCGATGAGATAATAACCGCCGTCATACGCCGGCCCGAGGACAAGATCATTATTTTGCAGCAGGTCAAACCCGCTTGCCAGAATTTCCTGCGTGAGAAAGGGACAGTCTGACCCGACTATGATAACATGTTCCAGGCCTGCGGCAAAGCTGCTGGCAAAGGAATGCCCCAAACGTTCCCCCAGGGTGCCCCTACTTTGCGGCAGACAGACCATCGAAGACGGAATCCATCCTCGCAAGCCGCGCTCATCTCCGCCTTCGTAATGAACGGCAACTGCCAAATCTCTTTTGCTGGCCAGCTCACAGCACTGGGCAAGGGTATAGTCTGCCATCATCTTCTGCAGCTCAGCAGCCCGTGCCGCGCCTAAGGCAGGGATCAATCTGGTTTTTGTCTTCCCCGGTTGCGGAAACCTGGTGAACACGATAAGCATCTCTCTGATCAAATCTGCCTTTGCCATCCCGTAAAAATCTTGCTTGTCAGTACTGGTGATTGTCAGTTAATTTGCGCCCATTAATATGCCATTTATGGCCAGCCTTGACCAGTATAAACCTTCGTCCATGGCTTTTAACAGGATATGCTATGAACTCAAAACGCAAGGGCAAAAAGCCTGATCCCCTCTCCTACCGGCAGAGAGATTATCGGCGCAACATGGCGTCAGCGGGAATGACCAGATCCCACGTTTCAATACGCGAAACAGATCTTCTCATTCTCGCCGACTGTGACGTCACGGCAGAGGCATCCCATCTTGTGATTCAATACAGAAGCCATCTGGAAACCTATATCAGCAGACATGCCGAATTTCTGACCTCCCTCATCCCACTGGATAATGATCCACTTGCCCCGCCCATTGTCAAAGAAATGCTGAATGCCGCCCGACTGTCCGGCGTAGGCCCAATGGCTGCCGTTGCGGGTGCGATTGCCGAATTCGTCGGCCGTGATTTACTGAAAACCGCGGTGAAGGAAATTATCATTGAGAATGGAGGGGATATCTTCATGTACAGGCAGCAGGACGGTATAGCCGCAATTTTTGCCGGAACCTCGCCGCTCAGCAATAAAATCGCCATCAAAATTCCGAAAAGCTTCATGCCGCTCGGAATTTGTACTTCTTCAGGAACGGTTGGACACTCACTCAGCTTTGGCCGGGCTGATTCAGTGACAGTGCTTGCGCCATCGGCATCTTTGGCTGATGCGGCGGCAACCCGCCTCGGTAATGAGCTGACAAAAAAAACTGATATGAATCATGCGTTGGCAGTTGCCAGAAATCTGCCAGGACTGCTGGGGGTTGTCATTGTCAAAGATGATCATCTCGGGGTATGGGGAGAAATAGAGCTGACCCCGCTTGACTGACGCCAACCCATTTACAGCCAATCTGGTAAGTCACCAAAATAGCGTCACTTGTTCAGGTAAATTTCAAAAAACCTTCAAATAAACGTAACTATCCAGCTCAAAAAAAATGAGATTAGCTAAAATAATTCTTGACACGGTTTTCGTGTCATTTTCCAAAAAACAGCGTCTGGGGCGGGGTATGCTTTAACTCGCTCAGCAAGGCACTTAGGCGGCACCTGCTTTCATTTCGGCGATCCCTTGTGAGTCCGAGCGTGCGCAAAATTTAATCTCCTCGTGTGAGGGCATCCTGAGGGCAAAATTTCGGTTTCAAAACCCGTGTTATAATGATTCAACGCAAACACGGGGGCCAGGATGACAGTTGACAAGATCAATGTAGACTCAACCATCCAGCAAGTCAAAGACCTGCTGGCAAACGAAGAGAACCTGTCGCCGGCACTCAAGGCCAGCCTTGAAACGCTTCTGCTTCTGGTGACCATTCTGCTCAACCGGTTGGGGCTTAACAGCAAAAACAGCAGCAAGCCGCCCTCGGCGGATCCGAATCGCACCAAGACGCCAAGAGCTGCAAGTGGCCGTAAGCCTGGCGGTCAGCATGGCCATAAAGGAACAACGCTACGACCAGTAGCCGATCCGGATGAGATCAGCATCATCCTCATTGACAGATCGACGATCCCGCCTGGTCAGTATCGGGATGCCGGATACGAGTCCAGGCAGGTCATCGATCTTGATATTGGCAAATTCGTGACCGAATGGCAAGCTCAGGTTCTGGAGGATAACCGGGGCAAGCGTTATGTTGCTCCATTTCCCGAGGGTGTCTCCCGGCCGGTGCAGTACGGGATCGGGGTCAAGGTCAACTCGGTTTACATGTCCCAGCACCAGTTGATCCCCTACAATCGGATCGAGGACCACTTTCAGGAGCAATTGCAGATCCCGGTCAGCAACGGTTCGATCGGAAATTTCAACCAAGAGGCCTATGATCGCCTTGAACGGTTTGACCAATGGCTCGGAAAACAGCTCGCCTCATCGCTCATCCTCCATGCCGATGAAACCGGCATCAATATCGGCGGGGTACGAAGCTGGCTGCATAATGCCTCAAACGACAAGTACACCTGCTTTTATCCTCACCCTAAGCGAGGGGGCGAGGCGATGGACGAAATAGGAATCTTGCCGGAGTTCCAGGGTACCTTGTGTCATGACCATTGGAAGCCCTATTACAAATACGGCGCCACCCATGCGCTGTGTAACGCCCACCATTTGCGGGAGCTGGAGCGGGCCAGGGAACAGGATGGCCAGCAGTGGGCCGAACAGATGTCGGTCTTACTCAAAGAGATCAACACAGCCACCCATGAAGCAGGAGGCCGTTTGGAAATCAGGGTTTCGGAGCATTACCGGAAACGCTACCGGGACCTGCTGCAAGAAGCCGAGAAAGAATGCCCAGCCCCCGATGAAACAAATCGGAAAGGCAGGAGAGGAAGGGTTCCCCGTTCAAAATCACGAAATCTTCTGGAACGCCTCAGGGATTTCGAAAGCGACGTCTTGAGGTTCATGGACGATGAAACGGTTCCTTTCTCCAACAACCAAGCCGAAAACGACCTGCGGATGACCAAGGTTCAGCAGAAGATATCCGGTTGCTTCCGCTCAATGGACGGAGCCAAGATATTTTGTCGCATCCGCAGCTACTTGTCGACGTGCCGCAAGCATGGCGTCTCTGCGTCGGAGGCGTTACGTTTATTGTTTGAGGGGAAGAACCCTCACTTCATGACCGCCGAGTAAGCGCATTAGGCAGTACTCGTCGGCACAAGCTGGATAGTTACAAATAAACTTCATCCCTTCGCAACTGATACGGCTTCCTGCACATACCAGCTTCCACGGGTCTGCGACCATCGGGGTCTTCCCGATTTTCCTTCCACACTATTAACAGACGGCTAAGGAGTCACCTTAATCTCACTTTGATTTTATCGGTAGTGACCCGTTAATGGTTGATAAATTTATTTTTTCTGCTATCCTATTTCCAAGGAGGAACAAGGATGGCAAAACGTGGACGTAAACCCAAATACGATTTAAGCTCCGAAGTTTGCCCCAACACGCAGTGTACGTTATTCGGCAAGATCGGCGCCGGCAACATCGTTTCCAACGGCACCCATCCTGCGAAGGATGGGCGGAGGTTGCGAAAATTTCTCTGCCGCTCTTGCGGTGGTTCATTTTGCGAACGAACGGGTTCCATTTTCTACGACCTCAGGTCTTCTGAAGAACAGGTCATGCTGGCACTGAAACTTTTGGTCAAAGGAATGCCCTTGCGCGGCGTGGCTGATGTGCTGGAGGTCAAGCTGGATACAGTGCGCCATTGGCTGGCGGTCGTCGCCGCGCACAGCGAACAACTGAATGAACGGTTGCTGCGAGATTTGAAGGTTTCACAGGTAGAGTTGGACGCCTTGTGGAGCTTCGTTAAAAAAAAGGAGTTGCGCCAGCGGGCGAACCTTTGGAAGGAGAAGTCTGGATCGGCCTCGCCTTGGCAACGGATACGCGGCTGATGATCTCGTTCAAGATCGCGGCTTCCGAGGCGGCCTTGGCCGATCCCTTGATCGCCGAAACCGAGTCGCGTCTTGCGGTGGGTCAGTTGCCATTGTGGGTAAGTGACGGCCTGGACTCTTATGGCGCGGCGCTGTTCAGGCGGCATCACCGACTGGAAACATTCCCGCGCACAGGTAAACGAGGACGGCCCCGGCGTCCGAAGCTGGTTGCCTGCCCGGAGTTGCGCTATGGGCAGTTTGTCAAGCTGCGGGACGACAGGCACCATCTGGTCGGTTTCGAAAAACGCGCGGTTTACGGGGAGGTCCCCTTGGGTGAAATACGCACGGTGAACATTGAACGGCAGAATTTGAATGAACGCCACGAGAATCGGCGGCTGACCCGAAAAACCTGCGCCTTTTCGAAGAAGGCCACTTGGCTTGCGGGGCAATTGAGTTTTCATCAGGCTTATCACAACCTGGTTCGATTGCATCGGGGCTTGACCTTGAAGATGAAAGACGGCCAGAGGATCAAACGGACGCCAGCACAAGCAACCGGCTTGACCGATCACGGTTGGTCTTTCCGCGAACTCCTGTGCCACAAAACTTATATCAACCATTAACGGGTCACTACCATTTTATCGGATTTTAAAATATTTATTCTTTCGCGCTATTTCAATCAGTTATCATTAATTCCTTAAAAAAAATAATTGATGGATATTTTTTTGAGTAGACAACTGGCTTCATACTGCTTGATTTTGCTACGAATATTAAATACTTGACCCCATATTTTTCTGCGCTTTGCAACACATCTTCATTATCATCGGCCAGCAGAGATTTCTCTCGGTCAATGTTGAGCAATTTTTCCAGTTTTTCCCAGAAAAAAGGATCTTCCTTGGCAACACCAATTTCTTCAGAGCACACTATCCGGTCAAAATATGGTTCAATATCCGTATTGGCCATTTTAATGGCAAGGGTTTTACTATGGGCGTTGGTCACCAAATAAACTTTTTTCAGGTTTTGTTGGCAGAATTTTAAAAAATCGATGACGAACGGATGCACCTGAATAAGATGATTCATTTTGGCTTTCATCTCGACTATATTGAGCCCAAGTTCCTTTGACCAGTAATCGATGTCAGTCCACTCTAAGGTGCCCTCCTTGCTTCTATATTTTCCCATTAATTCGTCATAAGCATCCCAGAAATTCAACCCGTTAAGCTGCGCATATACGGTGGGGACATGCTCTTCCCAAAAATAATCATCAAAATGTTTATCAAGCAGTGTGCCGTCCATATCAAGCATAACGGTTTCTATCTCGTTCCAATTGATTCTGGTCTCAATTTTTTTCATATTCATTTTATTACTTATTGTTGAAGATTTCCTTGATGGTTTTTGTTCCTATCTTTGCCGAAAGAACAGTTTGCAGATATTGGTTTACTTCATTTTCTTCTTCCGGTCTCAACAAAAATCCTGGGATCGGTTCTGCTGTTAACGTATTGGCTATAGCGCTTTTTATTATCTCATCCTCACGGATATATTTTTTTACTGCTTCGTTTACTTTCTGCTGCGTCAGTGCCAATAGCACATCAATCATATTCCCCCAATATCCTTTTTGCCCCAAATGTTCAATTAACTGCATAGTTACCGAATTGATAACTAATAGGCTTTCAGTGAGATACGCAGATCCGAAATCGTGACAATCATTAGACGAAGCAAAGCACCTGCATGAAAATGGTCGTACTGCATAAATAGTACAGCAATTTTCCGCCAAAAAAGGGCATATACCGCTTCGGTGGGGCTGCTCACCATCAGCATACTCTGTGTTTTTTCCAAGGCATATTCGCGCAAAGCCGTTTGTGGTCAGTTGGACACTTTTTGTCTGCCTCTCCATTAGCAATCTTTCCGCAAACCACGTCTCCTTGTTTTCCTGCAAGATATAATTATAAATATATTGCCCTTCAACCCCAGTGATCATGACGTTTTGCGTACAGCACAGCGAACATCCGCGATGGCAGTGAAATGTTTCGTTTGCAATCCACTGATGGTATTTCTCAAAAATTGATTCTAATATTTTATTTTTTAATCCATTCATTTTTATAGTGGCCGTTTCGCAAGGAGCTTTTTATTTTTTCAATGGTAACAACATCAATACTTTGACAAAATTCTTGAAGGGATTTCGGCGGGAAATAACCTTATTTTGAGGAAAGAATGGAGATGGAGTTGCTAAAACTTTTGATTGCCGCGCAGCCCATCAGGATGCCGGATGTCGAAAAATTACGCTATGGGATTAACCCATTGATCAACTCTTTCACCGAAGCAATTTTATTTTCCAGCAGATATTTTTCTAAACCGTCAACTAGCTCTTCAGCGACCCCTGGATTAATTAAATTGGCTGTGCCAATCTGAATTGCCGTTGCACCAGCCAGCAGAAATTCGATTACATCTTCCACTGTGCTGATTCCTCCAATACCGATCACCGGCACCTTAACCCGCTGGGCTACCTGCCAGACCATGCGCAAGGCGATGGGCTTTGATGGCTGGCCCAGATAAACCGCCTACCTTGTTTGCCAGCTTTGGTCTTCTGGTGCGTATATCAATCGCCATTCCCAACAGTGTATTGATAAGGGAAACCGCACTCGCCCCCCCCTCTTCGGCAGCAGCAGCCATAGCGGTAATATCCGTTACATTGGGTGACAGCTTCATGATAATCGGTTTATTACTTCTTTCGCGCACACACCTGGTCACATCATAAACCATTTTTGCATCCGTGCCGAAAGCAACCCCGCCTTTTTTCACATTCGGACAGGATATGTTCACCTCGATTGCGGCAATATCCGTTTCCTTTAAGCGCTCAGCGAGGATGCAGTACTCTTCCAGAGAATCCCCAAGAATATTTACGACAATACCGCATGTATATTTCTTTAATTGCGGCATTTTATCCGTAAGAAATTTTTCAATGCCAGGGTTTTCCAACCCAATGGCATTCAACATGCCGCACGATGTCTCGACAATCCGCGGCGGAGGGTTGCCAATCCGTGGCTTTTCAGATACGCCCTTTGACAACAATGGCGCCGAGCCTATTCAAGTCCATGAAATCGGCAAATTCGGCCCCATACCCGAATGTCCCGGATGCAGTCATGATGGGATTAGCTAGTTGCCAATCCCCTATCGCCACCGTTAAATCCGGCCTGCTTACAACCATATCTTTTCCGCCTCAAATACTGGCCCGTCTTTACAAACGTGCAGGTAGCCATCGCCAATCACGTCAGCACCGGAAACCGCACACCCCAGGCATGCTCCGACACCGCATGCCATAACTGTTTCCAGTGATACCTGACATGGCATCTTGTTATCTCGGCAAAACAAGGCAATCGCTTTCATCATCGGCCCTGGCCCACAGCAGTATACTGCCCCGTTCCCCTTCTCAGCAACAGACTGCTCAAGCAGTTCAATAACCAGACCATGATGACCAGCCGTCCCATCATCGGTTGAAAGGTTAACCTGCAGAAAATTCAAAGCGTAGAGATCGGCAAACGCATCCAACTCCTTAGCTGTTCTGGCGCCTAGAAGTGCGATAATCTCACTGTTCCGGATTTTGGCTGTAGATGCTTTCTGCGAGAAATCGCAAGGGCGCTATCCCCATACCACCGCCTATGAGATAGTACCTTTGCGCATTGGCTATATGAAACCCCTTTCCTAGAGGCCCTATGACATCAAGCAACTCTGCAGCCTTCATTTTCGCCAGATTTCTAGTTCCTCGCCCGACAATTTTAAAAATAATGGTCAGTAAGCCATCAGCAACTTGATGAATTGAGAATGGCCGCCGAAACAAAGGATCATTGCTCTTTTCTTCAGAGGCCCTGACCATGACAAACTGCCCTGGCTCAGCAACCTGGCACATCGCCGGGGCCTTTATTGTTATCCTGCAATACTCATCACGGCAGGATATATCATTTATTTCACCTTTCAGTTGGTGTTTCGCTTTTTTGCAATTTGTCATTGTTTATCAACCTGCTGGCTGGTGAGGAGACGGTGAATTCTTTCCAGATCTTCCAGGGAATAATATTCTATTTCAAGTTTCCCCCGGGTTCCATTCTGGATGATTTTGCTTTTTGTCCCCAAGGTCCGCGACACATCCTCTGCAAGAGTCTTACAGTATGTTTCGGGGATTGCTTTCTTATTCTGTTGAGCAGTCTTATTTTTTTTCCCCTGAATATTTTTCTGCGAAGAGACTATTTTTTCAATCTCTCTTACCGACAATCCCTCTGCAATAATCCTGTCACGCAATTCTCTCAGCATTTCTTCATCCGCAACCCCAAGAAGTACCCTGGCATGGCCCATGCTGATTCGCCCACTAGCCACGTCGATCTGGACATATTGGGGTAATTGCAGAAGACGCATGATATTGGTTACTGTTGAACGTTCCTTGCCAACCTTTTTCGCGACCTCGTCCTGAGTCATCTTAAACTCGTCGGTTAGTCGTTTGTAGGCAGCAGCCTCTTCAACGGGATTCAGATTCTGCCGCTGAATATTTTCAATAAGTGCTATCTCCAGGCGGGCTTCAGGCGATGCCTTCTTAACCAGCACCGGCACCTCACCAAGTCCAGCCAGCTTTGCCGCACGCAATCTCCTCTCACCTGCTATCAATTCGTATTGATTTTCTCCGTCTATCTCGCGAACCACAAGTGGCTGAAGAACACCTCTTTTCTTTATCGATTCGGCCAATTGCGATAATGCCTGCTCATCCATTTCCTTTCTTGGCTGATATGGATTAGGCCTTATATCAGCTATATTGCATCTAAAAAATTCCCCTCTTGGCCGATTTACCTCTTCCTCTTCCAGATCCAATTCCCCGGATAACAAAGACTGCAAACCTCTGCCCAATCGATCGCCGTTTTTCATACCATCTCCAGTCAATACTCCATTCCCATTCAGGCAACCTGCTTTTTAATGAACTCCCTGCCGAGATCCATGTAGCTGAGCGCCCCCACAGACCTGCTGTCATATTCCATTACGGGTTTGCCGTAGCTCGGACACTCACTTAAGCGCACATTTCGTGGAATAACAGTTTTATAGACCTTATCCTGGAAATGTTGTTTAACTTCCTTAGCTACCTGAAAAGTGAGCCTGTTTCTTCTGTCGTACATTGTCAGTAGCAAACCTTCAATTTTTAAATCTTTATTATATGATCTTTTAACCAGTCGAATTGTGCGAACAAGCTGGCTCAAACCTTCCAAGGCAAAATACTCGCACTGCAAAGGTATAATTACAGAATCAGCCGCGGTCAGGGCATTTAATGTCAACAAGCCAAGCGAAGGAGGGCAATCGATAAAAACATACTCGTAGGATTCCACCAACGGCTCGAGAAGACGAGAGAGATAGCGCTCCCTCTTCATGGCGGACATCAACTCAACTTCAACACCTATTAAATCGATATGTGTTGGCAAAACATCCAAATTTTCGAGACAACTCGATTTCCTGATACTTTTGGCTACCTGCTCGTTATCCAAGTAGCAATGATACAGGTGCTTTTCCATTCCTTTTACGCTCACCCCCAATCCGCTCGACGCATTACCCTGGGGGTCTGAGTCAACAACAAGAACTTTATGCCCCAGCTTTGCCAATGCTGCGGCAAGATTCACCGTCGTGGTTGTCTTACCTACCCCACCCTTCTGATTCGCCAATGTAATAATTTTTCCCTTTGCCATCTTAAGATGATCCTCTATTTACCTTCAATCAAGAGTTGCGCAAGAAACAGCACGCCGTACCATATTGGCCTTCGCATAATGCGCCAACAAATTCCATAACGTTATATTTACTGAATCAAATCATCTTAAACAAGTTAGTATTTTAAAAATCCCTCTTTTTCTCTATTTATCTATTCAAAGTAATTCCGCCATTTCTTTTACCATAGGCCTTTTTTGCTTTTGTTTTCCACGATGTTCCACGTGGAACATCGTGGAAAACAAAAGCAATATCAGCAAGTTAAAATAGAATAAACGAGCTCAGCGGTGCGAAGCATATCAGAAAGTTTGATATTTTCAGATACAGAATGAACATTTTCCATACCAATGCCGAGAATTGCAGTGGGAAGACCGGATGCATTAAAAAAATTAGCATCACTACCACCACCCGCCTGTATAAATTGCAGAGGACGGGACAAAAAAGATGCTGCTTGTTGCGCGCGGACAACGGGAAGGCTATCAGGCGCTAGCTTCATATGAGGGTATTGTTCAGGGGAAACAAAAACAAGTGAAGGTCGTGAGGTTATCAGATTGTATGGGTCATGCCAGTTTGAAACAACATCTTGAAAAGTATTTTTGAAAAGATCTAGAGTGGAATAGAGTTTAGAGAGGTTATGACTGCGAACCTCACCATCAGCACGAACATAATCGGGGATGATATTTGTCGCAGTGCCGCCGGTAATAAGACCGATATTGGCAGTTGTTTCACCATCAATCTGGCCTAAGGGTAATCGTGAAACTGCATGGGCTGCAAGCTGGATAGCGTTAATCCCATGTTGCGGCCGTAAGCCGGCATGGGAAGCAAGACCATGAATCTCTGCTGAAATGCCGTAGGAGGCAGGTGCACCAATAATAACGTTATCAATACCAGTGGAATCGAGGGAATAACCATATTTTGCAACCAACAATGAAGGGTCAAAGGCCTTTGCGCCGAGAAGGCCAATCTCCTCACAGGTTGTAAACACAAACTCAACAGGGGCAAAAGATATATTTTCCAGAATAATTGCTATGAGAACCTCTATAAGGATGGCAATACCAGCCTTGTCATCGGCGCCAAGAACAGTATCACCTGAACTATAGAAAATATCGTTAATTTTACGAACCTTAACCCCCAGGCAGGGCTTAATGACATCGAGATGACAATTAAAAAAAACAGGCTCAACATCACGGCGACTGCCGGCGAAACGCGCAACAAAATTACCACAATCGGAACCGGTGATCCGGGATGAGTTATCTTCAAAGACAAGATCAGCACCTAAATCCTGGAACAGATCCTGAAGATAACTTGATAAGTTCGATTCCCCTTTTGAGGGACTGTCAATTTCGCAAAGAGTCGTAAAATAATAGGTAAGGCGATCTGAATTAAATTGCATCGATTTAATCTTAATCAGATAGGGAACTTACAGTCTGCAGCAGAGAAACCTCCATGGCACGAACCGGACAGGCAGTAACGCACAAGCCGCAACCAGTACACTTATCAGGATCAAATAGCACTGCCATATCAGGTCGGCTTATAAAAAGGGCTTGCGTAGGGCAAATTCCAGTACAGGCACCACATTGGAAACATTTATCATCATCTCTTCTGATAATCGTAGACAATGATTCAATTTTAACGCCAAACCCCTTCAGGTAATCTAAGGCTTCACGCACGTGCTGTTTATGGCCAAGCAACTCAAGAACCATTAGACCTTCATGTTGGGGAAGAATAGTTGCCTTAAGTATATTAAACTCCACCCCGTATTTCTGCACAAGTTTGCATATAATTGGCTTATCACTCGTCTCTTTCGGAAATCGTAAAACATAAATTCTTGAATACATACAGTTACCTCGTAAAAAATTAAAAAATGTTAACCAATTGGACTGGTTGAAATTTTTTGGGGAATAAACATATTCTGAAATTTAAGCTCAAAACAACATTGAACTTACGAACGAAATTGATTAGTTATCAGTAATTAAATAAGAAAAAATAACAAGTGAAGGAATCACAGCGAATGAACGATGAAATCAGTACCAAAGAACTTATTAAAACCATAGCCGATTTTATCGAAATGGGCCACATAGAAAACATCGTTGCCATGTTCAAACAGGAGAAAGAATATTATCAATTCTCCGGCGAACTGATCAAAGATGAACGCTTTATCGTCAGGATGGGAATGGCAGTTCTCTTTGAGCAGCTTGCCGAAATCCGTAAAAACGATCTCCCATTAGCAATTCCCTCACTTATACCCGTTCTTGCTGAAAAAACTCCTTATATGAGAGGAGATGCCGCAACTCTGCTTGGTATAATAGGCACTGACGAGGCAAAAAAACACCTTCGCTGTTTGCTTTATGACAGTGATCCGCAGGTCCAAGAAATAGCAAAAGATATCTTAACTAGCTGAAATATTGATATATTTAAATATTAATAAAGCATCCAAAAAGCCTACCAGTTGTTTCAACAATTAAACATCCCAGCGCATAAAATCAATACACAAATACACATAGCACAACCTTGTTCACAACCCGACCAGCGTTTAACTAATGATAGGAATCACCCTTTGCCGACAAAAAAAGCAAAAAGGTAGGAAGAGATGCCAAAGACGGTTAGAACAGAGAATCTATAAAATCATCGCATTGGAAACTCAAGAATTACAGCAAGTTGAATAAAGATTGTGATATAATTATAGTATGGACAGAATCATTTCAAGATTATTGCCCCAAAACGACATGGAATCCCAAGTTTTTTTAATTAATCAATAAAAAGAGTACCCCGTAAGCAAATGAGAATATTACAAATAAATCCGATAAACCCCCAGCAGCGGCTTATTGATCAGGTTGTAGACTCACTGAGACAGGGAGCGGTAATTGCGTATCCGACGGATACAATGTACGGTATTGGATGTGATATATTCAATCAGAAGGCCGTTAAAAGGATCTATCAAATCAAGAGAAGAGATAAAAGCAAACCCTTTAGTTTTATCTGCAGCAGTTTGAAGGATGTGAGTCAGTATTGTTTCCTTTCGAATTCTGCGTATCGGCTGATGAAAAAATGTCTTCCAGGACCTTATACATTTGTACTGCCGGCAATGAAAATAGTACCGAAAATAATGATGAGCAGACAGAAAACGGTTGGCATCAGGGTCCCGGAGAATAAAATATGCCAGCAAATTGTAAACAGCTTAGGAAATCCGATATTAACTACAAGTGCAAACCTCGAAGAAGATTTCTATCTTTCAGAAGCTTTTGAAGTGGAAGAAAGATTAGGAAGCCAGATTGACATTATTATTGATGGCGAACCAATAACTCCTGCCCCATCAAGCGTCATTTCACTCATAGGAGAGGAGGTGCTGGTAATTCGGGCGGGGAAAGGAGACATCTCGGACTTTCTCTTGTAAGTCCATAAAGAACTTATTCATCGTTAGCTGTCTCGTTTTTCACCAGAGGGTCCTTAATTGATTTGCTCATCGTGAAATGAACGGTTTTTCTTGCAGGAATATGCATCATTTTTGAAGTTCTCGGATTCTTCGTCGAACGGGATTTTCTCATGCGAACACACAAGCTGCCAAACCCCCGGATCTCAACTCGCCTGTCTTCCGCTAAAGCATCCGTTATCGACTCAAGAATGATATCTATCGCCTGGCTAATATCCTTTTTTAAATGACCATCAATCTTATCTGAAACAGAATTAACAAGATCCCGCTTAAGCATTTTAATATCCTAAATATAATATTTAAAACAACTAGTTATAATGAAAAAAATCAGAAATTAAATACCTGCACAAAATAACAAGAAATGTGAACTTAACGCAGGAAAAAGCAGAGCATAAATCGTGAAAAAAGGAAACTAACTCAATTTACTCGAAGGAAAGAATAGGATTTCGAGAGACAATCCCGCGCAAAAGAGATGAAGCATTCTGTTCCGCTAACATCTTGAAGAAAGAAAGGCCATCGTCTTCCGGATATACAAGAGCCGGAGTTTCAGTTTCCATCCCGGCAAGTTTTGCCGCTAGAGATACAGCATCATTAAAATTACCGAGTTGATCGATCAAACCAAGATTTTTAGCAGTCTCTCCGGAAAATATACGCCCATCGGCAACTTTTCTGACATTCTCTTCAGGCAAATTACGACTTTGGGCAATATCTCGGATAAACTGTTCATGAACTTCATCAAGAAGCCCTTGCAATAACGCACGTTCTTCATCGGTTAAGGGGCGACTCGGTGAACCGATATCTTTTAATTTGCCGCTTTTAATCACCTCATCCCTATAGCCAATTTTTTGAAAAATTTCTTCAAGATTGGGAAACTTAAAGATAACCCCCATACTGCCTGTCAGAGTACCGGGACTGGCGACTATTTTGCCTGCGCCTATGGCAGCATAAAATCCACCGGACGCGGCGACTGAACCCATGGAAGCGACAACAGGCTTCTCCTTATTCAACCGAGCTATTTCGAGAAAAATTTCCTGAGAAGCGCCAACGGCACCGCCAGGACTATCAATTCGTACCACCACCGCTTTTATCGATTTTGACAACCTAAACTGAAGAAGTTGATCAAGAACTGGTTCGGCGTCGGCTATAAGACCTTTTAATTCGACAATACCAACGCTATCATTCCCCGTTCCTAAAAAATGAGATTTACCGGCATGGCGTCCCATGTTGACAACAAAAAAGGTTATTCCGAACCCAAAAAACATGAGCAGCACTCCCAGGATAAAAAAACCCGTGAGTAGAGGATGTTTTTGGCGAAATAACCTTTCTTGCGACATATCAAGAAGCTTCAGCTAAATAACAACAATTCAGCGTCTTGCTATTTTTCCTGGTTATCAAACTCTTCTTTCAACAAATCACCAAGGGTTGAAGGACCAGAAGATGTCTGTTGTTTTTTGTACTCATCAAGCTTCATTTCGGCACTATCTTCGCTCATGGCCTTAACGGAAAGTCCGATCTTCCTATCCTTAGCGGAGACACTGATAACCTTTGTTTCTAAGGTATCACCAACATTGTACATGCCGACAGGTGTGTTAATTTTTTCTTTGCTGATCTCAGAAACATGAACAAGACCCTCAATGCCTTCCTCTACTTCGACAAATATACCAAAATCAGTGACATTGGTAATTTTACCGGTAACCATGGCGCCGACAGGGTATTTCTCAATTGTCTGCTGCCAGGGATCAGGCATTAACTGTTTAATACCTAGAGAGAATCTTTCATTTTCGCGGTCGATTTTTAAAACAACCGCCTGAATCGTTTGACCTTTTGAATATTTTTCCGAAGGATGTTTAATCCGCTCAGTCCAGGAAAGATCAGAAACATGAATAAGGCCGTCAATGCCTTCTTCGATGCCGATAAATATACCGAAATCAGTAATATTCTTGATTTTTCCTTCAATAATTGAACCGACCGGATAGTTTTCCGTAACCAGATCCCATGGATTAGGCTGCAATTGTTTCATGCCCAGGGAAATTCGCTTGGCATCGACATCGATATTGAGAATGGAAACCTCAATCTCATCACCGACAGAAACGATTTTTGAGGGATGACGTGTTTTCTTGGACCAGGACATCTCAGAGACGTGGACCAAACCTTCAACCCCTTCTTCGAGTTCGGCAAAAACACCATAATCGGTGATACTGACAACTTTACCGATGGCCCGTGAACCAATCGGGTATTTCTGTTCAACAGTTGACCAAGGATCTGATTTAAGCTGCTTAACACCAAGGGAAACCTTATCGGTTTCCTTGTCATATTTAAGAACCTTTACTTCAATTTCCTGTCCAACCTTGAATAGTTTGGATGGATGGGAAACACGTCCCCAGGAGAGATCAGTAATATGACAAAGGCCATCAAGACCGCCAAGATCAATAAAAACACCATAATCGGTGATATTGGTAATAGAACCGGAAACGATGGCGCCTTCCTCCAGGGAAGAACGCATTTCCTGACGGAGTTTCAGCCGATCTGCTTCTAGAATTGCCCTACGAGATATAACTACATTGTTGCGTTTACGATTAAACTTAAGAATCTTGAAATCATAGGTTTGCCCTATCATATTATCGAGATCTTTGACTGGACGCAGATCAATCTGTGAATAGGGCAGAAATGCCGGCACACCGATATCGACGGAAAGACCACCTTTGACGCGGCTTTCTATACGACCCTGGATGGTACCGTCAGCTTCCTGAATACTAGCAATATCTTCCCAGACTTTGATACCGATCGCCTTTTCACGGGACAACCGCAATCCGCCTTCCGCTTCACGTTTTTCAACATAAACATCAAAGATATCGCCAACCTTGACTTCAACATCCACACCTTCGCTTTTAAACTCGCTCAAAGGTATTTCACTTTCCGACTTGTCACCGATATCAATGACAGCGAAATTATCGCTGACATCGATTATCGTTCCCTGTACGACATCGCCTACATTTGCTACATTTAATTGCTCGTCATTGAAGAGCTCCGCAAAGCTCATTCCTTCTTCGATGGCCTGATAGTCATCGTGTTGCTTGGTTTCTGTTACAATGTTTCCCATTAAACTTAATCCTCCTTAGCCAATTTAGAAAAAAAATATATACCAGAGACAAGGAGTAAAAACAACCTTAAATAAAAGAATTTGCGAAAATTTTGAAGCCCGGAGAGGTGGGGAACAGAGAGCGGGGAAAAAGGCGCAATCAGAATAATAACAGGGGGAAAAAGTATCAAAAACAAATTGGTAGATTACCCGAATCCCGTAATCCATTGAAATAATCTATGATCACAAATGTCGGTTGGATTCTTTAATATCAATGGGTTACGCATACCACACATGCCATACTTTATCATAATTTCCATCGGCTTTCAGCAAAAACACAATCTGTCACCGAGATGTTTTTTATGCGTAATGTGTTGAAATTTAAAAACATATTCTGTACTGATCCCAATGCATCAACAAGATGGTTTGGCTTGGCAAATCGTCCATTTTCTGATAAAGTAATGCATATAAACGTCAATTCTGCCACTTTATGCATTACTTTATCAAGGACCCGCAATGCCAGCCGATTCCATGCTACAACAAAACCTCGTTTCCCTCTTTACCCAGCAGCAGCCATGCTGGATGATCGAGCCGCTTGCCTCCGAGTTGGGGTATTCAGTGCCTTCAGTACGACGGTTCCTGACCGAAACCGGCTATTACAACAGTTTCACCCACAACGGCAGGTGGTACACTCTACGTTCGATCCCGCAATTCGACCGCGACGGTCTCTGGTTCTTCGACACCATCGGCTACTCGCGGGCCGGCAGTTTAACCAACACGCTCATCGACCTGACCAGCCGCAGTCCGGCTGGCATGACTGCCGAACAACTTGGCGAGAAACTTCGCTGTCGCTGTCACTCGATTCTGGTTCAGTTTTACCGGCGCGGCAAACTTCAGCGCCTGAAGCAGGGTCGTTCCCATGTCTACCTGGCGATGGACCCGCCCACGCAAGCCATGCAGTGTCAGGCCATGACCGGCAAAAGCTCACCTGCGGCGCAGCTTCCGGCAGAGGTTGCGGTACTCATCCTGGCGGAGTTTATCCGGCATCCCGATTTCAGCTTCGAGCAATTAGCCAAAGTGATTGCGCGCAGCCGGGGTATTGCACTCGATGCCATGCAAATCGAAGAGCTTTTTACTCTCTCGACAGTCAAAAGTTTTCAGGGCTCAAGCAGCCTCTTTGAGAGATATAGGTGTTGACTGAAGGCGCTTGTCCCGAATTATTCGATAAATAGCGGTATGCTTGAACTTACGGAAATGATGATAGAACTCATGCTGAATGACTGTTTTAACCATTTCCTCCGAAGGCGGTGGTGTACGTATTCCGTTGACAAGATTTGAGCAACTGCCTGTTTGGCCGATTATTTTCGAATATGGACAGAAGTCAAGTAACTTGCTGATATTTCATGCTAGTTTTGAATCGTGTCAACTATATACGTACACCACCCGATGTCTCGATCGCCGGGTTTCTGCTCGCCCTGCCGGCGCTGCTGGCGGTTGGCCTGCTGACGCATACTCAGAGGTACTTCCAACTGCCGCATGGATTTTACCGGCTGGACACGATTTTCATGCTGCTGGCGTTCATGGCCCTGGCCCGGCTAAAAACGGTGGAGTCACTGCGGTATTGTTCTCCGGGCGAATGGGGCAAGCTGCTTGGCATTGATCGCATCCCGGAGGTGAAGACCCTGCGGGAAAAAATCGGCCTGTTGTCGGCAGGGGGCGAGCCGGAGGCGTGGTCGGGCGAGTTGTGCCGGGCATGGATGGAGCAGGAACCGGACGCGGCCGGTATCTTCTATGTGGACGGTCATGTCCGGGTTTATCACGGCAGCCAGACCGAGCTGCCTCGGCATTATGTCAGCCGGGAGAAACTATGCCTGCGGGCAACGGTGGATTATTGGGTCAACGCCATGGATGGTCAACCCTTTTTTGTGGTGAACAAGGCCGTTGATCCCGGCTTACTGCAGGTGCTGGAAAAGGAGATCGTCCCCCGCCTGGAAGGCGAGGTTCCCAGCCAGCCCGGCCTGCTGGAGTTGGCGTCATCCACCATGCCACACCGTTTTACCCTGGTGTTTGACCGGGAGGGGTATAGCCCGGCGTTTATGGGGAGGATGCGGAAAAAAGGAATTGCCTGCCTGACGTACAACAAACACCCGGGAGCGGATTGGCCGGCGGCAGAATTCCAGCGGCAGAGCGTAAAGCTTGCGGACGGCAATGAGGTGGAAATGATGCTTGCCGAGCGTGGCGTTTCGCTGGGTGGAGAGCTGTGGGTGCGGGAAATCCGCAAGCTGCGGGAAAGCGGCCGGCAGACCTCGATACTCGTCACGGATTATGTCACTGCGAGCGGGCCGGTTGCCGCGGCCATGTTTGCCAGATGGTCGCAGGAAAACTTTTTTGGCTATATGCGGGAACATTATAATCTTGACCGGCTGATCGACTATGCCACCGAGGAGGTTTCCGAGACCATCAGGGTCATCAACCCCCAGTACCGGGAGCTCGATGGCGAGGTGCGCAAAATAGTGAACAGACTAAACCGCCAGCGCAAGGAGTTCGGCGCGCTTATGTTAAACGACGAGATTGAACCCGGCCGGGTGGAGAAATACCAGCAGGCCAAGGCGGAACTGCATGAAGAGATCATTGCGTTGGAACACGAGGCGGCGGAGCTGAAGGCCTGCAGAAAGGCTACGCCGAAGCATGTGACCATGGCGGATCTGCCCGCGGAGGACCGCTTCCGGCAGCTTGCCACGCAGGGTAAGCATTTTATCGATACGATCAAGATGATCGCCTACCGGGCGGAGACGGCCATGGCCACGATTGTGCGGGAGAAGCTGAGACGCCATGATGATGCCCGGAGCCTGCTGCGGGCCGCCTATGCAACCGAGGCGGACCTCATTCCGGATGAGAATGCCGGGACGCTGACGGTTCGCCTGCATCATCTGGCCAATCGAATGAGCAGTGAGGTCCTGCGCCATTTATGTGAAGAATTAAATGCCACCATGACCCCGTTTCCTGGCACCTCCATGCGCTTGGTCTACGAACTGGTGTCATGACAAATTCTCCCGAGGTCAGGATGTCTGAACTTGGGAACCAGCCAGAGCAGGTAATCATAGAGCGTGATTATGGCGTCAACTTCCTGGACCATAGCCTTAAAAAATCCCGACCGCCTGCGTCGGTTTGATTGTAAAGGGTAAAAGAGTAACAAAACAAAGAGTTATCGATCCAGAGTCTTGGTGCAACGAAACCCGTAAATGAGACTCCTATCGTCCGGGTTGTTCGCGTTGCGGTTGAAGCAGCGGACGTCCTTTGCACTATTGATCCACGAGCCGCCGCGAAGCGGCCGAACATCATCCCCTTCCAGATCATCATCCACCTTGGTCTCATAATAATTATCCCGCCATTTGCTCAGACACCACTCCCAGACATTGCCGGCCATGTCAGAGGCTTTGCATTCTGCATCGCCTTCGGCAAAGAGCCCCACCGCCGAGGTCCCTTGCAGGCCAGTCTCAAGACAATTACCATGAATGTCCGGATCACAGGGACCGACAAAGGGATATTCACGTCCGTCCCTGCCGCGGGCCACCCGTTCCCACTGGGCCTCAGTGGGCAGACTTACATGCCAGCCGGTCCTTTGGGACAACCAAGAGCAGAAGGCTATGGCCTCATACCAGCTGACTGCGTCCACCGGATGGTTAGCCGTAGCAAAGACCCCTCCAAAATCTCGCGGTCCAGTGACCCCTTGTTGCTGCCGCCATTGCCAGCCCGATGTGGTCCAGTACTCCTCATTCTCATAGCCGCCGTCCTCCACAAAGGTCCGGAACTGGGCAACCGTCACCGGATATTTACTGATCTGAAAGGGCTTTGTCAAAAGACGACATTCAAACGCTTCATTACCTTCACCCATGATGAAGGGGCCTTCTTCAATATCCAGCCAGACCATATCCGGCAGTCCGGCCGGCCCCAAACCAACCCCCGGCCGCGGATCACCCAAGGCGCCCAAGACCCGGCCAGCCTCGGCCCGCAACCTTGGATTCAATCCTGACCCGAGCCGCATGGCTGCCAGCAGCCACTGCTGGATGGTTTGATGGGTACGGCTGAAGCGGCCGCCCTCCGAGTCCTCGGCAAGTTCCCGGCGGACCCGTTCGGCGCTGCCGGTTTCCGCCAGGGCGGTAGCAGCCAGAAAGGCATGAATATACTTTTCCCTACTGATCTTTTCATCTTTGGGTCTATGGGGCAGCAGGCAATCCACCAGGTCGGAAATGATCCGAGGATTGTCTCGGGCCGAGCCCGCTGCCAGCAGAAAGACCTCCCACCACCAACCAGATGCCCGTTTGACCCTTTCCTTGAGCATCCGGTCACAATCACCCTTGCCGAGAATATAGGTGGCGGTCAAATATTCCTGGAAGGTGCGATGGGGGAAGGCATAGGTCCGGCCGTCCCTGGCTATCAAAAGTCCTGAACGAAGCTGGATGTAATCGATCACCTCCTGGGCCTTGTTCAAATCCTTAAATTCCTTTTCAAGTTCATCCCGCAGGTCGGCCCGGGGGATGTCGGCCGGCTGCTCGGCTGTCTCCCTTTCCCCTTCCTGCCGCTCGTGGGCCAGGAAGGCCACCCGCTCCAGAACCTTTTGCAGGACATCCTCCCGAACTCCCAGTTGCACGACCAGACCGGGTTCCATCCGTTTTATGCCGCCCGCATCCCGGACAATCCTGTTTTCCCAGAGGGAAAGCAGGGCACGGACCGCCCTTTTGTAGAGTTCGGCCCGATCCCGGGGCAGGGTGCCGTCCCGGCCGTGGAGCTGGGCCATTATGGTGAGCAGAAGGGGGGGAACCGGCCATGTCTTTCAGATGGGACTGGCTGCGGACCGCTTGAAAAAGGCTCTCCGCCTCATCCTCGCATTTCTTCCTGTCCCAGAGTTTTTTCGGGCCCACCGCCCCGTACCAGGCCCTGGCAAAGACTCCCATCTGCGCCTCGCCGAAGGGGGCCAGCTCCACCACTGGAAATTCATTTTCCGGCAGCCGCCAGCTATCCTCTTTTTTATAGGCGTATTCCCGGCTGGTCACCACCACCTTGCATTTATCCAGCGGTACGCAGAAATCCCGGATTGCCTCGATGATGCGCCTCCGTTTTTCCAGGCCGGTTGCGGCAGGAACCTCATCGAGCCCGTCAAAGAAGATGATGCCGCCCTCCTCCCATAGCAGCTTTTTGAGATGAGGGTAGGCCTCCCCGCAATCCATATCGGAGAGCATCTTTTCCAGATAGCGCCCCACCAGGCCGGCGTTTGCCTGCTCTTCGTCGGGCAGCCAGGCGGCAAATTTCCGCAGAACAATGCGGACCGGCAAAGGCCGTTTCTCATCAGACCAGCCGCAGCCGGCTAATCCTTCCGGCATATTGGCCCGCCGCTGGGCGAGCTGACCGGCCAGATGATTGACCAAGGTACTCTTGCCGCTGCCGGGCCGACCGAGAATAACCAGCCGGTCCATGGCGGCCACGGCGGCCACCGCCCGAATGGGACGTCGTTCTCTCTCTCTTCTCTTCCCGGACATCTGCTGGTCCCTATATTTTCCCCGGATCACCTCGCCCACATCCTCACCCTCGGCGCAATCGAGATTGGCCAGGTTGAGGGTGGTAAAAACCTGGGAGATCTTCAGCTCATCAGCATCGCCGGTGCCGCAGGCGGATTCATCAAAGTTGATCAGCTCAAGCCTGTCGCAGACGCCCCACATAGTGCGCAGGTATCGGCTCTGCCAATCCCCTTCCGCGGCAATACCCCGCACCGGCGGGCGGTACTCCATTGGTTTTGCATCCTTCTTTTCCAGGGCATGGAGGATACCGGCCTGGAGGCTTATACTCTCCTCCTTGGCCTGCCGCAGAAAGGAGATCAGTTCCCGCATGGAGGCAAGCGTTTCTTCCTGAAGACCTGCCTGTTTACGCAGCAAGCCGATTTTGATAATCGGCTGCAGAACTTCAGAGCTCTCCGCCGATTCCAGGAAAGCGGCGGTAAAGGCCTGCATGGCCTCTCGGAAATCAAATCCTTCAATCTGCTCGGCAACAAAACCCAGATCACTGAAAATATCCTGAAGATCTGCCAGGTCCAGCTGCATGCCGCGCAAGAGTCCCACCAGGGCCTTGGCCGTGTCCTCGTCCTGGAAGAAATCCTGGAAAATATCATCCAGGAGGATATGTTCATCTTCAGTTTCGGTTGGTATGGTGAGCAGCAGGGCGACAATCCCGTCACGGACGGCGAGGTGAAGAGCCTCTTTCTCCTTCGGGCCGGAAAAGGAATTTGCAATGCGGCGGCCGGCCGCGTTCAGCAATTTTCCGGTCAGCCCGGCGGCCACACTGGTCAGAAAGTTCGAGGTGATGGGGTCCATATCACGCTCCCCTTGGCTTATGACATTTCAAGTACTTCAGGTGAATAGACATAGTTAATGAAGACCTGCCGCAGCAAACGGCATTCCATCTTCTCTAACAAAACCGGCAAGGCAAATCAACAAGTTATGAAGATATCAGCTTTTTTTCAGGATTTTCAGGGCAGCGTGAAGGGGAAAAAGTCTGGGGGTAGCTTGAAAAATTAGGTATTTGGTTCGAGAATAAGGAGTGGTGCAAATAACCGGCGTGTCAGGTCAGGGAGACCTGTCACGCCGGCCCGTATCAGGGAGTTTTGGGGACGAGGGAGATCAACTATTCGCTCTGAAACGCTCAGGCGCTTTTTTTCTGCACCGCCCGTTCCAGGATCTGGTAACTGCGCTCCACCATGTCGCGGGGCTCGATCATCAGGCCGGCCTGGATCATGGCGTTGTCATAGATCTGCCTGACAATGGTTCTGGCGAATTCCTCGTCCGCCACCCGCATGTCGGCCAGTCCCTTGATCAGCGGATGGCCGGTGTTGATCTCCAGGTTCTTGCCGGCGATTTTATGCTCCACGTTGGTGGCGCGCATGACCCGCTCCATGCTGCTGGTGAAAAAGCCGTCCGGATTGACGATCATGGCCGGGCTGTCCACCAGCCTCTTGGAGATGGCCACCTCCTTGACCTTGTCGCCCAGCACATCCTTCATCCATTTGGTGAGCGTCTGGGCAATGGGCTCATCGAGCTTGCCGGCTGCGGCCGCCTCTTTTTCCTCCTGGTCCTCCCCGGTTTTTTCCGGCAGCTTCAGATCGGCCCGGTCGGCGGAAACCAGCTTCTTGCCCTCATACTCGTGCAGATGGCTGAAGACAAAGTCATCGATGGGCTCCATGGTATAGATGATTTCCACGTCGCGCCGTTTGAACACCTCGGAATAGGGGCCTGTTTCGATGGCATGGCGGGTGGGGCCGTTGATGTAGTAAATCTCCTCCTGGCCTTCCTTCATCCGGCCGACGTAATCATCAAGGGAGATGAGTTTGCCCTCCTCGGATTTTGATGACTCAAAACGCAGCAGTTTGGCCAGATCATCCCGGTGGGTATAATCCATGGTGGCCCCTTCCTTCAGGAAGATGCCGAAGGTCTTCCAGAATTTTTCATACTGTTCCGCCTCGTTTTTCGCCTGATCCTTGAGAAATTTCAGGAAACGGCTGGAGATGACCTTTTTCAGCTTGGCCACCAGGGCGTTATCCTGCAGGGCCTGGCGGGAGATATTCAGCGGCAGGTCCTCGCTGTCAACCACCCCTTTAAGAAAACGCAGCCATTCGGGCAGGATGTTCTTGCTGTGCTGTTCGATGAGCACCTTCTGGCAGTAAAGACTGACGCCGGGCTCCATGCGGCCGAAACCCATCAGCTCCATATTATCCTGGGGCACAAAGAGCAGGGACTTGATGGCCAGCGGGGCGTCGGCGCTGAAGTGGAAATAACTGAGCGGCTCGTCAAAGGCGTTGGCGATGAACTTGTAAAACTCATGGTACTCCTCGGCCTTGATATCGTCCTTGCTCTTGGTCCACAGGGCCTGCACCGTGTTGACCTTCTCCCCGCCCACCTTGATGGGAAAGCTGACAAAGTTGGAGTACTGCTTGATGATGCGCTTGATGGTTTCCTCTTTGGCATAATCAAAGGCGTCGTCGCTCAGCTCGATGATCACCTTGGTGCCCCGGTGCAGACCGCTTTCAGGGGTGAGGGTAAAGTTGCCGGTGCCGTCGGATGCCCACTCATAGCCCTCCGCATCAACCTGGTAGGAACGGGATTGGACCCGCACCCTTTTGGCCACCATGAAGGCCGAATAAAAACCCACGCCGAACTGGCCGATCAGGTTGACCTCCTTCTGCTGGGCCTGGTCCAGCTCGGTGAGAAAGGTCTTGGAGCCGGAATGGGCGATGGTGCCGAGATTATGCTCCAGCTCGTCCCGGGTCATGCCGATGCCCGAGTCGGTGACGGTCAGGGTGTGCTCCTGGTCATTGACGCTGATGTTTATCTCCAGGGGAGCGTCGGCATCGAACACCTCTGCTTCCATGAGCTGCTGGTGCCTGAATTTTTCCAGGGCATCCGCGGCGTTGGAGATGAGTTCCCGCAGAAAAATCTCTTTTTCCGTGTAAAGCGAGTGGATGACGATATCGAGCAGCTTCTTGACTTCAGCCTGAAATTCTTTTGTTTCCGTTTTTTCTGTCATTGCCATACTCCGTTGAACTGATTTTATCTATGATTCTGCTATTATAAGCTAAGCCGTTGTAAAAAAATAATGTCCTCATCTGGCTTGGAAAACGGCACTCTTTGTCAGTAACCCACCTTGAGCGGTATAAGGAGCCGTGACGAAATGGTTCAGAAAGCCGAGGTTATTTCGTAACGGCCCCTAATCATGCTGACGCAACCCTGAGGCGGGTAAGCGGATGAATTTGTGAGCCTAAGATAATCATCAAACCGGCTCTGTCAACCCTGGCCCTGTCAGGAACAGTTCTCTCTTTTTTTAAGTTGCATACCGGTATGGCTGCTGGTATTATTTTTAATTTTTCATTAGAGCCTCTTGCAAAATGAACGTCGTAGCGAGATCGAGAGAAAAATATTCTGTGCAAGGACGATTTCACAAGGAAGACGCCGCACAGGTTATTTTTAGCCGATCGGAGTAGATGTTCATTTTGCAAGAGGCTCATTACATAACATATTGTATAATCAACCACCCACTACCCCAACCTGCCAATCTTGCCGGTCTTGCAGAGGTAGCTCCGCTGCAATCCGCGCTGCGGCAGAGCCTGCTGTTTCCTGGTATATTTCCCGACCACGGCAATAAGGAGAAAATAGATGACGATACGAGAAGATGCCATAAACCGGAAAACGACTGCCATTTTCGAGCAATGCGCCAAGAATGAAGGAATATCGCCGCAGGCCCTGATGGAAGGAGTGGCCCAGGGCGTCATGGCCATTCCCAAGAATAAAAATCATGATTTCGAGCGCATCATGGCGGTGGGCAAGGGCCTTGCCACCAAGGTCAATGCCAATATCGGCGCCTCCCGGGACATGCCGGGCCTTGATCAGGAGCTGGAAAAACTCTGCGTTTCGCTTAAGGCCGGCGCCGATACGGTCATGGATCTCAGCATGGGGGAAAACCTCAACGAGGTGCGCCGGGGCATTCTTGCCCGCTGCCCCGTGCCCCTGGGCACGGTGCCGGTTTACCAGACCGTGGCCGATGTGGTGGAACGGCAGAAAAAGGAAATCGGCGAAGTGACCGTTGATCAGATGCTGGCCACCATCGAACAGCAGGCCAGGGACGGGGTTGATTTCATGACCATTCACTGCGGCCTGACCAGGGATTCCCTGACCAGGTT
This sequence comes from uncultured delta proteobacterium, assembly GCA_963729825.1. Classification (GTDB taxonomy): domain Bacteria; phylum Desulfobacterota; class Desulfobulbia; order Desulfobulbales; family SURF-16; genus SURF-16. The sequence goes on along the minus strand of CAVSQR010000065.1, from coordinate 5,610 downwards.
GAAGAACCATGCGCGCCTCATGGGGGTGGTCAGCCGGGGAGGCTCCTTTACCATCGAATGGATGGCCTACAACAACAAGGAAAACCCCTTTTATGAACACTTTGACCAGATCATGGCCATCCTGAGGGAATACGAAGTGACCATCAGCCTGGGCGACGGCCTGCGGCCCGGCTGTCTGGCCGACGCCACTGACCGGGGCCAGATCCAGGAGCTGATCCATCTCGGCGAGCTGACCCAGCGGGCCTGGGATGCCGGCGTGCAGGTTATTGTCGAAGGGCCGGGCCACATGCCCATGGACCAGATCCAGGCCAACATGCTGCTGCAGAAACGCCTCTGCCACGGCGCCCCGTTCTATGTGCTCGGGCCCCTGGTGACGGATATCGCCCCCGGCTATGATCATATCACCGGCGCCATCGGCGGGGCCATTGCCGCCGCCGCCGGCGCCGACTATCTCTGTTACGTCACCCCGGCCGAGCATCTCAAACTGCCCTCGGCCGAGGATGTGCGGGAAGGGGTGATCGCCTCCCGCATCGCCGCCCACGCCGCCGACATTGCCAAGGGAGTGCCCGGCGCCCTGGACAAGGATATCGCCATGGCCAAATGCCGGAACCGGCTGGACTGGAAAGGGCAGATCGAATTGTCCCTTGATCCTGACAAGGCTCTGCGCTATCGTGAGGAGGGAAACTCTTACAAGGGAGATGCCTGCAGCATGTGCGGCTCTTATTGCGCCATCAAGGTTTATAAAAAGGCCACCCTGCCCGGCCGCGGCGGCCCGGATGAAAAATAACTTCCTTTCGGAGGTCTGTCATGGCTGATATTTTCACGCCTGTGGTGGATTTTATCAACTACACCCAGTTGCTTGAGCAAATACGGCAGGTTGATGTCAAAGGTCTCTTCACCAACCCCTGGTTTCTCGTGCCCTTCATCGCCCAGATCGGCTGGTGGTTCTACAAGCAGGCGCTGAACAGCCTGGTCTGCACCGCCATGGCCATCGGCGTCTGGTGGTTCTCCGGCACCAGCTATGCCCAGCAGCTGGTGATCAACGGCGAGCTGCAGCTCGGCAAGGTCCTGCCCGTGGCCGGGGTTGGCCTGGTGGTGATCGTGCTGCTGGTCTATCTCTTTTTCATCCGCTCCGATTGACAGTGTCCACTCTTGCCGATATCTACGCCGCCCTTTTTGACCATTTCGGCCCGCAGCAATGGTGGCCCGGGGAGACCCCTTTTGAGGTGCTGGTGGGGGCGGTGCTTACCCAGAATACCAACTGGACCAATGTCAGCCGCGCCATTGCCAATCTGAAAGAAGAGAATCTCCTCAGCTTCGCCACCCTCGCCAGCCTGCCGGAAGACGAGCTGGCGGAAAAAATCCGGCCATCCGGTTACTTCAACCTCAAGGCCAGGCGCCTCAAGAACCTGCTTGCCCTGATCAGCCAGGAAGAGCCCGCCGGGGACCTGGATCTCTTTTTTGCCCGGGAGACCGCCGTTCTGCGGGAAAAGCTGCTCTCCGTCAAAGGCATCGGCCCGGAAACCGCGGACTCCATCCTGCTTTATGCCGCCGGCAAACCCGTTTTTGTGGTGGATGCCTATACCTACCGCATGCTGGTGCGGCATGGCCTCATCGGCGAAGAAACAAACTATGGCGAGATGCAGGAGCTGTTCATGGATAATTTGCCCGCTGATGTAAAGCTTTTCAATGAATATCACGCGCTGATCGTGCGGCTGGGTAAAGAGTACTGCAAAAAAAGCAGGCCCCGCTGCCAGCAATGCCCTTTACGGCAATTCGAACCCCTGCTTGTCGGCTGATACCCCATGCCGCCCCCCCCTGAATCTGCAAGGATCGCAAATGTTCACCCGCCTTACCCCCATGACCTTGTCACTGCTCATGTGCACCCTTCTCGCCCTGGTCCTGTTCTCCAAGCCTCAGCTCTTGCCGGCCGAGGAGCAGCAGGCCTTTACCGCCGCTGATCTCATCAAAGAGAGATTCACCAGCGAAGATGCTCGCTCCTGGGTGACCACCGGGGGAGACTCGGTCTATTCCTATGATATGGCCGCGGTATTTTACCGCAAACGGGATTTCCAGCCGGCATGGGCAGGCAGCGACAGCCGCTTTGCCCAGGCTGATGACCTGCTCAGCGCCATCCGCCAGGCCCACGAGGAAGGCTTGCCCCCTGAATACTACCATATCAAGGCCATTGAAGCCCTGCTGGCTGCCCTGCGCACCAGGCTTGGAAACAATCTCATCCCTGATCCCGCCATGGTGGCCGATCTTGATGTACTGCTTACCGACACCTTTCTCCTGCTGAGCTGCCATCTGTCCAACGGCTGCATCAACCCCATCATGCTCAAGGCGGAATGGTTCGCCCACAATGAAAAAATGGACGTGACCGCGGTGCTGGAAAAATCCCTCGCGGAAAACCGCATCAAAGAGACCTTGAGCGACCTGCCGCCAAAAGAAAAGCTTTACACCAGACTGCGGCAGGCCCTGGTTCGGTACCGGCAGCTGGCGGCCCAGTACCCGGAGTGGCCGGAGATCCCCTTCGTCAGACCGCCGTTAAAAAAGGATATGCGTGACAAATGGATTCCGGCCATCAGGCAGCGTCTGGCGGTGCTGGGTGACCTGCCGGCCGGGGAAAACATGGGTGATCAGCTTTACGATACGGCATTGGCCAGGGCGGTGATCAGCTTTCAAAAAAGACACGGCCTTGATGCCGACGGCGTCATCGGCGCGCAAACCTTCAGCGCCTTCAATGTCTCGCCGGCCAAGCGGGTGCGCCAGATAGAGATCAACCTGGAGCGGCTGCGCTGGAGTTTCAGAAATCCCGGCAAACGCTATCTCCTGGTCAATATAGCAAATTTTACGCTTGATGTGATTGAAGAGGGCGAAACGGTAATGACCATGCCGGTGGTGGTGGGCAAACCCTTCTGGGACACCCCGGTTTTCAGCCGGAAAATGAACTATCTGGTGCTGAATCCGCCATGGAACATCCCCCGGAGCATCGCAGTCGAGGAAATCCTGCCGAAGGTGCGCAGAGATCGTCATTATCTGCTCAAAAACAACATCAAAGTGCTGCAGGACGGCAACCCCATTGATAGTAATAAACTGCAGTCCATTGAGTGGTCACGGCTCAGTATTGACAATTTCCCCTACCAGTTGCGCCAGGACCCCGGTCCTCTGAACCCCTTGGGCCGCATCAAATTCATGTTTCCCAACCAGTTTGACGTCTATCTGCACGACTCCCCAAATAAGGGACTTTTCCAGCGTAATGTCCGGGCCTTCAGCCATGGCTGCATCCGCATCGAAAAACCGGTTGAACTGGCGATATATCTGTTGCGCGACAGCAAAAAATGGACAAGCGAGCAGATCCTTGCCGCCCTCAAAGAGGGCAAGGAACAGATCGCGAACCTGCCGCAACCTGTTCCCGTGCACCTCCTCTACCTGACCGCCTGGGTTGACGACAATAATATCCCGCAATTTCGTAATGATATTTACGGAAGAGATATCATGCTTGGTGAATCGCTGCCGGGAAATCCGCTGCCGGCAAAAGTGGAAAACAACACCAAAGCGCCGTAATATCTGCCGGCCGCGGAGAAAAACAGCCCATTTTCAGCTGAGGCAGCAACATTTGCTTTGCTCGAGGCAGGTGATATGCTAAGATTTATTTCGTGGCTTTCACCCAGGCCCGGTCAGCCATCCCCTATAACCTGAAACCCGCTAACCACCTGCGAGGCTCCTAACCATGAACGGATTTCAGCACAGTTTAAGCAGAAGAGGATTTATCACCTTAGGTCTCATCACCGCCCTGTCCAGCGCCGTTCCCTTTGAAGCGCTCGGCGCCGTGCGCAAGATGATTGCGCCGGAAAGATCTCTTTCCTTTTATAACACCCATACCGGTGAAAAACTGCGGTCAATCTACTGGTGCAAGGGCAGATATGTGCCCGGCGCACTGGCTGATATCAACCGCATTCTGCGGGATCACCGCACCAACGACATCAAAAGAATTGACACGAAACTCCTGGATTTACTGTACGTTCTCCATGGAGAGTTCCGCACCCGGGAGCCCTTCCACATCATTTCCGGCTATCGTTCCCTCAAAACAAACAATCTCCTGCGCGAACGCAGCAGCAGGGTGGCGAAAAACAGTATGCACACCTGCGGCAAGGCGGTGGATATCCGTCTTCCCGGCCGTCAACTGAAAAACCTGCAGACCGCTGCCCTGGAACTCAAAAGAGGCGGAGTGGGTTATTACCCGGATGCCGATTTTGTCCATGTTGATGTTGGCAAAGTTCGCTACTGGTAACAAAAATTTTCCGCTCAGCCCTCAGTTTCAGGAAAATGAAAACCTGAGAAACTGAGCATTATTTTGTGTTTAGGAGCCGTAACGAAATAACATGGCCATTTTTTTAATTTCGTTACGGCTCCTTGTATGATCAAATGCAGCAAAATATTTTGGATGAGGTTAAGTAAGATTGTAGGTTTCACTGGGGGAGGCCGTCGGCTCCTGAGGACTGGTTTTCAACCAGAGCCTGATTTTAAATTGGCCCCCCCGCCCTATTCGCCAATACCGTGGAGTATCTGAGGCTTAGAGCCTGCATACACAAGGAAGGTAGGCGCATGTGCAGGGTCGGGGGAACCAGTGAATAGTTTACTTTATTATCATTTAACCTCAAGGATAAACAGTATGAGTGTTCAATTTAAACACACAGATCAAAAATCCAACACGTTCTTCGCCGGAATTGACGTCGGTGCCGAGGAGCTGTTCCTCGTCATTCGCAAGAATGGTACCCCTTACAAAGCACAGAAATTTTCTAACAGCTCAGCTGACCGTGCCCGGTTGGTGAAGAAACTCACCATGTTAGAGGGGCCGGCGTGCGGCCGTACAGTTCCCGCAGCACGCCTTCAGTCGTTCCCGCCGTGGCTGTTCAGCAGCACGATCTTGCGGATGCCCGTCCGCACCAGCGACTCGACCAGATCGCCGGTGATCGGCCACAGCGTCGACGGGTAGAGATTCATGGCGAAGGGGAACTTCGCCTGATTGGTCTGCGTGCCGTAGGGGATGGTCGGCAGCAGGATCACCTTGGCCCCGCGGCGGTGGGCCTCCTCGCAGATCTTCTCGCCGACGACGTCGCCCTCGATCGTGTCGATGCCGTAGGGCAGGTGGAGGTTGTGCGGCTCGGTGGCCCCGAACGGCAGCACGGCCACCTCGTAGTGCTGCTGCTTTCACGACGCCGTAGTTCGTTTCCGCCAGTTTCCAGGGTCGCGTCGGCCATCAGATTCCCTCTTCCATAAACTTCCGGTACTGCTTGTCGAGTCTTCGTAGTTCTCGACGCCGGTCAGCTGGGCAAGCGTGTCGGGGTCGTCGCGGCCGGTGTAGACGGCCACGAGATAGGCCACCAGCGCGTCGCGGTAGCGGCCGCCGTCGTAAAAGACCAGGAAGTGGGTCAGGCCGGCCGCCTGGCTGTAGAGTGTGGCGATCCGCGGGTCTTTTTGGAGCCGCTCCATGCCGATGTCGACGAACTCGCCCAGCGGCACGTAGAACTTGTCGTGCATCAGGCGGTACTTGGCGGCGTGCAGCCGCTGGTCGTCAAAGCCGCCCAGCACGTAGTAGCCGTCCTC
>CAVSQR010000064.1:0-49112 GCA_963729825.1 uncultured delta proteobacterium | reverse complement strand
TTGGCCCTAGGATGGGGGTGTAAGCCGGAACCCCAGAAAATTCCGTCATAGGGTGACCTAAGGGACTCGGCAATTCTAAATATACCGGTTGTCGAGTCTCAAAGCGCCGTCATTCCCGCAATGCTGTTGAGCGGGAATCCAGGATCTTTGCTGGATGCCCGATAAAACCATTCGGGCATGACGATAACGATAAACGGTAAATTTGTAATTTCTATCCCCCTAACACTTCCGGATAAAACTTTTTTAGATTAAAAATTAATAAATCCGCATGCAAGACAATGGAACAAAGGCTTAAGTGGATCAAAACGGAACCACAACGTTCTGCCACAGTTTTGACAGTGCGCTCCTTTGTGAGCGCGACAAGCATTGCAATGCAAGATAACGATATGGTGATATTTTGGAAAATAGCGCTGTCTTGTCGCATTGGCAGAAATGCGGTTCATCCTTTCGACCAGAGCCAGCTGTATTCTTCTGCTCTGAGTTCTAATTGTTCAGTTCCACATGTTGGACAAAAGAAAAGTGTTTCAGCGGTCAAATCATCTGAGCCGCAAATACCGCAATGATTGTGGGACCTGTATTTTGTCACGACATTCTGTCTCTCGTCGGTCGCGACGAGTCTTCTGCTTTCCTTGGTGTTTCTGACGTATCGTCTATTTTTCTATTTGGATTTTTCTGCATGGTGTGTCACCAACCGCCATCTGGATTATTCGAAGATCGGTGTGAGCTTCGCCAGCACTTCATCCACTATCTCTGCCGGGACGCTTTCCAACTTACGTGCATTGCGCGAACCTAAATCGAGGGCACGGGGCTGGTCACATCGGACAACACCAGTTGTGTTTGTACCTGCCCCCGTCAAAGATACGGCAAAGCCTGCCGTGCGAGCGAAGTTGCCGCCGCTGGTAATCGGTAGCACAACCGGTGTTTTCGTCAGCCGATTAAAAGCGGAGGCAGACACAACCAGCACAGGCCGCGTTCCCTGTTGCTCATGACCTGAAGTCGGATCCAGCGAAACCAGGTAAATATCTCCGCGCTCCATTACAGCAGCTCTCTTCCGACCGGCTTGCTCTCCAGCCAGGCGCGATCTTCCTCGCTGATCTCAGCCGATTCGTCGCATTGGGCGAGCAGTTCGTCCAGGGTATAGTGTGGTCGTGGAGTTGGTTCAACCACCAGACGGCCGTGATCGACAGCCAATCCGACGGTTGCACCGGCGTGCAAGTGCAGCAGATCGAGGATGGCAGGAGGAACGGCCAACATAATTGAGCCGCCAACCTTCCGCAGATTAGTTGTGTGCATGATGTACCTCCGATGGATTAGATTATATATTAATATAACTTAATCAGATTTCAATTGCAAGCAATCCCTGTCGTAAAACAGATGTTTTCCGACAGGGCCGATCCCGGACGCAAATATTTTCTTTTCAAAGCCGTTCAAAAATGTACGAAAAACAGTGTCGCTATGGTATGCCATACGGAAATCTAATGTTAAGGAGTTCCGTACATGACGGAATTTTCTGGGGTTCCGGCTTACACCCCGATGAATGGCAAAACCGGGGCGCGCAAACCGCCATGGAATACGCCATCCTGACCAATGAGATCATGCACGGTGCTTTTGGCCTGAAAGTGGAGGAGTACAAGCAGGTGAAAGGCCTGGAACGGGAATACCTCCGCGATCACATGACCGACATTGAACTGATCCTGACCATGCTCGCCGAGGCAACCACCACGGAGCTGCACCGGGACCGCGATTCACAAGGAGTGGTGCCACTGAAAAAGGATGCCCGTGCCGGCGGGGCGGTGGCCGGCAGGACGCGCAAGGACATTGAGGCCCAGACCGGTAAGCCGGTCATCTCGAGCGGGAACTTCAAGAAACTGTCCCCCAGGAAACCGAAAAAGTTGAAGGCGGACGAGGACTGACCATGGCCAGGAAGAGAAAGGCACCCGAGCTGACCTTTCAACAGCACATCGAGAACCTGGGGCCTGAGTAGCAACGGAACAGAAAACCTATGTAAGGATTTTTATAAGTCAAATCGGACTTCCCTGTTGCTACACTATTTTTAGGCCAGATATCCGTCTGGCAGATGTAAAAACAGAATATCCAAATGAACAGCTTCAACTGTATACTCCAAAATAAAAAATATTATTTATTATTATTTAATCGTTAATATTGGTTGAGCATATTGTTTAATCTGTGCCCTGGACACCGGCCCGAAGTCTCGGCTGTCAAGGGCTCAATAAAATCGCAGCTATGTTTTCATTTGCCCTTATAGGATATTTTTCTATAAATGGCCACTCATTGCACGAATGTTGGGGTTACCCCTGAAAGAACTCTTCGATTTTTAACTGTTGATTACATTTGAGAGCTTTGACCATGAAATTGAATCCTTTTTTTCTCTCGGGGAGTATTAATCTTTATGGCCAACCTTATCGTGGCCATTATTATACTTGCCACGGCCGAGGTCAGACCACGCCAAGTCCAGTTAGCGGCCCGGTAACTGGTGCCGGCGAATCGTTCGGTGTCGAAAGGTCTCGATCCAGAGAATGGGATGCCGATAGAGACTTTGCCAATCATCGAAAATGGTCCTGGCGGCGATGGCGAGCAGATGAGAGGCGAGATGGCGCACCCGGACCCAAGGCAGAATAAGGAATTTGGTGTTGTAGGCCAACAGGTGTCGGTTCCGTTCCCGGGCTTGTGGCGACCAACCGATAAAGGAATCGCGGCAGGTAATGGCGTTCACAAATAAAAAGTCGCCTCAAACCTTGGTTGAGTTCTGGGTGGTTCCCTCCTGGGCTTCAGTCGTTAGAATATTGACCTCCTTTGGGTCGAGGACGTTGTCCTTCGGTATGATCTTGCCGGTATCTTCCACATCGCGGAGTGCTGCCTGGAAGGACTTGATGCCCTTACCAAGTCCAGCACCGAGTTCAGGGAGTTTCTTGCCACCAAAGACAAGAAAAGCGATTCCCAAGATAACAACCAATTCTGGCATCCCTAGTCCAAACATTTATTTTCTCCTTAGGCTGTATGATTTAGTCCCTTGCTTGCCGGCTTGTGACAATTCGTGCTCAATTTGTATTGATAGTAACTAATTCTACTTTGTCACATTAAAATTCTATTTAACATCTTGAAATAATTGTCATTTTATGCTATAAGAGTTGTATGTTTTTCATCAATTCTTAGGAGGTAAAATGAGCCGCATGCCAACCCCAAAAAATCCAGACCGATAGGAGAAAAAATGACAACAAACGACCACTCACGGACCTGTCGGTCTCATTTTGTCTTTTTCATGAGCGTTACAAAAAATTTTTTGTGACCAAGACTCGTTCAGTTGTCACTCAGTCGCTCCAATATCTGAGCGGGCTCTTGCAGACTGTTCGCAAAAATGTAGAACGGATGACCGAAGTCGTCCATGGAACAGAATATCAATCATTGCATCATTTTACTACCCATTCCCCTTGGGCGCACCGTCCAGTAATGGATCAGGTGGCATTGGATGCGGATCGTCTTTTAGGTGGCAGTTCCGATACCGCTCTTATTATTGACGAAAGCAGTCTGCCCAAAAAAGGGAAAAAATCTGTCGGCGTTGCCCGTCAATGGTGCGGACGACTTGGCAAGGTTGATAATTGCCAGACCGGTGTTTATGCCTCGCTGGTTCACGGGGTGCAGGCAACGATTATCGACTGTCGTCTCTACCTCCCCAAGGAGTGGACAGATGACCGCAAACGATGCAAGTCCGCCGGTGTTCCAGATGATATCGAGTTCAAAAGCAAATCGCAACTGGCCCTTGATATTATTCGCCATGCCAGGTCCATGGACATACGATATGCCTGGGTCGGAGTGGATGGCGGATACGGCAAGGAACCACAATTTCTCCAAACCCTTGACGACGAGGGTGAACAGTTTGTTGCCGATGTCCACAAGGATCAGTCCATTTATCTTGAAGATCCTCGTCCATGCATCCCTGAACGACATGCGTCCAAAGGAAGATCGCCTTCCTTATACAAGACTGACATTCCCAGGATGACGGTGGCAAAATGGGCTGCCGGTCAACCGGAAAATGTTTGGCAACGAATAACCACCCGTGACTCAACGAAAGGGCGGCTCCAGGTGGACATCCTCACTCGGCAAGTCTGGGTTTGGCTCGACAAAAAACAGTCCGTCCGTAAGTGGCACCTTGTAGTCAGGCGCGAGATCGACTCGCAAAAGACCATAAAATACAGCCTTGCCAATGCACCGGCCGAGACCTCCCCTGAGCGGCTTGCCTATATGCAGGGACAACGATTTTTTGTTGAACGCTCCTTTCAGGATGCCAAGGAAACAGCCGGCATGGATCATTACCAGGTTCGGGGCTGGCTGGCCTGGCATCATCATATGGCCATGGTGATGATGTCCACGCTCTTTCTGTTGGAAACCAGAATGGAACAGAAGGAGACGCACCCGTTACTCAGTTGTCCTGACATTGCAAAATTGCTTGCTCACTTTCTTCCACGGAGGGATATAACTCATGAAGAAGTCTTTCGGCAGATGGGCGTCAGGCACCGACAAAGGCAAGCATCCATTGACTCTGCATACAAACGGCAGAGTGATGGGTAATGTGACAAAGTAGAACTATATATAGCGTAATAATTTAGAAAGACAATGGGATTCGTGAAACCATCATGAGGAAGGGTCAATAGGCAAAGCCCTTCGATGGACAATCTACTAAACAGCCATCACAGACCCCTTTGCATGGTTATCATTATCCACTAAAATAAATACCTCATGAATATCAACACAAAACCAGACATGTCTCAGGGCCTGAGTGAAACTCAGGTTCAAGAAAAAATTGCAAAGGAAGGCTTTAATGAACTCCCCTCATCCAAGCCAAGAAATCTCTTTTCAATTGCCTTGGGAGTGGTTCAGGAACCCATGTTCCTGCTGCTGGTGGCCTGCGGAACACTGTATCTGATCCTGGGCGACTTGCATGAGGGATTAATGCTGTTAGGTTTTGTCTTCGTGATAATGGGGATTGAGCTCTACCAGGAAAAGAAGACAGAGAAGGCTCTGGATGCCTTGAAGGATCTCAGCGAGCCCCCGAGCCCTGGTTATCCGCGATGGAAGAGAAAAGAGAATCGCCGGCAGAGAAGTAGTGACCGACGATATCATTATTCTCCAGGAGGGAGACAGGGTACCAGCGGATGCTACTGTTTTAACTTCCGTTAATCTCTTGGCCGATGAATCCTTGCTCACCGGAGAATCGGTGCCGGTACGGAAAACCGAATGGGACTCACTTGAAGAAAAAAGTACATCCAGGTGGTGACGATTTGCCTTTTGTCTATTCCGGTTCCTTGATTGTTCAGGGCAATGGCATGGCAAAGGTTACAGCCACCGGCATGAATACGGAGATCGGCAAGCATCGGCAAGGCCCTGGAATCTGTAACGGCAGAGGAGACCAAACTCAAACGGGAAATGGGATCGCTGATCAAAAAACTTACGATTATCGGGATTTCACTTTGTCTGCTTGTGATCGCGGTCTATACCATTTCCCGAGGCGATTTACTGAAAGGATTTCTTGCGGGCCTCACACTGGCAATGGCCATGTTGCCTGAGGAATTTCCCGTTGTCCTTACGGTCTTTCTGGCGCTGGGCGCCTGGCGTATGTCGAAGCAGAATGTATTGACCAGAAAACCTGCGGCTATTGAAACTCTTGGATCAGCGACTGTCTTATGTTCTGACAAAACAGGGACCCTCACCCAGAATAAAATGACTGTTACCTGGCTGTATAACGGTTCGGAGTTCTTCTCCCTGGCTGGTGATAAGAGTTTCCCGGAAAAATTCCATGAAATTATCGAATACGGAATGCTTTCGAGTCAGACCAATCCCTTTGATCCCATGGAAAAAGCCATTTTACAGATGAGTGAGTTGCATCTTGATGGAACCGACCATATTCACACCGATTGGGAGATGTTGAAAGAATACCCTCTTTCAAAGGATTTACTGGCCATGTCGAGAGTGTTCAGACAGACAGGGACAGACGAAAAAACCATTGCCGTAAAAGGTGCTCCTGAGACAATTTTTGATCTCTGTCACCTTGATGAGCAAAAACAGCACGATCTGGCCTCTGCCGTTGAGCATCTCGCGATGAAGGGTTTGCGGGTCCTTGGCGTTGGCAAGGCACGAGTCGTATCATCAAGCTTGCCAGATCTTCAACATGATTTTGATTTTGAATTTGTTGGTCTCATCGGACTGTCCGATCCCATCCGGCCAAATGTGCCGGAAGCCGTAGCGGAATGTTATCGGGCTGGAATCAGGGTCATTATGATTACCGGGGATTATCCCGTAACGGCTAAGAATATTGCCAGGGAAATTGGCCTGCAAAACCATGATGTCTGTATAACCGGCCAAGAACTGCAGAGTGATGTCCGAGGCTGATCTGTGTGAGAAAATTCAACATGTCAATGTGTTTGCCAGGGTCGTGCCTGAACAGAAACTGAAAATTGTCAACGCCCTCAAGAAAAACAATGAAATTGTTGCCATGACAGGTGACGGGGTCAATGATGCTCCTGCGCTAAAAGCTGCCCATATTGGTATTGCCATGGGAGAAAAGGGAACCGATGTCGCCCGGGAAGCCTCTTCTTTGGTGCTCATGGATGACAACTTCGCCTCCATCGTGGGAGCAATAAGGATGGGACGGCGGATTTTCGACAATCTCCAGAAAGCCCTGGGTTATATTTTTGCAATACATGTGCCTATTGCCGGTCTGTCCCTCATTCCGATTTTTTTTGGCAACCTCCCACTGATCCTCTGGCCTGTTCATATTGTGTTCATGGAACTGATCATCGACCCTGCCTGTTCCATCATCTTTGAGGCGGAAAAGGAAGAGGCCAACGTCATGTCCAGGCCACCGGCAAAGATTGATGAGCCCTTTTTCGGAGGACGAAAGATTCTTCTCAGCTGCCTGCAGGGGATCGGCGTATTAATCATTGTTATGGCAATTTATGGACTTGGTTTGCACCTGGGATATTCAGAAAAAGAGGTCAGAACCTTCTCTTTCATCACCCTTATATCCTCGAACATTGCCGTAATATTGTCCAACCGGTCCTGGACGAGAAATATTTTCCAGATTCTGATTACTCCCAACGCAACCGTAAAATGGGTAGTTGGCGGAGCAATACTTTTCCTCGCACTGGTATTAAATGTTCCATTTCTGCGTGAAATATTTCTTTTTGAAAAGGTGGATTTGCTGGAAATCATCCTCTGCACTTTAGCAGGTTTGTTGAGTATAACGGGATTTGAGATTTTTAAGCTGGCAGCAAACCGCTTCCGCGCTGTGTAAATAACAATCCTAGAAAGCACTGATGAATCGGTTGGGAAACATAGGTGCATCAGGCTTGCAGAAAAGCCTGATTATGATGACGACTGCTTCCCAATGAGTAACAAAGTAGAATCCCGTGAGATTATCGATGACGCGCCAGGTCTTGGGTCTAATTGCAATATTTTAACGAAATTTTAAGTAGTTATATCGAAAAGCTTTGCAATTCTTACTGCAGTTTGGTCACGGATTAAGGACGATGTTAAATTGTGAATTCAAAGTCAGTATGCTGGGATAAGCACCGCGGACCGGGCAAGCTTTTCCTGACCCCGACGCTCCGCCTCACTTGCGGCCGGCCCGACGGTATTTTCCTTCATGAACGACATTGGTTTAAAACATGCCAGGACAGACCGGCTCAAAACTTTAATGCCGTCTTTTTTTTGCAGTATAAAACGATTTATTGCTTGAACGCTAACGCAAACGGGTCATAATTTAACACGAAAATCTCTTTCCTGTTAACACCGGACTTCTCAACTACCCTTCTCTCAACCCCTATGTCTCCGAAAACCGTACAAAAAATAGTCCTTATACTCTGCGTCATCGGCATTTCGGCAATCTTTCTTGCCATGACCAGCCAATTTCTCATGTCCATTTTCATGGCCGGTCTCTTTACCGCCCTGACCAACCCCCTGTATCAACGACTCCTTGCGCGCTGCCGGGGCAAACAAACCCTGGCCTCCCTCCTCACCATCCTGGTCATAGTCTGTGTTGTCCTCATCCCATTCTCCGGCCTGATCGGCGTGGTGGTCGCCCAGGCGATCAATGTCAGCCAGTCCGTCACCCCCTGGGTACAATCCTTTCTCGCGCAGCCCACCGCCTTTTCCGACTACCAGCACCGGATCCCCTATTACGAGCAGCTCCTCCCCTACCGGGATGTGATCATCCAGAAGCTCGGCATCCTGGTCGGCAACGCCTCGACCTTCTTGATCGATTCGTTTTCTTCAATGACCAAGATGACGGTCAATGCCGTCCTGATGTCCTTCATCATGCTCTACACCATGTTTTATTTTCTCATTGACGGGCATAAGCTGCTGGACAAAATCCTTTACTACCTCCCCCTTGAAGACCGGGAAGAACAACTTCTGCTGCGGCGGTTCACCTCTGTGGCCAAGGCGACCATCAAGGGCACCCTGATCATCGGCATCATCCAGGGAACCCTCTGCGGCATCGGCTTTTCCCTGGCCGGCATCCAGAGTCCCGTGTTCTGGGGCACCCTCATGGCCGTTCTCTCCATCATCCCCAGCGTGGGCACGGCCATCATCTGGCTCCCCGCCCTCGTCATCCTGCTTCTGCTGCGGGATATAAGCGGCGCCATCATCCTCGGCGTTGTCTGCGGGCTCATTGCCAGCAACATTGATAATGTCATCCGGCCGAGACTCGTCGGCAACGACACCAAAATGCACGACCTCTTTGTCCTCTTCGGCACCCTTGGCGGCATTTCCATGTTCGGCATCATCGGCATCATGGTGGGGCCGATTCTTGCCGCCCTGTTTGTGACCATCTGGGAAATCTACGGGGAATCCTTCAAGGAGTTTCTGCCGGAGGTGGCATCCTCCCTGCGGAAATCAGTAGATACGGTTCCCACCAACCCTGAAAAGGTAACGCGGAAGACAAGAAAAAGGAAGTAGGCACCCGTCACGAAGCCACAACTAAGTTCTCGCAACCTCTCACAAAGAGAGTGACCCTGTCGTCTCCTCGAAAATAGAGTAGGTGTAATTAGTGCTTGAACGGAAAGTCGGAAGGTATGCTAACACATGACATTATCCGTTAACCGAAAGGTGAAGATTTTTGATTTTCGCATTATTTCTGTTAAATGCAAGAGTGAGTTCTTGAAGTATATCATTGAATATATTATATTTTATCGTGTAAACGCTAGAAGCGATTCCCGGTGACATATACCCGATATTCAAAATCTTCATTTTTTTTATACTACCATGAGATACACAAAAACCCCGCAAATGAAATTAGGTGAAATTCCGATTTCCGAAATTCAGACATCCTGACCTCGGGAGAATTTGTCATGACACCAGTTCGTAGACCAAGCGCATGGAGGTGCCAGGAAACCGGGTCATGGTGGCATTTAATTCTTCACATAAATGGCGCAGGACCTCACTGCTCATTCGATTGGCCAGATGATGCAGACGAACCGTCAGGGTGCCGGCGTTTTCATCCGGAATGAGGTCCGCCTCGGTTGCATAGGCGGCCCGCAGCAGGCTCCGGGCATCATCATGGCGTCTCAGCTTCTCCCGCACAATCGTGGCCATGGCCGTCTCCGCCCGGTAGGCGATCATCTTGATCGTATCGATAAAATGCTTACCCTGCGTGGCAAGCTGCCGGAAGCGGTCCTCCGCGGGCAGATCCGCCATGGTCACATGCTTCGGCGTAGCCTTTCTGCAGGCCTTCAGCTCCGCCGCCTCGTGTTCCAACGCAATGATCTCTTCATGCAGTTCCGCCTTGGCCTGCTGGTATTTCTCCACCCGGCCGGGTTCAATCTCGTCGTTTAACATAAGCGCGCCGAACTCCTTGCGCTGGCGGTTTAGTCTGTTCACTATTTTGCGCACCTCGCCATCGAGCTCCCGGTACTGGGGGTTGATGACCCTGATGGTCTCGGAAACCTCCTCGGTGGCATAATCAATCAGCCGGTCAAGATTATAATGTTCCCGCATATAGCCAAAAAAGTTTTCCTGCGACCATCTGGCAAACATGGCCGCGGCAACCGGCCCGCTCGCAGTGACATAATCCGTGACGAGTATCGAGGTCTGCCGGCCGCTTTCCCGCAGCTTGCGGATTTCCCGCACCCACAGCTCTCCACCCAGCGAAACGCCACGCTCGGCAAGCATCATTTCCACCTCATTGCCGTCCGCAAGCTTTACGCTCTGCCGCTGGAATTCTGCCGCCGGCCAATCCGCTCCCGGGTGTTTGTTGTACGTCAGGCAGGCAATTCCTTTTTTCCGCATCCTCCCCATAAACGCCGGGCTATACCCCTCCCGGTCAAACACCAGGGTAAAACGGTGTGGCATGGTGGATGACGCCAACTCCAGCAGGCCGGGCTGGCTGGGAACCTCGCCTTCCAGGCGGGGGACGATCTCCTTTTCCAGCACCTGCAGTAAGCCGGGATCAACGGCCTTGTTCACCACAAAAAAGGGTTGACCATCCATGGCGTTGACCCAATAATCCACCGTTGCCCGCAGGCATAGTTTCTCCCGGCTGACATAATGCCGAGGCAGCTCGGTCTGGCTGCCGTGGTAAACCCGGACATGACCGTCCACATAGAAGACACCGGCCGCATCCGGTTCCTGCTCCATCCATGTCCGGCACAACTCGCCCGACCACGCCTCCGGCTCGCCTCCTGCCGACAACAGGCCGATTTTTTCCCGCAGGGTCTTCACCTCCGGGATGCGATCAATGCCAAGCAGCTTGCCCCATTCGCCCGGAGAACAATACCGCAGTGACTCCACCGTTTTCAGCCGGGCCAGGGCCATGAACGCCAGCAGCATGAAAATCGTGTCCAGCCGGTAAAATCCATGCGGCAGTTGGAAGTACCTCTGAGTATGCGTCAGCAGGCCAACCGCCAGCAGCGCCGGCAGGGCGAGCAGAACCCCGGCGATCGAGACATCGTGGCAGGGGCAAAAAGCCGGGGCAGGCGCTTCGCACTTGAAAATGCTGGTCGCCAGCCGCCCCATGATGTCCGTGGCCCCCATGCCGATAACCGCCGAAGCGTCTATGGCGTTTCGCTCGCTTTTGCTGCAGGCGGGCTGGAGTCCTCCGGCGGTTTCTTCGTTTTTTTTAAAGGCTTATGGAGTTTGCCGGCCCGCAACGCCTTGCGCAGCGTGTCGGCCAGCAAGTCAAGCTGCCTGGCGATCTCCCCTATTTCCAGTCCTTCATCGAGAAATCCCTGCACTTCCCTGAGCATTGCCGGGGTCAGTACTACCGCGCCACGACGTCTGGGCGGCTCAAAAAATCCCGCGATGCCTTTCTCCCGGTACAGCTTCACGTAGCGTTTGACGCTGATCGGACTTACCCCGAATGCCCGACAGATCTCGGATTGTTTGGCGCTGCCGTTGACATAAAACTGGCTGGTAATCATGCGGAAGGAGCGGCGGTCATCCACATCGTGCATGAATACAGCCATATTGCCGTAAAAATAGGTGAGGCGATTACCCTCACGTTTGTAACCAAAATTGTTGTTGATCAGGGTCATGCCCTGGTCGAAAATCGGCAGCTGGAGTTGCGGCATAGTGGCACCTCGCCTGGGTAACGAAATTTGATCTGGCAGGGAATTCCGGTACCGTATCAAAATCCTGCCGTGTCGGCAAGCACGCTCTGCCGATCATCTCCAAAAAATCATTTTTCCACGGGAAATCAATATGTTGACTATTTCAACACCCAATAGTGGATAGTCTCGAGGTCAGGATGTCTGAACTTCGAAGTCCCTTATCACTCCAATATGGCGGTGTATTGTCTAACTGTCTGGAATAAAAACGAATTTAAATTCCTTGCACCTATCTTGCAATTGGATTAAATATTGCCTATAATATAAATAATTTTCTCTATTGACCGCAATGAAAATTGATAGCATCGTAAAAAGTCCCGGCACCTGATTTTTGTGACGATAAACAGAAATTTATCTTGCACTGTACGGCTGTCGAGAGGGTTTTCACCCGCAAGGGGCATAAATACGGACAGTCAAAATTAACTGATGCAAGAACTCATATTTTTAGTGAGGTGAAAGATGGACATGACTGATGAACAGAGGACGCATAAACGGTTCAAGGCACCGGTCGGGACGGTTATGTATACAGCCGACAGCATGAGACAGATAATTGAAATCGGCACCGGCGGGTTTTCTCTTAATCTCAAGCATCTCGACAGGGAAGTATTCGCACAGAAGAAAACTGTTGATCTCCTGCTGGGGGGCACTCTTTTGCGAGAAGTTCCTGTCACCGTCGCCTGGGATGATCAAGCC
Organism: uncultured delta proteobacterium; assembly: GCA_963729825.1. Classification (GTDB taxonomy): domain Bacteria; phylum Desulfobacterota; class Desulfobulbia; order Desulfobulbales; family SURF-16; genus SURF-16. The sequence goes on along the minus strand of CAVSQR010000064.1, from coordinate 36,801 downwards.
TCATCTCCCGGGAAAGAGGCTGCCAGGATGAACAATGTTGTCGGGGTGAAATTTGAAAATCTGACAGAACAGCAAAGAGCTCTGATCGATGATTTCATCTCACGGCATATAGCCGGGAACGCCTAAATCAATTTCAGCTTTTGGGCCTGATTCAGCTGTTTTTTGGCCGGGGGGATACGTTTTGTCCGGCTTGATTTTTGAGGCTGTGATTACAGGTTCTTTCCCGTAAAGCAGTTGACAAAATGAGATAGTTTTTTTGTGGGCTTTACATATCTCTGCCGACAACTCTGTTTTTATAAGTCCACAGCAGGCTCCAGTGGCCCAGCAGAGCGGCAAAGCAGTACCACTTTATGCAATTCCAATAGAGCGTTCTCCTTTTCGTTAAGAAAACAGAGAACGCCTTCCTCTCCTTCGGTCAGTTCCAGCTCGTGCAGAGTTTCACCGGAAAATCTTACAAATAGTGATTGTTTAAAAAAATTACTTCTGCTGACACTGCTGTAAAAAGGGGGCAACTCCTGGGGAAGTTCTCGCCAGAGCTGGTCTTTCGTCTGTTTTAATACGTGTGGGCCGAGGTGATCGGGAAGAAAACGATGGCCGCTGCGCAGCCAGTCGTAAATGAGGAGTTCCTGCAGTAATCCCCTCTTCGGTTCATCCCGGATGAAATCAGCAAGGATCTCGCTCATCAACAGTTGGGTCTTTGCCCTGTTGAAGAAGTGGTGTTCCCTGCATGATTCAAGGAGTTCCAGAAAAAACTGGAAACCGTTCCGGTCAGTGCTCTGTAAAAATCCGAAAAAGGCTCTGAAATAACGGTTGTTGTAGAAAGCCTCGACACATTCACCAAACCAGAAAAGCTCAGCCAATTCATCATGGGACAGCCAGGCGGTGGACAGGACTTCATAGGGAGGATAGCTGCAGTGCTGGATGGAGAACTCGGTCAGTTGCCCGCTGAGAGGGGTGTGGGGCAGCACTTTTAACAAACCCATCTGGATATAATGGGGGCCGATTGCAAAGATATCGTTAAAAGATTTTCCGAACGAGGCAAATGTCTCAAAGGGGAGGCCGAGAATAAGATCCACATGCAGATGGATGGTATTCAGCTGCACCAGGCGTTTAATGTTGTCAAGAGATGAGCGGATGCTGCTTTTGCGGCTGATGGCGGAAAGGGTCTCCGCATGGGTCGATTGAATGCCGATCTCAAACTGAAAAAGTTGTGGCGGGATGGTTTGCAGAAACGCAAACATCTCCTCGGAAAAGAGGTCCGGGGCTATCTCAAAATGAAAAGTGGTCCCAGAGGATTCATCTTGCAGAAATTGCCAGATCTCCAGAGCTCTTTTGTCGGATGCGTTGAATGTTCTATCGACAAAGCGAAGGCTTAAAGGTTTATGGGCGAGGATCTCCGTTAGTTCCTGGCGGACCTGCTGCATGTTCTTGTAGCGGACTCCGGGCTCCAGTGAAGAGATGCAGTAACTGCACGAAAAAGGGCATCCCCTGGATGATTCGTAGTATATATGGCGGTTGGCAAGCTGTTCTTTGAAGTCGTCTGCGGTAAAGGGGGAAGCAAATTGTCCGGATCTGGCGCCATGGTAACTTGGACGGAGCGAACCATTTTTGAGATCAGTATAAAAGGAGCGGTCTATCCCTTCGATTTCACCGCTGACCACGGTACATCCTGCCGGAAGTTCGGCCGTATTGAAAGCAATCGCCTGGGGGCCGCCGAGAATAACATGCGAAAATGGTTGAATTTTGGCAAGATCATTTATTATTCTTTTAACGATATTGGCGTTCCAGATATAAACCGAGAAAAAAAATGCATCAGCCTTTAATCCTCTGATCTGCATCAGGGTAGGATAATAGGGGTCATTGATGGTAAATTGATTGATGTTTACAGCAACGTCATCTATATTCTTAAGAAGTTCTTGTCGCAGATAGAAAAGACTCAGGCAGGAGTGGGTGAATCTGCAGTTAAAGCCGATCAGAGAGAATTTCATAAGCCGGTTTTCTGTGGGCTAACATTTTGATTTGATAAATATTTTTCTGGTGGTGTCCAGCGTACTGAGAACGAAGAAATGCTTGACAGTTATTATTAAAACATTTTAAGACTGTCAAGCGGATTACGTTTTTCTTAAAAAAAGGTATTTTCAATCAATCGCAATTCCTGCGATTTAATAATATTTTTCGAAAAAAATAATGATTTCTCTCATAACCAAGCTCGGTGATTCATTTCTCTATATGGTCCGGGATCTGGGACGGATGGGGCTTTTCCTGTTTTCTGCCCTGCTGGCAATCTTTTCACGTCCCTTCCGCTTCCGGGAGACCGTGCGGCAGATTCGCATTATCGGGGCAAATTCATTTGCCGTGATATTCTTCATATCCATTTTTACCGGCATGGTACTTGGCCTGCAGGGCTACTATACCTTACGGAAATTCGGCTCGGAAGGCATGCTTGGTTCCGCAGTGGCCTTGAGTCTGATCCGCGAACTCGGACCTGTTCTCACCGCCCTTATGGTTACAGGCCGCGCCGGTTCAGCCATGTGTGCCGAGATCGGCATCATGCGCAATAGCGAACAGATTGATGCCTTGGAGTGTATGGTTATCAGTCCTTTCCGCTATCTCATCACCCCGAAATTTCTCGCAACAATCATCTCGCTTCCTATCCTGACGCAGTTTTTCAATGTTATCGGCATAGCCGGCGGTTATCTGGCCGGAGTCGTCCTGCTGGGGGTGAACCCGGGGGCCTTTTATAACGGCATTGTACAGAGTGTGGTCAATCAGGACATCAATCTCGGTATCGTCAAATCCTTTGTTTTTGCCCTGCTGGTGGTCTGGATCTGTACCGGAAGAGGGTATTTTGTGCATATCCTGCGTAACGCGGGCTTCGGTGCCGAAGGTGTCAGCCGGGCTACAACCCAGGCCGTGGTGCTTTCCTCCATCGCTGTATTGATCTGGGATTATCTGATTACGGCGATCATGCTATGAGTCCGGCGATAATCGAATTCCATAACGTGGTCAAGTCATTCGGCAAACAGCGGGTTCTGGACGATGTATCCGTTTCCTTCGAGTCCGGTAAGACGACGGTGATTGCCGGCGGAAGCGGTCAGGGGAAAAGTGTCACGTTAAAGCTTATCCTTGGCCTGCTTTCTCCGGATGCCGGTGAAATTCTGGTGAACGGTCGAGACATCACCCTGATGAAACAGCGGGAATTAAACAAAACCAGGGAGAAATTCGGGGTATTGTTCCAGGGCTCCGCACTCCTTGACTCAATGACCGTTTTTGAAAATGTGGCTTTGCCTTTGAAGGAAAGGACAAAATACAAAGGCCAGGAAATCGCCCAACGGGTCAGACAGATGCTTGCCCAGTTTAATCTGGAGGGTCATGAAGATAAATTTCCCGCTCAACTCAGCGGCGGGATGAAAAAGAGGGTAGGCCTGGCCAGGGCATTGATGCTGCAGCCGGATATCATGCTCTTTGATGAGCCGACAACAGGCCTCGATCCGCAGATAACCATGGATATCTACCGGCTTTTTTTTAAAAGTCAGAAGCAGTTCGGCTATACGTCGATCATTGTCAGCCATGATATCCCCAGGGTGTTTAATCTGGCAGATCAGGTTGTTTTGTTGAATAAAGGGAAAGATGGTGACTTTTTCAAGCCCTGAAGATATTCCCTTAAGCAGCGAACCACAGATTGTTTCCTTTGCCACCGAGACCATGGGGCATATCTACTCAAGCAGAAAGATGGAACATAACATATGAAAAAAACCAACATTGAATTTGTTGTGGGGGTATTTCTGATCCTCGGTTTTCTCGCCTTTGCCTATATTTCATTGCAGTTCGGCGAATTTTCAATTTTTACCAGAGGGCAGAATTATACCTTGTTAGCCGATTTTGATAACGTATCCGGACTGAAAAAAGGGGCGGAGGTCACCATTGCCGGGGTCAGCGTGGGAACAGTCTCGAACATCAGACTGACCAAAGAACAGCGGGCTGAAGTATCGCTCTATCTTGCCAATGATGTCGAGATCACGGAAGATGCCATTGCCTCCATCAAGACTCAAGGTATTATCGGTGACAAGTATATCCGCATCAGCCAGGGCGGATCAGAGACCTATCTCAAGGAGGGGGGAATAATCATGGATACGGAATCCGCCGTTGACCTCGAAGAGTTGATCAGCAAATATATATTTGGTAAAGTATAATCGCTATCCTCCTGTTTTTATGAATCAACCGCGGTAACTCTGGGAAAACTTCTTCATGGGAAAAGATGAACGGGGATGAAAAAGATAAATAAACTGCATAGCCTTCCCCTGCTGTTGGCGCTCTTGGCAGCATTTTTTGTTTTTATCAATGATCATCCCTCCTGCCATGCCGCCAATGAGCCGATTGATCAGCTGCATGATTCTGTGAACCGGATTATCGATATTTTACGCCGAGACATTCCGGGCGAGCAATGGGTGACCAAAAAAGAAGAGATTGTCAGCATTGTTAAAAGCAGGTTTGCGGCGGGTGAACTGGCTCAGCGCGTGTTGGCCCTTAACTGGAAATCCAGGACTGACCAGGAAAAAGAGCAGTTTATTGCGCTTTTTTCCCAGGTGCTTGAAACCACCTATATTAACAGGCTCAAATCATATTCTGATGAAGAGGTAACATTTAATAAACAGATCGTTAACAATGACAAGGCGATTGTCTACAGTGAGATAGTAAAAAATAACCAGGAAATTCCGATTGTTTACCGGGTAAAAGAGGTTAAGGGACAATGGCTGATCTATGATATCATTATTGAAGGTGTCAGCCTCGTACAAAACTATCGGCAACAATTTGACCAGATAATCAATAACGAAGGATATGACGGTCTGGTCCGTCGCATGGAAGAGAAAATCGAGGAAAACAAAAAAAAGGATATTGAAGAAAAAGATTAGGGGCCGTTACGAAATATCCTTACATTTGTAACCATTTCGGTTACGGTCCCTTATGCCGGTCAATACATTGGAATGTTTAGTTATTTTTTTACAACGGCTTAGTAGGATTTAAAGATGGGGAATTATTGTGATAAAAGATATCGTGAATACAAAATTAATCGCTGTACTCGTGTTTCTGCTGGTGCTGGTTTCCGGCTGGGATAACCACTGTTGGCTGCGTGTAAATTTTCAAGCACCGGCATGGGCTGCAGACGAGATGAGCGACGACCACCTTCCTGGATGACCTGGATGAACAGGGGGCTGGCCCGGAGGTCAGTGATCCCCTCGAGCCGGTCAATCGCTTCTTTTTCCATTTCAATGACAAGCTTTATTTCTGGGCATTAAAGCCTGTAGCCCGGGCCTATGGTGCGGTTTTGCCCCAGGATGTTCGCATCTGTATACGAAATGCCTTTCATAATCTGTTTTTCCCTGTTCGCTTTGTCAATAATGTTTTGCAGGGAAAATTTAAAAACGCCGGCATTGAAGTATCACGTTTTGTTATTAATACAACCGCAGGTGTGGCAGGTTTCGGCGATCCTGCCAAGGATGTATTCGGTCTTGAAATAAAGGAAGAGGACCTGGGACAGACCTTCGGATACTGGGGGATGGGTGATGGTATTTATTTCTGTTGGCCGGTCCTGGGGCCATCCACCATGCGTGATAGCGTGGGATTATTCGGTGATTCCTATCTGAGCCCTCTTGGCTGGGTCATGCAGAATAATCTCAATGATGGCCTGGCCTTGTACGGCGGCCAGCAAGTGAATAATACCTCTCTGGTTATCGGGGATTACGAGGCGTTTCTGCAATCTTCATTCGATCCTTATATTTCGCTTCGCGATGCATATATTCAGTATCGTCAGAGCAAAATCAAAGACTCAAAAAAGAATGCTAAAATTTATTGAAATTCACCTCGGCAGTCTATTGGTATTGTTGCCCGGGGCTGCCGAGACATTCGCCATCCTTACACCGGTTTGATTATTATTTTCGATCCGTTATGAATAAATTATCTGTTCGCTGGCAAACTACGGCAATATTGATGTATTGCCTTTTTGCCCTGTTGCTCAAAGCCGATGAGGCCGCCTGTCTGAACAGCCCGGCAGACTATATGCAGAGCGCGGTTGAAGAAATAATGGCGATATTGAATAATGATCAGCTGAAACTTCCGGAAAACAGCCAGCACAGAAGAGAGCTGATCCTTACCGTGGTGCGCCATCATTTTGATTTTAAAGAGATGTCGAAATTGACGCTGGGCAAGCATTGGCAAGATATGACTGATGCGGACAAGGACCATTTTGTTGAGCTCTTTTCTCGGTTGATTGAAAATTCCTATATAAATAAAATTGAAACCTATTCAGATGAAAAGATCATTTTTTTGAAAGAATCAGTAAGGGAAAACAAATCATTGGTTCCTACCCTGATCAAGCACAATGATCTTGATATTCCGATCAGTTACAAGCTTTATAAGGCCCAGGACAGATGGCGTATTTACGATGTGATTATTGAAGGTGTCAGTCTGGTGCAGAATTACCGGAGCCAGTTCAACGACATTATCATGAAAGAAAAATATGCCGGACTGGTGAAACGGATTGATGAAAAAGTGGGAAAAATTCCGGCGGAAGGGCAATAGGCACTAGCATGCAAGGGGCGCAAGCAAAAACAGCAGAATCTCCAGACAGCACAACGCCGGTTTCATCAGGTGTTTCCTGAATTCACGGAAAATGAGATGGAGCAACTCATTAGTTATCTTGAGCTTCGTCTCTTTGCCCGGGGAGAGATAGTATGGCAACAAGGCGACCCCATGGATTATATGGGCTTCTTGGTGGCAGGCGGCCTGGTTATCAAGCGAGAAGGCAGATTCCAGGGGAAAAATATCATACTGGCAATTTTAGAAAAAGGTTCCCTCTTCGGGGAGATGGCTGTTGCTGCATCCCATCAGCATTCGGTCACGATTTCCGCGCTTGAGGAAACACAGGCCTATGTTCTCTCCTTTGCTGATGCCCAGAAGCTTTTTCAGCAAGAACCTGTTTTATCTATCAAACTTCTCAAGAAAATCGTTGTAGTTTGCGGTTTACGCCTGCAGCATACCGGATCAAGGCTGGCGGAACTTCTTTAGCTGTATAAGGCTTGTTTTTTTCTTCATTCCCTTCCTATTTCTGTTCGCCTCAATGAAAGCTCTTGACAAGAAATTAATTTTATTTATAATTTCTTGTTCCTTTGCCTGCTATATGTCGCTTTTGGAGTCTGTGTTGTGAAGATTGATTTTTATGAAATTCCGGAAGAGGGTTTGTCTCTCTCTGTCGACGATGCCCATTGGTTTCCTGAAGATCTGGTACGCTTGGGGAGAGCGGATGCCTCGCTCAGACTGAAAAGACAGGGGCAACGTGTTGTGGTTACGGGAAGATTTTCAGCGACCGCTGTCTTTACCTGTGACCGTTGTCTCGGGGAATTTCATCTGCCGTTGGACTCCGATTTCAGAATTGATCTGGAACTTCCGACGGAAAGCATAAGTGAAATGGAGGAAAAAGACCATTACTGTCACGATAACGAGATGGATATGGACATCCTTGAAAATGGTGAAATCAATATTACCGATATATTGCAGCAGCAGTTATACCTTGCCGTGCCCATGAAAAAACTCTGCTCCGAAGAGTGTCGTGGGATGTGTAGTAAATGCGGAGCAAATCTCAATTATGAACAATGCCGATGTCAGCCGGATACTTCTTCGCCCTTCAGTGTGTTAGCCAAATTGAAGGGTTGATATTTTTGCAGTACATTTAAAAAGTTAATTTTTTCACATAAACTCGTTGGTTGGAGGAAAAATAATGGCCTTACCGAAAAGAAGACACTCTCATGCCCGTACCAGAATTCGTCGTTCCCATGACGGATTGACCGCACCCACCATTTCCACATGCTCTGAATGTGGTGAACCAAAACTGCCGCATCGGCTCTGTTCCGGATGCGGTTCCTACAAGGGTCGTAAAGTAATCGATCTTGGTGAAAAAGATCTTGACTAAACTCCACTTGCTGAATTTGGGGCAGCAGTAGCCTGTGATTAAGCTGCCTCAAGATGTAAAGACCCGGGAAACGCATTGAAGAGCCTGCTTCAGTTTAAAAAGAAACGTGCTCATTTGGCCAGAGGAGAAGTTGCGTGCGGATAGCTCTTGATGCCATGGGAAGTGACCGTGGCCCTGCAGAAATGGTTGCAGGTGCCGCGCTGGCTGTCCGTGCGACGGATGTTCATATCACCATAGTCGGTGGTGAGGAGCAGATTAAGCCCGCTCTGCAAAAAGAAGGCATCTCTGCAACTGGTTGATTTTGTGCCGACCTCACAGGTCATTACCATGCACGACTCGCCGATCGAGGCTGTTCGCAAAAAGAAAGACTCTTCTGTTGTCGTTGCCTTTGAGCTGCTCAGAAAGCATGAAGTCGATGCAGTGGTCAGCCCCGGGAATTCCGGGGCCGTCATGGCCGCGGCCATCAAATTTCTCGGCAGGTTGAAGGATATATCACGTCCGGGAATTGCCAGTGTTTTCCCGACCTTGAAAGGCCCGGTTGTGGTCATGGATGTCGGCGCAAATGTTGATTGCCGTCCGAAACATCTGCTGCAGTTCGGGGTCATGGCTTCCGCTTTTTCCCGCATCATGTATGGTATTGAAAACCCCCGGGTCGGCCTGCTCAGTATCGGCGAAGAGGGCGGCAAGGGGAATGCCCTGGTGAAAAGCGCCCATTCCCTCTTCCAGAGCAGCGGGTTGAACTATATAGGCAATGTCGAGGGCCGTGATACCTTTGTCGGCGATGTGGATGTTATCGTCTGCGACGGATTTGTCGGCAATGTTTGTCTGAAGCTCAGTGAAGGGTTGGCTGAAGCTGTTTTAGCCATGCTCAGGGAAGAAATCGGCAAAACATTCAAAGCGAGAATGGGATATTTTCTCGCCCGGCAGGCCTTCAGCAATTTCAAAAAACGAGTTGATTATGCCGAATATGGCGGAGCTCCCTTGCTTGGCTTCAACGGCACAGGGGTTATCTGCCATGGCCGATCCAATATGGTGGCCATCAAGAATGCCCTGCTGGTAGCAGATGGTCTGGCTAAGCATCAATGTCAATGACCATATTCTCGCAATGCTTGAAACTACAAAACCGGCTTTATCTCATTTTGAGGAAAGTGATGTTCCGGCGGGAGCAGCTTAAATGAACAAACTGGTTGTTCTCGGCACTGGTTCAGCCCTGCCGGAGAGAGTGCTGTCCAATGCGGATCTGGAAAAAATGGTGGATACCTCCGACGAGTGGATCACCACCCGGACGGGCATAAAAAACAGACGCATCGCCGGTCCGGGGGAGGAAACCTCCAAACTTGCCGCCGCCGCAGCCCGCAGGGCTCTGGATATGGCCCAGCTGTCACCCGCCGAAATCGACATGATCATTGTCGGCACGATCACCCCCGATATGGGCATGCCGTCATGCGCCTGCCTGGTGCAGAAAGAACTCGGCGCGACGCGCGCATTTGCTCTTGATATCAATGCCGCCTGTTCGGGTTTTATCTTTTGTCTTGATGTGGCTGATAAATACATCAAAGCCGATCCCGATATGAAAATTCTGGTTGTCGGCGCCGAGACGTTATCGAGCCGGGTCAACTGGGAGGACCGCAACACCTGCGTTCTCTTTGGCGATGGAGCCGGGGCCTGTGTGGTTACCGGGACAACAGAGCAACGCGGCATGCTGGCCAGCAAACTTTTCTCAGACGGCAGCCTGTACAAACTTCTCTATATGGACAATGCGCCGAGCATGAACAAGGATCTGTGCAGCAAGGAAAATGACGGCTCCTATATCAAAATGGCCGGCCGGGATGTTTTTAAATATGCTGTGCGTTCCATGGACATGGCTATCATGAATGTGCTTGACAGCGAGCAGGTATCTGTTGATGATATTGCCCTTATTATCCCCCACCAGGCCAATATCCGCATCTTGAAAAGCCTGGGAGAAAGGCTTGGGGTAGCCAGTGAAAAAGTCTACATAAATCTGGACAAATATGGTAATACATCGGCGGCTAGTATTCCTATAGCCCTGGATGAGTCAAACCGGGAAGGGCGCATCAATCCTGGGGATCTTGTCATGCTCTGCGCCTTTGGTGGAGGTTTCACCTGGGGTGCCGCTTTATTTCGATGGTAGAATTTTCTGATGATAATTTTGTTGAGGAGTAAGCTGTGGATTATTTTTTAACTGAAGAACAGCAGATGATAGTTGATCTCTCCCGGCAGATTGCCGACGAGTTAATCATTCCCCAACGCGCAGCTCTCGACGAATCCGAAGAGTTTCCCAAAGATATTCTTGACGCTGTTGCCAAAGCGGATCTTTTTGGTATTTATATTCCCGAGGAATACGGCGGTTTCGGGGCTGGCACCTTTGAGATCGTTTTGGCTCTGGAACAGTTTGGCCGTGGTTGTGTCGGCGTGGCAACCGCTTTTGCCGCCAGTGCGCTTGGCGCATTTCCCATTATGATTTCCGGCAGTGAAGAAATGAAGCAGAAATATCTGCCGGAAATCGCCACGGGCGCGAAAAAAGCCGCTTTTGCCCTCACCGAAGCCAATGCCGGCAGTGATGCCTCAGGCATCCAGACCACCGCTGTTCTCGATGGTGATGAATGGGTGCTGAACGGCACCAAACAGTGGATAACCAACGCCGGCGAAGCCAAGATTTACACGGTCATTGCCATCACCGATCGGTCCAAAGGCCCCCGCGGTGCATCCATGTTTGTCGTTGAAGATACTGATCCGGGTTTCTCCTACGGGGTCAAGGAAAAGAAGCTGGGTATCCGGGCATCTTCCACCCGGGAGCTCATCTTCAAGGACTGCCGCATTCCCAAAGACCGGCTCATCGGCCGGGAAGGCACCGGTTTTATTACCGTCATGAAAACCCTGGATAAGTCCCGGCCGGGTATTGCCATCCTCGGCGTCGGCCTTGGCCAGGCAGCCTTGGATGAGGCCGTCACCTATGCCAAGCAGCGGGTGCAGTTCGGTAAACCGATCATCTCTTTTCAGGCCGTGCAGCACATGCTCGCCGATATGGCCATCCAGCTTGAGGCGGCCCGCGCTCTGGTTTACGCGGCGGCCAAACATATTGACGCCCATCCCAAGGATATGTCCAAAGCCTCTTCCATGTGCAAGGTGTTTGCCACCGATATGGCCATGAAGGTCACGGTTGATGCGGTGCAGGTTCTCGGCGGTTATGGTTATATGCGGGATTATCCGGTTGAGAAGATGATGCGTGATGCCAAAATCCTCCAGATTTATGAAGGCACCAACCAGATACAGCGCAACGTGGTTGGTCAGGAACTGAACAAGGAGTACACGAAAGCCTGATGAAGATTATAGTCTGTGTCAAGCAGGTCCCGGACGCAAAAGATGTCCGTCTGGACCCCAAGACCAATACCTTGTCCAGGGAAGGGGTGCAATCCATCATCAATCCCTATGACCGCCATGCCCTTGAAGAGGCGGTCCGCCTCAAGGAAAAGCATGGCGGCACAGTGATTGTGCTGACCATGGGCCCGCCCCAGGCCGCGGAGATACTGCGCGAATCCGTTTCCTGCGGGGCTGATGAGGCGGTTCTGGTCTCCGACAGGGCCTTTGCCGGGGCCGATACCCTGGCAACGACCTATACCCTGTCCCAGGCCATCAAAAAGATAGGCGGGGCTGATCTCATTTTGTGCGGCAAGCAGGCCATCGATGGTGATACCGCCCAGGTCGGGCCGGGTCTGGCCGTAAGGATGGACATTCCCTATGTCACCTGCGTCCGCAGGATCGCCCAGGTGAGTGACCAAACATTCGTTGTCGAAAGGTTAATGGATGACGGCTATGATGAGGTGGAAGTCACCCTGCCGGCCCTCTTTACCGTGGTCAAGGAAATCAATGAACCCCGTCTTCCTTCCCTGAAAGGAAAAATGAAGGCGAAAAAGCTGGCCATCACCACCCTGACTGCCGCAGATATTGATGCCGATACTGCCCAGTTGGGGCTGAAAGGTTCTCCCACCTGGGTGGTCAGGGTTTTTGCCCCCCAGTTGAAGGGCGACCGGACCATGATTGAAGGCACGGTACAGGAACAGGTCGATCAGTTGGCTGAAAAATTGCTGGAATGGTGTTAGGGTTATGTTGCTGATAGATATTGATGCCTGTATTGGCTGCGGACTCTGTGAGGCAAATTGCGCCTTTGACGCAATTCATGTGGTTGACGGCATTGCCGAGGTAAATGAAAACTGTACCCTGTGCGGCGGTTGCGTTGATTTCTGCGAAGCCGGGGCCTTGAAGATTGAGGGCATGGATCGCGAGGAGAAAGATGATCTGTCCGCCTGGACCGGTATCTGGGTATATGCCGAGTACCGCCATGGCAGAATCGCCCCAGTCACCCATGAGTTGCTCGGGGTCGGCCGTAAACTGGCAGACCAAAAGCAGGTGCCGTTGTCGGCCGTGCTGCTCACCGACCAGGCAGGAGATGTGCCGGCTCAGCTTATTTCCTCTGGCGCGGATAAGGTCTATGTGGTCGAAGATCAGGCCCTGGCCCAGTTTACCGATGAGGCTTACGGCAACGCCCTTGAGGATCTGGCCCGCCAGTATAAACCTGAAGTGATTCTGGCCGGCGCCACGGCCATCGGCCGTTCCTTTATTCCCCGAGTGGCAACCTCGCTGAAAACAGGACTCACTGCTGACTGCACGCAGCTCGATATCCAGCAGGAAGACGGCGCCCTGCTGCAGACCAGGCCCGCCTTTGGCGGCAATATCATGGCCACCATCGCCAGCTCCAATACGCGTCCGCAGATGGCAACCGTGCGGCCGCTGGTGATGAAGGCCAATGCCCCTGATCCCGCCCGCCAGGGAAAAATCATTCATTGCACCATCGCCGCTGCGCGGCTTGCTTCCCGGGTGAAGGTGCGCAACTTTGTGGCCCTGGAAGGCGATCAGGTCAATCTCAACGAGGCTGATATCGTTGTCTCAGGCGGCCGCGGCCTTGAGGGTGAAAAGGGATTTAAGTTGATTGCCGAATTGGCGCACCAGCTTGACGGGGCTGTCGCTGCCTCCAGGGCGGCCGTGGACAGCGGCTGGGTGCCCTATCCCCACCAGGTGGGGCAGACCGGCAAAACCGTCAGTCCCAAGGTGTATATTGCCTGTGGTATTTCCGGGGCAATCCAGCATCTGGTCGGGATGCAGTCATCCGATACCATTGTCGCCATCAACCGGGACCCCCATGCCCCCATATTTGATGTGGCAACATACGGCGTGGTTGGTGATGTTTTTGAAATTCTGCCGAAATTAATTGAAAAAATAAAGCAGGCGCGTTCATCATAAATTTGATAAGCAGCTGAACCAACAGGTACGACATGAGATTGGACGGAAAAATAGCAGTGGTCACCGGAGGAAGCCGCGGCATAGGCAAGGCTATCTGCCTGCGCCTTGCCGGCATGGGTGCCACTGTGGTAGTCAACTATGTGAGCCGGCCCGATGCCGCGGAAGCGACTGTGGCCTCGATTAAAGAAGCGGGCGGCAACGCCGCGGCCTGCCAGTTCGACGTTGCCGATGCCGAGCAGGTGCAGGCCGCTTTTAAAAAGATAGTGGCCGATTTCGGGCGGGTTGATATTCTTGTCAACAATGCGGGGATAACCCGGGATGGCCTCATTGCCATGATGAAGGAACAGGCATGGGATGAGGTTATTGACACCAATCTGAAAGGCGCTTTCAATTGTATCAAGGCGGTAAGCCGCCCCATGATGAAACAGCGTTGGGGACGGATTGTTTCGATTACGTCGGTAATCGGTTTTGCCGGCAATGCCGGGCAGGCCAACTATGCGGCGGCCAAGGCGGGCATGGTGGGTCTTACCCGTTCCGTGGCCAAAGAACTCGCCTCACGCGGGGTCACTGTCAATGGTGTTGCTCCCGGTTATATTGATACCGATATGACCAAGGAGCTGTCTGAAGAGGTAACTGAAAAAATCAAAGCAGAAATCCCCATGAATTCTTTAGGGACTGTTGAAGATGTGGCGGCTGCCGTTGCCTATCTGGTTTCAGAAGAAGCCCGATATGTCACCGGTCAGTTTATCCATGTTAATGGCGGAATGTTCATGGGTTAGGGGAAAAAGCGTATACAGACCTCTGGGGCCCAAGCGGGCAACAGTGACGGGTTATCAGGAAAAAGAAGGAGAAAATCATGTCTAAAGAAGAAAAACTTATTGATATTATTGTTGAGCAGCTCAGTGTTGACAAAGCAAAAGTAGTTCCCGCCGCCTCTTTCGTTGATGATCTCGGGGCAGATTCTCTGGATCTTGTCGAACTCATTATGGCAATGGAAGAGGCTTTTGATACCGAGATCCCGGACGACGTAGCTGAAAAAATAACAACTGTTCAGCATGCGATCGATCATATTAACTCCTTGAAATAATCGGCCTTAGCGCATTTATGTTTCTCCATGATCGTGTGATAGGCACCCATGTTTCAGGGTTTGGTAATATCTCAAGCTTTCGAGGTTGCCAATGGCTAGAAGAGTAGTAGTTACCGGTGTTGGTCTCGTCACCCCCCTGGGTACCGGCAATGAAAAAACATGGAATGGACTCTGTGCCGGCAGGAGCGGGGTCGCTCCGATAACCCGCTTTGATACCGCAGACCATGCAGTCAAAATTGCCGCCGAGGTCAAGGATTTCATCGCCGAAGATTTCATTGACCCGAAAACGGCTAAGCACCTGGATCTTTTTGTGCAATATGCCGTTGCTGCGGCGGAGATGGCCTTTACCGATTCAGGATTTACGGTTACTGAAGAAAATGCCGCCCGGGTCGGGGTCATCACCGGTTGCGGCCTCGGCGGGCTGTCCACCATTGAGAAATATCACCAGATTTGTCTCGAGCGGGGACCGAAACGCATCACGCCTTTTTTCATTCCCATGGTTATCCCGAACATGGGTGCCGGCCAGATTTCCATCGTCAAAAAGCTCAAGGGGCCGAATCTGTCCGTAACCACCGCCTGCGCGGCCGGCACCCACGCCGTGGGCGAGGCCTTCCGCCTGATAAGCGCCGGCGATCTGCGACGCGGCCGTCACCGGAGGCAGCGAATCCGTTATCTGCCCCCTGGCCGTTGGCGGATTCGCCGCCATGAAGGCCCTTTCCAGAAATAATGACTTCCCGGAGAAGGCCTCGCGGCCCTTTGACCGGGATCGGGACGGTTTCATCATTGCCGAGGGCGCAGGAATTCTCATCCTGGAGGAACTGGAGCATGCCAAGGCAAGGGGAGCCCGCATTTATGCCGAAATGGCGGGTTACGGGCTGTCCGGCGACGGCTTCCACATGGCGGCCCCGCCTGAAGATGGAAATGGCGCAATCCGCTGTATGAAAATGGCCCTTGCCGATGCGCAAATGAATGTCGACGAGATTGACTATATTAATGCGCACGGCACCTCAACGCCGTTAAATGATGTTGTCGAGACGCGGGCCATCAAGAGTGTTTATGGTGATCATGCCGGAAGGCTTGCCATCAGTTCGACCAAATCCATGACCGGCCATATGCTGGGCGGGGCAGGGGGGATTGAGGCCATTTTTACGGCACTGTCCATTCATAATCAGGTTGTTCCTCCCACGGCAAACCTTGAAAATCCTGATGATGAATGCGATCTTGATTATGTGCCGGGCAGCGCCCGGGACATGAAAATCCGGGCGGCCATGTCCAATTCGTTCGGATTCGGCGGGACCAACGCCGTCATCATCATGAAACGCTTCGAGGAATAGATGTGAAGATTGCCATCGGCTGTGATCACGGCGGTATTGCCTTAAAAGAGGTCATTTTGCCCCTGCTGGCGGAGCTCGGACATGAGGTAAGTGATCAGGGAACCGACTCGACTCTTTCTGTTGATTACCCCCACTATGCCAAAGCCGTGTGTGAGCTGGTGGCGGATAATGCCTGTGACCGCGGAATTTTGATCTGCGGCACCGGACTCGGCATGTCCATGGCTGCCAACCGCAATAAAAAAATCAGGGCTGCCTTGTGCACCGAGATGTTTTCGGCCCGTATGAGCCGGGAACACAATAACGCGAATGTGTTATGTCTCGGGGCCAGGGTAACGGGACCGGGCCTTGCCGAGGAAATCGTCCGCACTTGGCTTGCCACCGACTTTGCCGGGGATCGTCATCTGCGCCGTATTGAAATGTTTTGATCCAAAATTCCTGAGTTTTGGCAACTTGCTGAAATTAAATTATTTTTAGTCAGACAAGCATGTTTCCAGAGATCAGGATACAGAATTCAGGAGCCGGAAGTAACGTAATACAATCAAGCAGCTGCATTCTATCCCTGTCTCCTGTATTCCAAACGCCGGGGAGATCAGGGTGGTAATCAGGTCGCAGAAATGCCGCTGTTTCGGCAATATGACTAATTTAAAGAGTACTTATGTCATCATTAAAACAAACAGACCCGGCTGTTTATCGAGCCATCAGATATGAACTTGAGCGTCAGACCAACCAGCTTGAGCTGATCGCCTCTGAAAATATCGTCAGCATGGCCGTGCTTGAGGCCCAGGGCTCCATTTTCACCAACAAATACGCCGAAGGCTATCCGGGCAAGCGATATTATGGCGGTTGCGAGTATGCCGACGAGATCGAGTCTCTGGCCATCAGCCGGGCCAAGGAAATCTTCGGGGCCGAATATGCCAATGTCCAGCCCCATTCCGGCAGTCAGGCCAATATGGCTGTCTACTTTGCCACGCTCAAGCCAGGCGATAAGGTGCTGGGTATGGATCTGGCCCATGGCGGTCATCTTACCCACGGCAGCGGGGTCAATTTCTCGGGGCAGCTTTACGATTTCGTCTCCTATGGGGTGAAAAAGGAAACCGGCCAGATTGACATGGAAGAGGTGGAACGTATCGCCCTTGCTGAAAAGCCGAAGATGATCGTGGCCGGGGCGAGTGCCTATCCCCGGCTCATTGATTTTGAGGGATTTCGCAGAATTGCCGATAAGATTGGCGCCCTGTTCATGGTGGATATGGCCCATATCGCCGGTCTGGTGGCAGCCGGCGTACATCCTTCACCGGTGCCCCATGCCCATTTTGTCACCACCACCACCCATAAGACCATGCGCGGACCGCGAGGCGGGTTGATCCTGGCCAAGGGGGAGTTTGGCAAGAGACTGAACAGCAAGATCTTCCCGGGCATTCAGGGCGGACCGCTGGTGCATGTCATCGCCGCCAAGGCGGTGAGCTTCAAGGAGGCCATGACGGAAGAGTTCAAAATCTATCAGGCCCAGGTGGTTAAAAATGCCAGAGCCCTGGCGGAAAACCTGCAGAAATTCGGTTTCCGGCTCGTCTCCGGCGGCACGGACAACCATCTGCTGCTGGTTGACCTAAACAACAAGAATATCACCGGCAAGAATTGCCGAGGAGGTCCTGGAGGGCGCAGGACTTACGGTCAATAAGAATGCCATACCCTTTGATACCCAGAGCCGCTTCGTCACGGGCGGCATCCGCATCGGCACTCCCGCGGTGACGACCAGGGGGTTGAAAGAGCCGGAAATGGCCAAAATCGCCGACTGGATCAACCGGGCTATCGTCAACCGCGACCGCAAGGAGGAACTTGCTGCCATCCGGCTTGAAGTCCGGATGCTGTGTGATGAGTTCCCCCTGTATCCTGATTTAGTGCGTGATGATGATTAATCCCGACCAGCGGCCATCATGGTCTGAATATTTTCTTTCCATTACGGAACTGGTTGCCCAGCGCTCAACCTGCCTCCGGCGCAAGGTTGGGCGCCATCCTGGTGCGGGACAAACGAATTATCGCCACCGGCTATAACGGGGCACCCAGCCAAGGTCCGTCATTGCCTGGAAGTCGGCTGTCTGCGTGCCCAGCAGAATATCCCTTCCGGTGAACGACATGAATTGTGCCGGGGGCTGCATGCCGAGCAGAATGCCATTATTCAGGCGGCGCTGCACGGGGTCAGTGTGGAAAATTCCACGGTTTACTGCACCAATATGCCCTGCTCAATCTGCAGCAAGATGCTGATCAATGCCCGGGTCAAGGCCATATACTACAAGGACGGATATGCGGACACCCTGGCCGCCTCCATGCTGGCCGAAGCAGGCATTCCGCTTATCCAGATGGGGACCGCGCCAGAAAACGGCTGAAAGAAACGGAGTATAATTCCCCTTGCACTGGCCACAGAGAGGCGCCGATCTCTTTGTGGCCTTTGTTCCATTTAAGAATTATTGCAGGCTGAAAAATGAAATGCCCCTACTGTGGCCATCTTGAAAACAAGGTGGTTGATTCCCGCCTCAATAAAGACTACACGATAACCCGGCGCCGGCGTCTGTGTGATTCCTGCGGCCGACGCTTCACCACCTATGAACGGTTGGAGGTGACCATGCCCATGCTCATCAAAAAAGATGACCGCCGGGAGGCATGGGACCGTTCCAAGGTGGTTTCCGGTCTGAAAAAGGCGTGTGAAAAGAGGCCGGTCAGCATGACCCAGATCGAAGAATTCGTGGATAATCTTGAAAGGGAACTGCAGGACATGGGGGAGAGGGAAATCCCGGTCCGGATAGTCGGCGCCCGGGTGATGGACGCCCTGCGCAATATCGACGAGGTGGCCTATGTCCGTTTTGCCTCGGTTTACCGGCAGTTCAAGGATTTAAATGAGTTCATGGAGGAATTGAAGGGCCTGCTCGGCGGCCGGGAAAATGAAAAGAGTGAAGGATCCTGACCTGGTCTTTATGAGAATGGCCCTGCGGGAGGCCCGCAGGGGTCTGGGCAGGACCTCCCCCAATCCTGCTGTCGGTTCTGTGGTGGTGCGAGACGGCAGGGTGATCGGCAGCGGATATCATAAAAAGGCCGGGACGCCCCATGCCGAGGTGCACGCCCTGCGGGAGGCCGGGGAGAATGCCCGGGGCGCGACCATTTACGTCACTCTTGAGCCCTGTAACCATACCGGCCGCACCCCGCCCTGTACCCGCGCCATACTTGCATCCGGCATCAGCAGGGTGGTTGTCGGCATGATTGACCCGAATCCGCTGGTTGCCGGCTCCGGCTGCGCCTTTCTGCAGAGCAGCGGCATTGAGGTCAGAACCGGGGTGCTGGCCGAAGCATGCCGGGAGTTGAATTATCCTTTTATCAAACATATCACCACCGGCCTGCCCTGGGTGATCATGAAGGCAGGCTGCAGTCTTGACGGACGGATAGCGGCGGCAAACGGCCAGAGCGGCTGGATTACCTGTGCAAAATCCCGGGCTGAGGTGCATCGCCTCCGCAACCGGGTGGACGCGATTCTCATCGGCGCGGGTACGGCCCTGGCCGATGATCCCTCACTTACCACCAGATTACAGGGGAAAAAGGGCAAAGATCCTTTGCGGGTGGTGTTGGACGGCAGGCTCCGTCTGGCCCCCGGTGCCAGGATGCTCAGGCAGCAGTCCACGGCGCCAACCTGGATTTTCTGTTCTCACCAGGCTGATCCGGATAAGGCAAAGGCCCTGGAAAAGGCGGGAGCAAAAATCATCCGGGTTGACAGCGGACAGGACGGTTATCTGGATCTGCGGCAGGTGCTGCAGTTTTTAGGTGCCGGCCCAGATTAACAGCCTGCTGGTGGAAGGCGGCAGCCAGGTGCATGGTTCCTTTCTGCGGGCAGGTCTGGTGGATCAGGTCTGTCTTTTCCTGGCCCCTCTTTTTCTGGGAGGCGACGCCGTGCCGGTTATCGACAGTCTCGGCCTTGCCGGAGTACAGGAGGCCAAAAGATTTGTTACCCGCCGCATCAGACGTTTTGCTGATGATGTGCTGATCGACGGCTTGTTTACCAGTGAGTAAAGGATATTTCTCCAGTCAGCTGCACAGCGTGCTGATTTAATGCAAAACGGCTATAAGTGATAAAATGTTTACCGGTATTATCCAGGGCAAAGGAAAACTCATCGACAAAAGGCCGTCGGGCGGCGGCATGGTTTTCGGGGTGGAGGCGGATTTTGATCTCACTGAGCCGGCGGAAGGCGAATCCATCGCCTGCAACGGCGTCTGTCTCACTGCCAAAAAGATTGCCGGCCGGCGTTTTGCGGTTGATGTGTCTCCGGAAAGCCTGTCCCGCACCAATCTGGGCGGTATCGCCGTAGGCCAGAAGATGAATCTGGAGCGGGCACTGCGTTTAAGTGATCGCCTGGGCGGCCATCTGGTCAGCGGTCACGTGGATGCCACCACGAAGGTTTTGGAAATAAAGCCTGAAGGCGATTTCGTGCGGTTCCATTTTGCCGTCCCCAAAGGATCAGGCCGCTATATTGTTGAAAAGGGCTCCATCACCATCAATGGCATCAGCCTTACGGTAAATTACTGTGATGACCGCACCTTTTCGGTGGCCATCATCCCGCATACCCTGCAGGTCACCACCCTGGGGTCTCTGCAACAGGGAGATCTGGTCAATATTGAGGTTGACCTGATCGGTAAATATGTGGAAAAGCTGCTGCAGGTGAAAGAAAACGGCGACAGTCCGCCATCATCACGCCTTAATCCCGCTTTTCTGGCGGAACATGGGTTTTTGAAATAATCTTGTTTTTATTGGCAACAGCTCTGGATTAAATTGCAAAGATACTTAGAATACCCCCTAATTTACGCTTTCATTATATTAATTTTTCATGTCCGGCCCGGCCGGATCAGGTGAAGAATATGCCGGTAAGCAGTATAGAAGAGGTAATAGAAGACATCAGAGCAGGGAAGATGATCATCCTGGTTGATGATGAGGACAGAGAAAATGAAGGGGATCTCTTCATGGCCGCCCAGATGGCGACCCCGGAAGCCGTCAATTTCATGGCGACCCATGGCCGGGGCCTGATTTGTCTGACCCTGACCCCGGAGCATCTTGACAAACTGAAACTGCCCATGATGGTGCAGAATAATCAGTCGCCTTATCAAACCGCTTTTACCGTCAGCATTGAGGCGCGTCACGGAGTGACCACCGGCATCTCAGCGGCCGACAGGGCAAGGACCATTCAGGCGGCGGTGGCTCCTGATGTGCAGCCTGAGGATCTGGTCAGCCCGGGCCATGTTTTCCCTCTGCGGGCGAGAAGGGGCGGCGTGCTGGTGCGAACCGGCCAGACCGAAGGCTCAGTCGATATTTCCCGGCTCGCCGGGCTGGTGCCGGCCGGGGTCATCTGCGAGATCATGAAAGCCGACGGCACCATGGCCAGGATGCCTGATCTGAAAATTTTCGCCCAGGAACACGGCCTGAAGATCGCCACCATAGCCGACCTGGTCGCCTACAGAATGAAAATGGACAAGCTGGTCCACCGGGCGGCGGAAACAGTTCTGCCCACCCGCTATGGCGGTGAATTCAAGGCCGTGGCCTACACCAATGATGTTGATGACTATGAGCATCTGGCCCTGATCAAGGGCGAGATCAGCGCTGACAAGGAGGTGCTGGTGCGGGTCCATTCCGAATGTCTGACCGGCGATGTTTTCGGCTCCATGCGGTGCGACTGCGGCGGCCAGCTGCAGGCGGCCATGCGCATGGTCAACCGGGAGGGCTGCGGCGTCATCCTCTATATGCACCAGGAGGGCAGGGGCATCGGCCTGGCCAATAAGATCAAGGCCTATGCCCTGCAGGACAAGGGGTTTGATACGGTTGAGGCCAATCTCAAACTTGGTTTTAAGGCCGATCTGCGTGATTACGGCATCGGCGCCCAGATCCTGCGGGATATCGGGGTCAGAAAGATGAAACTGATGACCAATAATCCCAAAAAGATTGTCGGACTTGAGGGATACGGGTTGGAGGTGGTGGACAGGGTAAAGATCGAGACCAACCCTGTTCCGGAAAATCTGGGTTATCTGCGTTGTAAAAAGGATAAAATGGGCCATCTTCTTGAACTGAACGGTTCTGAAAACGAAGACTGAAAAGTAATTTGGAGTGATGTAATGGCAAAATATTTTGAGGGGAATTTCCAGGCTGAAGGGAAAAAAATCGGCATCGTGCTGGCCCGTTTTAACTCATTTATCGCGGAACGTCTGCTGGAAGGTGCCCTTGACACCCTGCTGCGTTTTGGCGCGGCAGATGGTGACATTGAGGTCGCCCGGGTGCCGGGGGCATTTGAAATACCCCTGGTTGCCCAGAAAATGGCCAAATCCGGACGCTATGACGCGGTGATCTGTCTCGGCGCCGTCATCCGCGGGGCGACTCCGCATTTTGATTTTGTGGCCAACGAGGCGGCCAAGGGCATTGCCCAGGCCAGCATGGAGAGCGGGGTGCCCATCATATTTGGCGTGCTTACCACCGATACCATTGAACAGGCCATTGAGAGGGCCGGGTCCAAGGCCGGCAACAAGGGTTCCGAGTGCGCGGCCGCCGCCATCGAGATGGTGAATCTGTTAAAAAGCCTGATATGAGTATTCGCCGGAAATCAAGGGAACTCGCCCTGCAATGTCTCTATCAGATTGATCAGAGCGGCAATCACCAGGTTGATATTGCCCGCATGAGCGATCATTTTGATGTGAACAGGAAGGCGGTTCCCTATGCCCAGGACCTGATCAGCGGCATTCAGCTGCAATGGGACGCTATAAACGGCATGATCGAGTTGCACGCCAAAAACTGGCGTTTGAGCCGCATGGCGGTCATTGACCGCAATATCCTCCGTATTGCCTGTTTCGAGCTGGCCCACATGTCTGATGTTCCTTCATCCGTGATTCTCAATGAGGCGATTGAGATTGCCAAACGTTTCAGCACCGATGATGCCGCACCCTTTATCAACGGTATTCTCGACTCCATCTGCCGCAGTGTAAGGAAGGAATAATTTAGGTTATCATTCAATCGGGACCGGTGAACAGTCTTTTGGCTATGCCATGGTAAAAGCCACCACAAATTACACGTACCAGCCTACTCTCGTGCAAGAGGTAGCCGCTGTTTTAGCCATAGTTGCCGGTCTTTTTCTGCTCCTGTCCTTTGTCAGCTTCACCCCGCCGGCTGAACCGTACACTGCGGGTGCATCCGCCAACTGGTGCGGCAGCGTGGGCAACTTTCTGGCCACGCTGTGCATGAGTTTTCTAGGGCTGAGTTCCTTCTGGTTGCCGGTTCTCTTTCTCTTTTTCGGCGTTTCCATCTTTTTCGGCAGATTTGCCATCCAGCGTCTGCCCATTATCTGCGGCGGCTGCACCGGCCTGGTCATGGCCAGCAGTGCGCTTTTCGCCTCTCTTGGCTGGCATACCCTGCCCCTGTTCGGGCACAGTTATCCCCTGGCCGGCCGGCTGGGCGATATCCTCTTCGGGGTGACCAGCACCTATTTCGGCTGGGCGGGCGCCTTTCTCTTTTTCAGCACCATCATGCTGCTGTCGCTGATGGCCACTGTGCGCTTTTCCCCCTTTTTTGTGGGGAGAAGCGTGGTGCAGACCTGCGGAAATATCAATCAGAAACTGAAACAGCGCAAACAGCTGAAGGCCATGGAGGAAAAGCCGGCCGTGAACGGTGCAGACCGTGGCCGGACCGAGGAGTTTGCAGAACCACGGCTTGCCATTCCGCAGCTGCATGAACCGGTTGCCCTGAAAAGTGTCGCCGCCAAGGAGGAATTTCAGCCTCTGCCGGTGAAACCGGGCAATTTTCAGTTGCCGAGCCTCTCCCTGCTCAATAACCCCGCGGAGGATGCGGTGGTCATTGAAAGGGAGCATTATCTCGCCGTCAGCCGCACCCTGGAAAGCAAACTGGCTGATTTCGGCGTCAAGGGCAATGTCACCGGTATCTCACCCGGTCCGGTGATCACCACCTATGAATTTGCCCCGGCCCCTGGGGTCAAGATCAACCGCATCGTTTCCCTGGCCGATGATCTCGCCCTGGGCCTGCAGGCGGAAAGCGTGCGCATCATCGGCTCCATCCCCGGCAAGGCGGCAGTGGGCATAGAGATTCCCAACCCCCGCCGGAAAACCGTTACCATCCGGGAAATTCTGTCCACGGAGAAATTCATTAAAGCTGAATCCAAGCTGACCATCGGGCTCGGCATGGATGTGGTGGGCCGGCCGGTCTGTGCCGATCTGACCAGGATGCCCCATCTGCTCATTGCCGGGGCCACCGGGGCGGGCAAAAGTGTGGCCATCAACGCCATTATCTGCAGTATCCTGTTCAAGGCCACCCCGGATGAGGTGCGCCTGCTCATGGTTGACCCCAAACGCATCGAGCTCTCCAGCTATGAGGCGATTCCCCATCTGCTGCATCCGGTGGTGGTTGATCCGAAGATGGCCAGCCGGGCCCTGCAGTGGGCCGTGCGGGAGATGGAGCGGCGCTACATCCTCATGGAGGCGATGCGGGTCAAGGGTTTTGCCAGCTATAATGAAATTGCCGAGGAAAAGCTCCCCTATATCGTCATCATCATCGATGAGCTGGCCGATCTGATGATGGTCTCCTCCAATGAGGTGGAAACTGCCGTGGCCCGCCTGGCCCAGATGGCCAGGGCCGCCGGCATGCATCTCATCCTGGCCACCCAGCGGCCTTCCGTTGATGTCCTGACCGGGCTGATCAAGGCCAACTTCCCCACCCGGATGTCGTTCAAGGTCTCCTCCAAGATCGATTCCCGCACCATCCTTGATACCAGCGGGGCGGAGCATCTCCTCGGCTCCGGCGATATGCTCTTTCTGCCGCCTGGCACGGCCCGGCTCCAGCGCATTCACGGGGCCTATATTTCCGAGCAGGAATCCGAGCGGCTGGTCAACTTTCTCAAACAGCAGGGCAGCGCCCGTTATGATGAATCCGTCATCCAGAGTGTGGAAAAGGAAGAGGAAGCCCAGGACGGGGATGCCGAAGGGGATTTGGACGAGAAATATGACGAGGCGGTGGCCATTGTCTGTGAATCCGGGCAGGCCTCCATTTCCATGATTCAACGCCGGCTGCGGGTGGGGTACAACCGGGCGGCCCGCATGATTGAAACCATGGAAAAGGAAGGGGTCATCGGCCCGGCGGACGGGGCAAAACCCAGGGAAGTGCTGGCCCGCAAAAATTATTGATAAAACGTAAGTACTCAGGTTGTTTAGACTATTAGACTATTAGACTATTAGACTGTAGTCTGTTAGGTAAAAAAACAAAGCATTCCAAGTCCCAAGTATTAAGTCAAAACTTGCCCTGGTAATTTTTCATTACTAACAGACTAAATACCTACAGACTATTTTATCATGCCGCGAGCAGCCATCGATATCACCACGGACGGCCACGTCCATACCCGGCTCTGTCATCATGCCAGGGGCGAGATGGAGGAGTATGTGCAGGCCGCGGTTGCCGCAGGGCTCAAAAAAATTATCTTTCTGGAGCATTATGAAACAGGCATCGACTACCTTGAATCAACCTGGCTGACCGAAGCGGATTTTGTTTATTATCATGGGGAAGGCAGGCGGCTGGCGGAAAAATATCAGGGGATCATTGCGGTAGGCACCGGCGTCGAGGTGGGCGCCAACCCGGAGCATCTGCAGGAAGCGGTGGATTTTCTAGGTAAATTCAACTGGGAGCGCATCGGCCTCTCCTATCATTACCTGAAAACCGATGAGGGTTATGTCAATATGGTGAGCCGCAGGCCGGCAAGCATTGCCCTGATGGAGAGATTCGGCGTGGACAATGTCGCAGCCGCCTATTTCGACGGGCTCAAAAAGGCCCTGGCGGTGATCCCGGCGGATGTGGTCTGCCATCTTGATGCGGTGATGCGTCACTGCCCCTCTTTTTCCTTTACCGAAGAGCATTTCGCCCGGATGGGTGAAATACTGGCCCTGATGCGGGAGAAAAATGTGGCCCTGGAGGTGAACACCTCAGGGTTTTCCCTGCGCGGTGAACCGTTTCCGTCGCTGAGGCTGCTCAAAGAGGCGCAGCAGATGGGGGTAAGACTGGTGGCCGGCTCTGATGCCCACCGTCCCGAAGATGTGGGGCGGTATTTTGATCGGCTGCCGGGGTTGCTTGGGTAGATAATAAGATTGTTGGTTACAAGGATAATGCAAGTGGAATAATGAACAAACCACAAAAAATAGAGAAGAATCTATAGCGGATGTAAACAGACAACTGGGGAAACACGAATATTTTGCGGAAGAATCGATTAGTTGTTTAGCCTGAAGGTGCAACGGAAGAATTGATGGGATTTCTGTAAGGGCCTTCAAAAATGGGTTTCGATCACGTAGCTCTAAAGTAAGCGACCTCTATGACTGAAAGTGTGATCATAGCCAAGAGTAAAAATCAGCAATAGAAGCTAGCGCATGTTATAATCCTGTTTTTCACAGATACGAACATGATCAATGCTCCGCAAATCAGAACTATGTCAGATGAAACTGGCGGATAATGAGTATTCTAGAAATATGTCAGGTCAGTTTTAAAGAGGCGCAAGCTTTGAAAATATTGGCGTACAATGAAAGCTCTGCCCAAAATTTCGATGCACAACCTCATTCAGTACACAGTGATGATGTCAAACTATATTGACCTCATTCACGAGTTACATTTGACCAAAGGCTTGAGGCATCCATTCAACAATTGGATGAGTTATGGCAAGAAATATCTGGTTGGTCAAAAGAAAAGGAATATAAAGAATTAATGGAAGCAAAGGCCGTCTTTTATCGCAGCCAAAAAGACGATGAAGTCGTTTACGATTCCGGAATGTATATGGTCAATGAGTTTAAAATGAAACTTGCTTTGGCGAAAGAGCATATTGGTATTCCGACTAAATAAATATTGGAATGTTCTTTAACAAAATAATTCAGCGGATGGCGAGAACGTCCGTTGCGCTGACGCGGTAAGCTTATTGGCGCGGTCAGGTTACCCCGTGGCGTTATTCCACCTGAATCACCAGCGGAATAATATGCAGGGCGCTGGAAACAGACCTGGTGTTGGTCAGTGACCACTGTTTGCAGTTCAGCTGCCCTTCAAGAAGTTTGTTGATGTCGGCCACCAGACCCTTGATGTTGATCACCGGATGGCGGGAAAAGACCTCGGGCAGCCCATAGGTCAGATTACAGGCAAGACATTTGCCCGGACGCTGGATGAGATCAAGGGCAAAATGGAGTTCCTTGTCCTCAGACCGGTAGCCGTTGAATTTCAGAGAGATATCGTAGGCGCCTTCCGAGGCGTCACCGAACAGGGCATCAAAAAAATCATTGGCCCGGCTGGCTGGGAAGAGTTTCTGGAGCGCATCATCTGTGAAAATATCGTGCAAATCAGCCATTTTCAGAAAACCTCCTCACTGTATGAATATGCGTAGCAATTGAATATCATTTGTAATTTGCTATACTACTTTCTTTGCAAATTCAGGTCAAACCAAAAAAATATATAGTTCATAACTATGGAACAGACAAGCCTTTTTCCCTCAAACAGCCAGCTCCGGCAGCCGTTTGCCGTCACGCATCGGCGCAAATGATCTGAATCCCGCCCAGTTTGAAGCAGTGCAAACGATCAACGGGCCGGTGCTGGTCATTGCCGGGGCCGGCAGCGGCAAGACCCGCACCCTGGTCTACCGGCTGGTCCATATGGTGGAGCAGGGGATTGCCCCGGATAATATCCTGCTGCTCACCTTTACCCGCAAGGCCGCGCAGCAAATGGTGGGCCGGGCGGCAAGCCTGCTTGATGACACCTGCCAGCGGGTCATGGGGGGCACCTTCCACGCGGTGGCCAACCTGCTGCTGCGCCGCTACGGGCATCATGTGGGATATGCGCCGAACTTCACCATTCTCGACAGGGCCGATGCCGAGGGGATTATCAATCTTATCAAGTCATCCCTTGATTTAAGCGGGGCCGGCAAACGATTTCCCTCCAAACGGGTGATCCTGAACATCATCAGCGGCTCAGTCAACAAATCGCATCCCCTGGAGGAACTTGTCGGCAGCCAGTACTTTCATCTGGCTGAATTCATGGATGACCTGCTCCGTATCCGCAAACATTACCAGCAGTTCAAGCGCGATCACGGACTGATGGATTATGACGATCTGCTGGTCAATTTCCGCGATGTGCTGGCAGAGCAGGAGCAGGTCCGCCGGGAGATTTCCACCCGTTTCCGCTATGTGATGGTGGACGAGTATCAGGACACCAACCGGATTCAGGCCCAGATCGTGCGGCTCATCACCTCAAGTCATGGCAACGTCATGGTGGTCGGCGATGACAGCCAGTCCATTTACAGTTTTCGCGGCGCTGATTTTCGCAATATCATGGATTTTCCGAAAATTTACCCAGGCACCAAGATTATCCGGCTGGAGGAGAATTACCGGAGCAGCCAGAAAATTCTGGAAACAACCAACGCCATTATCGAGCAGGCCCAGGAAAGATACCCCAAAAAGCTGTTCAGCAATATCGCAGCAGGGGAAAGGCCTGCGCTCTTTGCCGCCCGGGACGAAGGAGAGCAGGCCAGATATGTGGCCAAAAAAATAGATGAACTCCATCGGCAGGGCACTCCCTATCACGAGATGGCTGTGCTGTTCCGCGCCGGGTTCCATTCCTTCAAACTGGAACTTGAGCTGGCCAGCAGCCAGATCGCCTTTGAAAAATGGGGAGGGTTGAAACTGACCGAAACGGCCCATGTCAAGGATGTCATTTCCTATCTGCGGCTGATCGCCAACATGAAAGACAGCCTGTCCTGGCACCGGATCCTGCTGCATCTGCCCAAGGTCGGGCCGAAAACCGCCCAGAAGATCGTGGCCACGGTGGGCGAGGCTGAAGATCCCCTTGCCGCCCTGAGCAAATATCCCCCGGCCCCGGCCTGGAAAAACGAATTTGCCGAGCTGGTGCGCATGCTTTATGACCTGGCTAACTGCCGGACCCCGCTTGCTCAGTTTGAAAGGATCATGGAGTATTATCAACCGGTTTTCGAGCGCCTTTACCATGATGATTACCCCAGCCGGGCCCGGGATCTGGAACAGTTCAAAACGATTATCGGCGATTATAAGACGCTGCAGGAATTTCTTGACGATGCCTCCCTTGATCCGCCGGACCTGACGGCAGACCCCTTGGCCGCATCAGACCGCAAGACCCTGGTCCTCTCCACCATTCACTCGGCAAAAGGGCTGGAGTGGGACACGGTCTTTATCATCGATCTGGCGGACGGCAAGTTTCCCTCGGCCCATTCCAGCCCCTTTCCCGAGCAGTTTGAAGAGGAGAGACGCCTGCTTTATGTGGCGGCAACCAGGGCGAAAACACGTCTTTTTCTCACCTACCCGCGGGAAACCATCGCCCCTGACCGCACGCGCCACTACTGCACCATTTCCCCCTTTCTGGCCCAACTTTCGGCAGGGCTGATCAATAATGTCAGTCCGGGCGGCAGCCCATACAGCGGCTATGGCGCGCCTGCCATGCGGTTTTCCCATCAGGAAAAGCCAGACATGGCCTTTTCCTGCGAAAAGAAGGACGAGTTTTCACAGACAAATGCTGCTTCAGACACGGGTAAAATCACCAGCACCGGCAAGCTTTCTCCGGGCATGGCGGTAAAACACCCTTTCTTCGGCCACGGACAGATCAAAAAGATAACGGGAGAAAAGACGGTGGATGTTTTTTTCCCCCGCCACGGCATGAAAACACTCAGACTTGACTATGCGCAGCTGGACCTTGCCTGACATATTTATAAAATCTAATAATTATCTAATAAATCCCTAACAATTCAGGGTTATCTTCTTTGGGAAAAAACAAGGAGGATAACCATGATTTGTCACTATTTATCGATTTATTCCAGCAATGAGTTCCACTGGCAGGTTGCCTCATGCTCTGCCAGACAAGAAAATTACATCCCGAGCATTGCCGACCTGGAAGGTCTCTGCCGCCAGGATCACTCCAGGTGTCCCTTTTTCGCCTCAACCAGCAAACAGGCCAACGCCAAGATGGAGAGCCTCGCCCTCTCGCCTTCCCCCTCCTGCTGAGATGGCAGGGGGAGCTGTTGAATTTTCGCAATAAAAGATGAATACCTGTCGATGCAGTTGCAGCTTGCGTCATGTTCTGCTATTTTTAGCGGCTTGACCGATTTCATCACGATTAACCGGAAATTCTCCTTCCCCCTCTTTTTCGCAGGAAGCAAAATATGCAATACCAGGAGGCCTGGTCTTATCTGGACCAGTTGCAGTTCTTCAAGATCAAGCTCGGCCTGGACAGCATGGCCGCCTTTCTTGAAGGTGTACATCAACCCCAGCGCGGTCTGCGGTTTATCCATGTGGCGGGCACCAACGGCAAGGGGTCGGTGTCCGCTACCCTGCTGGCCCTGTTAAGCGAGGCCGGCTACCGGGTCGGGCTTTACACCTCGCCCCATCTCATCTCCGTGCGGGAACGTTTCCGGATCAATGACCGCTTTATCAGCAAAGATGAGTTTGCCGAAACAGCAACCATCATCCGCGACAGCCTGGCCGGGCGGCAGATCACCTATTTTGAATTCACCACCGCCCTGGCCCTGCTCTGGTTTGCCGGACAAAAGGTGGACATCGTCATTTTCGAGGTGGGGCTCGGCGGCAGGCTTGACGCCACCAATGTCATTACCCCGCTGGTCAGCATCATTACCAATGTTTCCATGGATCATGAGGCCCATCTCGGCACAACCCTTGCCCAGATTGCCGCGGAAAAGGCCGGCATTGTCAAAAGACGCATTCCGGTGGTCTCAGGCGTTGCCGCGGACGTGAGTCTGGAGGTGGTCAGCCGTACCTGTCTGGAGCAGGAGGCGC
The DNA here is from genome assembly GCA_963729825.1 of uncultured delta proteobacterium. Taxonomy (GTDB): domain Bacteria; phylum Desulfobacterota; class Desulfobulbia; order Desulfobulbales; family SURF-16; genus SURF-16. The sequence goes on along the minus strand of CAVSQR010000064.1, from coordinate 6,242 downwards.
CGCTTTACCTCCTGGGCCGGGATTTCAAAACTGTCAGACATGATGACGGCTCCTGGGACTATCAGGGGCCGGAAGGCAGGGTGAGAAACAACCTGCCCCTGCTGCTGAAAGGCGGGCATCAGGTTGATAATACGGCAATTGCCCTGGCCGCCCTTGACCTGCTGGCGCAACAGGGCTTTACCGTCAGCGAGGACAATATCCGCGCCGCCCTGACCAGGGTGCGCTGGCCGGGCCGGCTGGAATATTTCTGCCGAGACTGCGCAAGCGGCAAAACGGTTGATTGTCCTGCCGAGCCTCTGGCTGCGGATGACGGCAATCTGCGCCGTTATCTGCTTGACGGGGCGCATAACCCGGCCGGTATTGTCTCGCTTACCAGGAGTCTTGATTCGGACTTTGTTTACCGAAAGCTGATCTGCGTCTGGGCAAGCATGGCGGACAAGGACATCGCCAAAACCCTTAATGCCATTGCCCCATACTGTCATCGCCTCATCTTTACCCGTCCGGAGTCGGAGCGGTCGGCAACCGCTGAACATCTGCGGGATTTTCTGCCGGATTCACTCAAAGAGCGCGCCACTGCCAGCGCCAGTGTCGCCGAGGCCCTGGCCCGGGCGGCAGCAGAGGCCGGTCCGGAGGACCTGATCTGCGTGGCCGGTTCTCTTTATCTGGTGGGGGCGGCGAGAAAGATTCTTCTCGGCGATATTGTTGATGAAAACTGATCAGAGAAATGCGCGATGATGATTGAGGATTTCGGTTTTACCGGGGTGGATGAGCAGGCCATCAAAAAAGAAAAGGCCAGGGCCCGGGACCTGCGCGGAACATCCTGGTGGAAAAACAAAATTGCTGCGGGCATTTGCTACTATTGCGGCAGGAAATTTCCGGCAAAAGAGCTGACCATGGACCATCTGATTCCCCTGGCCCGGGGAGGAACGAGCAGCAAAGGCAACATCGTTGCCGCCTGCAAGGAGTGCAATACCCGGAAAAAAACTCTTCTGCCCATGGAGTGGGAGGAGTATATGGCAAGCCTTGACCGGCCTGAGCGCTGACGCGATACGGGCCACCGGACCGCAGCAGCTGTAAAATGCAAAAAACAGCCGGCCTTGCAGCCATGCACAGAGGCCTGCCTCCCTGAACTTGTCTTACCCGCCGAAACAGATGCCGATTTCCCGGGCGGTCAGCACCTTATCGCTGTCCAGCGGCACTTTTTTGCGGCTTTTTATGGCATCGGCCAGGGGAACGGAGCACATCTGGTCTCCTGACAGGGCAACCATCTGATCAAAACTCTCACTTTCCGCCAGACGGACCGCGGTGGCGCCAAAGCGCAGGGCCAGCAGCCGATCAAAGGTGGTCGGCGAGCCGCCGCGCTGCAGATGGCCGAGCACCAGTGACCTGGTGTCTTTTCCCGTCCGTTTATTGATCTCTTTGGCCACCCATTCGCCGATTCCTCCCAGCACCTTCTCTGACCGGCCGACCTCGCCGTCACGCCTTATAAATGGTTTCCTGGTCGATGGCCCTTGCCCCTTCCGCCACGACAACGATGTCATAATGCTTGTCCAGCAGTTCATTGTCGTTGATCTTTTCACAGACTATATCGAGATCAAAGGGGATTTCCGGAATAAGGATCACATCGGCTCCGCCTGAGATGCCGGAATTCAAGGCGATCCAGCCGGAATCCCGGCCCATGACCTCAACCACCATTACCCGGTCATGGGACTTGGCTGTTGAGTGGAGTTTGTCCAGGGCCTCTGTTGCCGTGGAAACAGCGGTATCAAAACCAAAGGTCAACTGAGTTGCCAGCAGATCATTATCAATGGTTTTCGGTACGCCGATAACCGGCATGCCTTTTTCTATGGCAAAGCGATGGGCGATTTCCAGGCTGCCGTCTCCGCCAACCGCAATGTGGCATGAAAAATTCATGCGGAGGAAATTTCTCATGATCCGATCGGAAACGTCGCGGATATGGAGCTCGCCGGCCAGGTTTTCAACAGGCATGGCAAAGGGATTTCCTTTATTGGTTGAACCCAGTATCGTTCCTCCGGTGGGGGTGATGTCCGCCACATCCTCAGGCCGCAATCTGACCAGTTCGTCCTTATCCAGCAGGCCGAGATATCCCTGGCGGCTGCCGTAAACCTCCCAGCCCCTGGAATTGGAGGCCATGACAACTGCATAGATGACGGCATTCAGGCCTGGTGCGTCTCCACCACCGGTTGAAATAACAATTTTTTTCATCGCCTATCCCTGATTGATTGTTAAGAAAAAAATATCCATCAATTTATTTCTGATTATAAAGGGTTAGATTCCCCCATGCAAACAATAGTCGCGGGTTTTTCATTTTTAGCCGGTGACCATTATATTGACTTATAGCGTTTTATTACTTATTATTTGAAGTAAACATTACTATCTGATTTTTTTTCAAGTAATGTGAAAAAATTCTACGACTGCTTTTCAACTCTTAACCCGTTGTTTTTTAAAAAAAATTTAACCTGAAATTCTCAATTCGTCATTTTTAGATATTTCAACTTATTTTCAATTTTTTCAGGAGGTTTGCAATCATGTTGAATGTTACAGCGTTGGCCATTAAAAATCTGAAAGCGTATCTGGAGCAGAATAATATTGATTCTGCCATCCGGATTGCCTTGATGCAGGGTGGCTGATCCGGGCCATCCCTTGGCTTGGCTCTGGATGAGCCGAAAAACACCGACAAGGTTTTTGATCAGGATAATTTAAAATTTCTGGTTGAATCAAGTTTACTGAACACCTGCGGCAGCATCAAGGTTGATTTCATTGATGCCGGTCCACGATCAGGATTTGCCATTTCTTCCAGCATGCCGCTGAGCGGTGGTTCCTCCTGCGGATCATGCGGCAGCAGCTGCGGCACTTGAGTTCAGCTACACATTGAAATGCAGAGAGCCTCGCCATTTGGCGGGGCTTTTTTTTGCCCCTAAGTACTTCAGGCGCTCTTCCCGGATCCCGATTTGGGTGTCAACGTAACCCCGGCCAAAGCGACAAGTCGGTGTCTGTGACCACGTTGGCGAGTCGGCACAAAGCGGATCGCCGCGGGCGGAATGAGACCGTGCTCATCAAGAACCGCGCTCACGCCATGGTTCTGATCACACTCGGTGCCGTGAGGCGTCCACGCCCCATCATCGCCCTGTCGACCGGCCACCGGCCGCCGTCCCTGCCGAACCAGGAGTTCCAGGGCTGCAGGCCTCGCCCCCACCGCGTTCGGAGTTGAGCCCCATTCTGTGTGGGAGCCCGTGGACCGGTTCTACTGCAGCTTCGGGGCCGAAACTCCACCAGCGCGATCCCCGGCCCTCCGATACAGACCTGGAATGCTTTCCCCGCCCTGCCCGCGGTGAGACAGTCCACTGGGTGCGAGCACTCGAAGGGGAACACCCATCGATCCCCCGGTCAGGAGATCCCAGACCCGGACCGTGCCATCGTCGCTGCCGGTGACCGCGACCGGCGACCATCGGGCAGCACCCCGGTGGCCACCGCGTTCACCCGGCTGGTGTGGCCGGTGAGCGGGTCGCCGATCTGGGTGCCGGTGGTCAGATCCCAGACCCGAACCGTGCGATCGACGCTGCGGTGACCGCGACCCGGCGACCGTCAGGCAGCACCCCGGTGGCCACCGCGGTCACCCAGTTGGTGTAGCCGGTGAGCAGGTCGCCGATCTGGGTGCCGGTGGTCAGGTCCCACACCCGGACCGTCCCATCGTAGCTGGTGGTGACCGCGACCGGAGTCCCTCGGACAGCACCCCGGTGGCCACCGCCGCACCGAATCGGTGTGGCCGGTGAGGAGGTTGCCGATCGGGGTGCCGGTGGTCAGGTCCCACACCCGCACCGTGCGATCGGCGCTGGTGGTGACCGCGACCGGGCGACCGTCGGGCAGCACCCTCGTGGCCACCGCGCGCACTGGGCTGGTGTGGCCGGTGAGGGGGTTGCCGATCTGGGTGCCGGTGTTCAGGTCCCAGACCCGGGCCGTCGCATCGACGCTGGCGGTGACCGCGACCAGGCGGCCGTCGGGCAGCACCCTCGTGGCCACCGCGCGCACTCAGCTGGTGTGGCCGGTGAGCGGTTGCCGATCGGGCCGCTGGTCAGGTCCCAGACCCGCACCGTCTCATCGTCGCTGGTGGTGACCGCGACCGGGCTGCCATCGGGCAGCACCCCCGTGGCCACCGCGTTCACCCGGTTGGTGTGGCCGGTGAGAGGTTGCCGATCGCGGTGTCGGTGGTCAGGTCCCAGACCCGGACCGTGCCATCGTCGCTGCCGGTGACCGCGACCTGGCGACCATCGGGCAGCACCCCCGTGGCCACCGCGCTCACCCGGCTGGTGTGGCCGGTCAGCGGGTCGCCGATCGGGGGCCGGTGGTCAGGTCCCACACCCGGACCGTGCCATCGACGCTGGCGGTGACCGCGACCGGGCGCCGTCGGGCAGCACCCCGGTGGCCACCGCCCGCACCGAGCTGGTGTGGCCGGTGAGGGTGTTGCCGAGCTGGGTGCCGGTGGTCAGGTCCCAGACCCGCACCGTGTCATCGTCGCTGGCGGTGACCGCGACCGGGCGGCCGTCGGGCAGCGCCCTGGCGGCCACCGCGCGCACCGAGCTGGTGTGGCCGGTGAGGGGGGCGCCGATCTGGGTGCCGGTGGTCAGGTCCCAGACCCGCACCGTGTCATCGTCGCTGCCGGTGACCGCGACCGGGCGGCCGTCCGGCAGCACCCGGTGGCCACCGCGCTCACCCAGCTGGTGTGGCCGGTCAGCGGGTTGCCGAGCTGGGTGCCGGTGGTCAGGTCCCAGACCCGGACCGTGCGATCGACGCTGGCGGTGACCGCGACCGGGCGCCGTCGGGCAGCACCACCGTGGCCACCGCGTTCACCGCTGGTGTGGCCGGTCAGCGGGTTGCCGATCTGGGTGCCGGTGGTCAGGTCCCAGACCCGGACCGTGCGATCGGCGCTGGCGGTGACCGCGACCGGGGCCCGTCGGGCAGCACCCCGGTGGCCACCGCGGCCACCTCGCTGGTGTGGCCGGTCAGCGTGTCGCCGATCGGGGTGCCGGTGGTCAGGTCCCAGACCCGGACCGTGCCATCGGGGCTGGCGGTGACCGCGACCAGGCGGCCATCGGGCAGCACCCCGGTGGCCACCGCGTTCACCCCGCGGGTGTGGCCGGCGAGGGGTGCGGTGAGGATGGTGCCGGGGCTGAGGTTCCAATGCGCCCAGCGAGTGCTCCAGCCGTCGACTGGGCGCGCGGGCTGGTTGGCCCGTGAGGGTGGTGACTGTGAACTCGAGGGCGGCCTGGTTGGCTTGAGGGCAGTCCCAGTCCCAGGCGTGGGCCACACGCGTGAACGCCTGGAGTTGTGGGGTGGGTTCCCGACCAAGAGACAGGCTGGCGCGGACACGATCGGCGTCGGCGTAGGGAAGGAAGGCGTCGGTGATGGTGGTGCCGTCCAGGACGTGGCCGGCGGCGGCGTGTTCCACGAGGTGACGCCGCAGGTAGGGGGCTGGCTTGCGGCGGGCGTCTGTCTTTGGCGGTGGGCTGGGCCCGCGGGACCAGGGCCTCGGCGATCCGGGCCTCAGCCCACCGCAGCTCCTCCTCGATGAGGTGGGGGTTGGGATCGGTCATCGCGGGTTGCCGTCGAGGAGTTCGCGCCAGTGTTCGCGCAGGCTGGTGCGCAAGTCGTCGTGGAAGAGGCGGTAGACGGTGACGCCGTCTTCCCGGTCGGTGATCAGGGTAGCCGCCGATCCTCGTCGAGAGCAGCCAGGCGATGTCGGCGTCGCCGTAGCGTCCGGCTTGGTCGGCGACGGCGTTGGCGACCAGGGGCCACAGTTCCAGCCAGGGCAGGCCGCGGCCGTAGGCGAACGCGATCGCCCGCAGCAGGTGCACGGCCCGTTCACGGTCATGCGCGTTTGGCAGCGTGTGGTGCAGGTCCTCGCGGAATACACCCAACACGCCCTGATCGATGGCTTCCTGCCACGGGTCGCCCGGTTCGACCACCTCGGCCCTGGTGGCGAGTTGGACTGGCGGCGAGTTTCGCGACCAGGAACGACTTGCCTGCCCTGGCGGCCACCTGGGTGGCGATCTCCGCGGCAGCATCAGGGTGGTTTCGGTAAGGGCGAGGCGTCCGTGCCGCCCAGGATGCTGGCGACGTAGTCCGTCACATCGCCGGGCTGCCACCAGGGGGCGTCTCGTCGACTTGGACCCGGTCCCGGGTGGGGTCGGCGTCCAAAACTGTTTGGAGGTGGGCCACGAGTT
>CAVSQR010000063.1:0-30509 GCA_963729825.1 uncultured delta proteobacterium | reverse complement strand
TTTAACCAGTTCAATGAGCGCGCGAATTTCGCAGGGCCGCAGCACCAGCGCCAGCCGCTTGCCGGTTGCCTGGCGGCTGACGGTTGCAGCCTGACGGGCAGCGTTAAACGGCGCGGCAGGCGCCAGCGGATCAATACCATCCATCGCCGAGGCCTCGGCAAACAAGGTCGGCATGGGCAATGCCGAATAAGGTGATTTTGCCGCCACCAGCACCGCGTCAACCAGATTCTGGGAAAGCAGTTTTGCGAGCGCTGCCTTTACCGCCACAGTCGGGCTTGTATCTTTTACCATTGCATACACGGACATAACCACCTCGCTTAAAGAACCATGATCCCTTTTGCCGGGTTCGGACCCATGTCTTGGATCGTCTGGATAAAGTCAGTCATATTATGCTGAAATTCAGGGCCTTCGCTCGCGCCGATCCAGCTGAAGCCGCAAGCGGTTTTCATCAAATCCGAATTGTCTGATGATGGCCTCCATACCGGCCATGCGTTTTTTGAACTTCAGATTGCCATTGATATAATGGCAATCTCCAGGATGGCAGCCGCCGATAAACACGCCGTCCGCGCCATCCAAAAAGGCTTTCAGGATATACTTGGGATCGATCATGCCCGTGCACATCATCCGGATCATCCGGATATTGGCAGGATAACTGAGCCGGGAGGTGCCGGCAAGGTCTGCCGCAGTATAGGTGCACCAGTTACATACCAGTGCGATAATTTTGGGTTGAAAGTCAGACATGGATTTCACCATCAAAAAAGTTAGGTAACTGCGCAGGTGTTTAGGCCTTTAGGTTTGTAGGCTGTTAGCGAAAATGTTGCGTAGCTGATGTATCAGGTCATGACTGATCTGGTTGTCCTGCAGTCTAATAAGCTACAGCCCTTAAACAACCTGAGTAGTTTCAAAGTTACATTAATAATGCTTCAATTTCGCCCATCACCTGCCTGTCGGTAAAATGTCTTACCCCGGCGGCGCTGCTGGGGCAGGCGGCAGCGCAACTGCCGCAGCCCATGCACAGGGCTTCATTGACCACCGCCACTCTCCGGGCCTCGTCAAAGCGGATGGCCGAATAGGCGCAGGCACTCGATGCAGCTCTTGCAGCCCGAGCACAGGTCCGGATCAATATAGGATATCTCGGCCTGGGTGGTGACAATGCCCTTTGGCCAGCAGGGCGATGGCTTCGCCTGCCGCGCCCATGGACTGGGCCACGGTATCCGGAATATCCTTGGGACCCTGGCAGCAGCCGGCCAGGAAAATCCCGTTGATGGGTGTGGCAACCGGAGCCAGTTTGGCATGAAGTTCGTTGAACCACCCGTCTCCGTCCCTGGAAACACCCGAGCAGTCTGCCGATATCCTCAGAGCCCCGGGCCGGTTCCATGCCCACGCTTAAAATCACCATATCCACGGGCACGCGCACTGTACGCCGGGTCAGGGTGCTTTCCGCGATCACGGTGAGCCGTCCCTCGTCCTTGGGGTCATCGACGATGTCCGTAATTTCAGCCACGCGTCCCCGGACAAAGCGTACCCCTTCTTCCTGGACCCGGTTGTAGAACTCTTCGTAGAGTTTTCCCGGAGACCGAATATCAATATAGAATTCCCAGACTTCGGCCCCGGTTTTTTCCCGGAGCAGGTGGGCGAATTTCATGGAGTACATGCAGCAGACCCGGGAACAGTATTTCTTGTGGCGGGTGTCCCGGGACCCCACGCAATGGATAATGGCCACCCGTTCCGGTACCTTGCCGTTTTTCATCACCACCTTTCCCGACGTGGGGCCGGTGGCGTTGTTCAGACGTTCGAATTCCAGGCTGGTGTAAACTTCGGGGAAACGGCCATAGCCGTATTGTTCCAGGCTGCGTGGGGTCAACTGCCTGAAACCCGGTGGCGGTAATGATGGCTCCCACCTTCAAGCGTCACAAATTCGGGTTTCTGGTCAAAATCGATGGCTTTTGTTTCACAGAATTTGGCGCAGACTCCGCACTTCTTATTCTGGCCAAGCACGCGGCAGTGTGTCGGCATCGATCACCGGCACATTGGGCACGGCCTGGGGAAAAGGCGTGTAAATCGCCGTGCGGAAGCTCAAGCCTTCGTTAAATTCGCTGAGGATTTTCTTGGTCGGGCATTTTTGCATGCAGGTGCCGCAGCCTGTGCATTTTTTTTCATCCACATAGCGCGGTTTCTTTTTGATGGTGACTTCGAAATTGCCGATAAACCCTTCCACTTTCTCCACTTCACTCCAGGTGTACAGGGTGATGCCGGGATGCTGCAGCACATCCACCATTTTCGGCGTCATGATGCAGGCCGCGCAATCCAAAGTGGGAAATGTTTTGTCGAATTTGGCCATATGCCCGCCGATGGAGGGTTCCCGCTCCACCAGATAGACCTGGTATCCCGCATTGGCGCTGGTCAGGGCGGCCTGCATGCCGGCAATCCCGCCGCCGATCACCAGCATGGACTTTGTCACCGTGACCTCACGGGTGTCAAGCGGCTGATGAAAGAAGACCCTGCCCACCGCGGCTGCCACCAGGGATTTGGCTTTTTCAGTGGCTTCCTGGGAATCTTTGGTCACCCAGGAGACCTGCTCCCGGATATTGGCCATCTGGAAATAATAGGGGTTCAATCCCGCGCTTTTTACCGCATTCCTGAACGTTTTTTCATGCATGCGCGGGGAACAGGAGGCCACCACCACCCGGTTCAGGCCAAGTTCCTTGATATCGTTGATAATCATGTCCTGGCCAGGATTGGAGCACATGAATTTGTAGTCACGGGCAACAGTGACATGATCCAGCGTCTTGGATATAGCGCGCCACCTCTTCCACATCGACCTTGGGGGCGATGTTCATGCCGCAATGGCAGATATAGACGCCGATTCTTGGTTTGTTTTGCGTGGTCATGGCCGGGTCAACACCTTATCTGCTGAAACAAGAAGTTTGTTGAGTCCCAGCTCAGCCGGAGCAAGGCCAAGGGCCAGGCCGGCAAGCTGGGTAAAATAGGTCACCGGCAGCCTGGGCTCGTTGTTGTTTGGGTCTGGGCCTGGTCCAGGTTGAACTGGCATAAGGGGCAGACGGTGGTAATCACCTCGGCGCCCTTGTTGGCGATCTCCCGGATGATCCGGTGGCTTAACCCCTGGCATTCGTTTTTGTAAATCACCGCATGGGAAGCGCCGCAACACTGGGTCCTGGCCGAATGCTCCGTGACGGAAAAGCCGATGCGGTAAAGAAAGTGTTCCAGGATTTCCGGATAATCCCCTTTGTCCAGGTCCTGAGTAGGGCCGGGTGAGCTGGCAGCCGTAATAGGCCCCCACGGCAAGGGTCTTATATTTGTCGGAGGCGCTGTCCGGCATGGCTTCCATCAAGACTTCAAGCAGGTGGCGGACTTTCGGAATCCGGTCCAGCTCAAGACCCAGATTTTGCAAAACCTCCTGGGTTTTCTGGAAAAGTTCCTGATCCTCGGTGAGGAGCCTGGCTGCTTTACGCAAGGTGGCGTAGCAGGCGTTGCAGCCGGTGACCAGGTCATCAAAGCCCATGGTCTGCACCAGGGCAAAATGCCGGGCGGCAAGGGCCGTGGCCCTGAGTTTGTTTTCGCCGAACATGACGGTGGCGCCGCAACAGTTCCAGTCCGGGATCTCATGCAGTTCGATGTCCAGTTTCCGGCACACCGCCTCGGTGGATTCCTTGTATCCGGCGGAGGTGGCAAAGGAACAGCCTGGATAAAAACAGATCTTCATGGCTTGTCCTTCGGAATTTCAGTGAGTTCAAACAAGCGGGCGATGGATTTGGGGTCAGCCACTTTCTGCGCCTTCAGTTCAAGGCGGCCCCGCATCTGCATCTTTATCGCAAGGGGAATGTTTTTCAGGGCATCCAGCGGATGCTTCATCCCGTAACGGGCCATCACCAGAGATTCGGTGACCTTGCCCGTATCTTTGATGTTCCGGGAAAAGGCCTGGTACATATCGGGCATCTTAAGGTTTTTGGGAGCGGTTCCCTGTTTTGTGATGACTTCCTTGAAGCGCGTACATCAGGTCCGTGACCGGGATTTCCCGGGGGCAGCGGACCATGCAGGCATAACAGGACACGCAGAACCAGGGGGTGTTTGAATGAAGGACCTCGTCATAGGCGCCTTCCCGGAGCAGGGCGAACAACTCCCTGGGCGCGTGGTCCATCAGGTCCGACAAAGGGCAGGACCCGCTGCATGTCCCGCACTGGATGCATTGGTTGATGCTATTCCAGGTGGGGAACGGTGGAAAAGGGATTTGTATCGTTCCGCGACATTGCCTTATGCCTTTTTCATGTAATCGGCCACAATGGAATCTATTCGCTCCTTGATGAAATTCGCCACGCTCCAGGCATTTTCTTCGGACAAAACCGGAATGCTTTGAGCCAGTTCTTCGATTTTTTCTTCATCCACTCCCAGGGTTTTGCCGACATAGAAACTCTCCACTTCACCGCCTTCAAGGATCAGGCCGCAGCCACCCGCAGCGCCCACAAAGGTATCATTTATATAAATGGGCACGACGATTTTGAGAAGACCGGCGTCGCAGGAGTCCACCACGGGTTGACGACTGCTTTGCGCTTCACCGGCAATGTTCTGATGTGCTGTGGAACAGATAAAGGTCTGGCCCTTGGGAATGGCTTTGATTTCAGGACAGAGGCGGTTGGGCCAGGTGGTGGTCCGGGTGATGCTGACCCCTTGGGTATCATAAACCGTGGGGTTTAAGCCGGATTTTTTATGAATGTCCTTTTCAAGTTCAATCCATTGTTCAACTGAAAGGATATCGGTCAGTTTCATGGGGCTCCTCTTGTTGTTACATCATGTCAGGCCGGATTTATGCATACAGAAGAATTCATTCAGCAAACATATAAAACAATTGAAAAAAGTAACACGTAACCAGGGCTGATTCAAGGAGCAATTTAAAAGGCTGAATATTCGATTAACTGCAAGGTGGCGAGCCACCTCATTTTGGCCTTGATATTACGGAGTTCGCCACTACGGGATCGAGAATGCCCCTGATGCCTGCCGACGCGGATGAAACCTAGAACGATATATCTCGATTTTAAATTTTAGTAAATACTTAAATTCCTGCTTGACAAGACTGATGTCTGGTCGTATATATGAACATATGCACATAACTATACCACGTTATTTTTTAGATAAAAGGAAAAAAGAGGCCAATTATGAAAAAAGATCAGGTCTTTGCCGCCCAGACGGGGAAAAGTCCCGCTGATTTTGTAAGCTCTCTGGGGGCGGTCTTGCAAAAGAACGGATTCATCATCAACAATGAGTCCACCATGAACATGGCGCAGTCATTTCAGGCCCACGGCGCCGAGGTTGCGCCGGGTTTTGATCTGCACATGATTCAGATCTGCAAGCCGGATAAGGCGGCAAAAAGTCTGAGCGCCAACCCGGAACGGGCTATCCTCATGCCGAAATTCGTGATGGTTTTCAGCCGGGAAGGCAAAACCCAGATCCGTTTTCTCAGTTACAGCGAAGAGGATATCCGCGGCGTGGTGGCAGATGACGTCTTTCCTGGCTCCCTTGCCCAAACCTACGCCAAGATCAGATCAATGATTGATGAGGCCAAATGATTGCGGATTGCGGATTTGCCGCTGGTGATCCGTCTCTTCAATTCGCAATCCAAAATCCGCAATCAAATAACTGCCATGTGGAACTTTCTGATCAAAATCAATAAAAATCTGGTCACCGCCATCCCGGTAATGATGATTGCCGGCTTCTTTTTCGGCATAAGCGTGGACCAGTCTCTGCTTACGCAGCTCAAGTCGCTGATCGTGCCTTTTACCTTCCTGATGGTCTACCCCATGATGGTGACGCTGAACATCAAGCATCTGCAGGAGGGAATAAAAAATGTCAAGCTGCAGTTGCTGACGCAGGTCATCAATTTCTGTTTCATCCCTTTTCTGGCTTATGGGCTGGGCCGCTACTTTTTCGCGGATCAGCCCTATATGGCTCTGGGCTTGCTGCTTGCCTCCCTGCTGCCCACCAGCGGCATGACCATTTCCTGGACAGGTTTTGCCAGGGGCAATCTGGGGGCGGCCATCAATATGACCGTCCTCGGCCTCACCCTCGGTTCCCTGGCCACGCCGTTTTATGTCCAGTTTCTCCTGGGGGCCAAGGTGGACGTGGATATTTATCTGGTAATCAAACAAATTATCGTCATTGTTTTTCTTCCCATGCTCCTCGGCTACGTCACCAGGCAGTCCCTGCTGAAAAAATACGGCATGCCGAAGTTCAAGAAGGACATTGTCCCCCTTTTTCCCGCCCTGTCCACCCTCGGCGTGCTGGGAATCGTTTTTGTGGCCATTGCCCTGAAGTCAAAGCAGATTTATGCAAATCCCGCTATCATCGGGGCCATTTTTGTGCCCTTACTGATTATCTATTCAGTGAATTTTCTGGTCAGCACAATGGTCGGCAGGCTATTTTTCAAGCGGGGAGACGCCATTGCCCTGGTGTACGGCACAGTGATGCGCAATCTGTCCATTGCCCTGGCCATTGCCATTAATGCCTTTGGCGCCCAGGGGGCCAATGCCGCCCTGGTGATTGCCATCTCGTATATCATTCAGGTGCAGTCTGCCGCATGGTATGTCAAATTTACCGATATTATTTTTGGACCGCCTCCTGAGGAGGCATCAGCGTAATCAACAAGGAGAGTATTATGAAAAATTTAAAAATCGCCGTACCAACCAACAATCCGGGAGGTATGGCTGCCACCCGTTCTGATCATTTCGGTCACTGTGACCTGTTTACCGTCATTGATCTGCAGGACGGCAAGATTGCCGGAGTGGATACCTTTGCCAATGTGGAACATGGAGCCGGCGGCTGTATGGCGCCGGTGAATCTGCTGAAGGAACGTAATGTGGACGCCCTGGTGGTCGGCGGCATCGGCATGCGCCCCCTGCAGGGTTTCAACGAGGTGGGCATTGATGTTTATTTCGCCTCGCGTGAGGAATATAAGGACGTGTTGACGGTTGTTGAAGGATTTCTCGGCAACAGGTTGACCGTCATGCAGCCCCAGCAGGCCTGTAAGGGCGGGCAGGACTGCCATCACTGATTTGTTTTAATTTGTTGGCTTGCTGTCTCGTGTCAAATCCTGCGGAAGTCAGCATTCAGCATTCAGAAACCGGAATAACTTCAGAACTCCTGAGGTCGTGACGTAATTTCAATAAGTTATGCCACCATCTCAGATTCTGGCCTGTTACCGGTTTGAGTACTTAAAGTGCCTAAAGTACTTAAAGTGAAAGGTTTTATCTGATCAGAAAGTACCACAACTTTATACCCTCAAGGGGCACAAGATACCCTCAAGGGGCACAAGGGCACTTGAAGTATTTTAAGTACTTTAGGCACTTTTCTTGATCTTGTATTTTGGTACCAACGTTTAATCTACCGAGATCAGGTTGTCTGAAGTTGTGTTTTAACCTTCATCCCCCGTTTCCTCCTCCTGCCTCAGGTCGGAGACCCTGGTCAGGTGCTGCTGGACTTCAGGTGAATCATCCTGGAAAATCAAGGCTGCGCCGGTCACCAGGGCCTCCGTCACCTTCTGTCTGGCCCTGGTGAGTATCCGCTGCACAGTGCCGCGGGAAATTCCCATTTTCTGACCGGCCTGTTCCTGGGTCATCCCCTCCATATCGCAGAGTTTCAATGTCTCCAGTTCATCGCGCAGCAGGTCGATCTTGCGCAGCTTGGTCATGGGGATACGTGCCGGCTTGAAAGCGCGGCCGCAGAGTCTTCCTTCGCATAAACGTTTTTTCTTTGGGCGTGACACGTTGTTATTACAATAAAAAATAGAGTTGAGAAAAGTGGCGGTCCAATTATTTCATATTAAGCATCATACAGGGAAATTTGTCTAAAAATAACATACTAATGCTTAATAATCGACCTGACAAAAAAATCATAATTAAAGATAAAGATTTTTTGTTGACAAAAAGTTGCGAGGTGGATAAGTTCGACAAAACTGAATTAGTATTCAGTAATGCGTTTGTTCATTCTGCAGCAGAAAAGTGGAGCGTAAAGAGGCGCGTCATTAACTGATTAGCTGAGGGTGAGCAGGTTAGGCTTACATATTAACAGATCCTTAGGAGGAAACGAGAAAATGCCAAAGCATGATACGCCCTTATTGGACGAACTCGAGAAAGGACCATGGCCAAGCTTTGTAACTGATCTCAAGCGTCAGGCCGCAACAAAACCGGAATGCTGGGACATTCTGGGCCAGGTGGAGCTGTCTTACAAGGACAGAATCACCCACTGGAAACATGGTGGTATCGTAGGTGTATTCGGATACGGCGGTGGTATCGTCGGCCGTTACTCCGATGTGCCCAAACAATTCCCTGGCGTGGCACACTTCCATACCGTCCGTGTCAATCAGCCGTCAGGTATGTATTACAGCACCGAGAAGCTGCGGGCCATCTGTAATCTGTGGCAGAAATATGGTTCCGGTATGACCAACATGCACGGTTCAACCGGTGACATGATTCTTCTGGGCACCACGACCCCGAATCTTGAGCCCCTGTTCTACGAACTGACCCATGATCTGAAGCAGGATCTCGGCGGTTCCGGTTCCAACCTGCGCACCCCGGCCTGCTGTCTTGGCAAGTCACGCTGCGAGTGGGCATGCTTATGATACCCAGGCGCTCTGCCATTTCCTGACCAATAAATATCAGGATGAGCTGCATCGCCCCGCTTTCCCGTACAAATTTAAATTCAAGATGTCCGGTTGCCCCAATGACTGCGTAGCCGCCCTCGCCCGCTCCGACTTTGCCGTTATCGGTAACTGGAGAGATGATATCCGCATTGATCAGGCCGCAGTAAAAGGCTATATCAAAGGCGAATTCCCGTCCAATGGCGGCGCTCATGCCGGCCGCGACTGGGGTAAATTCGACATCCAGAAAGAGGTTATCGACCTGTGCCCCACCGGCTGCATGTGGATGGAAGGCGATACGCTGAAAATCGACAATAAGGAATGTACACGCTGCATGCACTGCATCAACGTCATGCCCCGTGCACTTCGTCCCGGCAAAGAGCAAGGCGCCACCATCTGCGTCGGCGCAAAAGCCCCGATCCTCGATGGCGCCCAGTTCGCCACCATGACCATTCCTTTCGTCAAGGTCGATGCCGAGAATGAATATCGAAGAGGTTGTTGAGAAGATCGAGAAGATCTGGGATTGGTGGATGGAAGTCGGCAAGAACCGTGAGCGTGTCGGTGAGACCATTCAGCGCGTTGGTCTGCCCACCTTCCTCAAGGTTATGGAAGTTGAGCCCATTCCGCAGCATGTGAGAGAGCCCCGCTCCAACCCCTATGTCTTCTGGGAATCCGATGAGGTTGAAGGTGGCTTTGAACGTGATATCAGAGAGTTCCGTAAACGTCACGCACAGTGATAACTGCTACTCAGAAATAATTCTTAAGCACTATACTTACTGAAATATAAGGAGGTATACATATGGGTTACAATCCAGATAAACCGATGGAAGATAGAATCACCGATCTTGGTCCGCCACATTATGAGCAGTTTTTACCGCCGGTGATCAAAAAGAATTTCGGTAAATGGCTTTATCATGAGATCACCCAGCCCGGCGTTCTGATGCACAAGAGCGAGACCGGCGATGAGTGCTGGACAGTACGCTGCGGTGCTGCACGACTGATCAGTATTGACCATATTCGCGAGATCTGCGACATTGCCGACAAGCATTGTGGTGGGTTTGTTCGCTGGACCACCAGGAATAACGTTGAGTTCATGGTTGATGCCAAAGCCAAAGTGCAGCCTTTGCTCGACGACCTGAAAAGCCGCGGCAACAAATTCCCGGTCGGCGCAACCGGCGCCAGTGTGTCCGCCATCGTGCATACCCAGGGTTGGGTACATTGCCATACCCCGGCGACAGATGCTTCCGGTGTTGTCAAGGCCGTTATGGATGAGATTTTCGACTACTTCACCAGCATGACGCTGCCGGCCCAGGTGCGTGTAGCTCTGGCCTGCTGTCTGAACATGTGCGGTGCCGTACATGCCTCCGACATCGCTATCCTCGGTGTTCACCGCAAACCGCCGATGATCGACCATGATGCGATCTCCGGACTGTGCGAAATTCCGCTGGCGATTTCCGCCTGCCCGCTTGGTGCGGTTTCGCCGGCTAAGGCTACCAACAGTGCCGGTGTGGAAGTTAAGACCGTTAAAGTTAAAAATGAACGCTGTATGTTCTGCGGTAACTGTTACACCATGTGCCCGGCCATGCCGCTGTCGGATCCGGAGGGTGACGGTATCGCCATTCTGGTCGGCGGTAAGGTTTCCAACCGTAAATCAATGCCGAAATTCTCCAAGCTGGTTATTCCTTTCCTGCCCAACACTCCGCCGCGCTGGCCCGAGACTGTTGCAGCAGTTAAGAACATTCTCGATACCTACGCAAAAGACGCCCGCAAGTATGAGCGGGTCGGCGAGTGGGCAGAGAGAATCGGCTGGGAAAAATTCTTTGAAAAAACAGGTATACCTTTTACTATCAAGTCAGTTGATGACTACCGTCTGGCTTACGATACCTGGAGAACTACCACTCAGTTCAAGTTCACCAGCCACATTTAGTAATTGACTGCCTTTCAGCAGTCGAGGTAATATTCGGGCAGCAGGGCTATAATGGTTCTGCTGCCCGATGACTGTTGAAAATTGAAAGCTTATACCTGGACCACATACGACAAAAGGAGTAAGTGATATGGCGTTAAGTAACGATGAATTAAAGGCAGCAATGATTGCGAAGGCTACGAAAGCTCCGAAACCACAGCTGTACATTAAAGATTTCTATGAGTGCGATCCTGATGCCAAACCTCGTAACGTGAAAAACGTTGCCAATGATCTGGTGAAGGAAGGCAAGCTGATGTTCTGGTCAAGCGGCAGCACGACGATGTATGCCCTCCCTTCCAGAATCAAGAACGAGGAAACCAGAGACAAAGCTGAAGAAGACAAATAAGCAGTTTTCTCATTTCCGGTTTTATAATAAAAAACGCCTGTTCTTGTGAACAGGCGTTTTTTTGTTTTGATCAACGCTGTTTCAGGCAGAGGCAACAAGTTCATCCGCCCTTTTCATGAAATCCTCGGCATGTCGTCTATGTTTGTATTTCTCATGGATTGAGGCTACCGTCCGGTAGCAATCCGCCGCTTTCTCCCGTTTGCCTGCATCAAGGTAAACCTGCGCCAGGATTTCCAGGGTATCGACGGCGCCCTGGGGGTTTCGCATGGCCTGGTACTGGTCCAGGATGTCGAGATACATGTTGATTGCTTGCTCATGTTTACCGCAATCGGCATGGAGTTTCGCCTTTTTTTTGTCGATGGAGAAAACACTGATGCTGTCGCCCTGATCCTGGCAGATGGAAATGACTCGATCATAGTGCTGCAATGCCTTATCGAATTCGCGGCGTTCCGCACAGATGTCACCGAGTTTATCCGTGGCATTGGCAATGCCGTTGATGTCCTTTTCCTGTTCAAAGCCGATCAGGGCGTTATGAAACATGTTGGCCGCCTGGGCCGCTTCCTTGTTTTTCAGGAACTCAAGAGCCTCCTCATAGTCAAGACGCGCCTGGCTTTTTTCTTGCTGTTTCTGTTCCTGATTGTGCAGTCGTAAATCCTTCATTTTCATCTCCCAAATAAGCTCACGGCCGGGGTTAAACCGATGTATAAAAATAATATCGCCGTCTGGATGTCAGAGACGGCATAAGGAGCCGTAACGAAATAGTTATAAAGAAACAGTTATTTCGTAACGGCTCCTAAGCATCAGCAGGGTCTGCCAGCAGGGAAAGGGCCTCCCTGGCCAGGTCACCGACCGTGGTCCGGACGGGCAGGCCCTTTTCATAAATAGTAACTTCCTCCTGGTCATCAACCTGTTTTTCTATCTCTTTCTGCAGTTCCTGGGCCTTGATGCGGCCTAAAAGACGGATTGCATGTGCTCTGGTAACAGGTTCAGGGTTATTCACATAAGGGAAAACGCTGTAGATAGGGGTGTTTCGCACAACTTCCGGGTTTTTTTCAGCAATGGTGCCCATGGCCCAGAGAACCTGTACTCTGCTCGTGGGGACATCGCGGTACATGAGCAAATGCCGGGCAAAGCCGCCGAAGATGTCAGGCCTCGCGGCAATAATGGAACCGATTGTCTCCAGCAGTCCCCAGTGGGTGGAGGCTGAATCCGAGCACGATTCAAACATTCTGTGCAAGCAGATCGCTGACCGTGCCGGGTTGCCTGGTCGCCAACCTGGCGCAAACCTGTCCGATCACATGGGCAGCGAACCAGCGCTTGTTTTCGTCCGGATCATAGAGCAGTCGCTGCATGAAGCGGATGGTTTTGGCGTCGTCAAAACAAAAATCAACCAGGGCATCAATGTCACCGGCAAAAGTAAGTTGCTGTATTTCCGCCTTATCCGCCTTTTTCTTCTTCCGTTTGGGGTCTCTGGCCGGCTCCATTGGCGGAATAACGAATTTTGCCGCGGGTTTGAGCAGCTCTTCATCGGTCTTCTGCCGGTGATCTTTCAGATTTTTTGAAAGTTCGGCAAAGTCCCGGGTGAGGCGGACAAAGTAGAGCACACCCGATATCTTGCGGCCGTCAACGTTCTTTAATTCATAAATCTGGTGGGTCTGCTCGTCGTAATTCTCGATGAGGCTGGTGAGATAATCATCATCCGCCGTCAGTTCCCAGGCAAAATCCCAATTGTCGTCGCAGGCATAAACCAGGCATTCCACCATGGCTGAACCCACATTAAAGCCGGTGGGGTCGGAGGTGTAGACCGCACCGCATTGGCAGGTGCCGACTTTGAACTCGTTCATCTTCCGTTGCACCGGTTCCCGGGGCTCACCGACATCCTGACCGCAGAACGGGCACCAGGGTCTGACTTTAATCAAAGGTTTGTTAGCCATGACTTAAGCTTCTTCATTAACTGCTTTGATGAAATTGGGATCCACCGGATATCCGAGTCTGGAGGCCTCGGCAATGGCGTTCTTGGCCGCCTGGAAATCCTTGGAGTAGTAATAGGCGACGGCAAGATTGTTGTGGGCCATGGGAAAGTTCGGCTCCAGTTCAACCGCTTTTTTGGCGGCTGTCAGTGCTTCAGCAAAGTTGCCTTCCATGATCTGCGCTGTGGCGAGATTCACCCAGGCAAAGGCCAGTTTCGGATCGTGGTGCGTTGCCTTGGTGTAAGCATCGATGGCCTTCTCCTGTTCACCCCTCTGCTGCATGATGAGACCGATATTGGTATGGGCCTGGGCCGGATTCGGGGCATGGAGAAGGGCCATTTTGTTGGCCTGGAGGGCTTCGTCGAGTTTGCCGAGTTCGAAGTAGACACCGCCGAGATTGATGTAGGCTTCAGCCGACTGTTCATCGATTTCCAGGCATCTTTTCAGTTCCCTGATGGCATCATTGTGCCGCCCGGCTTTGCGGTAAACAAGGGCGAGATGATGATGGGCCATAATGGAATCGGGATGTTCTGTGCATTTCTGCTCCATCTCCGCTATTACCTTGGAGAGGTCTTCATTAAATTGCTTGTCGGACATGGGGAAATCCTTATGGTCATTAATTTTTTGTGCGAAACCGCGCGGCGGAACAACATCCGAAAAGAGGGACAAACGTTGATCCGCGGCGATTGTGCGCCAGGGGGTGTGGCCTGTATTGTCATTTTTGACGTTTGCTGAATTTAACCATGAATGTAAAGAATTTCAAGTGAATGAGGAAATAAGGGAAAAGATTTGTGCCTATTTTATTGCGCCCTTGACTTTGTGTTTTTTCAGTGGCATGAAACGAGAACGAACAGCGTTTAAAATTAATGAATATTGCCATGGGAAATCGGAGTCGAGTAAGTGAACAATAAAACAGGGCATCCCCGGGGACTGGTCGTTGCCGGTCTCGGAGGAGGATCAGGCAAGAGTGTGGTGTCGGTGGGGCTCGTGGCCCTGCTTGCCGGGATGGGGCACAAGGTGGTCCCTTTTAAAAAGGGGCCGGACTATATTGATGCCGGCTGGCTCAGCCTTGCCGCCGGGCAGCCCTGTTTTAATCTTGATCCGTATCTGATGGACGAGCAGGCCATGCTCGCCTCCTTTGCCGAACATGCCGCTGATAATGATTTTGTCATTGTCGAAGGCAACCGCGGTCTCTATGACGGGGTTGACGCCAGCGGCACCTACAGCACGGCGGAACTTGCCTGCCGACTCGGCCTGCCCGTGCTGCTGGTGGTCGACTGCACCAAGACCACCCGCACCGTGGCCGCCCTGGTGCTCGGCTGCAAGCTGCTTGACCCCAAGGTCAACATCGCCGGGGTCGTGCTCAATCGCATCGGCAGCTCCCGGCATGAGCAGATCGTCCGGGAAGCGGTGGAAAAATATACGGGCATCCCGGTGGTGGGCGCCATCCGCCGCATGAAAAAGGACATCTTCCCCATGCGGCATCTGGGGGTGACCCCTTTCCAGGAGTATGACGGTTCTGCGGAGGCGCTGCAGCTCTTGGCGGAAACCATTGAAAAAAGCGTCAGTCTGGCGGAGGTGGAGCCGTTGATGGCGACTCCGGTTATGGCGGCCCGGCAGCAAAACAGCGTCAGCTCCGGCGGCAAGGCGGTGCGGATCGGCGTCATCCGCGATGCCGCCTTTCAGTTTTATTATCCGGAAAACCTGCTGGCCTTGGAGAGGTGCGGGGCGGAGCTGGTTGAAATCAATTCCATGGTGGAGGAGGAACTGCCGGATATAGACGCCCTGTACATCGGCGGCGGATTTCCGGAAACCAGCGCCCGGCTGCTGGCCGACAATGTGTCCTTCCGGCAGTCCATCAGGCAGCGGGCCGAAGAGGGTCTGCCCATTTACGCGGAATGCGGCGGGCTCATCTATCTGGGCGAGAAAATAACCCTGGAAGGGGAGGATTATCCCCTGGTGGGGCTTTTTCCGGTGCATTTCACCCTGGAGAAGAAGCCCCAGGCCCATGGCTATTCGGTACTTGAGGCCCGGCCGGGTAACCCGTTTTATGAGCCGGGGGTGCAGATCAAGGGCCATGAGTTCCGTTACAGCAGGGTGGCGGCCTGGCCCGGCCACTCGGATGTGCTTGGTTTTGACATGAAGCGGGGGGTGGGGTTCATCGACGGCCGGGACGGCCTTATCCATAAAAACGTCTTGGCCCTCTATACCCATGTGCACGCGGTCGGCACCCCGCAGTGGGCGCCGGCTCTGGCGGCAAAGGCCCGGGAGTTTGCCGGGAGCAGGGGAAAGTTATGTTCGCAAGATTAAAAAAAATAATGATAAGGCCGAATATCGCTATTGATCTCGGCACCGCCAACACCCGCATCTCTTCCTCCGATTTTGGGCAAATCACCGAAGAACCTTCATTGATCCGCCATACCCAACAAGATACAACAGCGCCTGGTCCAGACAAATACATCACCTATCTCAACAGCAAACTGGTGTCCATGCCCCTGCGCGGCGGGGTCATTGTTGATATTCATAATGCGATTTCCTTATTGAAACCGCTGGTGAAGCGCACCCGTCAAGGGTTGCGGCAACCGGTATCCCTGGCTTGCGCCCCTACCGACAGTTCCGAAAAAGAACGTAAACTTCTTGCCGAGGCGGTTCTGCATGCCGGCGTCTCCCAGGTGGCCATAATTCCTGAGGTCTGGGCTGCGGCCATCGGCGCTGGCATCGATGTGACTCTGCCATACGCCCAGGTGCTTATTGATATCGGCGAGGGAGTTACTGACATGGCGGTCATCCGCGATGGCCGCCTTGTCTTTGCCGCCGCGGTGCGCACGGCCTGCGCTGACCTGCAGAAAGCAGTGCGCACCGCGATCATCGCCCGGCACAAGGTCTGCCTGTACCCGGCGGAGGTTGAGCGGTTGACCCATGAAATCGCCTCCTTGTCTCAGCCGCCGAGCCATCCCGGTAAACCCATTACCGTTGCCGGCGTACATATCATGAAAAGGTGTGAAGTGAGAATTGCAGTCGATCACCGGGAAATAATAAGCGCCCTGGAGCCGGTAGCTGATAAAATTCTGAGAATGATCGATTCAGGTCTGCGGAAACTTCCCGACCGGGTTGCCGGTGAAATAGCGGAGTCGGGAATTTGTCTGACAGGCGGCGGGGCTTGCATCAGGGGGATCGACCGGTTGATTGCGGCAAGAACCAATCTCGATGTCAGGGTCGGCGTTGATCCGCTCCATTCGGTGATCAATGGGGCCATTCAGTCTCTGCAATATTGGCAGGGGAAAAAGTTGTGGTGGAAAAATATTGACTGGCCTGATTTTGCCGATCTTTCGAAAGCTGTTTGACCGCCAGCCGGCGGCCTGCAACTTGTTGATTTGTTTTATTGCGCCGATGGTGTGCAGGCTTTGCCCGGCAGCTTCGGTTCATCTGCACGACAGATAAAAACGAGAAAGGGATATGTTTCGGACATCCGATAACAAATTGCGGCAATTATGAAAAAGATGATTTTCTGGCTCTACGAAAAGCGGGTGTATCTCTGGCTCATTTGCCTGGTGACGGTTATTATTTTTGGGGCCACGGTCTATTTCTGCAATGACTGGCTCAATGAGCCGGGCCATGAAAATGCCATTATCCTGCTGCTCTCGTTATGGACATTTTCCGTGCTGACCTTTTATGTCAATGCGGTGGCGGTGACCATGCACAGCCCGAAAGTGGCGAGATACGGCACCTCCGGCAAAGGGTTTCTCATCGTCTTTTTTTCTCTGATCACCCTGTTCTGCTGCTCAGTGGGCATCTCCATCATGTTTGCATTATAATGAAATTAACCTGCTGAGTTGCGATAATGCAAGAATTCAGCATCCAGGAGTCAGGAGCCAGAATAATACGTAATAAAATCAACTAGTCTGGATTCTGAATTCCTGACTCCTGAATTCCAGGTTCGCCGGTGTTGCTGCAGCTGATTCGGCCAGGGCGGGTGCTCATGGATTTACTGCAGAGAATCCTCCGGGGTTTTCTCGCGCAGGGCCTTCAACAGTTCATCAATTGATTTTTTGCTCAAGAAACTGTTGAACTGGCTCCGGTAATTGGCCACCAGGCTCACCCCTTCGATAACCACATCATAGATTTTCCAGTCATCACCCTGCTGCTCTGAGCCGGTACTCGATGTCGAACTCCGGGTACTTCTTGCTGCTCACCTGGGTGTAGACGGCTGCCACGTTGCCTTTGGTCAGTTCCTTGTTGTAGATCACCTTTTCGTCGGAATAGTTCTCAAGCCGCATGACGTAAAAATTGTAGAGCCGCCAGTAAAAGAGTTTGGTGAACTCCTGCCGCTTGTCATCGGAAATCTCTTTCCAGTATTTGCCGAGGGCCCGTTGTGACATTTCCCGGGCGTCGAAATGGCTGTCGATGATTTTTTTGATTGCCTCCCTTCTCTTGGTTAAGTTCTCAGGGGGGCCGTCAACAGGATACGCATGCAGGGTGTGGAAGACCTCTTCCACCACCCCTTTCATGATGTCCATGGGCGAAGGGGCAACGCCCTGGGCCACCCCTGCCGCAAATACTGCCACAATAATGCAGGCCGCCATACAATAAAATCTGGTGATTTTATTTTTCATTATGATACATCCTCCTCGCGTGGGATCTGTTATGTAAGTTCATCGTCCCTGTATATCATCATACCGCGAATTTTTTCGAGCATTTTTTTCAATAAAGGCCCCCGCAGGGAGATACCGGTGCAATGAGAGCCAATTTGCCGATAGAACGTTCGCCTGATGCCGACAGGCGACGCGGAAGCTGTCTTGCCGGCTGTTTCCAAGTTGCCGGGATGCCAGGGCGTCGGGAAGTCACCTGACAGCCGTCAATGGGTTGCTTTTGTTCCCAGCACCTTGCTCGTGATCATCTGCTTCGTCGCCTCGTCCGGGGCCGGCTCGACCCAGTGAATAAACTCCTCCTTCACCCGGATGTAAGCGCCGTTGTCCGCTTTGCATTGATCACAGATGGATTCCGCCTGGTCGCGGTAAATAATGACCTTGCTTGCCGGGTCGCCGTTTTTGTCCACTGCCGCCATCTTGCGGCAGCCGCAATCAAGTCTGATAACCGCCACGCCGATACCGTCGGGACTGCCCTCAATGATGCCGGCGATCATTGCCTCTTCGGATTTCTGGGCTGCGAGTTTCGGTGAAATCTTTTGTTGCTTGCCTTGTTTTTTATCTTTCATGGGTGCTCCGTTGCCTGGGAAAAAGGATTGCCTAGCTAAATAAGCAGAAATTAAACGATTTCAGTACTCTTTAAAATATTGGGACGGGAAGGTCAATCGCTTAAAAATTGTGTTGACAAATAGAGGGCTATGATTTATTGGAATTACAAATTTATGCAGATTTATTGCATCTAACGAAAAAAATTAAGTTGGCTAGCGCTGGGTTTGAGTGATTTCGCCCAAAAGAATTTTTCTTCTAAAGAGGAGGTAATATTATGTGGGAAATAGTTGTGGATAAAGACAAATGCGTTGGTGATGAAGAGTGTGTAAACGCCTGCCCTGCTCAGGTTTACGAGATTGTAGACGGCAAGGCTGAGGCGGTTAACGCTGACGAATGTCTTGGCTGCGAGACCTGCGTCGAGGTATGTCCTGAAGGCGCCATCACCGTAACCGAGGTATGATGTAAGTTTTGCAGAATATCCTTCCGGTTGATTAGGCCTGTCTTCTTACCCAAGAAGGTAGGCCTATCTTTTTTTGTGCCTCTGCCCGTAAAAACGGATTATAACAAAGTCCACGTACGTGCTCACTCAATTCAAACCCTCCGTATCCCGCAAAACTCTTTTGCTTGCCGGCGCTCTTTTCTGGTCGGTGGTCGGCATTTTTCTGCTTGTGCGCGGCGGCAGGCTGCTTGCCGAAGGAGACCACTACGTGATGCTGGGGTTGGCGCTGGCCGTGGGAACGGCCAAGGGGTTGCTGATTTTTGAAAAGAGCGCCCGCAAGAATATCAGCCGGATTCTTCTGCGCGGGGACAATTCCTGCCTGGGGGGCGTCTTTTCTTTTAAGGCCTGGGGAGTGATCCTGGCCATGATTTTCCTGGGCCGGTTTCTGCGGACCTCCCACCTTGCCCACCACATATACGGCTTTGTCATAACCGCCGTGGGCTGGGGGCTGCTGGTGGCCAGCCGGGTCATCTGGCAGGCCTGGGTACGCAAGACATGAACTCCCATTGGGTCGAGATTGACCTTGACGCCCTGCGGTATAACTGCCTGGTTCTGCAGCATCTGCTCGGCGCCGGGACCAGGATGCTGGCCGTGGTGAAATCAGACGCCTATGGCCATGGCATGATCCCGGTGGCCCGCACCCTGCACCAGCAGGGGGTGAGAGCCTTCGGCGTGGCTGAGGTGCATGAAGGGGTGATGCTGCGGCAGGCCGGCATCAGCGGAGACATCGTGGTCTTTCTCGGGGCGGACGGAGACTCTCTGCCTGAGGTGGCGCAGCACGGGTTGCAGCCGGTGGTCTTTGACCTGGAGCAGGTGAAGGAAATCTCCCGTTTTGCCTGTGCAGCCGGCAGCCGCCTCGGTGTCCATCTCAAGGTGGATACCGGCATGGGCCGGCTGGGCATCCTGCCGGCAGAGGTTGCCGGTTTTGTTTCCTCGCTGCAGGAACAAAAGGGCGTTTATCTTGCCGGGGTGATGAGCCATTTTCCCCTGGCCGATATCCCTGACAGCGAGCCCTGCCGGGAGCAGAACAGACTTTTTGCCGAGGTTCTCAAGCGGGCCGGTTCGGCTGCGGGGAGCGGAGCCGCCGCCCATATCGCCAATTCCGCCGCCCTGCTTCGTTACCCGGATGTGCACTGGGATATGGTGCGGCCGGGCATTGCCCTTTATGGCTGTTACGCCGGGGATGGTGACTGGGCCGGCAAGGATGTGCTGCAGCCGGTGATGTCCTTTAAGAGCAGGATCATCCAGGTGAAAGAGGTGCCGGCCGGTACCGGCGTCAGTTACGGCTATACCTTTGTCACCAGCCGGCCGAGCAGGCTGGCGGTCCTGCCGGTGGGTTACAATGACGGTTATCTGCGGGCCCTGTCCAACCGGGCGGAGGTGCTGGTCAGGGGCCAGCGGGCTCCCCAGCGCGGCAGGATATGCATGAACGTCACCATGATCGATGTGACGGATATCCCCGGCGTCTGTGCCGGTGATGAAGTGACCCTGATGGGTGCGCAGCAGGGAGGGCGGATCAGCGCCGAAGAGGTGGCAGGCTGGATGGGCACCATCAATTACGAGGTTCTCTGTCTTTTCGGTAACAGCAACAGTCGGGTCTATCTGGCGGAAAAAAAATAACCGCCCGCCCAGGCGGATAGTCTGCAGGTGTTCAGGTGGATGGAAGGAATAATCATGCACGGCAGTCTAACAGACTACAGACTAAACAACCTAAATAGCCATATGATAAAATCACGTATAAAAAAATTTCTTGATGAGTGCTTCCAGCTAGGCATTAAACAGGGTCTGTGGTCTGATGCGGCCCAGAGCAGCTATGCGGTGGAGGATCCTAAATTTGAGGGCCAGGGGGATTTTGCCACCAATGCGGCCATGGTCATTGCCGGCTGTGAAAAAAAGGCCACCGGCAAAAAAATCAATCCCCGCCAGATTGCCGAGCAGCTGGTAAATTTGCTGGCCCGGGAAAACACCCTGTTCAGCAAAGTCGAGGTGGCCGGTCCCGGCTTTGTCAACTTTTTCATCAAGGAATCGGTCTGGCAGTCCGTCATCCCGGAGGTGCTGGGCCAGGGGGAAGCCTACGGCCGGGCAGCCGGGAAAAACGGCCAGCGGGTGCTGGTGGAATTTGTCAGCGCCAACCCCACCGGACCTTTAAGCGTGGGCCATGGCCGTCAGGCGGCCCTGGGCGACGCCATTGCCCGGCTGCTGGCCGCCAGCGGTTATGACGTGGACCGGGAATATTATTATAACGATGCCGGCCGGCAGATGCGGGTGCTGGGTGAATCGACCAGGGCGCGCTATCTGGAACTGCTCGGTCTGCCCCGCGAGTTTCCGGAAGACGGCTATCAGGGTGAGTATATTCTTGACATTGCCCGGGGACTTGTGGACAAATATGGTGATTCCCTAAAAGATGTTGCTGATGTCACCCCTTTCAAGGAGGCGGCGGAACGGGCGATCTTTGTGGACATCAACCAGACCTTGACGCGGTTCGACGTGGCCTTTGACAGCTACTATAATGAACACACCCTGTATGAAAACGGTCTGGTTGACGATGTGGTCGCCTCCCTGCGGGAGCGGGGATTGGTTTATGAACAGGACGGCGCGGTCTGGTTCAAGACCACCGAGTTCGGCCATGATAAGGACCGGGTGATCATCAAAAGCACCGGCGAGCCCACCTATAGGCTGCCCGACATCGCCTATCACCGGGAGAAATTCCGGCGCGGCTATGACTGGCTGGTGGATATCTTCGGCTCGGATCATATCGCCACGGTGCCGGATGTGCTGGCCGGGGTCCGGGCCCTCGGCTATGATGATTCCAAGGTGACGGTCATTCTGCACCAGTTTGTCACCCTGATGCGGGACGGGCAGCAGGTGAAAATGTCCACCCGCAAGGCCAACTTCGTCACCGTGGATGAACTGCTTGATGAGGTGGGGGCTGACGCGACCCGCTTCTTTTTTCTCATGCGCAAGGCGGACAGCCAGCTGGAATTTGATCTGGAACTGGCCAAGAAACAGAGCCAGGAAAACCCGGTCTATTATGTGCAGTACGCCCATGCCCGGCTGGCCAGTATCGACCGGCAGGCCATGGAGAAGGGCGCGGCACAGGGGCGAGCTGGCCACCGCACCCCTTGCCCTGCTGACCGCGCCGGAAGAGCAGAAAATTTTCAAGGCAATCGCCGCCTACCCGGGCCTGGTGCTTGACTCGGCAAAAGAATTGGCCCCGCATAAGATCGTCTATTATCTGCAGGAGCTGGCCGGCCTTTTTCACAGCTACTATAACCGGCACAAGATCATTTCCGACGATGCGGAGCTTTCCCGGGCCCGTCTCTGGTTCTGTGCAGGGCTGCGCATTGTTTTTCATAACGGCTTGACCCTGCTGGGTATGAGTGCTCCCGAGCAGATGTAAGGCATGGCGGTTAAAAGACAGAAAAAAAGGTTGTTTGCCTTCCGCATTGAGCTGGGCATCGTCGGCCTGCTGGGGGTGGGGGTGGTCTGCTTCTGCATTTTCCTGTGGATGTTTCTGCTGGGGGTGTGGAGCGGCCAGACCGTGCTGCTGCCGTCCAAGCCGGGCAAAGGCCCGGATATGCTGACCAGAATGGCCGCGGAACTGTGGCAGCAGGGTAAAGCCACGGTGCAACAGGGCAAAGCCACGGTGCAGGAAGGATTTGTTCCCACGCCGGACGTGCAGCTTGATGCGGCAGGGCCGGCCAGGGATGTGCCCGGGGCAAACGGGGCAAGCCCGGAAGGGCAGGGTGAGCCGTCATTCTTTTCATTGCAGGTTGGTTCATTCCGCGATAAAAAAAAGGCGCGAGCGTGATGTATTGGGCTGGCAGGCCAAGGGGCAGGAGGCCTTTTTCCTGCCGCCCGAGGAGGGTGCCGATGCCTTCAGGGTCTTTATCGGCAGATTCGAGAAGCTGGCGGAGGCCAATGAGGTCGCCGCCAGCCTGGAGAGCGAAGAAGAGGTGCGGGCCTATGTCACCCTGCTGCCGGCCGCCAAAGTTTCTGCAGCCCCGGCTGAACAATAAAGTATTTCCGGTTGTCTGATTCATTTGTTAACGATTTGCCGCCTGGTGGCATGATGCCGCGACCGGGCGGCAGATGAAAGAGAAAGGATACACCAGTATATGATCCGTAATGCCCGCATGGAGGATGTGAAGGCGATTTATAATCTGCTGCAGCATTTTTCCAACCAAGGTTTGCTCCTGGCGAGATCGTTCAGCTCTCTCTATGATCAGCTGCGTGATTTCCACGTATTCGTGGAGCCGCGGGGCGAGGGTGAGCGAATAGTCGGGGTGGGCGCCCTGCATATCCTCTGGGAGGATCTGGCGGAAATACGTTCCCTGGCGGTTGACGAAGATTTCCAGCGGCAGGGCATCGGTTCCCGGCTGGTTGCCGCCTGTCTGGCCGAAGCGGAGGCCTTCGGCATCCGCCGGGTGTTCACCTTGACCTATCAGCCGGGATTTTTTGCAAGCCTCGGCTTTACCTCTATCGATAAAAAAGAACTGCCCCATAAAGTTTGGAGCGACTGCATCAATTGCCCCAAATTTCCGGACTGCAACGAAGAAGCAATGATCTGGCAGAAGCAGGGATAAGGAGTTTTCATGATTGGACAGGTTCTGACAAAGTTTTTTGGCAGCAGAAACGATCGGGTGTTGAAGAAGATTCAACCTCTGGTGGATCGCATAAACAAACTCGAGCCGGAGATGCAGAAGTTGGACGATGCCGCCCTGGCCGCCAAAACCGTGGAGTTTAAAGGCAGGCTGGAAAAGGGGGAAACCCTTGATGATCTGCTGGTCGAAGCCTTTGCCGTGGCCCGGGAGGGGGCGGTGCGGGTGCTGGGGTTGCGGCCCTACGACGTGCAGCTGGTCGGCGGCATTATTCTGCATCAGGGCAAAATCGCCGAGATGAAGACCGGTGAGGGCAAGACCCTGGTGGCCACCCTGCCGGTTTATCTCAATGCCCTGGCCGGCAAGGGCGTGCATGTGGTCACGGTCAATGATTACCTGGCCCGGCGCGACAGCGAATGGATGGGCGGCATCTACAATTTTCTCGGCCTTTCCACCGGCACCATCCTGCACAGCCTGGATGATGAAGAGCGCAGGGCTGCTTACGCCGCGGATGTCACCTACGGCACCAACAATGAGTTCGGTTTTGACTACCTGCGGGACAACATGAAGTTCAGGCTGGAGGATTACTGCCAGCGCAAGCATTTTTTCGCCATTGTGGACGAGGTGGACAGTATTCTCATCGACGAGGCCCGGACGCCGCTGATCATCTCCGGTCCGTCCGAGATGTCGACGGAACTTTACCATCACGTGAACAAGATCATTCCCCAGTTCAAGAAAGATGAGCATTACGAGGTTGATGAGAAGGCCAGGTCCCTGGCCACCACCGAGGAAGGTGTTGCCCTGGGGGAAAAACTGCTGAACGTGGAAAATCTCTATGACCCGAAAAATATCGAACTGCTGCATCACCTCAACCAGGGCCTGAAGGCCCATCATCTGTTCACCCGGGATATTGATTACCTGGTGCAGGATGGCGAGGTGGTCATTGTCGATGAGTTTACCGGCCGCACCATGCCGGGCCGGCGTTACAGCGACGGGCTGCATCAGGCCCTGGAGGCCAAGGAGGGGGTCAAGATCGAGCAGGAAAACCAGACCCTGGCCTCCATCACCTTCCAGAACTATTTCCGCATGTATGAGAAACTGGCCGGCATGACCGGCACGGCGGACACCGAGGCGGCGGAGTTCAAGAAGATCTATAATCTTGAAGTTACGGTCATTCCCACCCACCAGGATATGATCAGGATTGATTATGCCGATGTCATCTACAAAAACGCCAAGGCCAAATTCCGGGCCGTGGTTGCGGAAATCAAGGCGCTCCATACCAAGGGCCAGCCCGTGCTGGTCGGCACGGTCAACATTGAAATTTCCGAGATGCTGTCCGAGATGCTGAAAAAAGAGGGGGTGCCCCATTCGGTGCTCAATGCCAAGCATCATGCCCAGGAGGCCGTGATCATTGCCGAGGCGGGCCACAAGGGCAGGGTGACCATTGCCACCAACATGGCCGGACGCGGTACGGACATCAAGCTGGCGGAAGGCGTGGCTGATCTGGGGGGCCTGCATATTCTCGGCACCGGCCGGCATGAGTCCCGCCGTATCGACAATCAGCTCAGGGGCCGCTCCGGCCGCCAGGGCGACCCCGGCTCCTCCCGTTTCTATCTCTCCCTGGAGGATGACCTGCTGCGCATCTTCGGGTCCGACCGCATTGCCGGCATCATGGACAAACTGGGCATGGAAGAGGATGAGCCCATTGAGCACAATATGATCTCCAAGGCCATTGAAAACGCCCAGCGCAAGGTGGAAGGCCATAACTTCGACATCAGAAAGCATCTGCTGGAATACGATGATGTCATGAACATGCAGCGCGGGGTCATCTATAAGCAGCGGCGCGAGGTGCTGGGCAGCGACAATGTGAAAAGCATCATTGATGATATGCTGGTTGATCTGTGCGCCGACGTCACCCGGGAACTCTGCGACGAGAAGTTCCCTTCCGAAGAATGGGAATGGGATCTGATCCATGAGCGGGTGCTGGCCACCACAGGCGTGGTGATGCACTGGGAAGAGAGCGAGCGGGCGGGCCTGAAGGCCGCAGCCTTTGAAGAGAAGCTGCTGCAGATCGCCAGGGCTGCCTATGCCGCCAAGGAGCAGGAGGTGGGCGAGGCGAACATGCGCCATCTGGAGCGGGTGATTCTCCTGCAGATTGTCGACACCTTCTGGAAGGATCATCTGCTGAGCATGGACCACCTGAAAGAGGGGATCGGCCTGCGCGGCTATGGTCAGAAGAACCCGCTGGATGAGTACAAGAAGGAAGGGTACAAGATGTTCACCGAGCTGATGCAGCGGGTGAAGGAGAAAACGGTCTCCACCCTGCTCCGCATCCAGCTGGCCAGATCCGAAGAGGTGGAGGAGCTTGAAGCGGAGCGCCGCCGCCAGCAGCAGGAGATGGAAATGCAGCGCAGCGACGAGCTGCAGCCGGCGGAGAAAAAGAAGCAGCCCCAGCGGCAGGCCCAGAAGGTGGGACGCAATGCTCCCTGCCCCTGCGGCAGCGGCAAAAAATACAAGAAGTGCTGCGGCGAGACGGAGTAGGTGACAGGAGTCAGGAGTCAGAAAACAGAAGACAGAAGACGCAAGGCAGAAGGGGAAGGCTGGCCATTGAGGATTATTCAAATGCGGGTTTTGGATATCGGAATGCAGTTTGAAAAACGTAAAACCCAATAAACCCAATAAACTCAATAAACCCAAGCAACCCAAGCAACCCAATAAACCCAATAAACCCAAGCAACCCAAATGAACAAAACACTCACTGTTCCAGGTTTCAAGGCGGCAGCGGTAAAGGCGGGCATCCGGGGCAAGGACAGGCTGGATGTGGCCCTGATCTATTCAGAGGTCCCGGCGGCGGCGGCCGGGGTTTTCACCACCAGCAAGGTGAAGGCGGCCCCGGTGCTGCTGGACATGGAATATCTGCGGGACGGCAAGGCCCAGGCCATCATCGTCAACAGCGGCATTGCCAATGCCTGCACCGGCAAGCCGGGCATGGAACTGGCCCTGGGCACCTCGCGTCTGGTGGCCGCCCAACTGGGCCTGGCCGATGATCTGGTGCTGGTCGCCTCCACCGGGGTCATCGGCCAGCAGCTCGACCTGGCCATTTTCAGCAACTGCATGCCGCCCCTGGCTGAGTCTCTACGCAAGGATGGTTTCAGCGATGTGGCCCGGGCCATGATGACCACCGACACGGTGCCCAAGACCGCCCGGCGCGAGGTGGAACTCTCCGGTAAAAAGATCACCATCCTCGGCCTGGCCAAGGGGTCCGGCATGATCATGCCCAACATGGCCACCATGCTCAGCTTCATCGTCACCGATGCGGCGGTGCATGCCTCGGTGCTGCAGCAGATGCTGCGGCAGAGTGTGGCGCAATCCTTTAACGCCGTGACCGTGGACGGCGATACCAGCACCAATGACACCGTGCTGCTGCTGGCCAACGGCAAGGCCGGCAATGCCGAAATCTGCAGCCTTGATGCCGCGGACGGCAGACTTTTCCGGCAGTGTCTCGATGATCTCTGCCTGGATCTGGCCCTGCAGATCGTTAAAGACGGCGAAGGGGCCACCAAGTTCATCACCGTGCATGTCAAGGGGGCCGCAAGTCGGCAGGAGGCTGATCAGGCCGCCCGCACCGTGGCCAATTCCAGTCTGGTGAAAACCGCCTTCTTTGGCGAGGATGCCAACTGGGGACGGATCATTGCCGCTCTCGGCCGTGCCGGCATTGACGTTGACCCGGACCGGGTGGATATCTCCTTTGACGAGGTAATGATGGTCCGCGATGGCCTCGGCCTGGGACCTGAACAGGAAAAGCTGGCCACCGGCGTCTTGAAACAGCAGGCCTTTGCCGTGGTCATCGACCTCAAAACCGGGCAGTCCGAGGCCAAAGTCTATACCTGTGATCTGTCCTTGGATTACATCAGGATCAACGCCGATTACCGCTCCTAGTTAAGACATGGCGTCCGGCAATGTCCGGCAACGTGCATGAAGCCAGCGGAAACGCTGGCTTTTTTGTTTTGTAGTGTCTAAAGGGGGGTGCGCTCAGACTAGAGGTCTGCCTCGGCCTTGCGGCAGGCAATGCCGAGGGTCGATTCGTGATGAAGTCGGGGCCAACGGACCAATCTCCGGGAACTGCATAAACCCTCGGCGTAGACTTCGACCTTGAAAAAATTAGCCCTTTGACTTGTATGAATATCGTATATATGCTATATTTTTAAATATGGACTGGACCATTATTTTCACTGAAGCGTATGAGGCATGGTTTGATAAACTTCTCGAGAAGGAGAAGATAGCCATCGCTACTGATCTTCAAGTATTGGCCCAAATAGGACCCTCGCTTGGCCGTCCTTATGTTGATCAGGTAAAAGGATCACGGTTTTCCAATATGAAGGAATTGCGAACCAAAGTTTCCGGGCATGTGTATAGGAGCCTTTTTGCCTTTGACACCGAGCGGCAGGCAGTGATTCTTAATGGTGGCGATAAAAAAGGGAAGGATCAAGCAAAATTTTATAAACGGTTAGTCGCTGAAGCTGATGAACTTTTTGCACAATATCTTCAAAATCTAAAGGAAACATAAGGGGCAGTCATGAAAACACTCAACCAAATCATGCAGGAGAAATTTTCCCCTGAACAGAGAGATGAGGTACGCCGGAAAGCACAGGAAAAAGTTGCCGCGCTCCGCCTCCAGCAGGTTCGTAAATCCCATAATATCACGCAAAAAGAGCTTGCCGCTTCAATGGGGCTGTCACAGTCTGCTCTTTCTGAGCTTGAAAGGCGCCCTAACATAACTCTGGGCGCGCTGCAGCGCTATGTTGAGGCCCTTGGCGGTCATCTTGAAGTGCGGGCCGTTTTCCAAGATGGAGTGGAAGACCTTGTAGCCTGAAGGTTTGTGTTTTGGTACCAACGTTTAATCTGCCGAGATCAGGTTGTCTGAACGTATGCTCAGAAATAACCTCAAGTTTTGCAGATCTGACGAAAATTACAGTTGCCCATGAAAATCTTCGCCTGCCTGCCGCCCATACGGGGGCCGGCATATGGCCGCAAATCGACAGTGACTAATCCGTGGACCGCATAGTAGTCGTTGCAAATTGGATATTTCATGAATTGCGTATAGTCATTTATTAAATATAATGAAACCTTATAGTTAGCGTCAAGTTATTTTTCCGTATTGGCCGGGCAAAAAAATCTGTGTTAAGATTATCCGTCCATATAATAACTGGTTGACCGCTAGTCAGCATTAAGGAGAAATAAATGGCTGTCATCGAAGGATTTCGAGTACAGCACTATCGTGCACTGTACGATGTGACGCTGGGCAAACTTTCCAGCCAGCAAGCCGGAGAGCCATTGACGCCTTTCACCGTGGTGATTGGCAAGAACGGTGTGGGCAAGAGCACCTTGTTCGATGCCTTCGGATTCGTGGCGGATTGTTTGTCTGTCGATGTGGAAAGTGCCTGCGACATGAAGCAACGCGGCGGCTTTGATCGCCTGCGTTCGATGGGAGTGAATGAACCCATCCGCTTTGAAATCTATTACCGCGAAGCGCCCAATGAGCGGCCGATCACCTACGAATTGGCGATCGCCCTGGATACCTCGGGTCGGCCTTTTGTCGAATCCGAAGTGCTCAAGCAACGTCGCAAAGGCCAGAAACACGGTCGGCCTTATCCATTCCTACGGCTGCACCACGGTAAAGGCACGGTCTGGGCAGGTGAAGAAGCGGTAGAGGTCGAAGGTGAGGAGGATCGCGCCCAGACGCCAGTGGAACTGACCGATACCCGGCAACTCGGTATCGCCACTCTAGGTACGCTCAAGGAACATCCGCGTATCAAGCGCTTTCGCGACTTCCTCAAAAGCTGGTATTTATCCTACTTTTACCCGGATGCGGCGCGCAGTCTGCCGAGTGCCGGCCCACAGCGGCATTTGAACATCCACGGCGACAACATCGGCAACGTAGTACAATTCATGGAGCGCGAGCACAAAGCGCGATTTAAAGCCATCCTCGAACGTATTGCGTCCAAGATTCCTGGAATTGCCAGTATCGACACGCAGGAGACTCAGGACAAACGCGTGTTGCTGCGCTTCAACGACGGCGCTTTTGGCGACCCATTCTTCGCTCAGCAAATGTCTGACGGCACGCTAAAAGTGTTCGCCTACCTGTTGTTGCTGGAAGACCCGGCCCCACCACCGTTCATTTGCATTGAAGAGCCGGAAAACGGCCTCTATCACAAGCTGTTGGAGGCATTGGCCCAGGAGTTCCGTTCTCATGCCACCGGCAAGAAGAATGCCCCGCAGATTTTTGTGACCACGCATCAGCCGTACTTTGTTGATGCACTGACGCCCAAGGAGGTGTGGATTCTGGAGAAAGGCACGAATGGCTATTCCACCGTGCGTCGCGTTTCTGATTTGGAAGACGTGAAAAACCTCGTGGCTGAAGGCCTGCCTCTGGGTGGTCTTTGGTACAGCGACTATCTCGATGCGAGGTGAACATGCACATTGAGATATTGGTGGAGGACAGTTCGGGAGAGAAGTTGCTGCAAGTGTTGCTGCCTCAGCTTCTGGGGCCACAAGGCGATCCGCATACCTGGCGATTACATGCCTACAAAGGTATCGGTCGAATTCCGCCGGGCCTGGTGACGAAGGCCGATCCCGCGAAGCGGATTCTGCTTGATCAGTTGCCAAAACTGTTACGCGGTTATGGCAAGACGCCCGGAATCGATGCCGTTGTAGTCGTGCTCGATACCGACAAACGCGACTGCGTTGAATTCCTGGCCGAGCTGAAAGCGGTCGCCAATGCCTGCAATCCGGCGCCTGACACACTGTTTAGACTCGCTATCGAGGAAATTGAAGCCTGGTATTTTGGCGACCAGGCTGCTTTGTTGGCTGCCTATCCACGAGCCAAGACTGGATGTACTTGGAAAGTATGTTCAAGACAGCGCATGTGGTACGTGGGAGCTGCTTGCCGACGCAGTGCATGCGGGTGGATCGGCAGCAATCAAGAAAGCCGGTTGGCCATTACCGGGGCAAGTGAAGCATGAATGGGCAAAAAAGATCGGTCCATTGATGAATCCGGACAGGAACATCTCTCCCAGTTTTGAAAAGCTCAGGGATGGATTGCGCCGGCTCGTCGCAGACGCAGACCGGGGGCGGGCTAGATTTGACATTTGAAAATGTCATATTTTTACCAACAAAGCAATGCACCGGATGAACCGGTGATTTTCGCATTCTCCCTCCGCTCGGGGGAGGGAGAATGCCCGGATTGACCTTCCTTGGCAAAACGACTCAGAAATCTACGGTGTTGTCA
>CAVSQR010000062.1:0-156382 GCA_963729825.1 uncultured delta proteobacterium | reverse complement strand
CCCTGCCCTTGATCGACCAGTTGGCGAGGAAATACGGCACCGCCAGGCCCGGCGTCAAAGCGCAACACCTCCACCCGGACCTGAAAATCCGGAACCTCGCCGCCTGCCCAGGGATAGTTCAGGATGCGGCTGCCAGGCAGCTGCGCCGCCAGGTTTTCGGCCAGCACCCGCGCCACGCTGGCGCTCAGGGGCTCGGCCCAGCGATGGGTGTCGGCGGCCTCCAGGCGGTTTGCCGAAACGCGGAAGATGATCTGCGGCCGGTCGAGGTAGTCGGGCAGGGTCACCGGCCCCAGGCCGGCCAGGGGTCGCTTCCAGCCGGCGGGGAATCTCCCGGGTGGCCGGGTCGGCGAGGAGATTGTTGATAAAGTCGCTGGTGGCCTCTGCCGCGGCGAAAAATTTGTTCCAGGGCAGGCTTTCCAGTCTGGCGGTGAGTTCCGCACCGGGGTCGGAATGGAGGGCATCACTCACGTGCGGATTGGTGGCGACGAACACCGCCGGTTTGTCGGGATGAAAATCCAGATCAACGTAGAGCTGGCCGGTGAGCAGGCTCTGCATCTTGAGCTGGCCGCGCAAGCCGCGCTCCACCAGCTGCCGGATGGTGTTGCGGTCCCGCAGATCGACCTGTTCGCCACGGCGGGATGGACCATGTTGGGCTTCGACCTCGATGGTGACCGGCACCATGAAGCGATGGTTTTCCGCATCAAGCCCGAGCTGGATGCGCTTGACCGTGCCCACCTTGACCCCAAGAAAAACCACCGGCGCTCCGACTTGCAGCCCCTGGGCCGCGCCTTCAAAGTACAATGACATGCTGGCGGCGTTCCTGAAACCACTGGCCCCCGGCCAAAAGCAGGACGGTCACCGCCCCGAGAATCATGGCGCCGAGAACAAAGGCGCCGATCAGCGTGGGATTGCCTGTCTGCTCATGCGCGCCCTCCCCCCGGGAAAATAGCGCCGCACCCTTGGGTCGCCGGAGGCAACCGCCTCTTTGGGATTGCCGGTGGTGATCATGGTGTGGGTCTCGGTGTCCAGAAAAACCGAATTGGTGCCGATGCCGAGGTACTGGCCAGCTCATGGGTGATCACCACGATGGTGGTGCCGAGGCTGTCGCGCAGTTCCAGGATCAGATCGTCGAGACGACGGGCGGTAGCGGATCAAGCCCGGAGGAGGGCTCGTCGATCACCAGGATATCCGGATCAAGGGCCATGGCCCGGGCCAGACCCGCCCGTTTTTTCATGCCGCCGCTGAGCTCGGCCGGATAGAACTCCTCAAACCCGGCCAGGCCGACCAGGGCCAGCTTGAAGGAGACGATCTCGGCGATCTGGCGCGGCGAGAGCGCGGTGTACTCCTTGAGCGGCAGGGCGACGTTTTCGGCCAGGGTCAGCGAACTCCACAGGGCGCCGCCCTGGAACATGATGCCCAGCCGGCGTTTGAGCCGTTCCTGCTCTCCGGCTCCACATTCCAGAAATCCTCGCCGCCGTAGAACACCGTCCCTTGGCCGGTCGCTGCAGGCCGATCAAGGCCCGCATCAGGGTCGTCTTGCCGCAGCCGTTGCCGCCCATGATGACAAAGATGTCCCCCTTGTTGACCACGAAATTGAGGTCGTGCTGGACCACGAAATCGCCATAGGCCATGGTCAGGTCGCGGACCTCGATGTGGGGGAGCGGTCATCGTCTCAGATCCCCAGCTGGTAGAAGATGATGGTCATGATCGAGGCCGAGATGGTGATCAGCAGGATGCCGGTCACCACCGCCGAGGTCGCCGCCTCGCCCACGGCCTCGGCGCTTCGGCCGCACTGCATGCCGCGCAGGCAGCCGGCATAGGCGACCATGGCGCCGTAGACGCTGCCCTTGGACAGCCCCACCAGAAAATGCTTCAGCTGCAAGGCCCGCAGGGTTTCGGTGTAGTACTCGAACATGCCGATATCAAAGATGGTGGTCGAGACCAGCATCCCGGCCAGCATGCCGACAAAGCCTGCGTACAGGGTCAGCAGCGGCACCATCAGCATCAGGGCCAGCATGCGGGGCAGCACCAGAAAATCAACGGCGAGATGCCCAGGGTCTTGAAGGCGTCGATCTCCTCGTTGACCTGCATGGTGCCGAGCTGGGCGGCAAAGGCCGCGCCGGTGCGGCCGGCGATGATGATCCCGGTCATCAGCGCCCCACCTCGCGCACCATGCCGATGGCCACCAGGTCGGCAATGAAGATCTGGGCGCCGACCATCCGGAGCTGGTCCGCCCCGAGATAGGCAAGGATAAGCCCGACGAGAAAGCTGATCACCGAGACGATGACCAGGGCCCGCGGCCCGACCTCCTCGATCTCCCACCAGAGATCGCTCAGCCGGAACCGGGCCCGGCCACGAGCAGCCGGCCGAAAGAGAGGGTGATCTCGCCGAGGAAGTGCAGCATCTCCGGCGGTGCGGACAATAGGGCTTCGCCTGCCGTTATCGAGCCCGGCCGGCCGGGGGCGGCCCGTACCTGCCTGTTTGGGCACGGCAAAGGCCATGGTGATCAATCGCTGCACCCCGGGGGCTGGCAGCCCCTGCTGCTCCACGCTGAAACCGCGTTCCGCCCCCAGTTCGACCACCCCGGCAAAAAAGGCGGGCAGCCCGGTGTCCCATTCCCCCAGTTCCGTGGCCACCACCCTCAAAGTGGTGAGCCCCTCGAAAAGGGCCTTTTCCAGTTCATGGACCGGCTGCTCGCGGACCAGCCGCGGGAGAGGGTGACTTCCAGCTCCTGGTCCGAGACTCGGGCGGGTGGCGAGCCGCCAGGTGGCGAGGTCGGCGGATTCATGGCGGCGTTGCTGCCGTTGCGTCGGGTTGGTCAGGGACGCGATCCCTGCTCAGGAGAAGCCGACAATGGGCGAAAGCATTTTCATCAAATTTATAGATCGCTCGTCAATTTTGCTGGAATTTTTACAGAAAAAAGCACCAGGCTAAGCCGTTGTGAAAAAATAACATGGCCATGTTGTTTTCGTAACGGCTCCAAATGCCATGACAGGGTGATCAACCGGCGAAATATCCTGCTCGCTGGCCATGAAATTTTTGTATCATAGATTCTCCGGCGCCGCAAGAAAAGGAATTCCATCACAGCTGGGAAGATCAGTTTCAGCCAGGCGCGGGCACGGAGAGGGGCGGGGAGGCCTTACAGGTCGGAGATGTGGTCGGCGCCGCGCTGCCTCGACTTCTCAGTGCGTCGCTGCGCTGCCGGGCCAGCCCGTGTCGCTGACGTGCCGGTGACGTATTCGCCGGTAAAGACCGAACAGTCAAACGTGCCGGTTGCCTTTCTGCACCGCGGCCACCATCTTCAGGTCCTGGTAAATCAGCCAGTGGGCCGCGCTGATTCCCTCCACGCTGCGGCCCATGGGCATATGCTGCTGGTGGGCATATCGATGCCGTAGATGTTGGGGAAAAGTGACCGGCGGCGCGGAGAGGCGAAATAAACCTTGGCCGCCCCCGCCTCCCGGGCCAGGTGGAGGACCATCTGCCGGGAGGTGGCGCCGCGGACAATGGAATCATCGACCAGCAGCATGTTTTTGCCCTTGAACTCCAGGCCGATGGGGTTCAGCTTCTGGCGCACCGATTTTTTGCGTTCCTGCTGGCCGGGCACCAGGAAAGGTGCGGCCGATGTAGCGGCTTCTTGATGAATCCTTCCCGGTATTTGCGGCCAGGCAGGCCCGGCGGCCAGTTGCAGGGCCGCGGCTCCGGCTGGTATCCGGAATGGGCATCACCACGTCGATGTCATGGCCCGGCCAGGTGTTTGATTTGTCGACCACCCATGCGCAGCCGCGCCTTGTAGACCTTGTCCATGATGAGTCGGTGGCTGAGGAGACATGCTCGAAGATGCAGGGGGCATAACGGGGCAGTTCGGCGCACTGGCTGATGGACAGGCGGCCGTCCATGGAGATGAATACCGCCTCACCCGGCTTGACGTCGTCCTCGACGCGCAAACCCTGGCCACGCTCTCCGAGGCCACCATGTAATCGATGCCCTGCTTCGTCTCCCGCTGCCCGTACCAGGGGCCGGATGCCCCAGGCATCCCGGGAAGGCCACGATGGCCGAGCCGGCGATCATGGCCACCGCCGCATAGGCGCCCTGGCAGCGGCGATGCACCCCGGCCACCGCCGCGAACACGTCCTGATCGCTGACCAGGAGCCTGCCGCGCTTCTGCAGCTCATGGGCAAAAACATTGAGCAGAACCTCGGAATCGGAATCGGTGTTGATGTGGCGCAGGTCCTCATGGAAGAGATGGGTGCGCAGCTCTGCGGCGTTGATGAGATTGCCGTTGTGGGCCAGGGCGATGCCGTAGGGGGAGTTGACGAAAAAAGGCTGGGCCTCCGCCGGACTGGCGGTGCCGGCGGTGGGGTAGCGGACATGGCCGATACCCATGCAGCCCAGCAGGTGGATCATGTGCCGGGTATGGAATACGTCCCGCACCAGACCGTTGCTCTTGTGCAGGATCATCCGGTCCCCATGGCAGGTCATGATGCCGGCCGCATCCTGACCGCGATGCTGCAGATAGGTGAGCGCATCATAAATCGTCTGATTTACCGCACTGTTGGCCACGATGCCGACGATACCGCACATGATTTTCCTTGAATCCTTTGTTTGATGAAATCGGAAAAAAATATTTTTACCACGGAGCACACAGAGATCACAGAGAAAACATTTTTAAATTACAGTCAGTTATCTCTGTGGGCTCTGTGCTCTCTGTGGTTAATTTTCAGTTTTTACGAGTCCATCCTGTTTGTTTATCCGAAAGAAACGATTCCTGAGTCGTTTTGTTACAGGTCCGGAAACTTGATCTTCAGGGTTTCCTTGTCCTGGCCGCGCGTCGACCTCCACCAGCAGTTCCAGGCCCCCGTTGCGCAGCCCAGGGCAAGGGGCAGCCTGCCCTCGTCCTCCTCGATGTCCAGAGAATGGCCCGCATGATGGCCGAAATCCTGTCGAACTGTCCACACCGGCGGCTGGCAGGGTGATCTCCTCATCACCCTTCACCTTAACCGTCAAAGCTTGCCCCCCTTTTTTTTTCGCACAGTTTTTTCGCCTTTTCCGACACCGTGTACATGATGGCCAGGGCCAGGTATTTGATGGCGTTTTCCTCAGGCTCACCGCTTTTCATACCACACATGCCTTTCAACTGCTTCAGAAAATCCGTTTCCAGATAGCAGTCGCACATTTCCTGTAGTTTCAGGTGATAATTCCGTTCACTGATATCCATTGTTTCCTCCTTTTATCAATTTACCAAGGGTGATGGAGATTTGTAATTAATCAGGTGCGTAGTCTGTAGGTGTTTAGTCTGTTAGGCTGGGAAAAATTAAACACTTTGCCTCACCCCGGCATTTGGCCCATTTCGGGCACAGATTTTACCCTGAACACCTGACAGACTACTAGTCTAAAAGTTTCAGCAGCCTGAGCGAGGTCTTGCGCCGCAAAATCCCAGTTGACCAGTTTGTTGAGCAGGACATCGACATAGTCGGCGCGCCGGTTCTGGTAATGAGGTATAGGCGTGCTCCCAGACGTCGATGGTCAGCAGCGGCTTCATGCCTTTGGTCAGGGGCACATCCGCATTGCCGGTCTTGACGACCTTGAGGGCGCCGCCATCCAGCACCAGCCAGGCCCAAGCCGCTGCCGAACTGGGTCATGGCCGCGTTCGCCAGTTCTTTTTGCAGGCCTCCATGGTGCCGAAAGATGCCTCGATCTTCGTTTCAGGACCGGGAGGCTCGCCGCCGCCTTGGGGCTGCAAGCACTGCCAGTAGAAGGTATGGTTCCAGACCTGGGCCGCGTTATTGAAGATCCCGGCCTTGTCCGCCAGGCCGGCGGTGGCGGTGATGGATCTTTTCCAGGGCCATGTCGGCATATCTTGTGCCGGCCGTCAGTTTGTCGCAATAGTTGCTTCATGTATGCCTTGTGGTGCTTGCCGTAGTGGAAGCGCATGGTCCGGGCGCTGATCACGGTTCAAGGGCGTTTTCGGCAAAAGGCAGGGGCGGCAGGACAAAGGCGGCGGCCCGGGGCGGTGCCGGGGAACCGCCTGCGGCCGCGACAAACGCCGCACCGGCGGATGCGGCAAGAAAACCACGGCGGGAGAGCCCGGAAAGAGCGGGAATGGGGGTCTGTGTCGTTACCGTTCATTTTACTACCTCCTTGCTGATTTGTCATTTTTCGGAAGAGATGGTTACCGCGCTTCAATTCATGATGGCGTCCACGCCGAGAATTATATCCGGCGAAGATCGGACATCAGCCAAACAAAAACAGTGCTCTTTGGGAAAAATGAGCAAAAATCAGCACAAACGTAAATTTTATTTTCAGCAGCCGGATTTTCCCACGGAGGCAGGGCGCTTCACCGCTCCGCAGCCAAGGAGCAGAGAGCCTTCATCTTTTTTCGTGGCAAGGCTTGAGGAAAACTTTGAGTCTGCAACGAGAGGATTAAACGCAGGGGCTGCATAATTATGAGTTTGTGAGTTTTTCAAGGAGATACACCTCTCCAAAAGAAAAGCCAAGGGCAGAATTGCCCCCTTTGTTAGGGTTTGTACATTCTCCGCTGGGTCTGTGACCTGGTCATTAATCAAGGATAAGATTTGACTCTAGGCCCTATGTTTAGAAAATCTTAGCCCGATAATGTCTAAAGACCTCTTTGGTGAAAATGTCATCGGAATTTCAGGTTCAATTGCGCGCGCCCACG
This sequence comes from uncultured delta proteobacterium, assembly GCA_963729825.1. Classification (GTDB taxonomy): domain Bacteria; phylum Desulfobacterota; class Desulfobulbia; order Desulfobulbales; family SURF-16; genus SURF-16. Next base: position 149,706 of record CAVSQR010000062.1, on the reverse strand, counting down.
CCTTTGCTTCTTCTTTCGGAAGATGCTCAAATACCAAACGAATCAAACGGCGTGGCCGATCAGCTCAAGCGGCCATAGTGTTTGCGGAGTCTGAGAACTTCCTCCCTTGATAGCGAGGGGGTACGCGTTCGAGAGCCTTTGCTGTGCTGAGTGTTCAGTGCGATGCGAACTGAGTCGCGAACATGAGATATTACGCTTCCTTGGACATGAAAAGAGGTGATGAAGGAGGTTCACGATCCGGTCCTGATACCACTCGAACCCAATGACGGTTTTGGTTGCACCAGTGTCGCTGATTGCCTCGAGATTGCGCCGGAATCATCTCCGCGTTGTTCAGGGAGCAGATCAAGCGCATATTCCAAGGACCGCTGCGCAACTCTCGATGAACTCGTCGCACCGCTCGAGGATGTCGAACCTCTCCTGTGCCAATGCCGTGAGCAACAAGTTTGGATGGCGGTGAAATCGACTGAATCGGAGTTTGATAAGGCGCGAGTTCGTCCCTATGTTACCTTGTATTCCATGAACTTATCGTCGGTCGGTTATTTGTAGCGCCTCGCGACACGCCGGTAGCCACCGGCCACAGTCACTTCTTTCCGCCTTAGCTGGCGGTTTGTCTGCTTCCGGCATCCTCAGAGGTCTCGGTTCTCCTCGCTGGATAAATGGAAGTCTTGGCTGCGTTGAGAATGAGGCCGTCTCGAAACAGGCGTTTTGTGAGGATCCCCATCCATTGCTGGGCGGTCGTGAGGTCGGAAGCAAAAAGTCTGAAGTCATCAACGAACCGAACGAAGTTGACATGTTCTGCCTTGAGCGCCTCGTCAAGGCCAATGAGTGCCGCCTCCGCCAAGATGTGGTTCTTGCATTTCCCCCGACGATGTACCAGTCGCGGCCCGACCAATGACTCAGGAGATCATTAATCGCCTTGGTTAGCCACTTCTCCACACCTATGGATTCGAGCGTTGCTTCGAGACGATGGAGGTTGAGCCGGTCATAGGCGAGGTCGCACTTCACAACATGTCGCAGGCCGGAATCGCGCCGGAAACGATTTCCTCTTTCCACTTTCTGTACCCTCCCTCTTCCGAAAAGAGTCTCGATCCGAGTGGGAGCGAAACGATGTTCAGCGGATAGGTATCTGTTCTGCTCTATGGTGGGCGCGGCGAGAAGGGACAGGGTCAAGTACTTTAGATGGCACGCAGGCAGATATGGCAGCTCGCCGATAATCAAATTCGTCTTCCCTTATAAATCAACACGTGTCGCAGAAACTTCGAGTTGGCGGAAGTCCCTCTTCTTGACCAACGGGCGACATCAGCGTGGACCGAGTTGCGAATGCTGTCGTCACGAAGAAGTTCGACTTCGAACGGAACATCGAAGATATCCGTTAGTCCTTCTTCGATTGTGTTGTCGATCGCCAGTCATGCGTCATCAATATTCATTTTGTGACCAGTCCTCGAAAGTTGGTAATTCAGCGGTGCCGTCAGCTCGCCCGCGAAAAGCCGGAAAGCCTAGGTGCAGAAATCCTCTCCGCCGACGCGTGTATAAGTCGTAAGGCACCGTGGCGTGAAGAAAGACTCCGATATTTCGCATTCCAAGGGTTCCCCGCTTAACAGCCTGCTTCTTGAGAGAAGCATGACTGGATTGGCGAAACACAACGTCGGAATTTCTCGACAACAAGGCGACAATTTCTAGTTTATCATCGTGGTGAACCGGCTGTCGGGAGCAACGGCTCGTACCGTTTCGGCAGACTGCACTTTTGGGCGGGCCCCAAAGTGCAGTCTGCCGAAACGGTACGAGCCGTACCTCCGACAGCCGGTTCACCACCGATGATAAAGCGAATTGTCGCCTTGTTGTCGAGAAATTCCGACGTTGTCCTTCGCCGAATCCGGTGGTACCTTCTCTCGAGGCGGGCTAGTTAAGCGGGGAACCCTTGAAATCGAAGTCGGAGTGCTTCTTCACGCCACGGTGCCCCCGATCTTGCGGAAGCGACTTATGCGCGTCGGAACGCAGGCAGAAGAGCCATTTCTGCACCCTGCAGTCCCGGCTTCGCGGGCGAGCTGACGGCACCGCTGAATTACCAACTTTCGAGGACTGGTCACAAAATGAATATTGATGACGCCGTAAGACTGGCGATCGACAACACAATCGAAGAAGGACTAACGGATATCTTCGATGTTCCGTTCGAAGTCGAACTTCTTCGTGACGACAGCATTCGCAACTCGGTCCACGCTGATGTCGCCCGTTGCGTCAAGAAGAGGGACTTCCGCCAACTCGAAGTTTCTAATATACAACACGTGTTGGTTCCTAAGGGAAGACGAGAATTTGATTATCGGCGAGCTGCCATATTGTCCCCTGCGTGCCATCTAAAGTATTTGACCCTGTCCCTTCTCGCCGCGCCCACCATAGAGCAGAACAGAATACCTATCGCTGAACGGACCATTTACTCATATCGTTTCGCTCCCTCCGGATCGAGACTCTTTTCGGAAGAGGGAGGGTACAGAAAGTGGAAAGAGGAAATCGTTTCCCGGCGCGAAGATCCGGCCTGCCGAATCATTGTGAAGTGCGACCTCGCCTCATTCTATGACCGGCTCAACCTCCATCGTCTCGAAGCAACGCTCGAATCCATAGGTGTGGAGAAGTGGCTAACCAAGGCGATTAATGATCTCCTGAGTCATTGGTCGGGCCGCGATTCGTACGGACTACCCGTCGGGGAAATGCGAGCCGCATCTTGGCGGAGGCGGCACTCATTGGCCTTGACGAGGCGCTCAAGGCAGAACATGTCAACTTCGTTCGGTTCGTTGATGACTTCAGACTTTTTGCTTCCGACCTCACGACCGCCCAGCAATGGATGGGGATCCTCACAAAACGCCTGTTTCGAGACGGCCTCATTCTCAACGCAGCCAAGACTTCCATTTATCCAGCGAGGAGAACCGAGACCTCTGAGGATCCGGAAGCAGACAAACCGCCAGCTAAGGCGGAAAAAGTGCTAGAAGAAGTGACTGTGGCCGGTGGCTACCGGCGTGTCGCGAGGCGCTACAAACGACCGACCGACGATAAGTTCATGGAATACAAGAAGATTAACATCCAGGACGAACTCACCGCCCTATCAAACTCCGATTCAGTCGATTTCACCGCCATCCAGAACTTGTTGCTCACGGCATTGGCACAGGAGAGGTTCGACATCCTCGAGCGGTGCGACGAGTTCATCGAGCGTTGCGCAGCGGTCTTGGAATATGCGCTTGATCTGCTCCTGAACAACGCGGAGATGATTCCGGCGCAATCTAGAGAGGCAATCAGGCGACGCTTCGTGCGGCTTCTAACTTCAAAACTCGTCATTGGGTTCGAGTGGTATCAGGACCGGATCGTGAACCTCCTTTCATCACCTCTTTTTATGTCCAAGGAAGCGCTGATATCTCATGTTCGCGACTCAGTTCGCATCGGCTCGACGCTCAGCACAGCAAAGGCTCTCGAACGCGTACCCCCCTCGCTATCAAGGGAGGAAGTTCTCGACTCCGCGAACACTATGGCCGCTTTGACTGGTGGGAGAAGCGCCGTTTGATCAGACTCCGCGAACACTATGGCCGCTTTGACTGGTGGGAGAAGCGCCGTTTGATTCGTTTGGTATTTGAGCGTCTTCCGAAAGAAGAAGCAAAGGCGTGGGCGCGCGCAATTGAACCTGAAATTCCCAATGACATTTTCACCAAAGAGGTCTTTAGACATTATCGGGCTAAGATTTCCTAAACATAGGGCCTAGAGTCAAATCTTTATCCTTGATTAATGACCAGGTCACAGACCCAGCGGATGTACAAACCCTAACAAAGGGGGCAATTCTGCCCTTGGCTTTTCTTTTGGAGAGGTGTATCTCCTTGAAAAACCGGCAAAACTGGTAACATGCCGCCCCTGCGTTTAATCCTCTCGTTGCCGGGGCGTTTGCCTCAAAGTTTTCCTCAAGCCTTGCCACGAAAAAAAGATGAAGGCTCTCTGCTCCTTGGCTGCGGAGCGGTGAAGCGCCCTGCCCTCCCGTGGGAAAATCCGGCTGCTGAAAATAAAATTTACGTTTGTGCTGATTTCTGCCATAATTTTCCCGAGGCATCTTTTTGTTTGGCTGATGTGCCAATCTTCGCCGGATATAATTCTGCGGCGTGGACGCCATCATGAATTGAAGCGCATGATCTCTTCCGAAAAATGACAAATCAGCAAGGAGGTAGCAACATGAACAGTAACGACACAACCCGTCCATCTTCCGGGCTCTCCCGGCGTGGTTTTCTTGCCGCATCCGCCGGGGCGGCGTTTGTCGCGGCCGCAGGCGGTTTTTCCGGCACCGCCGGGGCCGCCGCCCCCTTTGTCCTGCCGCCCCTGCCCTTTGCCGAAAACGCCCTTGAACCCGTGATCAGCGCCCGGACCATCGGCTTCCACTACGGCAAGCACCACAAGGCCTACGTGGACAACCTCAACAAACTGATGGCCGGCACCGAGTATGCCGACATGCCCCTGGAAAAGATCATCACCGCCACCGCCGGCCTGGCGGACAAGGCCGGCATCTTCAACAACGCGGCCCAGGTCTGGAACCACACCTTCTACTGGCAGTAGCCTGCGGCCCCAAGGCGGCGGCGAGCCTCCCGCCGGTCCTGAAACAGAAGATCGAGGCATCTTTCGGCAGCGTGGAGGCCTGCAAAAAGGAACTGGCGAACGCGGCCATGACCCAGTTCGGCAGCGGCTGGGCCTGGCTGGTGCTGGATGGCGGCGCCCTCAAGGTCGTCAAGACCGGCAATGCCGATACGCCCCTGACCAAGGGCATGAAGCCGCTGCTGACCATCGACGTCTGGGAGCACGCCTACTACCTGGATTACCAGAACCGGCGCGCCGACTACGTCGATGCCGTCCTCGACAAACTGGTCAACTGGGATTTTGCGGCGCAGAACCTCGGCTGAATGCTCAGGCTGCTGAAACTTTTAGACTAGTAGTCTGTCAGGTGTTCAGGGTAAAATCTGTGCCCGAAATGGGCCAAATGCCGGGGTAAAGCAAGCCCCATCTGTTAATTTTTCCCAGCACTAACAGACTAAACACCTACAGACTACGCACCTGATTAATTACAAATCTCCATCACCCTTGGTAAATTGATAAAAGGAGGAAACAGTGGATATCAGTGAACGGAGCTATCACCTGAAATTGCAGGAAATGTGCGACTGCTATCTGGAAACGGATTTTCTGAAGCAGTTGAAAGGCATGTGTGGTATGAAAAGCGGTGAGCCTGAGGAAAACGCCATTAAATACCTGGCCCTGGCCATCATGTACACGGTGTCGGAAAAGGCCAAAAAGCTGTCCCTGAAAAAAAAGGGGGGCAAGCTGACCGTCAAGGTGAAGGGCGATGAAGAGATCACCCTGCCGTCGCCGGGTATGGAGCAGTTCGACAGGATTTCAGCCATCATGCGGGCCATTCTGCACATCGAGGAGGACGAGGGCAGGCTGCCCCTTGCCCTGGGGCTGCGCAGCGGGGACCTGGAACTGCTGGTGGAAGTCGCGCGCGGCCAGGACAAGGAAACCCTGAAGATCAAGTTTCCGGACCTGTAACAAAACGACTCAGGAATCGTTTCTTTCGGATAAACAAACAGGATGGACTGGTAAAAACTGAAAATTAACCACAGATAGTACAGAGCCCACAGAGATAACTGACTGTAATTAAAAATATTTTCTCTGTGATCTCTGTGTGCTCCGTGGTAAAAATATTTTTTTCCGATTTCATCAAACAAAGGATTCAAGGAAAATAATGTGCGGTATCGTCGGCATCGTGGCCAACAGTGCGGTAAATCAGACGATTTATGATGCGCTCACCTATCTGCAGCATCGCGGTCAGGATGCGGCCGGCATCATGACCTGCCATGGGGACCGGATGATCCTGCACAAGAGCAACGGCCTGGTGCGGGACGTATTCCATACCCGGCACATGATCCACCTGCTGGGCTGCATGGGTATCGGCCATGTCCGCTACCCCACCGCCGGCACCGCCAGTCCGGCGGAGGCCCAGCCTTTTTTCGTCAATTCCCCCTACGGCATCGCCCTGGCCCACAACGGCAATCTCATCAACGCCGCAGAGCTGCGCACCCATCTCTTCCATGAGGACCTGCGCCACATCAACACCGATTCCGATTCCGAGGTCCTGCTCAACGTTTTTGCCCATGAGCTGCAGCAGCGCGGCAAGCTCCTGGTCACCGACCAGGACGTGTTCGCGGCGGTGGCCGGGGTGCATCGCCGCTGCCAGGGCGCCTATGCGGCGGTGGCCATGATCGCCGGCTGCGGCATCGTGGCCTTCCGGGATGCCTGGGGCATCCGGCCCCTGGTCTACGGGCAGCGGGAGACGAAGCAGGGCATCGATTACATGGTGGCCTCGGAGAGCGTGGCCCTGGACGGCCAGGGTTTTACGCTCATCGACGACGTCAAGCCGGGTGAGGCGGTATTCATCTCCATGGACGGCCGCCTGTCCGTCAGCCAGTGCGCCGAGCTGCCCCGTTATGCCCCCTGCATCTTCGAGCATGTCTACCTGGCCCGGCCCGATTCCATCATGGACAAGGTCTCGGTCTACAAGGCGCGGCTGCGCATGGGTGAAAAGCTGGCGGACAAAATCAAACGCCTGCGGCCGGGCCATGACATCGACGTGGTGATGCCCATTCCGGATACCAGCCGGACCGCGGCCCTGCAACTGGCCACCAGCCTGGGCCGCAAATACCGGGAAGGATTCATCAAGAACCGCTACATCGGCCGCACCTTTATCATGCCCGGCCAGCAGGAACGCAAAAAATCGGTGCGCCAGAAGCTGAACCCCATCGGCCTGGAGTTCAAGGGCAAAAACGTGCTGCTGGTCGATGACTCCATTGTCCGCGGCACCACCTCCCGGCAGATCGTCCGCCTGGCCCGGGAGGCGGGGGCGGCCAAGGTTTATTTCGCCTCTGCCGCGCCGCCGGTCCGCTTCCCCAACATCTACGGCATCGATATGCCGACCAGCAGCGAGCTGATCGCCCATGGCCGCAGCGTGGAGGAGATCAGCGCGGCCCTCGGGGCTGACTGGCTGATTTACCAGGACCTGGAGGATCTGGTGGCCGCGGTGCAGAAAGGCAACCGGGATATCACCTCGTTTGACTGTTCGGTCTTTACCGGCGAATACGTCACCGGCGGCGTCAGCGACACATATTTCGCCGGGCTGGCCCGGCAGCGCAGCGACGTTGTAAAATCAAGGCGGCGCAGCACGGACCAGCACATCTCCGACCTGTAAGGCATCCCTGCCCCCCTCTCCGTGCCCGCGCCTGACTGAAACTGATCTTCCCGGCTGCTGATGGAATTCCTTTTCTTGCGGCGCCGGAGAATCTATGATACAAAAATTTCATGGCCGGCGAGCAGGATATTTGCCGGCCATCACCCTGTCATGGCATTTGGAGCCGTTACGAAACAACATGGCCATGTTATTTTTTCACAACGGCTTAGCCTGGTGTTTTTTTCTGTAAAAATTCCAGCAAAATTGACGAGCGATCTATAAATTTGATGAATGCTTTCGCCCATTGTCGGCTTCTCCTGAGCAGGGATCGCGTCCCTGACCAACCCGCCGGAACGGCAGCAACGCCGCCATGAATCCGCCGGCCTCCGCAGAGTCCCGTCCGGCCTGGGGGCTCGCCACCCGCCGAGTCTCGGACCAGGAGCTGGAAGTCACCCTCTCCGGCCGCTGGTGCCTGAGCGAGCAGCTGCCCCCGGTCCATGAACTGGAAAAGGCCCTTTTCACGGGGCTCACCACTTTGAGGGTGGTGGCCACGGAACTGGGGGAATGGGACACCGGGCTGCCCGCCTTTTTTGCCGGGGTGGTCAAACTGGGGGCGGAACGCGGTTTCAGCGTGGAGCAGCAGGGGCTGCCCGCCGGGGTGCAGCGGCTGATCACCATGGCCTTTGCCGTGCCCGAACAGGCAGTTACGGGCCGCCGCGCCCGGCCGGCCGGGCTGCTTGACCGGGTCGGCGAGGCGACCCTGGAATTTGTCCGCACCGCGCCGGAGATGATCCGCTTCCTGGGCGAGATCACCCTCTCCTTCGGCCGGCTGCTCACCGGCCGGGCCCGGTTCCGGCTGAATGATCTGTGGGTCGAGATCGAGGAGGTGGGGCCCCGGGCCCTGGGCATCGTCTCGGTGATCAGTTTCCTGGTCGGGCTGATCCTGGCCTACCTTGGGGCCGACCAGCTCAAGATGGTGGGGGCCCAGATCTTTATCGCCGACCTGGTGGCCATCGGCATGGTGCGGGAGGTGGGCGCGCTGATGACCGGCATCATCATCGCCGGCCGCACCGGGGCCGCCTTTGCCGCCCAGCTCGGCACCATGCAGGTGAATGAGGAGATGGACGCCTTCCGCACCCTGGGCATCTCCCAGATCGATTTCCTGGTGCTGCCGCGCATGCTGGCCCTGATGCTCATGGTGCCGCTGCTCACCCTCTACGCAAGTTTTGTCGGCATGCTCGCCGGACTCCTCGTCTCGGCCACCATTTTCGACATCGGCATGTTCGAATATTACACCGAAACCCTGCGGGCGCTGGCGTTGAAGCATTTTTTCGTGGGGCTGTCCAAGGGCACGGTCTATGGCGCCATGGTGGCCTTTTCCGGCTGCCTGCGCGGCATCCAGTGCGGCAGGAACGCCGAGGCGGTGGGCCGGGCCGCCACCTCGGCCGTGGTCACCGGCATTCTGCTGATCACCATCACCGCCTCATTCATGACCATCATCTATTACCGGCTGGGCATCTGACATGAACACTGCGCCACACATCGAGGTACGCGACCTGACCATGGCCTACGGGGATTTCGTGGTCCAGCGGGACCTGAGCTTTACGGTGAACAGCGGGGACATCTTCGTCATCATGGGCGGCAACGGCTGCGGCAAGACAACCCTGATGCGGCATCTCATCGGGCTGCAGCGACCGGCCAGGGGGGAGGTCTTCTACCACGGGCAGGATTTCTGGAACGCGGCCCCGGAGGAGCGGGAGCGCATGAAACGGCGGCTCGGCATCCTCTTCCAGGGCGGGGCGCTGTGGAGTTCGCTGACCATTGCCGAGAACGTGGCCCTGCCGCTGGGCGAATACACCGCCCTGCCGGCGGACAAGATCAACGAGGTGGTCTCCTTCAAACTCGCCCTGGTGGGGCTGGCCGGCTTCGAGGAGTTCTATCCCGCCGAACTCTCCGGCGGCATGCGCAAACGGGCCGGCATTGCCCGGGCCATGGCCCTGGACCCGGAGATCCTGGTCATCGACGAGCCCTCCTCCGGGCTTGACCCGCTCACGGCCCGCCGGCTCGACGATCTCATCATGGAACTGCGCAACAGCCTGGGCACCACCATCGTGGTGATCACCCACGACATCGCCAGCATCCTCACCATCGGCAACAATTCCATTTTCCTCGACACCGAAGGCCACACCATGATTGCCACGGGCAATCCGCGCACCGCCCTGGAGCACGGCGCGCCCAATGTGCGGCGGTTCCTGTCCCGGGGGGAGGTGCGCGCATGAGCAGACGGGCCAGCCCAACGCTGATCGGCGCCTTTGTGCTCGGCGCCGTGACCCTTGCCGTGGTGACCGTGCTGCTGGTGGCCGGGGGCCAGGTTTTCCAGGAACGGCCCCGGCATGTCATCTACTTCGAAGGCGCGGCCCAGGGGCTGCAGATCGGCGCCCCGGTATTGTTTCTGGGGGTGAAGGTGGGCACGGTGAAGCAGATCCAGCTCGGGCTCGACGAGCGCAACGACCGCTTCACGGTGCTGGTCACCGTGGAGGTTGAGCCCAACGTGGTGCGCTCCCGGACCGGTGAAACGATCAATCTCGGCAACCGCGCCACCATGAAAGGCCTGGTGGAGCGCGGCTTGCGCGGCCAGCTCCGCATGCAGAGCCTGCTCACCGGTCAGCTTTACGTTGATCTTAATTTCCACCCGGATAAACCGGCGGTGTTCGTCGCCACCGATCCGCACGTGAGTGAGATCCCCTCCATTCCGACCCCGGTGCAGGAACTCACCGCCAGACTGGAAAGCCTGCCCTGGAACAAATTTTTCGCCGCGGCAGAGGCCACCAGCGACTTTATCAACAATCTCCTCGCCGACCCGGCCACCCGGGAGATTCCCCGCCGGCTGGAAGCGACCCTGGCCCATCTGGAGGTTCTTGTCTCCAAGCTGGACGCCGAGACCCAACCGACCATGGCGGCATTACGCAGGGATCTGACCGAGCTGCAGCAGACCCTGCTGGTGGCCCAGGCGGCTTTCAAGCGGATGGGGACGGCGGCGGACAGTGTGAACGCCCTGGCCGATCCCGGGGCCCCGGTGCTCGCCGAGCTGACCCAGGCGGCCGGGGAACTGAGCAATGCCGCCCGGGCAGTGGGCGCCCTGGCTGGCGAGGAGTCGCCCCAGGCGGTGCATCTCAATGCCGCCCTGCAGGAAATGACCAAGGCGGCCCGCAGCCTGCGGATACTGGCCGAAACCCTGGAACAGCAGCCCCAATCCCTGCTGCGCGGGAAAAAGGCAATGGAGGAGAAACCATGAAAGGATGGCGGCGGAAAGGGCTGGGGCTTGTACTGATGCTGGTTGCCGTTGCCCTGCTTGCCGGCTGCGGGGCGAGGCCGGAAACGAGGCTCTATCTGCTCTCCGCCCTGGCGCCGGACGCACCGACAGCCGAAGGCGCCGGGCAGACCATGGTGATCGGCCTGGGGCCGGTGACCCTGCCCGACTACCTCGACCGGCCGCAGATCATCTTCCGCGTCTCGGCAAACCGCCTGGAGGCCGCCGACACCCATCGCTGGGCCGAGCCCCTGAGCGCCAGCGTGGCGCGGGTGCTGGCCGAAAACCTGGCGGCGCAGCTGCCTGGCAGCCGCATCCTGAACTATCCCTGGGCAGGCGGCGAGACCCCGGATTTTCAGGTCCGGGTGGAGGTGCTGCGCTTTGACGCCGGGCCGGACGAGGCGGTGCATCTCCTCGCCAACTGGTCGGTCAAGGGCAGGGAGGGCGCCCCGCGCCGGGTTGACCTCACCGTGGCCGCCCCTGCCCATGATTTCGAGTCCCTGGTCCGCGCCGAAAGCCAGGCGCTGTTTACCCTGAGCCGGGAGATCGCCGACGAACTGCGGGGGCCGGCTGCCGGCAAGTGAAACCGCACGCCGTTTTTTCCTTCAGACCCTGCCGTTGCCGGCAGCGCCCTTGCGATTCGGATTGTCTTCCCCCTGGTCGGGGTGACGCCTGCATTCCGCAGGCTGGGTTTGCCCGCCATGCCGGGCAAACAAAACAAAGAGGGAAGAGTTTTCCCCTCTTCCCTCCAAGCAGTGCAGACCGGGAACGCAGATCAATCTCCGTTGTTGGCACCGGCCAGATAGTTTTCGTGGCAATGATAGCAGCCGATGGGCTGGCCCTCGCTAAAAGTCACCGTACCCGCATCATCGATATTGTCGAACCGGCGGTCAAAGGCCGCCTCGGAGATGACGGTGCCCTCTCCGAGTAAACCGTGACAGGCCCGGCAGGCGTCGGGGTTGTCCTCGGCGATCTCATCGTGGCCGCCGTTAGCCCATCGCTGGCTGTTGACCACATGGAGCCCGTGCGGACCGCCCAGTGCATCGTTACCCCGGGGGTAGAAATTTTCGCCGTGGCAGGTTGCGCACTTAATGATCATGCCGTCGTATCCTTGCAGCTGCAGGGCCGCCAGATTGTCATTGGCTTCCTGGCTCGGCCAGATGGCATGGGGGCTACCGTGACAGGCCTCGCAGGCCATATCCATCTGCTTGTGGCCCCGGCTGTTCCGGTAAAGCAGGGCGTTGTAGCGGCCGGGGTAACCGGCCGGCGCCGGGTTCTCGGCAAAGATGCTGCCCGGCGCGGTGCGGAACACCGCGGCGTCGGCGCTGCCGGTCCAGGCCCGGTTGAAGACCAGCGTGCCCCCCCACTTGGCGTTGGCCTCCCAGACATCTCCCACATGGCAGGACTGGCACATGGGCTCATCAACCCATGGGTAGCGGTCGAGGTTGACGCCGCCCACTGAATACATATTCCCGTGGCAGTCGATGCAGTGGGTTTTTTCACCGGGTAGCACCGTGCTCTCCTGCTGCCCCATCACCCCGCGCAGACACTGGGTTTCTTCTCCAGGGTGGCAGTTGAAGCAGGGATAGTTGACATAGGGCGAGTGCAGCGGAGTCTGGGGGATCACATTGGCATGAAAGCCGTGCATGGCATGCGACATCCAGGGGATACCCGGACGGGGCCGGGTGACCGTTCCCTGGGGCGGCAGATCCAGGGCCGGCGAGTAGTGGCAGGAGGCGCACAGCTTGGGCTGCCCGGCCTGATAGAGGCCAAAGAGCGTCTCGCCGGCCGGCACCACGTCGTCGGGGTAATTTCCCGAGTTCCGGTAGTCATGGATCAGCAGAATATTCTCGCGGATGCGGATGGCGGGGTCCGCCGCCGTGCTCCAGGTGATGCCCAGGTTATCGGCCGTGCCGTCCGAGAAAAGATCGCTCCCGGTCCAGTCACTGTCGTGGCAGCGGTCGCAGGCCATCTCATCGGAGTTGGGCACCACCGTGGGCAGCGAGGCCAGCACGGTGCCGTTGTTCGCTCTCGCCTGCACGCTGATCAGCGGGAAGGGCGCCAGGTTACCCTGATCATCGAGATTGGTGATCGGGATCCCTTCGGCGCTGAACCACCCCATTTCCGGCTTATAGTGCGCAAAGGGCTGGGCAATATTGTCCGGCGGGTTCCCCATGGCGGGCATCCACTGATAGTTGCCGCTGTCCACCGGGACCGGAATTCCCTGGTCAGGCAGCAGGGCAAGCCCCAGAGTGGGCTGCACCCAATGCCAGAAATTGGTCTTGAGCGTACCATCCGCGGTAAAGGCGCCGGAGCTCGTGATCGAGCCGTTGGGGTCGGCCTGGGCCTGGTACCAGATCCCCAGGCTGGTGTCGTCCAGCAGGTTGGGCCGCGGCCCCACCTGCACCACCTGGGATTTTACCACGTTGAAGGGTGGCAGGATCATGAACACCGAGAAATCCGGGTCATAGCAATGCATGCCGAGATCGTTGAAGGCAAACACCCGGTAATCCGCCTGCGGTCCCGGTCCGGGACCGTGACCGTTTCCGCGTTGCATCCTCTTTCCCGGCTGGCTGGAGTTCTCCCACGGCTCAGAGTCCGCATCCGCCTGGGCGCTGGCCGGCGCGGCCACCGTACCCAGGACGAAGGAGCCTGCCAGCACCAGGTTTAAAAAGTTGCTTGCCCTGCTGGGTGATGTTACCTTGATCCAACCGGGTTTTTTCTGTAGGATTTCCTGCTTGACTTCTTGAACTTCCATTGATGTCTCTCCTTTTCTACAATTTACATTGATTGGCCTCCACCTCCACATTGCCCGTCAAACAGCACCTCTGTCGAAGCGTTATCCCAGCATGAACTCCCTTTTTCTTCTTTGTCTTTTCTATAATCCCTCCTTGCCATTGCTTTTTTTGATTATTATTGCCATTTTCTCAAGCTGGCATAACAACCTTCATGCCTTGGTCTGGCGTTGGGCTTCATGGGAGTGACAAGCAGCTGCCCGCTGTTTGTTTTTTGAGGTTTGCTAAAGAATCGGAAATCGATTGCGTCGTTTCGAAATGCCTTGCCAGCGTAATGTGCAAAATTGCAACCAGTGATGCCGGGAAATTGCCTGCTTCGCCCAGGCAGCAAAACAAACTGTTAATAAAACTGGTATTTTTTTAAACAATTGCCCTGCGGCAAGCCTGAGAAATCCTGCCGCACAGGGCTTCAATCCCGCCATGCAGGAAAATAATCCCACATTGCAGGACTGAAAACTGCCAACCGGGCGCTGCAGTCGGTTCCGGCCCGATGAAACGGGCCGGACAACAAAACCGGGCAGCCGGGGAAGGCCAGCAGATTGCCTGGCCACGATCCAGGTCCGCTGAGCGCGGCAGATGCAGCGGACATTGCCCGGAAACGGCACGATTGAGCAAGTCCGAAGGCGAAGATGATTTGACAGTCAGTGCCAATGGTAATAAGATTAAACGGTGGGCTACAACCAGCAGGCGCTGCTCCGCGCGATCCGGGAGGTGACCGCGGGGGCGCCGCTTTCCGGCTGCTCGGGAGAGGGGATCATCACCCGGGAGACGGTGGCCGAGACCAATTTCGGGGTTGCGGTCATGGTGATCAGCTCGGCTGAACTGCGCTTCAACCACGCCATGATCCAGGGCATCGGCGGGGAGGCGGGCCAGGCCGGAGAGCGGCTGGCCGGGGAGATCCGTCCTTTTCTCGCCCCGGACAATATTGCCTGTTTTCTGCTGGCCGACGGGCTGGTTTTCAACTTCGATCCCTTTCTGAGCGCCTTTGAGACCGCCCTGCGGCAGGCGGGCCAGGCCGGCCCTCTGCCGCTTTTCGGCGGGCTGGCCGCGGACAACTGGGCCTCCCACAAGACCTATCAGTATCACAATGACGAGGTTTTTTCCGAGGGGCTCTGCTGTGTGGTGATGTCGGGCAGCGGCGAGATTGCCTCGGGGGTCAACCATGGCTGCGTGCCGGTGGGCGGCAAACGCACCATAACCCGCAGCCAGGGCAACATCATCTACGAAATCGACGGGATGCCGGCCCTGGACGCCCTGCAGGATTATCTCGGCGAGGACTGGCGCAGCCAGTGGAACAAGACCTCGCTGAATCTCTGCCTGGGGTTCAAGACCCCGGAGCATCTCAAGCACGGCTATGAAGAGTACATTATCCGCTACATGATGGGCAAGGACGATGAGCAGGGAGGGGTGACCATCCAGTCCGAGGTCAGCGAGGGCACCGAACTCTGGATCGTGCGCCGCGACAAGGAATTGATCGCCTGCGGCATGCAGGCCATCTCCGGCCAGATCAGGGAACAGCTGGCGGGCAGAAGACCCCGTTTCGTCCTGCAGTTCGAATGCGTGGGCCGGGGCAAGGTCGTTTTCCGGGAGCAGGAGAAACTTGAACTGATCCGCGGCCTGCAGCAGGAGATCGGGGGAAACGTCCCCTGGATCGGCCTCTACACCTACGGTGAAATCGGGCCGGTGGTGAGCAACAACTGCTTCCACAACTTCACCTCGGTCGTTACCGGCCGTCTACTGATTGCCCCAAGGCGGAACCCTTTATGGACCAGGACGTTACCCCCGACGTTTCACCGCAGGCCGGCGAGATTGCCGCGCTCAAGCGGGAAAATGAGACCCTCTCCCAGCAGGTCAAGCGGCTGATCAAGGCTGAGGGCAAACTTTACGAATACCAGGAGGAACTCGACGTCCAGCTGAAGGAGTACAAGGAACTCTACGAACTGAGCAAAAAAAACAATGCCACCCTGGACATCCGCAGGATCTTCCGCCAGACCGGTGAATACATCATCCACAATCTCCAGTATGAGCGGGTGGTTTTCCTCGAACAGTTCGATTATGGGGGCAGCTATGCGGCCTGTGTTTTTGACGGTTATTACGACCCCCGGGAAGAAAGCGCCATTGCCTCGCTGGTGATCAGGGAGGATGACCCTTTCCTTTCCCCCCTGCGGCAGGGCAAGGAGTACCTGATCTGCCGGGAGGATTGCGGCGGCAGGAGCGGGCGGGGTACCGCGCCAGGCTGCTGATGGACGAATATCTGCTCTATCCCCTCGGCTCCCACCCGCGTCCCCATGCCCTGCTGGCGGTGGGGAATTCGGCCGGCAATGCCGAATTCTACCGCCGGGTGCGCGAGGGCGAGGGGCAGCTGCTGGGCATCGGCAATCTGGTGGGGCTGCTCGCCTCGTCGGTGGAAAATTATATATCTTACACCAACATGGAGAGGGCACTGGAGCAGGAAAGGCAGACCGAGGCAAAGTACCGGGGAATTTTCGAGAACGCGGTTGAGGGCATCTTCCGGACCACGGCCCACGGACGGTTCCTGGGCTGCAACCCGGCCACCGCCGCCATCCTGGGCTACGGCTCCCCGGCGGAGCTGGTCCAGGCCGTTCCCTCCATCGCCCAACTGTATGTCTCGTCCCGGCGCCGCCTGGAGCTTTATAAGCTGATGCTGGAAAACGGGGAGGTCAAAAATTTCGAGGTGGAGATGTACGGCAAGGACGGCGGCAGGCGCTGGGTGGCCATCAGCAGCCGGGCCGCCTTTGACGAACAGGGGGAAATCCTCCATGTGGACGGCATGCTCCAGGATATTTCCGAACGTAAGCAGGCGGAAAAGGCCCTCCGGGAACTCAATGAAGAGCTGGAACAGCGGGTGGCTGCGCGCACCAGGGAACTGGAGACGGCCAACGCCGGGCTGCAGCAGCTGGCCGGGCAGCTGGAAGGCGCTTACAACGACCTCAAATCAGCCCAGTCCCAGATGCTGCAGCAGGAAAAGATGGCCTCCATCGGCCAGCTGGCCGCAGGCGTGGCCCATGAGATCAATAATCCCGTGGGCTTTGTCATGAGCAATCTCAATTCCCTGCGGAAATATACGGAAAAGCTGCTGGCCTTCATCAGCAGCCAGGACAAGGCCATCCGGGAGATAACCGGCCCTGCGACGCAGCGGCAGCAGGCCCTGCTGGAAGGCCTGGCCGCCGAGAGAAAGTCCCTCAAGATCGACTACATCGCCGCCGATGCCCTGGATCTGGTGGAAGAGTCCCTCGAAGGGGCGGAACGGGTGAAGCGCATTGTCCAGAATCTGAAGAGTTTTTCCCGGCTGGACCAGGCCGAAAACCAGCCCACCGACCTTAACCAGGCCATCGAGAGCACCCTGAAGATCGTCGCCAACGAGATCAAATACAAGGCCACCGTGCACCGGGAGTATGGCGAGATCCCGCTTACCCTCTGCAATCCCGGTGAACTCAACCAGGTGTTTACCAATCTGCTGATCAATGCGGGCCAGGCCTTGGTGGAACCCGGCGAGATCACCATCAGGACCTGGGCCGAGGGCGGCAATATCTTTCTGGTCTTTGCCGATACCGGCTGCGGGATGCCGCCGGAAATCAGCCGGCGGATCTTTGAACCCTTTTTCACCACCAAGGAGGTGGGCAAAGGCACCGGCCTGGGCCTCAGCATCACCTACGATATCATAAAAAAACACCGGGGCGATATCCAGGTAACCAGCGAGAAGGGCAAGGGAACGACCTTTACCATACGCCTGCCGGTGGTCTCCGGGGCGGTCGGAAACAGCTCCTGAGCCGCCCGCCGGGTTTCATCACAACCTATTACCCTTTCCGGAAACGCCAGGTGGCCGTAAGCAGGCAGGCCTCCCACAGGCGGCGCCACCACAGCTCCCGGCCCGAGGTCAGGCACTGCTGCCAGGCGGCAAGCGAGCCGGTGGCCTGGGCGTCACTCAGATAATGGACATGCCAGCCGGCCCGGCGGGCGCGCAGGCACAGCTCAATCGGCCAGTACAGCATCAGACCCGGATGGATGTTGCCGATGTCCTCCAGCAGCAGCCGGCTGACGGTGATGCCCGGGCCGGCAAACCAGTCCGCCTCGCCGCCGGCATATTCATTCCAGCCCGCAGCCGGGCGTCCCGGTTGCGGCCCGGCCGGGGCAAGCAGGGAAAAACAGGAAGGGAAGGTTCTGGCCACCGGCTGGATCTCGCCCCGCTCATCCCGCAATTTGGGACCGGCTACGCCTGCGTCCGGCACCTCATCGAGAAAGTCGACAAGCGCCGGCAGACAGCCGCCGGCCACCACGGTGCTGTCATCCCACACGGAGAAATAGCGGCCGCGGGAGGCGGCAATGGCCCGGTTGACCGCCCCGTTCACATAACTGCCGGAATGCAGGGTCAGGATGGTAAGTTCGGGAAATTCCCCCTGCAGGGCGGAGAGATCCTGCCGGTCCCCCCGGCAGATGACAAATACCTCCAGGCTGACATGATCCGCCGTGTCATGCACGGCGCGCAGAAAACGGCGGGTGGTTGCCGGCGGGCCGCAGCCCGCCACGCAGACGGTCAGATCGGGGAGCGGCTCCGCCACGCTCTATATCTCCGCCAGCTTGCTCCTCACCGAGGGGAAGAGATTCAGGTCGGTGTGCGGCAGGAAAAGGGCGGCCATGTAATGGTGCATGAACTGCGGATTCTCGCTGAGTTCCATGTTGGTGATGAGCCGGCTCACCTCGCTGCGCTGCCGGAAACGTTTGTGATCGTTCAGGCTGATCTGGGCCCCCAGCAGGGAGCCGTTGCCGAGATAGAAGAACTTGTCGCGGTCGAGATCCGGCAGCAGGCCGATGCTGATGGCCCTTTCCAGGTCAAGATAGGCGCCGAAATTACCCGCCAGGATGATCCGGTCCAGATCGGTAAAGGTCATGCCCACGGATTCGAGCAGGGTCTGGTAGCCGGCATACATGGCGCCCTTGGCCCGGATCAGGTTGTCGATATCCACCTCGGTGATGACGATATCCTCGCCGATCAGCGAGTCCTTTGACCCAGGCCAGCACATACTCGTAGCCGTCATGGCCGCTTCCTGATGCGGGGATGATCGATGCTGCGGTTGAATTTGCCCTGCTGGTCGATCACCCCCGCCTCCAGCAGTTCGGCGACAATGCTGATCAGGCCCGAGCCGCAGATGCCGCGCGGCTTGGTGCGGTCAATGGTGACGATCATCGGATCAAAGGTGGTCGGGTGGATCTGGAAATTCTCAATGGCGCCGCTGCTGGCCCGCATGCCGTAGCGGATGCCGCCGCCCTCAAAGGCCGGGCCGGCGGAACAGGCGGTGCACATCATCCAGTCCATGTTGCCCACCACGATCTCGCCGTTGGTGCCGATATCGATGAACAGGGTCAGCTCCGGGCTTTTGTGCATCTGGCAGGCATGCACCCCGGAAACGATGTCGCCGCCCACATAGCTGGCAATGGACGGGTAGAGGAAAAGACGGACCGAGGGATGGGCCATGACGCCCAGGGACGGCGGCCCGGGTCAGCGGGAACTGGCTGCAGGCCGGCACATAGGGGGCCTCGCGGATGAATTTCGGATCAATGCCGAGCAGCAGATGGGACATGACCGTGTTGCCGGCCGCCATGATATAACTGATGTCGCTGGGGCTGATCATCACATTGCGGCAGACCGACTCGATGATCTCATTGATGGTGTGCACCACCCTCTCCTGCAGGGTGCGCAGACCGCCGGGCCGCTGGGAATAAATGATGCGGGAAATGACATCCTCGCCGTAGCGGATCTGGCCGTTATAGGCCGAGGCCTCGGCCAGCACCTTGCCGGAATTGAGATCCATCAGGATACCGCTCACCGTGGTGGTGCCGATATCCACCGCCAGCCCGTACAGGCGGTCCGTGGTATTGCCCGGCTCCAGGGCGATGATCCTGTCCGGCTCTTCCTCCCGCTTGCCGCGCAGCAGGATGGCCGTAACCTCCCAGTTGGCCTCCCTGAGGATAAAGGGCAGCTCCCGCAGCATCTCCGGATGATCGTAGGTCGGCTCCTTGCACTCAAAGCATCCTTTCCTGATGCCCCGCAGCAGACGCTGCAGGTCCGGCACATTGTCGTCCAGACTGGGCGGATCGATCTTGATAAAACGTTTTTCCACCGGGGGATCCACATCCCATTTGCCGATCAGTGCTTCCAGGGAGCGGGCGGAAATGGCCCGGGTGGTTTTCGGCTTGCGTTTCAGGGCCCGGCCGTCCTTGCCCATTGCCTCCGGTATTTCCACCACCAGATCGGAAACCACGGCTGTCTGGCAGGCCAGCCTGACCCCGTTCTCATATTCCGCTGTCTTGAGATGCGTCCGCTCCGAGGAGACCCGGCCCTCCTTGATCTTCACCTTGCACTTGCCGCACACCCCCTCACCGCCGCAGAAGGCGTGGATATAGACCCCTGCCGTGGCGGCGGCCGTCAGCAGATTTTCGCCGTCATCAACGGTAATGGTGGTTTTATCCGGCAGAAACGTAACTTTTTTGCTCATTTTTTTATCCTGTCTGAAGTGACGCAAAAACGGTTTGCTGACACAATATCAGGAAGTATGCTCTTGTCAAGAAACAAGAATATATCTGTTAGAGCAAACGGCTGCCCGGACCGCCCCGGCAATCCTGACAAAGTCCGGTGAGCAGGTAGAATTCTCTTGTCATCACGGGTAAGTCCCGTTACAATGGTCACGATATTCTGCATATATTTATATAATACCATCCACCTCACTCATCGATCACTAACAGTTATTTCCGATATACTTACTCTGGGAGGAAAGAAATATGGCTGATGACAAAGTATTGCATGTAACTGATGGAGATTTTCAGGAAAAAGTTCTGAAATCCGATATTCCGGCCTTGGTGGACTTCTGGGCGCCCTGGTGCGGTCCATGCAAGGCAATCGGCCCCATGATTAACGAACTTGCCGGCGAATATGAAGGCAAGGTGAAAATTGTCAAAATGAACGTGGACGAAAACCCGGAAACCCCCGGCAAATACGGCATTCGTGCCATTCCCACCCTTATCTTCTTCAAAAACGGCAAGGTCGCGGATCAGATCACCGGAGCTGTGGGCAAGACCCAGCTTGCGGCCATGCTTGACAAGTAATAATGCCGGAAACCGACTATCAATTGATCATCGTGGGCGGCGGACCTGCCGGACTCACCGCGGGCCTCTATGCCGCCCGGTCCAGACTGAAGGTGGTGCTGCTGGAAAAAGGCGCCCCCGGCGGTCAGGTGATGAACACCGACTGGATAGAGAACTATCCCGGTTTCCCGGAAGGGATTACCGGCCTTGATCTGGCCGAAAAATTGACGGCCCAGGCCCAGCGTTTCGGACTTGTCACCAAACTCTGTGAAGTAAAATCCATGGATCTGGCCGGCCCGGTCAAAAAGATCTTTCTGGCAGGGGGCGAAACCCTGACCAGCCAGGCCGTCATCCTGGCCACCGGCGCCCGGCCCAACCAGCTCGGCATCCCCGGCGAAAAGGAACTGACCGGCAAGGGCGTGTCCTACTGCGCCACCTGCGACGGCCCCTTTTACCGGGGCATGGAGATCGCCGTGATCGGCGGCGGCGATACCGCCATCCAGGAGGCCGTCCATCTGACCAAATTCGCCACCAGGGTCATGGTCATTCACCGCCGGGACGAACTGCGGGCCTCAAAGCACCTCCAGGAAATGGCCTTTGCCAATGACAAGATAGAATTCATCTGGGACACCATTGTCACCGAGGTGATGGGCAGCAAGGAGGTCGAAGGACTCCGGCTGAAAAATGTCCAGAGCGGCGAAGAGGCGACTCTTGCCGTCAAAGGCTGCTTTGTGCTGGTCGGCATCCGCCCCAATATGGAGATGCTGCCCCTTGACCAGCTGGCAAATGACGGCGGCTTTATTATAACTGACAAGGAAATGCGGACTTCCCAGCCCGGGGTCATGGCGGCCGGCGATATCTGCAGCAAAGAGGTGAGACAGATTGTCAACGCAACAGGAGAGGGCGCGGTCGCCTGCATTGCTGCGGAAAATTATCTGGGCACCCTCAACTGAAACGAACAGGGCAAGGTCACGCCGGGAAACTGCGCAATCCTGTGCCTTTTGTTTTTTTAAACACAGCTCCCCATACGCAAATGAAATATCTTTTTACAAATCATCCCACGCCTAATCTCTGCGGGAAACTCACCTTGGTTTTCCTGTGCGCGGCTCTGCTTCTGCTGCCCGGCTGCTCGGTGTTCCATGACATCAAATCCATGTTCAGCGACGACTCGGAGACCGTGCAGGCAGGTCCTGAAGCTCTGGCCATTGAGGGTCTCGACGAATTCACCCACGCCGAATACTCCAGCGCCCTGAAAATTTTCCGGGAAATCCAGGAGCGTTTCCCCTTCAGCAGCTACAGCCTCATGGCCGAGCTCAAATCAGCGGACTGCCAGTACTATCTCGGCCATTACACCGAGGCGATCAGCGCCTACGAGGATTTTGCCAAAAACCACCCGACCAATGAGGCGATCCCCTATATCTACTTCCAGATCGGCATGTGCCACTTCCGCCAGATAGACACCATTGACCGTGATCCGGGCAGCGCCACCGATGCGGAAACCGCCTTTGAAAAACTCGTCCGCCTCTATCCTGCTTCTCCCTACACGGAAGAGGCCAGGGCAAGAATCAAGGACTGCCGTGATTTCCTGGCCGGTCATGAACTGTATGTGGCCAGATTCTATATGAAAACGGAAAAAACGGAACAGAGCATCACCCGGCTGCAATATCTGCTGGATAACTATCCGGACAGCTCAGTGGCCCCGGAAGCCCAGGAGCTGCTGGCCCAGCTGCAGGCGGGCACGCCGCCGAAAAGCAAATGGCGCGACTGGATACCGGAGATCGGCCTGCCTGACTGGTCCATCTTCGGCGATTTCGGCCGGGTATCGCCGAATCAGCCTTCTACTTCCAAGTAAGAGGGTAAAAAATCTTTTTTCCACCACAGAGCGCACTGAGATCACAGAGAAATATTTTTTATTACAGTCAGTCAGCTCTGTGGGCTCTGTGCTCTCTGTGGTAAATTTTCAGTTAAAGCCGGCTGCCGCCTTTTTGATTGAGCTTCCGCCATCTCCGGTCATACCGCTCCTGCTCGCTGTAGATGCAGCCGCAGTAAGGCTGGCGGTAGAGCCCCATGGCAATTGACCGGTCGATCCCCTCCTGCCATCCCTGCCGGAAGTCCCGGTAATAAAAGGGCACCCCGTATTGCCGGCCCAGGGATTCCCCCTGTTGCCGGATCAACTCGTGGTTCTGGTAGCGGCTGTAAAGCAGGGTGGTGGTGAAGGCATCCGCCCCGAGGGCAGCGGCATGTTCCGCCGCGGCGGCAAGACGCATCTCGTAGCAGAGGCCGCAGCGCTCATCCTCATGAAAGACCACCCGGCGCAGAAAATGGCGCAGGCCGTACTCCCGCCGGATCTCCACCGCAAAACCCGTCCGGCCGGCCAGCTCCTCCAGGGCCTGGATTCTCTGCCTGAACTCCCGGAAAGGATGGATGTTGGGATTAAAGAAAAGCCGCTCACCTCCAGCCCTTCCCGGCGCAGGACATCAAGGGGATAGACGGTGCAGGGCCCGCAGCAGACATGCAGCAGGATCTTCACGGGTTGCGCACCTTAAAATCCTGCACATCGATATGATACTTGTGGATCTTGTAGTTGATGATGCGCAGGCTGGTGTCGAGCAGTTCAGCGGTTTTGGTCTGGTTGCCGTTGGCCTTTTTCAGCGCATCGACAATGAGTTCCTTTTCAAAGTTCTCCACCGCGGCGGCAAGCGACAGAGGGTTGTGCTCACTGGTGCTTTCCGCGCTCTGCAGGGTGGGCGGCAGATGGTAGCTTTTGATGGCATCCTCGTCACAGATCAGCACCGCCCGCTCCATGCAGTTCTGCAGTTCGCGCACGTTGCCGGGCCAATGGTACTGCATGAGAAGATCGATGGCCGGGGTTGAGATGCGGGAAATATTCTTATTGTTTTCCTCGCAGAACTTCTGCAGGAAATATTCGGCCAGCAGCAGCACATCGGTGCGCCTTTCCCTGAGCGGCGGCAGATACACCGGAAAGACATTGAGACGGTAATAGAAATCTTCCCGGAACTGACCGCTTTCCACCGCCTTTTCCAGGTCCTTGTGGGTTGCGGCAATGAGCCGCACATTACACTTGAGCGGCTTCACCCCGCCCAGCCGCTGAAATTCCCGGTCCTGGACCACATTGAGCAGCTTGACCTGCACCGCATGGCTGAGATCGCCGATTTCATCGAGGAAGATGGTGCCGGCCTCGGCCTGCTCGAAACGCCCCTTTTTCATGGTGTTGGCGCCGGTAAAGGCCCCCTTTTCATGGCCGAACAGTTCGCTTTCCAGCAGGGTTTCCGGCAGGGCCGAACAGTTTACCACCACAAAAGGCTTCTTCTCCCGTTTGCTGTTATAATGGATGGCCTTGGCCACCAGGGTCTTGCCGGTGCCGGATTCACCGCGCAGGAGAACGGTGGCATTGGAGTCCGCCACCCGGTAGATCATCTCGAACACCTCCTGCATGCGGCTGCTGTTGCTGACGATGTTGCCGATCTGGTATTTGCCGCGCAGCTCCTTTTTCAGCAGGGTGTTTTCCCGCTCCAGCCTTTTTTTCTCCTCATTGACCGCCAGGATGCGGGTAACGGACTGGGCGATCAGGCCGGAGAGAATGGTGAGGAAACGGAGATCCTTGTCAAAATCCAGCCCCTCCCGGTATTCCCGGTCCACGCTCAGGGCGCCGATGGACTGCAGGCCATGCTTGATGGGCACACAGATAAAAGAGACCATCTTCTGCTTGATATCGCCCCGGGAGCGGGTGCGGTTCAGGAAAAGCGGCTCCTCGCTGATCTGCGGCACGACGATGGGGGCGCCGCTGGCCACCACCCGGCCGGTAATCCCCTCACCCACCTGATATTTCCCCCGTTTTCTGGCCTCGGCGGTCATGCCGTGGGCCACCTCTATTTCCAGAATGGCGGTGGCGGGATTAACAATGCTGACCGTGCCGTTATGCATTCCCTTTTTCTCAGCCAGGATAGCCATCACCTGCTGCAGACAGTCACGCAGATCCATGGTGGAGGCAAGTACTCTGGTTATCTCATAAAGGGCCGTGGTTTCAGCTAATTCGTATTCTGCTGTTTTCTGATCCATTTTCCTCTTTTTTTACCCGCGAGAGGGGAACAAGCCCTAATAATGCCCAGCCGGATCCGGTATCTGCACCAGGCCTGTTGCCGCAGCTCATGCGTGCAAGGTAAACGATAAGCGGGAAAAAGACAATTTGATGTTGCGTAAAAATTGGGGGCGCCGGCGCATGACACACTTTTCGCGCAGCTCCGGCAAATCAGGGCGACAGACAGGAAGGAAAAGAGAGTCGGCGTTATTTTGTCATTTCAGAGGTGGGGAAAATGAGGGTCACATCTTTTCTGCTCAGGCTCATGAACTTGGTTTTGGCGATCAGTTTGTCATCCGCCAGATGATAGATTGCCGCATCCGTGACCGGCAGATAGTCCGAGGTTGCCTCGGCCATGAAATCCGTTAATCTTTCCTGGGGAAGAGTATGTACTATGCCAACGATTTTAAGACTGACAGTCAGAATGATGACTTCAAATGATTCCTTGTCGATTTTTACGTACATAGAGACACTCCGGAATATGCGAACCGTAAACAGAAAACTGTACGGCTGTCGAGAATTTTTACCAGACAGTCAAACTTTGTAAAACAATATCATCGCCTTCCGCAAATAGCAAGCAATCTCCCCGCAAAAAAAGCGGGGAAATATTTTCTTTTATCAGCCGGATAGATAACCAGCCAGGAGCCTTGCCCAGGTTTCATAGCCCCTGCCGGTCAGATGCACGCCGTCCGGCAGAAAGCAGATTTTTCCGGCCCGCTGCGCCGCCATGAAGGCCGCATGCACATCAAGATAATCGGCCCTGGCGAGACCGGCTATGGAGCGCAGCGAGGCATTGAGCCGGCTGATGGCCCCGGCCGCCAGCCAGGGAAAACGAAACGGCAGCAGACTGGTGACCACAATACGCGCCCCGGGCAGCCTCTCCCGCACCCGGCGCAGAATCTCTTCGTAATCCCGCAGAAAGGCATAGTCCTCGCCGGCCAGATTGTTGGCGCCGGTCATGATGACCACCGCATCCACCCTGCCCGCCGCGGCCAGCTCGCCGGCAATCCGGTGCAGCAGTTCCCGGACCCGTTCTCCGGCCATGCCGCGGTTGATCATGGTCATCTCGGGGAAACGCGCCTGCCAGTCAAAAAATTCAACCAGGGAATCGCCCAGCAAAAGTATGGTCTCTGTTTTTTTCATGACTGGTGCCCAGCATTTTTTGCCAAGAAGCTATAAAGATAATAATTACTATTTACTTTGAAGTCATATTTGTTTATTTTAAGAGATAAGCAACCTTGAAAAAACGCCGACACGGCTTCCGGACCTCTACCCGCCAAACATTATACAACAGGAGACAAAAATGGGATTATTTGAAAAGATCGGCTTCACGGCAGATGTCACTCCCTCCATTGACTGGCAACTTATCCCGGCGGAAACCTTCGCTATCTTCGAAAGCTGGGGCGGCCGCGACCGGATCAAGAGCGCCAAGGAAAGATTTTACTATTTCTTCATTGACTCCTGGCAAGAACCGGCCATCCTCTGCCTGATGGAACGGGGCATCAAATATGCCCGGGTCCTGGCCCGGATTGACGCCCCCCAGGAACTGATCGACAATGCGGTAAAATCCCAGGGCAAGACACAGGGCCTTGATAAAAGCTACGCCATTGACGACACCCTGAAACAATGGCTGAAGGATAATGTCGTGAATACCGACGACGACTCCAGGGTGATCCCATTTGTCGATGCCATTGAAAAAGAGAATATGGGGGCGGCATTGCCGGGCCCGGAGGCCCAACTGCCAGCCGAGCTGACCAGAGTCACCCTCAACAGCGCTCCCCGGGACCTGCGGGAAACGGAGGCGGACGCCATCATCCGGGCGGCAATTTTTTTGACACCCAGTATAACATCAAGGGCGGATTCGCCAATTTCCTGGTTGACAACCAGGACGGACTGACAGTGACCGACAAGGTTACGGGCGTCATGTGGCAACGCGGCGGCGCTGATATCACCAGCATCCGCAAAATGCAGGCCTATATCAAGAAGATGAATGACAGCAGGTTTGCCGGCTATGACAACTGGCGGCTGCCGTCAATGGAAGAGGCGCTGTCGCTGATGGAAACCGAACAGAACGACAAGGGTCTTTACCTGCCTAAATGCTTTTCCGCCAATCAGCCGTTTATCTTTCTGGCCGGAAGGCGCGATCCCGGCGGCTACTGGTTCTGCGATTACAAACAGGGCACGGTCTACTGGGCATCAGGGACCATACCCGGCGGATTCGGCAGGCTCTGCCGGACGGCTGCCTGACGGGCAAGCAGCGACATCCGGAAGCAAGGCAAAGCAGGTCATCAAGTCCGGTGCCTCTTTGCCTTGCGGGTCCTGCTTCAACCGGACACCTTCACCCCCAGCAATCCATTGACAAGATTGATGATATCCTCGTTGCTGAAAGGTTTGTTCAGGCTGGCGTCGGCGCCCAGCGCCTTGGTCATGGGCAGGTAATCACATCCCTGGCTGTCTCCACCGGACACGGCCAGGATCTTCACGACCGGGTAATCACGCTTTATCTCGATGATCGTTTCCATGCCCTCCTTTTCGGGCATGAAAATATCGGTAATAACCAGATCAAACGGCTCCTGGGCCATCATTTTCAAGTCCCACCGCCCCGTTGTCGGCAGTGACAACCCGATGTCCCTGATTTTGAAATACTCGCTTGAGTAACCCGCGAATCTGCTCTTCATCATCAATGACGAGTATCTTAGCCATGCACGAACTCCACCATATATCTAAATGTTGTTAACAAATTTTGTTGCTTTGCCGGGCCGGAGAAAATCTGTCGGGTTGCCGATCAGCAGACCGGCAGCTACCTTATTCTCTCGCCGGTGAGAATATCGATAATAGCGTTTTCCCCATCCCCGGCATCCGCCTTCTGCCTGTCCGACCGGGGAGCATCTTTGGTGCCCGGCGCAGCCGGAGTGGTTTTCACATTATTTGTCAGATCGGCAAAGAAGTTTTCCGGCACCTCGGCAGCCGGAGGAGTCTCAGGTGCGGCAGCAACCGCCGGCTCATCATCCCTCTCTTCCGCCAGGTCAGCCAGACCGCCCTCCATAACCAGCTGGGAAAAGGCGCCCAAGGCATCACTCACCTTTTCCATCCGCCTGGCAAGGCCCGGATCAATGCCGAATAATGCCCCGCGGGCCATGCTGATAATTTCCAGGCAGGCAAAAACATCTTCAATGCGGCGCAGATCATAAACCTGCCCGCCGTTGCCGTCTGATCCCATGCAAATTCCTCATACCAGAGCCAAAAAATCATGCCCGGTTCCAGCAGTCCTGGTGGATACCACAGCTTATTCCTGACATCAGAGCCTCTTGCAAAATGAACATCTACTCCGATCGGCTAAAAATAACCTGTGCGGCGTCTTCCTTGTGAAATCGTCCTCAACGTAGCACTGCTACGCTTCCGGGCGATTTCACAACTCATCCTTGCACAGAATATTTTTCTCTCGATCTCGCTACGACGTTCATTTTGCAATACACCAGATACTAGCATGAATAAAAGTTGATGTGTTATTTTTTTCTCAGCAAATTTATGCGCATGACCCTTGCAATTTGCCAGCCGAAATGCTCCTTTGCTAAAAAACCTGCAACATTTCCGGGAGAAAAATGTCTATCCGTAAAAAAACAACACGGATAAGGAGAGGCAATGATAACAGATGTCCAGCAACTGACCAGAGAAATCGAGACGGAAGCGCGGCTTCTTGAGCAGATACGCAGCGAAATCGGCAAGCTCATCGTGGGACAGACCAAACTGGTTGAACGGCTCCTGACGGCCCTGCTCTGCAACAGCCATGTGCTCATCGAAGGCGTGCCGGGTCTGGCCAAGACCCTCACCGTCACCACCCTGGCCCAGGCCATTGCCGCCTCGTTTCAGCGAATCCAGTTCACCCCGGACCTGCTGCCCGCCGACCTGATCGGCACCCTGATCTACAACCCGAAGACCGGCGAGTTCACCACCAGGAAGGGGCCGATCTTCGCCAACATCATCCTGGCCGACGAAATCAACCGCGCCCCGGCCAAGGTGCAGAGCGCCCTGCTGGAGGCGATGCAGGAGCGCCAGGTCACCATCGGCGACGCACACCTTCCCGCTGGACGAGCCCTTCCTGGTGCTGGCCACCCAGAACCCCATCGAGCAGGAAGGCACCTACCCCCTGCCCGAGGCCCAGGTCGACCGCTTCATGCTCAAGCTCAAGGTCACCTATCCCACCAAGAGCGAGGAGCAGCAGATTCTGCGGCGCATGGCCGCGCTCCAGCCGAGCTGCCGCAGGTGACGCCGGTCATCAGCCCGGAGGATATCCGGCGGCTGCGGCCGCTGGCCGACGCAGATCTACATGGACGAGAAGATCGAGGAATATATCGTCAACCTCGTGGACGCCACGCCGCAATCCCGAGGCCTACAAGCTGCGACATCCGCCATCTCATCCAGTACGGGGCCTCCCCGCGGGCCACCATCTTTCTGGCCATGGCGGCCAAGGCCCACGCCCTGCTGGCCGGGCCGCGGCTACGTGACCCCGCAGGACGTCAAGACCATGGCCATGGACGTGCTGCGGCACCGGGTCATCGTCACCTACGAGGCCGAGGCGGAAGAGAAGACCAGCGAGGATGTGATCCAGCAGATTCTTCGACACGGTCGAGGTGCCATGATCAACAGGAACTGGCCGAAAAAATCCGGACCATCCAGATCTACACCAGCAAGGCGGTGAACGACGTCCTGGCCGGCGAATATGAAAGCGTCTTCAAGGGCCGGGGCATGGAGTTCGACGAGGTGCGGGAATACCAGCCCGGCGACGACATCCGCACCATCGACTGGAACGTCACCGCCCGCACCGGCCACCCCTACGTCAAGCAGTTTGTGGAGGAACGGGAGCTGACGGTCTTCTTTCTCGTGGACCTTTCCGCCTCCGGCGCCTTCGGCAGCGGGCAGCGCCTCAAGAACGAGGTGGCGGCGGAACTGTGCGCCCTGCTGGCCTTTTCCGCCATCAAGAACAACGACAAGGTGGGGCTCATCGCCTTCACCGACACGGTGGAGCTATTCATTCCCCCCAAAAAGGGCACCACCCATGTCCTGCGCCTGATCAGGGAGATTCTCAGCTTTTCCCCGGAACGGGGCGGCACCAATATTGCGGCAAGCCTGCACTTCTTCGGCAGGATCACCCATAAGCGCTCGGTGGCCTTTCTGGTCTCGGACTTTATTGATCAGGACTTTTTCAGCCCCATGCGCATCATCGCCCGCCGCCATGACCTGATCGCCGTTTCCATCACCGACCCGCGGGAGACGGGAGCTGCCCGCGGCCGGGCTCATTGAGCTGGAAGACGCGGAAACCGGCGAACGGCTGCTGATCGACAGCAGCAGCCCTGAGGTACGCCGCGCCTTTGCCGCCTCGGCCGCCAGGAGATTGAGTGAGCTGGCCGGGCAATTCGCCGCCATGGGGGTGGACCATATCCCGCTGCAGACCAGCGAGGATTACGTGTTTGACCTGGTCCGTTTTTTCCGGATGCGTGAACGGCGGCGGCGCTGATTATCATGTTACGAAAATCGATCTTCCTGCCATTTCTTGCCCTTATCTGCGCCCTGGGCCTGCTGCTGGCCGGCTGCCGGACCAGCCCGCCCGCGGGCCATGGCGCCCCTGCCGCCCCTCCGGTCAGCGAGGAGCTGGCAAGCGGTGAGTTGCGCGTGCAGCTCACCCTTTCCAGCCCGCAGCTCTCCATTGCCGACCAGCTGCAGCTCACCCTGATTGCCACGGCGCCGGAGGATTTTGAGATCAGCTTCCCCGAATTTACCGGCAGCGCCCTCGGCGATTTCACCCTGACCGCCACCACAGAGGCGCCTAAGGCCCTGGTCGGCGCCCAGCTCAGCCAGGGCCGCACCCTGACCCTGGCCCCTTTTCTTCCCGGCGAGTACTCCATCCCGGCCATGACGGTCAGCGCCCAGGATAAACAACACCCCGACCAAAAGGCCACGGTGACCATCCCGGCCCGCACCATCACGGTCACCTCCTTTCTGGCCAAGGACGAAAAAGACCCGCAGATCACCGATATCTACGCCCCGCTGTCCCAGCCCCTGCCAACCCTTTACTACCTGCTGGCCGGCGCCGCCGCGGCGCTGCTGCTTTTTGCCCTGCTCTTTTATTTCCGGCGCAGACGCAGGCGGCAGCAGCCCCCGCCCCCGCCGCTGCCGCTGCATGTGGCGGCCCTGGCGGCCATCGACCGGCTGCTGCAGGAGCAGGGAACCGCCTGCGACTTTGCCCGTTTTTACGCCGGGCTGACCCTGATTCTGCGCCACTATATCGAGGCCCGCTTCGGCCTCAAGGCCCCGGAGCAGACCACCGAGGAATTCCTCGACTCCCTGCGCCAGTCCCCGGCTTTCAGCGAGGAGCAGAAGGCACTGCTCCGCAACTTTCTCGGCCGCTGCGATCTGATCAAATTCGCCCGGATCATCCCGGATCCCCAGGAGGTGGACGCCGCCATCGGGCTGTGCCGCGATTTCATCCGGGCCAGCGGTGAAAATATCACCCGGAGCAGCGCGGAGGGCACGCCATGAGGTTTGCCACGCCCTGGGCCCTGCTGGCCCTGCTGCTCATCCCGCTGCTGCTGTACTTCCAGCTTGGCCGCAAACGGCCCCAGGCCCTGAAATTTTCCGCCGTTGCCCTGTTCGGGCCGGTCGGTATTTCCTGGCGCCAGCGGCTGGCCGGGCTGCCGCTCGTGCTGCGCGTCCTGGCCCTGATCCTGCTGGTGACCGCCCTGGCCCGGCCCCAGCAGGGCATTGAAAAGACCTATGACATCAGCCACGGCATTGCCATTGAAATGGTCATCGACCGCTCAAGCAGCATGGGTGAAGAGATGGTCTTCAACAACACGGCCACCAACCGCCTGGAGGCCGTCAAAAAGGTATTCGAGGAGTTCGTCAACGGCAACGGCAGCCAGCTTACCGGACGTCCCAACGACCTCATCGGCCTGGTCAGCTTTGCCCGCTTCCCGGAAACGATATGCCCGCTGACCCTGGCCCACGAGGCGCTGAACGGCTTTGTGGACAAAATCCAACTGGTCACCAACCGGGCCGAGGACGGCACCAGCATCGGCGACGGCATCGCCCTGGCCGCCGCCCGGCTGCAGAAGGCGGAAGAGGTCATGACCAGGGAATATAAAAATGACGCGGCCGGCCATTATGAGATAAAAAGCAAGATCATCATCCTGCTCACCGACGGGGCGCACAATGCCGGCACCCTCACCCCGCTTGAGGCGGCCAGGCTGGCCGCCCAGTGGGGCATCAAGATCTACGCCATCGGCATCGGCGAGGATATCGACATGAGCGGCGTCCAGGGCTTTTTCGCCCGCCTGAACCGGCTGGCGCACGGGGTGGACAAGAAGACGCTGCAGGAAATAGCCGACACCACCGGCGGCATCTTCCGCATGGCCTCCGATGCCGACAGTCTGCGCACCATTTACGGGGAGATCGACCGGCTGGAAAAAAGCGAGATTGAGAGTGTCCGCCATATTGACTATGCGGAACATTTTCCCGTTTTCGTCATGAGCG
Source organism: uncultured delta proteobacterium (assembly GCA_963729825.1). Classification (GTDB taxonomy): domain Bacteria; phylum Desulfobacterota; class Desulfobulbia; order Desulfobulbales; family SURF-16; genus SURF-16. Next base: position 117,637 of record CAVSQR010000062.1, on the reverse strand, counting down.
CCCTGGTCCTGCTGGTCTTGGAGGCTGCCCTGCGGGCCACGCTGCTGCGGAAAATTCCATGAACGACATCCATTTCACCGACATCCACATGTTTCTGCTGCTCTGGCTGCTGCCGCTGCTGCTGCTGCTCTTTCTCCATGCCGCGGCCCGGCGCAGGAAGGCCATGGCCGCCTTTAGCGAGCCGCTTCTTACCGGCAAATCCGGCACTAACGGCCGTTCGCCCAAACGGGGCCGCCGCTTTCTGCTTTTCTGCCTGGCCCTGGCCTGCCTGATCATCGCCCTGGCCCGGCCGGCCTGGAACCTGCAGGAAACCACGGTGAAACGCTCGGGCCGGGATCTGGTCTTCATGATCGACGTGTCAAAAAGCATGCTGGCCAACGACCTGAAACCCAACCGCCTGGAGCGGGCCAAACTGGCCATCCGCGACTGTGTGGAAAAACTGCAGGGCGACCGCATCGCCCTGGTGGCCTTTGCCGGCAGCGCCGTGGTAAAATGCCCCCTGACCCAGGATTACGGATTTTTTCTGCTGATGCTGGACGCCATCGACACGGACAGTGTCAGCCGGGGCGGCACCCTGATCGGCGACGCCCTGCGCACCACCTTCAATCAGGTCTTTGATGATCAGGAAAAACAGTTTAAAGATATTATCCTGATCACCGACGGCGAGGATCACGAGAGCTTTCCGGTGCAGGCCGCCCAGCAACTCGGCGATGCCGGCATCAGGCTGCTGATCATCGGACTCGGCGATGAAAAGGAAGGGCAACGCATCCCCATCACCATGGCTGACGGTAAAACGAGCTTTCTCAAATACAATGGCCGGGAGGTGTGGAGCAGGCTGGACGGCGAGACCCTGCGGAAGATGGCGGAGGCCACCCCTGGCGGCCGCTACCTGCCGGTGGAGACCGGCACGGTGGATCTGGGCGAGGTCTATCTCGATCTGGTTGCCTCGGCCGAGCAGAAAGAGCTTGCCTCAAAGACCATCAAACGCTTTGATGAGAAGTTCCAGATCTTTCTGGCGGCAAGCATCCTCCTGCTGGCCGCTGAAGGCATGGTCGGCCGCGTGCTGCTCATCCTGGCCCTGGCCCTGCTGCCGGTGCTGCAGCCGGCCCCCTGCCTGGCCTCCGTCCGCTCGCTGATCAATAGCGGCAATGAGGCCTACAGCAGCGGCAAGTTCAGTGAGGCGCAGACCCTGTATGAACAGGCCCTGGCCAGCCAACCCGATCAGCCGGCCGCCGGGTTCAACAAAGGCGACAGCCTCTACCGCCAGGGAAAATTCGTTGAGGCGGAGTCCGCCTTTGCCGAGATTATTGCCAGCGGCAAGGACCCGGAGCTGCTGGCCAGAAGCTGGTTCAACCGGGGCAACGCCCGTTTTCAGCAGGCCGGACAGAAAAAGGATCTGCCGGAAAAACTCGCGGATCTCAAGGAGAGTGCCGGCTTTTACCAGAAGGCCCTGGAGCTTGCCCCGCAACTTGCCGGGGCCGGACGCAATCTGGAAATCTGCCGCCGCAAGATAAAGGAAATCGAACTCCAGCTGGACGAGCAGAAAAAAAAGCAGCAGGAACAGCAGCAAGAGGAGAAGCAGAAGCAGGAAAACCAGCAGCCCAAACCCCAGCAGGAACAGCAGCAAGGGCAACAGGAAAATCCTCAGAACAGCGGGGATGATCAGCAGAAACAACAGCAGCCGGACAGCAACCGGAGCAGGACCGGCAACAGCCGGACGACCAGCAAAATAAGCAGCAGGAACAAAATAAAAAGGGGTCCTCCCCCCAGCAGCAACAGGATAAAGAGTCCAAGGGGGAGATGAACCAGCAGCAGAGCCCGGACGGGACAAACGGCCAGGAGCAGCAGCAGTCCATGGCCGGCAAACAGTCGGATCAGGACCGGGAACGCGCGGAGCAAACGGTTGAAGCCATCCTGAACGCGGAAAAGAAATTAGAGGAAATGCGCAGGCAGCGGATGCGCCTGGCCCCCGACGCGGTGGACAAGGACTGGTGATCGGATTCGCCGACAGATAATAGAAAAAAACAATGAAAAATTACCCCGAAAAAACCAGACAAGCCTTTTTGCTCACCTTCATTCTCCTCAGCCTGCAGCTGGTGGTGGCCGCCACGCTGTTTGCTGCCGCGGACATCTCGGTGGAAACCGTGCTGGACCGCCGGGATGCCTCCATCGGCGAGCCTCTCGCCATGCAGATCCGGGTCAACGGCGCCGACGCGGCCGACCCGCCGGATATCTCCCAGCTGGTTGATTTCACGGTGCAGGAGCGGGGCGGACAGGGCAACAGCAGCACCTCGGTCACCAATATCAACGGCAAATGGGAACGCATCACCCGGCATGACTATTTTTTCAACTACACCATCACCCCCAAACGGGCCGGCCGGCTGACCATCCCGGCCATTGCCGTTGCGGTCGATGGCCGCACCTATCACACCGAACCGGTGACCATCACGGCCACTGAGCCGGAAGAGACCGATGATCTCAAACTGCGGATTTTTCTTTCCACCGGCAAATGTTACCTGGGCGAACCGGTGACCATGACCGTCACCTGGTTTGTGGGCAAGGATGTCAACGGCTTTGAATTCCAGCTGCCGGTGGTGGCTGATCCCCGTTTTACCGCCGTACCGCTGGACGGCAAAACCAGCGGCTCCGGCCAGGATGAGATCAAGATCCCCATCGGCAGCGAGGCGGTGGTGGCCGTCAAAGGCAGGGGCGAATTTGCCGGCCGGGACTTTCTCACCGTCACCTTCCAGTATCTGCTGCTGCCCAAAGAGGCGGGCAGCTTTACCCTGCCCCAGGCAACCGTGGCCTGCCAGACCGTTTCCGCCTACCGGCAGTCGCCGAGACGGGCCCCGTTCAAAGGTTTCGGCAATTTTGATGATTTCTTCGGCAACAGCAGCCAGCCGGTCTACCGCACCCAGGTGGTGCCCTCCAATACCCCGGAGCTGACCGTGCTCCCTCTGCCCGAGCAGGACAAACCGGCAAACTTCTCCGGTCTGGTGGGAGATTATGCCATCCAGGCCGATGCCGCGCCCCGGGAAGTGAACATCGGCGACCCGGTCACCCTCACCGTGACCGTCAGCGGCCCCTCTGCCAGACAGGCCAAACTCCCTGATCTTGCGAGCTTTCTGCCCGCCTCATCCTTCAAGATTCCCGAGGAAATCGCGGCGGGCGACATGGAGGACAACAAAAAGATCTTCACCCAGACCATCCGGGTGAAAGACACCTCGGTCACGGCCATCCCGCCCATTGCCCTGAGCTATTTTGATCCGGTGAAAAAGAGCTACCAGCTGGCCAGCACCGCCCCTATCCCGCTTACCGTGCATGCGGCCCGGGTGGTCACTGCCACGGATGCCGAAGGCAAGACGGCCGCAGTCGGGCAAAAGGAACTGAAAGCCGCGGAAAAAGGCCTGGCCCCAAACTATGCAGGGGATGACGCGCTTATCGACCAGCGGGCGGTGTCTTACCGGCCTGGCTGGTGGCTGCTGCTGTTTGCCGCGCCGCCCTTGCTGTTTTTCCTGATCGGCCTGGTCCGCTTCATGAAAAACAGAAAAGAGAACGGCCGGGAAAAGCGCCAGGCCAGACATGCCCTGGCCACGCTTGAACACCAGCTTGCCGCCCCAGCGCTTTCTGCCGAGAACCTCTCCTTTGCGCTGAAAGAATACCTGGCCGTGAAACTGGACAAAAAAGCCGGCGCCCTCACCTTCCATGACGTGGAACCGGCGCTGGTGGCCCTGCGGGTGGATACGGCGCTGGTGCTTGAAGTCAGGGAACTGCTGACCCGCTTTGAAACCTGGCAGTATGCGGGGCAAAACGGCACGGCCCCCGACATTGAGCAGTTCAGGGCCAGAACCCTGGCTGCGGCCCGCAGACTGGAGGCCTATTTCTAAAGAGCTCAACTTTCTGACTTGATCTATTTTGCTCGAAATAACGATATTTTTGTGACCTAGTTGCTGCTCTGATCTCCGTCATGGGAATTCAGGAGACAGGAGGCAGAATTCAGAATGGTTGATTTTATTACGTTTTATTCTGGCTCCTGATTTCTGGCTGCTGAATTCTCTGGAAACAAGCTGCGGTGACCATGAGGATAAGGGGAAACCTCCCTTGCTGCGGGCTACAGGCCCTCGATCCCCAATTCTCGGTGGATGGCAGCGCGCTCTTCGGCGGACAGACCCAACCGTTCAGCCAGGGTCCGCAGATAGGCCCGCTCCGCCTCGGTATCAACCGTAACGGCAAGCAGGGAAACCGCGTAAATCCGCCTGGCCGTCTCCACGGAATGGGCCTCGGCGGTCAACTGCTCGACTCCGGCGGGACAGAGCAGTTCCCCGGCCAGAAAATTCTGTTCCTCCTGGCTCAGGTTCGCACCGCGATACTTTTCCAGAATCCGTTGCCGCTCCTGCTGGTCGATCACCCCGTCCGCGCTGGCCGCGGCGATCATGGCCCGGATCAGCAGCACGGCCTCGTTTGGCCGGGCGGGATCGCCGGCCTGGACCGGCGGAGGTCCCGGCGGCGGGGGCGGCACCGTCATACCGGGTGGGGCCGGTGGAGGGACCGCGCCTCTGGGGTCATACGGCGCGGAAGGCGGCTGGGCCGGGGGTTTATTGGTAAAGTGCTCCACCGCCCCAATGGCCAGGCCCAGCAGTCCCATGCCGACCTGGACCTTCATGTTGCTGCCCATCCCGCCTCGGGAAAGACCGCCTTTCAGCAGACTGCCCAGCAATTTTTCCGGATTGAACATGGTGTCATTCCTTTATGTTACGTTAAGGTAAAAATAAATACCTCATGCGCCATTTCGATACAGTAGCAAGCAGGGAAACCGCGTAAATTCGCCTGGCCGTCTCCACCGAATCGGCTTCGGCGGTCAACTGCTCGGATCCGGCGGGACAGAGCAGTTCCCCGGCCAGAAAATTCTGTTCCTCCTGGCTCAGGTTCGCACCGCGATACTTTTCCAGAATCCGTTGCCGCTCCTGCTGGTCGATCACCCCGTCCGCGCTGGTCGCGGCGATCATGGCCCGGATCAGCAGCACCGCCTCGTTTGGCCGAGCGGCATCTCGCCGGCCTGGACCGGCGGCGGTCCCGGCGGCGGGGGCGGCACCGTCATAGCGGGTGGGGCCGGTGGCGGGACCGTGCCTCTGGGGTCATACGGCGCAGAAGGCGGCTGGGCCGGGGGTTTATTGGCAAAATGTTCCACCGCCCCAATGGCCAGGCCCAGCAGTCCCATGCCGACCTGGACCTTCATGTTGCTGCCCATCCCGCCTCGGGAAAGACCGCCTTTCAGCAGACTGCCCAGCAATTTTTCCGGATTGAACATGGTGTCATTCCTTTATGTTCCGTTAAAGTAAAAATAAATACCTCCTGCGCCATATCGATACAGTAACAGCATAGAGCGCCGGTTTTCAATATTCTCATCAACAGAGAAGAGGGAGATTTTCCTTATGAAGACGGTAAAAGAGAAAATCACAGAAGTTGTCATGGCGCAACCGGATGATGCCACTTATGATGAAATCATGCGGGAACTGTCATTTTGCAAGAGGCTCAGTAGAGAGATGGTTATGGCCGCTGGCATATTTACCAGATAAATCCTCCCCTGCTATATCAAGCAGCACCTCGGGATGACGGGAAGCAATCCGCAGGAGAGCACGCGCCGGGCCTTCCGGACCCTCTGCCGTTTCCGCGTAACCCTGCTTCGGCTGCAAACACCCGCTATGCGGCTTTAAATGTTTTTACTTCCGCCGGTAAGCGACCAGCAAGCCGGTCCTCTTCCACGTCAAGGTCGTAATCCATTTGCAGTCCAAGCCAGAACTGCGGGGACATCCTGAAATAATGAGCCAGGCGGAGTGCGGTTTCCGCGGTTATTCTTCTTTTCCCGTGCACGATTTCATTTATCCGGCGGGGCGACACGCCTATGTCCGTGGCGATTTTATTTTGACTGAGGCGCATAGGGATCAAGAACTCCTCCAGCAAAATCTCACCCGGATGTATGGGGTTTATTTTTTTCATCTTCACAGCCTCCTAATGATAATCAACGATCTCCACGTCATATGCATCACCGTTTAACCACGTAAAGCAGACTCTCCACTGGTCATTGATTCGTATGCTGTATTGTCCTTTTCTGTTGCCTTTCAATGGTTCCAAACGGTTGGCAGGGGGAACGCTCAGATCGTTTAGAATCGTGGCACGGTTGAGCATGCGAAGCTTTCTCAACGCAATCTGCTGGATATCGTTTGGAAATTTCTTTGAGAAAATCCTGGTAAATATTTTTTCCGTCTCTTTGCATTTAAATGACTGGATCATATAGAAGAGATTAAAGCATGTGACGTATAACGTCAAGCGTTATGCGTTGGTTTATGCATGATCTGTGAACCAGCATGCCCAAACCGGCGTGAAGGATTGCCTGCAGGTTACTTTTCAACACCCTTTTTAAGTTATTAAATTCACACCGTCCCCATCGTCGTCCCTGCTTTTGGCTTTTGATTAGCCTTGTTGAATTAGAAAAGTCAACGGCAGAGTTGACCCCTTCCCCAAAAACAAAGCAGACTCCGGGCTGTATCGTTTTTCCCGGTTCCACTTGCCCTGGAATCAAAAATTGGTTACAAAAATAACATGAATTACCGGGTAACCATGAAAAGAAAAGTACTGCAGGCCATCGGCAAAATGCCGCGGGCTGAGCAGAAAAAGCTGGCGCTTGCTGGTGGACGACCTGAGCGATCACGGCCCGGCTCAACCGGGATGGCCCAATTTCAGCAAACTGTCAGACGAAAAATATCACTGCCATCTCAGCCGGAAATGGGTTGCCTGCTGGCGGCACGAGAAAAAAACAATAGAGATTGAGGTATACTATGCAGGTAGTCGCGAAAACGCCCCGTATTGAGGTCAGGATTACCGGAGAAATCAGCGCCGGGCTTCTGAGGGCGCTGGAGAAGGAGTGCGGCCGGGCGCTGGAGATCATCACCGATCCGGACGAAGAATACGTGGATGCCGTGGAAACCGATTGGTACAGGGACACCAAGGCAAGCCTGACGCCAGGGGAAACACTGCGGATTTACCGGGAAAATGCCGGGCTGACCCAGGCCGGGCTCGGCATGCTGCTTGGCAATGTGCCCAGGCAGCATATTTCCGGCATGGAACACGGCCGCCGGGCAATCAGCATGGAGATGGCAAAAAGACTCGCCGCGGCGCTGGGCGTTTCCCCGGCGAGACTCCTTGGCCTGGACCGCTGACCTGCCGCTGATTTCAGCGGCAACCAATGAGTGACGGACTCGAAAAAAAAACTGAAAATTAACCACAGAGAGCACAGAGATAACTAATTGTAATTAAGGTGGGGGCAAGGCTACTTTTGGCTTTTAATTAGTCTTTTTTGAATTAGAAAAGTCAACGGCAGACTTGACCCCTTCCCTTCCCTGACCCTGATCCCTGATCCCTGATTGATAAGTTATTTAAGTTACGGGAGATATCTGCAAACGGTTCATCAATAAATCGAAATCAATGATTATTTTTCTAACATCTTTCATGTGGACATTGAAAATTTCTTTATCTCTTTGCTCTACGATATAAAATTGATAGTATCTCGTCGTATTATTTGTGCTCTGATATAAACGGCCATAAAGTTGAGGGCCATTTTGTAAATGATATGTCACGTCTACAGAAATACCCAATGGGCAATAATGTGCATTATCTAAGACGGAGTGAAAGTCTACTGGAACCGTTATTATTCCTTTTGAAATGGTTATTCCAACCTTTTTAGTAAATCGCATTTTAAACCCTTTTTTAGGATTTTTAGGTTTACCCAACGAAAGGCATTTTATTTGTTAATAACTTTCCTGATTTTTTCTAGCTTCTGCTGGCTATCCTTTAGACTTTCGTAAAGGTGCCAAACGAGTTCCATCGAGTTCTTCTTGTATTTCTTTACGCTCGGAAGATTTTTTTGAGTCAACCATTTTGTTCAATCGAGCAGTAATCATTCGTTTCACGCCCAAAGCACTTCTCTCGCCACCATCGTAGGCGGCCATATAGATGTCCCAGTATTCATATTCTGGGTAATCGTCTTCCATCACTTTGGATATTTGTTTCCCTTCGCGGACGAGTTTCTGAATTTCAAGTGCGTCTTTTGGTTCCATATGAACTCCTTAAATTTTGATTTCTCGCAGCACAGGGTCAAATCTTTATCCTTGATAAATACCAGACCAGCGGATTGGCAAAACCCGGCTTCCCCCCCACTCATTTTCCCCAAGCTGAATAACTGTTCGGAAAAACCGAAACTCTCTTTGGGAAATTTTGCAAGAGAAAACTACTAAGGGCTGGCAGGAAAAGGGAAAAATCCCCCTGCTCCGCGGTTGAGGGAGGCAAAAAAGCAAAACGCCGATTGGCTGGTTTTCCCGGAATCCTGGTTATTTCCCCGTCGATATTGAATTCTGCCACAAAATATGCGATAATCGGCTGATTGTGCCAGGCAGAAAGGGCAAATATTCATAATATTAAGGCGTTAGGCAACCAGAGGATTATACGGCGAGATGACGGGGAAAAAAATTCTGGTGATAGAGGACAATGAGCTCAACCTGAAACTTGTCCGCACCCTGCTCGAACTTGCCGATTTTTCCGTGCTTGAGGCCCTTGACGCCGAGCAGGGCATCATCATTGCCCGCAGGGAGCTGCCGGATATCATCCTCATGGACATCCAGCTCCCCGGTCTTGACGGCCTCTCCGCCACCAGAATGATCAAAAAGGATCCGCTGCTGCAATACATCCCGGTCATCGCCGTCACCTCCTTTGCCATGGAAAGCGACAGCAAGAAGGCCCTGGAGGCCGGCTGCGTGGGCCATATCAGCAAACCCATCGACACCCGCAGGTTTGCCAGTGAGGTCAAGTTGCTGGCCGGAGCCGGCCAATGATGACCCGCCCCTGCCGCCCCTACAGAGCGGCCCGGGCCGCCTCTTTGCTGCCCGGCGGATTTATCCCCTTTCTTTCTCTGCTCATGCTTTTTTTCTCTTCCCAGGTGTTTGGCCAGGGGGTGCAGGATATCACCGCCCCGGAGGTCAAGAACATGATGGAAAACGACCCCAGGGTGGTGGTGATCAATGCCTTGAGCAAAATCGAATACGACGGCCTGCACATCACCGGTTCCATCAGTATTCCGGTTATCAACTTCCGCACCAGCAAGCTGCTGCCCGTGGACAAATCAACCCCGCTCATCCTTTACTGCATGGGCCAGGACTGACCCTACAGCCCCAGAGCTGCCAGGGCCGCAGTGGAGATGGGATATAGCAATGTGTTCTGTTTCAAGGGCGGCATTCCCGAGTGGCGGGCCTTCAACTATCCGCTGACGGTTAATGAAGACTATACTGCCATTAAAATTAATAAACTGAGCCCCAGGCAGGTTTATGACCTGCTCCGGTCGGACCCGGCCATCTATGTCCTGGATGTCCGCCCCATTGACTGCAGCAGGGAAAACATCTTCATCAAGGGAGCTAAAATCTGCCCCATGGTCTACCTGGATGAGTGGTATCACCATATCCCCAGGGACGCCAGAATCGTGGTGAGCGACTGGACCAACAAAAAAGCCATTCTGGCCGCCAAATTCCTGAGCAGCAGGGGGTATCAGGTGCTGGGGGTGCTGAAAGGAGGCATTGTCCGCTGGCGTGACGAAAAGCTGCCGGTTGAGCAGGTGGACAACGCCATCACCCATGACCCGTCTCTCTGCGCGGATTAACTTGAGGGGAAACATGACAAAACCAACCTGGCCATCCAGGATCTGCCTGGGCATCCTGCTGCTCGGCCTGCTTGTTCTCCCCTGGACCGCGGGGGCCTCGGAAACGTCCATGGAGGGCTACAGGGAAATCGCCGCCTTTGAACTGAAACAGCTGCTCGACAGCGGCAGGAAGGTGCTGATTATCGATGTGCTCAGCAAGATCGAGTATGACTTCCAGCATATCAGCGGTTCCATCAATATCCCCATTGTGCAGATGCTGACCACCGACCGGCTGCCGCCGGACAGGCAGACCATCCTGGTTTTTCACTGCCTGAGCGAAAGGTGAGCTTACGGTAAAAGGGCCGCAAGGATTGCGGTGGCAAAAGGTTATTCTGAGGTTTACTATTTCCCGGGGGGCATCCCGGAATGGCGCTATTTCAATTACCCCCTGACCATTGGCGAAAAATGGCAGAAAATCAAGGTGGCCAAGATCCCGCCCCATGAATTCAAGGAGATTCTCGATAAAGATAAGGATATTTTCCTGCTGGACGTGCGAAGCCTGGACCAGCAGACCTTAAACCAGCAGGATTTCGTCTTCACCATGGACAACTCGACCCTGGCCGGCAATTATATACCCGGAGCCCGGCACTGCCCCCTGGTTTATCTTGAGCAGAACTATCGGCAGATCCCGAAAAACCGCAAAATCGTCATCGCCGACTGGATCATGAAGCAGTCAACCATTGCCGCGAAATTTCTCACCATGCAGGGCTATGATGTCATCGGCGTGCTGAAGGGCGGCACCACGCGCTGGCAGCAGGAAGGGCTGCCGATCATCGAAGGCGAGGACAATCTGCGCCGGCAGCTGCTGTGCGAATGAGCGACATGACGCGCCCTGCCCTGACAAGCGCCGCGCCTGGAGCGAAAAAAGGGCCGCGCCGCACCATTTTCCGCAAAATCATCCTGTTGTTCATCCTGCTCATTGCCATGATCATCGGCAATGCCATTCATTCTTCCATTCAGGAAACCAAAAAGGTCAACCAGCGCCTCAACCAGCAGCTGCAGAGCAAAATGGTGATCGCCGAGTCCATTTTAAATTACGAACTGGACAAGATCAGCATGGTTTCCGGCATTATCAAAGAGCAGAACAACAAATTCGTCGATTTCCTGGATTACGACAAGATCAAACCGATAACCGTCATGCTGCAGACCATCGCCGCCAAACACCATATTGATCTGCTGCTGCTCTTTGATGCGGATGACAAGCTGTTGACCTGCAACCGGCTTGGCAGCGAGATCAATGATCCGGCGGCCTATCAGGTTTTCCTGAAGCCCCGGGAACAGCAGGCGGGACTCGCCGAGATCCCGTCGTCCATTCTTGCCATGCAGGGCCTGGGGGACAAAGCAGCCCCGGATCAGGACGAAACCATCTGCCTGCAGTCGGTTGTGCATCTGCTGCATGATTCCGGAGATATCTACGGTCATATTATCATGATCAAACTGGTAAACGGCAACAGGGATCTGGTTTTTCACATGCGGGATATCGCCGGCGCCGAAATCGCCCTGTTCAATAAATACCGGCAACCGGTACTGACCAGCTTCTCCGGCATCCCGATCCAGTTTCCCAGCCAGGACCGGCTGGTTCACAACAACACCTCCTATGCCTGCAAAACCCAGGCGCTGGCCGACAATGACGGCAAGGATATCGGCTATCTCACCGTGGCCCTGGACCGGCAAAGTTATATCCAGCAGCAGCGGCGGCTGATCACCACCAACCTGATCCCCTTCTTTGCCTCGGTCTCCGTGTCCATCGCCCTGTTTCTCCTGTTGAAATTCCGGGTTTTCAACAAGATCAACCAGCTCATCAACGCCCTGCATCAGGTAACGGAAAAGGAGGGCAATCTGAGCATCAGGCTGCCGGCGCCCGGCGGCAGCCCGGCCGATATCGACGAGGTGGAGAACATGGCCATTGACTTCAACCGGATGATGAACACCCTGGAGGAGACCTATAATCAGCTGAGCCGGGCGCGCCAGGAGGCCGAGGTGGCCAATGTGGCCAAAAGTGAATTCCTGGCCAATATGAGCCACGAGCTGCGCACCCCGCTTAAACGCCATCATCGGCTTTACCGAGGTGGTGCGGGACAAGCATTTCGGCGAGCTCAATAAAACCCAGGAGGAGTATCTGGAGAATGTTCTGCAGTCAAGCCGCCATCTGCTTTCGCTGATCAATGACATTCTCGATCTTTCCAAGGTGGAGGCCGGCAGACTCGAACTGCGGCTCGAACCATTTGATCTGGCCGGCCTGCTCTCCAACAGCTTTGTCATGATCAAAGGCAAGGCGGCGAAAACGGACATCACCCTGTCCCTGGATCTTGACCCGGAACTTCCCCAGACCATTATGGCGGATGAACGCAAGATGAAACAGATCATCTTCAATCTGCTGGCCAATGCCATCAAATTCACCCCGGCCGGCGGCCATATCACCCTGGCGGCGCGCCTGACCGACCTGGCGGAATGGCGCAGCCATTGCCCGGAAAAAGAACCGGCCGGGCATCTGCGGCTGAAGAAAATCATCAGGATTTCCGTCCGCGATACGGGCATCGGCATCGCGGCGGAGGATCTGCAGCGAATCTTTACGCCCTTTGAACAGGTGGAGAGTTCGGTGAGTAGAAAATATGCGGGAACCGGGCTGGGGCTGTCGCTTACCAAACAGCTGGTTGAACTGCACCATGGCACGGCCTGGGCGGAAAGCGCGGGACCAGGCAGGGGAAGCACCTTTTCTTTTCTGCTGCCCCTTTAGGAACCGTTACGAAATAACATGGCCATTTTTTTTACAGCGGCTTAGTATTTATCTTCCTTCCACATCTCCGGGCTGAAGGCCACCACCCGGTTTCGGCCTTCGTCCTTGGCCCGGTAAAGCGCCACGTCCGCGTGCTTGATTGCCTCCCAGAAGCCGGAACTGCTGTCACCCGGGAATTCGCTGGCGCCGATGCTCAAGGTTTTCTGCAGGGAGCCGTCCGGCACATTAATCACCGTCTCCTCCATCTTTTTGCGTATTCTTTCGGCCAGATCCATTATCTCCTGCCCATTCTTCACATCAATGAGCAGTACGAGGAACTCCTCACCGCCGTAGCGGATAATCATATCCGAGGCCCTGACGCAGCTTTTCAGCACCTCGGCGGTTTTGATCAGCACGATATCCCCGGTTTCATGGCCATAGGTGTCATTGACCTCCTTGAAAAAATCCATGTCGCACATGAGGATACCGACCTTGGCTTTCCGGCGCATGGTGCTGGCCACCAGGGTATCCGTGTAGGACTCGAGGAAACGGCGGTTATAGAGATCGGTCATGGGATCCCGCATGGTGGTCTCGTGCAGGGCCGAGGCAAAGCGTTTGGCCTCGATGACCGGGGTGGCTTCCTTGATGTAGCGGGCCGCCCTTTTCACCATATGCGCAAATCTCTGCAGGCTCTCCGGCGAACTCTCCTTGTCATGGAGAAACTGGCCCACGCCCACCACCCTGCCGTTGGCGATCATGGGGATACAGTGATGTTCAAGCCTGTCCTTATGGGGGAACTGTTTGCAGATGTGGGGAAATTCCAGGGAGGAAATGTCATGGCCGGTGCGCTTGGCCCGGCAGAAATTGGCATCCTCCAGGATCTCCGGGCTGCACACGTCATCAATCTGGGAGGCAAAGGCCACGGTCATGCGGTTCTTGTTGCCGCTCAACTCATAAATAAAGGTTTTCTCCAGCTGGTAGCGTTCCTTCAGCAGGGCAGCCAGGCGCTGATTGACCTCGGTGGTGGTCTCCTCCTCCTCGATGATGGCCTTGAACGAGTTCAGGCTGAAGATATTATCCACCAGGGTATTGAGCTGGTGGGCCAGCTGTCCCACCTCGTCATTGCTTTTCACCTCGATGCGCTGGGCCCTGTCGCCCTCTCCCTTGGCGATGAAGGTAATTTTTTCAAGAATACTGCGCAGGGGGACGACGATAATCAGAACGTAGAGCAGGGTGGCCACGGTCAGCACCGCGGCAATGGCCACGCCTATCCACAGGGAGCGTGACATCGAGGTGTTGATGATATTTTCCAGTTCCAGGAATTGCGCGCCATGCCGTTTATTGACCGCAACCGTCATGCCCACCACCAGTTCGTACATCTCATCAAGGCTTGCCAGCAGATCGTCAAGCTGTTCACTGTTCTCTTCCGGCGCCTCGGCATTTCCCAGGGAACTTATAAAATTCTTATAGGTCCTATCAACCAGCAGATATTCCTCCTGGATATCGGTGATAACGGCAATCATGCCGGGATCGCTGTCAGGTGCAACGTTGAAGACATCAAGGGTGCTACCCGAGACCTTGGCCACGTCAAAGACCGGCCCGCCATGCTGCAGGGAGCCGATCATGCGGCCCATATCGGCCAGACGCTGCTGGTTGGCCAGCACATTGCGGTTATCTTTGGTGATATCAGGGGTGTAGAGGATATGCAGCAGGGAAATCTTAAAGCCGTTGATACTGCGCAGAATATATTGCCCCACCTTATACTGGGGAATGGATATATCCTTGATGTCATGATTGCGCTGGGCGATTTTCTGCAGCGAGGTGATATTGAGCATGATGAGAATGGCAAAGCCTGCCAGGGAAACCACCAGCATGCCGATCAATTTGCCGGCAATGCTGGTATCCAGGCATTTTTGCAGAAAACAGCCGAGGCAACTTTCGCCTGAACAGTCAAACAGCCCGAGAATGGAGAACTTATTGCTGCCCCTGCGAATTTTTTCTGATGAAGACATAAAATAATCCGGGTATGATTAATGGATAAAATCACTGTGCACGTTTTTGCCTATCTAATTGATTATCACGGGCTTTTTTCCCGTGTCAAGCGAAGACGGCAAAAGCGCAGCCGCTGAGAGCGTTTTTTGCCGATTTTACCAGGTTCTGGCCTGGCAACCTGTTGATTTGCTACATTTTTTAGCCAGGCCAGCAGTCATGCCTGCCCGGTTTTTCCCCTGTTCATGAACAAAGCTACAGAGTCCCCCAATGAAGATATTTTCCCTACCCCTTATTTTCCTGCTGTCCTGTTTTCTGTTCTCAGGGCAGGCAAGCGTTTTTGCCGGCCAGGAAGACAGCAGCATTTTCGCCGAGGCCAATTCCTTCTTCCAGCAGGCCAACTCCGCGGATGACGCCAAACAGGCCGGGCAACTTTATGAAAAGGCCCTGCTCCGCTATGAACAGCTCGCCAGGGAGGTGCACAGCGGCAGGCTTTACTACAATATCGGCAACACCTACGTCGCCCTGGGTGATATCAGCCGGGCCCTGGTCAATTACCGGCGGGCGGAAAAACTGCTGCCGGGCGATGAAAACCTGGCGCAGAACCTCGGCTATGTCTTAAGCAAACGGCAGGACGTCATCCCCGCCCAACAGGGGGAAAAGCTGCGGCAAACCCTCTTCTTCTGGCATTATGACCTGTCCCGCCACACCCGCTTGCTGCTTTTTTCCGGCTGCTACGTCCTGTTCTGGCTGGCAGCCGGCCTCATGTCCTTTACCCCGGTACCGGTGCCCAGATGGCTGGCCGGTTCCCTGCTGGCTCTGACCCTGCTTTTTGCCACCTCCCTGGCTGTGGAGCATATGGCGGCGGGCCCGGCCACCGGGGTGATCATCACCTCCGAAGTGGTGGCCCGCCAGGGAGACGGCCGCAATTACCAGCCGAGTTTTACCGCCCCGCTGCACGCCGGTACGGAGTTCCGGCTGCTGGAGAAACGGACCAGCTGGCTGCGGGTGGAATTAAACGACGGCAGACAGTGCTGGCTGCCGGCACAGAGCTGCGAACTGGTCTGAAGATATGCTGGAAGAGATGTTCAGAGAAATGTATGAGGCGGGGGATACCCCCTGGGAGCTGCATCGGCCGGATGTCAATCTCATCGAGATGGTCAGGGATTATGCCATTGCCCCCGGACCGGCCCTGGATATCGGCTGCGGCACCGGCAACAACACCATCTGGCTTGCCCGGCACGGATTTACCGCCACCGGCTGCGATGTGACGCAACTTGCCGTCAACCAGGCCATGGCCAAGGCGGCGGAGGCGCAGGTCGCCTGCACCTTTCTGCGCCTTGACTTCCTCAGCGATGCGGTAGCCGGCGCCCCTTTTTCCTTTCTCTTTGACCGGGGCTGCTTCCATTCCTTTGACCGCGCCGGGGAGCGCCGGCGTTTCGCCGAAAAAGCGGCCTCCCTGCTGCACCGAGACGGCCTTTGGCTCTCGCTGGCGGGCAACCGCGATGAGATCCGCGATACTTCCGGCCCGCCCCAGCGTTCGGCCCTGGATATCATCAGTGCGGTGGAACCCTTTTTTGAAATTCAACTGCTCAAGTCCAGCCACTTTGACACCAACCATGCATCCGCCCACCGCAACTGGGTCTGCCTGATGAAAAAGCGGGCCCGGTGAGCCTGCCTGATTTCCCCCGGCAGGCAGCCAGCGGCCTTGGCCGCATAGACGGAAACAACCTCAAGAAAAACTTCAAAGGAGAATAAACCATGAAAGTCGTCGCATTCAACGGAAGCGCCCGCAAGGGCGGCAATACCGCCACCCTGCTGAAACAGGTGCTGGAGGAAATCGCCAGGGAAGGCATTGAGACGGAGCTGATCGAGCTGGCCGGCCGGGCTGTGCCGGGCTGCATCGCCTGCTACAAGTGTTTTGAGCGGAAAAACCAGCAGTGCGCCGTGGACAACGATATCATCAATGAGGCCATTGCCAAGATGAGGGAGGCCGACGGCATCCTGCTGGGCTCACCGACCTACTTTGCCGATGTTTCCGCCTCCATGAAGGGGCTGATCGAGCGCTGCGGCATGGTGTCCCGGGCCAACGGCGACATGTTCAAAAGAAAGGCGGGCGCCGGCGTGGTGGCCGTGCGGCGGGCCGGGGCCTCCCATGTCTTCAGTTCGCTTAACAATTTTTTCACCATCGGCCAGATGATCATTGTCGGTTCATCCTACTGGAACATCGGCATCGGCCGTGATCCAGGGGAGGTGTTAAATGACCAGGAAGGGATCAAGACCATGCAGGACCTGGGCCGCAATATGGCCTGGCTGATCAAGAAAATCAACGCATAGCAGGGCAGCCCACCTCCACCCATTCGCCGAGCCGCGCTGAACGCAGACACGCATCACAGACCGACAGCGCGGCCAGCCCTGCCTCGCCGCTGACCGGATTGGCCCCATCTCCCTTGAGAAAGGCCAGCCAGTCCTGGAGCAGCGGGACAATGGTCGGGGCCGGCGGGTGCATGACTGAGGGGCATGATGGTTGCGCCCTGGATGAACTCCAGCCGGCCATGCACCTGGTCCCCATGCAGCTCGCCATCCAGCCCGACAAACTCATAGCGGCCGCATCTGCCCCTGCCGACCTTGCTCGAATCCAGCGTGCCCACCACCCCATCGGCCAGTTCCAGCTGGGCGGTGAACAGATCCTCCAGGTTCGGGTTATGGATCTGGTAGCGGGACGCCCGCACCCGCCTGATTTCCAGGCCGGTGATATAGCGCAGGGCATCAAACATGTGCACGGCGGTGTGCAGGATGACCCCCGCCCCTGCGGTGGCCGCATCTTCCAGCCAGGGCAGCGAGGAAGGTTCCAGCCGGTGGCAGGCGGAAAAGCTGAACAGCCGCCCCACACTGACCAGATTGCGGCGCAGGCCCTGGATGATGTCGTTATAGCGCAGGGTATGCCCCACCGTGAGGGGCAGCCCGGCATCCTTGAACAGGGCAACCATCTCGGCCCCGCTCCTGCTGTCGTCAGCCAGGGGTTTTTCCACCAGCAGGGGCTTGCGCAGCGCGGCGCAGTAGCGGGCAATGGCCAGATTGACGGTGGGCGGGGTGACGGAAATCACCGCCTCCACCTCAGGATCCTGCACCAGATCGTGCCAGTCGGCATGATAGCGCGCCTGCCACTTTCTCGCCTGCTCCAGACCGGCCGCCGATCTTCTGGAGATGGCAACCAGCTCCAGGCCGGCTATATCCCTGACAATATGGGTGGCATAGCGGGAGCCATGCCTGCCCGTGCCGATAATCCCGACCTTCATCATTTCTCCTCTCCGCGCCTCAGGCGGCCCCGGCAAGAGGTCCTGGGCGGACCATCTTAGCGGCCCTGCCCGGCAGGCGCCTCCGCAAAAAAACAGTAGGGGTCCTTGTCTCTGAAGACGTCCAGACCGAAGCCGTGGACCACCGCCAGACAGCCGCCGCAGACCGGTCTGATCCGGCAGGCGGCGCAGGCCGCCGAGCCGGCACGATATTTTCGGGCCGGCTCGCCATGGTAGATGGCGCTGATACTCTGCGCAAAGACATTGCCGATATAAGAGGGAAGTTTGCGGCAGGCATGGGCCTCGCCATCCGGCAGGATGGCAAAGAAGTTGAAGGCCGCGCCGCAGCCGTAGCCGGCGCAGCCGCCGAAAAGGGGTTGATTCTCCTGGCTCAGGAGAGCATTCATGAGATTGTCCTTGCGGCTCATGCAGGGATTCTCCCGGGCCGCGGCCAGGTAGTTTCTCAGAAAATCGGCATAATCCTGCGGCCGCACGGATTGCAGGCTGGCCCCTTCCCCCACCATGGCCAGCCGGTTGAAGGTGAACAGATCCACCCGGTCACGCAGCAGCTCCGCCAGCGGCAGCACCTGCTCCATATTGTCCCGGGTCAGGGTCAGCATCACCATGGAGTAGATGCCGAGCTCCTGCAGCAGGGCCAGAAAATCCAGCACCCGGGCAAAATGGCCCTTGCCGCGGATGTAGTCATTATGTTCCGGCAACCCTTCCAGGCTGACCTGAAAAAACTCAGGTTTTTGGATGGCAACAATCTTTTCCATCATAGCCCGCGGGGCGGGGTTGCCGAGAATGGCCACCAGCAGATTGCGGTCCACCGCCGCCTGGTAGAGTTCCAGAAAATGGGGGTACAGCAGGGGATTGCCGCCGGAAAAGGAAACCTGGCCCTGCACCTGGTGTTCGCGGCAGAAACCGCGCAGATCATCAAGAATGGCCAGCCCCCTGGCCAGGGGCAGGGCAACCCGGTCGCTGCGGTCGTAACAGTGTTTGCAGTGCAGATCGCAGACCTGGGTGATATGCCATTGCAGGGTGAAAACCGGCGAGGAAAAATAACCCGCGGCGATATCCTTCCCCTGGGGAAAGGTCTGCGGGTTGCGGCAAATGGCCGAGGGCGGCTTGAGCAGGAGCCCCTGGCCTGCCGCCCGGTCCAGCAGCCGGTCGATCATCCCCACCGCCACCTTGCCTTCTGCTGCCGCCGCCTCAGGCGGGATCTGCTCCACCACGATTTTAAGCGCCAGCAGATCCTCAGCACCGGCCGGCCGCAAGACAAGCTTGCCGGTGCCGGGCTGGCAATAGATAAGGACATGCTCTTGCTCCGGGCGGGGCGGAGAATCACCCCGATGCTTGCTTTCCGGCAGCAGTGACAACAGATTTTTCCAGCCCAGCTGCAGCAGCTGCAAAGTCGGATTAACGGTAAGCTGGTCAATCTGGGAGGGAATGGCGGTAAAACCCGTTTCCCGCATCTGAAATAAGGCGAGCTCAAGCCTGGCCAGTTCGGCAAATAGGGAGGAAGCTGTAAACTTTCCTGCAGTTTGGCCATGGTTGCCGGAAAATCTTCCGGGGCGAAGGCTTCTCCATTTGCTGCAAGAAGCTGCTGCTGTTGCCGGCCGTCAAGACAGGAAAAACATGCCGGGAAAATAAGTTCTGGTCTCATGCAGGAACCGTGGTGGAAATCTGTAAAAATTCAGGGGCAGGAGAACGCGCTCCTGCCCCTGACCGTTAAGTGTCAACCGGAGAGTACTTCATTCCGGGAAAAACTTCTACAGTGCGGACCGCACTGCTATTTTGTACCGCCTCAGCCACTGGAACCGGCAGGCGCCTTCTTTTCTTCCTCTTCAGGAGCAACTGTTCCCTTCTTGTCGTCTTGAACCGCTCCCTTAGCCTTTTCCTTAGCCTTTTCAGTCTCTTCCTGAGTGCTGACCGCACTCCCTTTGTTACCGCCTCAGCCACTGCCGGCCCCGGCTGCCTCTGTTTTTTCAGTGCCAACTGCACTGTCTCCCTTTGCGCCTCAGCCGCTGCCGCCGAAAGCAACACCGCTGCCCATGGGCAGGCCGCTCAGCAGACCGGCGATGCCCACCCCTGCCAGAATTTTCTTCATTTCCTTGGCGTCCATTGGTTCCTCCTTTTTTTTACGGGTTTCGGCAAGGCCCACCCGCCGTTTGCAGGTGAAGCCTTTTTTGCCTAACAATGAAAACACAAACATTATCGAGATTTTCTATTCCCATGTCAATAGTTATACAAAAAACCTTTTTCATTCGTTTGCCGGCCATAAAAATGGTAGATTAACGGCCATGACATCCTTGCAGATTCTGCAGAAATATTTCGGCCACTGCTCCTTCCGGGGATGCCAGCAGGAAATCATCGACCATCTCCTGGCGGGCCACCATGCCCTGGTGCTCATGCCCACCGGCATGGGCAAATCCGTCTGTTACCAGATCCCGGCCCTCATGCTGCCGGGTCTCACCCTGGTGATCTCCCCGCTTATCGCCCTGATGAAGGATCAGGTGGACGGCCTGCGCGCCAAAAATATCGATGCCGCCTTTATCAATTCATCGCTCTCCAAAACCGAGCGGGAAAAAAGGCTGCGGGCGCTGGAGGAAGGGGCGTACAAACTTCTCTATGTCACCCCGGAGCGCTTCCGCAAACCCGAGTTCTGCGCGCTCATCGCCCGGCGCCCCATCAGCCTGCTGGCCATTGACGAGGCCCACTGCATCAGCCAGTGGGGCCATGATTTCCGGCCCGACTACACCCGGATCAGGGAGTTCCGCGCCATGCTGGGCAGTCCCCTCACCGTCGCCCTGACCGCCACGGCCACCCCTGAGGTGCAGCAGGACATCATCACCCAGCTCGGCCTGCAACCCGCGGCCATCAAAATCTTCCACGAAGGGATCAACCGCCCCAACCTCCAGCTCAGCGTGAAGGATCTGCACGGGGACGACAGCAAGCTCGAGGTCATTGCCAGCCAATACCAGCGGCAGCCGGGCAGCACCATTGTCTACTTTGCCCTGATCAAAACCCTGGAACGGTTCAGCTCCCTGCTGGGCAGCAGGGGCATTGCCCACTGCTGTTATCATGGCGGGCTCGGCAAGGAGGAACGCCGCCGCATCCAGAATCTGTTCATGAGCGGCGGCACCCAGCTGATTCTGGCCACCAACGCCTTTGGCATGGGCATTGACAAGGCCGATATCCGCCATGTCATCCACGCCGAGGTGCCCGGCTCCATGGAGGCCTATTACCAGGAAATCGGCCGGGCCGGACGGGACGGGGACCAGGCGGACTGCACCCTGCTCTATGACGAACAGGATCTGCTCATCCAGATGGACTTCATCAAATGGAACAATCCTGATGCCGACTTTTACCGCCGCCTCTATCAGCTGCTGGCTGACGATCCGGAGGCGGCAAACAGCGGCGGGGTCGAATGGCTGAAGGAAAGGCTGCTCTTTAAAAACAGGTTCGATTTCCGGCTGGAGACGGCGCTTTCCATGTTTGACCGTTACGGCGCAACCGAAGGCAGCCTGGAAGACCACGATCTGCATATTGCGGCGCCATTGCCCGCCGAGCTCAGCCAGAAAAAAATTGCAAAAAAAATGCTCGCTGAACAAAAAAAACTGCATTTCATGGTCGGTTATATTAAAACAGGTGGGTGCCGCAAGGCGCTCATCCATGATTATTTCGGCATGGATCATGCCGAGCGTTGCGGGGCATGTGACAACTGCCGGCGCAGACAGGAGTTGACTGATCCGTAAAAAGTCTGTTTTACCACAGAGCACACAGAGATCACAGAGAAAATATTTTTATTTTCAGCAAGTTATCTCTGTGGGCTTTGTGCTCTCTGTGGTTAATTTTCAGTTTTTACGAATTCATCAATAGTTGACCATATGAAAAATCCCATTCTGTGGCTTGGCATAGGAATCGTTGTTTTAACAGTTTTTCTTCTGATCGTATGGCGGCTCAGAAAAAAAAAGGTGCGTAATGAGCGTGAGCTCCGCGTTGCTGCGCCTTCCCCGCCTCCGGCCGGCCACAATGATCTGCAGTTCTCCCCCCGGCCCCAATCGCTGCCCTCGGGTGATAATGTGCATCTGCAGCTTGAGATCCTGCGGCAGACCCTTGATCTGACCACCGCCATTCTGTTATGGGCCGGCCCGGGGGACAAAAACCTGCAGATACTCAGTGTGGCCAGCCAGCGCGATGATATTGTCCGGGAGCCTTTCCCCCGGGGCAGCGGCATTATCGGCGGTCTGCGCCAGGGGTGTCCGGAAATTGCCGTCTGCCCGGTGCCGCAGCATCTCGCCATCCCTTACTATGCGGCCAACCGCCCAACCGGCAGCCTGCTGGCCCTGTCCATCCCCATCACTGCCGGTCCTGAAAGTGATGACCCAAGCGGGCTCCCCGCCGCGGCAATACTCTGCCTTGACCGGGAAAGCGAGTCGCCCTGGACCCAGCAGGAGCGCGAGGTGGTGGAACTCACCTGCCACAAACTCTCCCATGATCTGCGCTTTACCCACAAAATGGAGGAAACCAACCGCAACATGGAGGCCATCCATCAGATCTGCATGGGCATGCTGGAGTTGAACCAGGTGATGGGACTGCAGGCCGTGTTCGAGGCCACCATGAAAACCATCAAACAGCTGACCGCAGCCGATTTCATCGCCATCAGCCTGCTGGAGGGCGAGGAGCACCGCATTGTTATCGCCAGCGGCCCCAAAGCCGGCCGTTTTAACGATCTGTCCTTCCCGGCGGAGGACGGTCTGGTGGGGCAGGCCATCAAACTGCGCCGCTGGATGCCGACCCATGACAACTATCAGGAGGAATATCCGGTTTTCAGCAACAGCATGCGCATCGCCGGCCTGGAGTCCCTGCTCATCCTGCCCCTGCTGAAAGGCGAGCAGGAGGCCATCGGCGCCCTGACCGTTGCCGGCAGAAAGCCCAACATGTTCCCCCAGGAACTGCGGGAAATCCTGGAAGTCATCGCCTGCCAGGTGGCCACCAAGATCGAACTGGGGCGGGCCCACGAAAAAATCTGCCAGCTGGCCACCACCGACGGCCTGACCGGGCTCGCCAATCACCGCACCTTCCAGCACGCCTTTGACAACATGCTGCACCGGGCCCTGCGCCAGTCCATCCCGCTGACCATGGTGCTCTGCGATCTGGATTACTTCAAAAAGATCAACGACAGCTTCGGCCATCCCTTCGGCGATGCCGTGCTGCAGGAGGTGGCCGGGGTACTGGCCGGCACCATCCGCAAGGTGGACCTGGCCGCCCGCTACGGGGGGGAGGAATTTGCCCTGCTGCTCGAGGATTCCAATACCACCGGGGCGCGCAAGCAGGTGGAGCGGGTGCGCCGGGCCATCAGCGACCTGGAATTCCACCATGGGGGCAGCATCATCAAGATTTCCATGTCCTTCGGCCTGGCCTCCTTTCCCGAGGATGCCAAAAACAAAGACGATCTCATCAAAAAGGCGGACCAGGCCCTGTATCACGCCAAGGCCCGGGGGCGCAACCGCAGCGTCTGCTGGTGCGACACCCAGCAGGCGGAGTGAAGGAAGCCATTTCTCGCTGGTGATAATTGCGCCATTATGCTATTTTAGGCAGTTCTCTGCCGTCGGGCGGAAAAAAATGGCAATTACGCAAAGAGCAACAAGGAGTAACACATGGGCAACGAACCGAATAAAATCATCTACTCCATGATCGGAGTCAGCAAATTCTATGATAAAAAACCGGTATTAAAAAATATCAACCTTTCCTATTTCTACGGGGCGAAAATCGGCGTGCTCGGCCTGAACGGCTCGGGCAAAAGCTCGCTGCTGCGCATTCTGGCCGGGGTTGACAAGGATTTTGACGGCCGGACCTCCATTTCCCCGGGGCTTACCGTGGGCCTGCTTGAGCAGGAGCCGGTGCTTGACCCGGACAAGAACGTCAGAGAGGTGGTGGAAGAGGCGGTGCAGGACACGGTGGATCTGCTGGCGGAATTCAACCGCATCAACGAAAAGTTCGCCGAGCCCATGTCCGATGACGAGATGAACAAACTCATCGACCGGCAGGCCGAGGTGCAGGAAAAGCTTGACGCCCTGGATGCCTGGGAGCTTGACTCGCGGCTGGAGATGGCCATGGACGCCCTGCGCTGCCCGCCCGGGGACACCACGGTCAGCGTCCTTTCCGGCGGCGAGAAAAGACGGGTCGCCCTGTGCCGTCTGCTGCTGCAGAAGCCGGACATCCTGCTGCTCGACGAACCGACCAACCACCTGGATGCCGAATCCGTGGCCTGGCTGGAGCACCATCTGCAGCGCTATGAAGGCACCGTCATCGCCGTCACCCATGACCGCTATTTTCTGGACAACGTGGCCGGCTGGATTCTGGAACTGGACCGGGGCCAGGGCATTCCCTGGAAGGGCAACTATTCCTCCTGGCTGGAGCAGAAGCAAAGCGCCTGCAGACCGAGGAAAAACAGGAAACGCGAACGGCAGAAGACCCTGCAGCGCGAACTGGAATGGATCCGCATGAGCCCCAAGGGCAGACAGGCCAAGGCCAAGGCCAGGATCAACGCCTATGAGACCCTGCTCAGCCAGGAAAATGAAAGGCAGGACAGGGATCTGGAAATCTTTATCCCGCCCGGACCGCGGCTGGGCAATGTGGTCATCGAGGCGGACAAGGTGAGCAAGGCCTATGACGGCAAACTGCTGGTGGATGAGATGACCTTCTCCCTGCCGCCCGGCGGCATTGTCGGGGTCATCGGCCCCAACGGCGCCGGCAAGACCACCCTGTTTCGCATGATCACCGGCCAGGAAAAACCGGATTCCGGCACCATCCGCCTGGGAGACACCGTCAAGCTGGCCTATGTGGACCAGAGCCGCGAAGCTCTGGACCCGGACAAGAGCATCTGGGAGGTCATCTCCGACGGCCAGGATGTGATCGCTTTAGGCAACCGGGAGGTCAATTCCCGGGCCTATGTGGCCCGCTTCAACTTTTCCGGTTCCGATCAGCAGAAGAAGGTGGGGCAGCTTTCCGGCGGCCAGCGCAACCGGGTCCATCTGGCCCGGATGCTCAAGCAGGGGGCCAATGTCATTCTGCTTGACGAGCCGACCAACGACCTGGACGTCAACACCCTGCGCGCCCTGGAAGAGGCCCTGGAGAATTTCGGCGGCTGCGCGGTGGTCATCAGCCACGACCGCTGGTTTCTTGACCGTATCGCCACCCACATCCTGGCCTTTGAGGGAGACAGCAAGGTGAGCTTTTTTGACGGCAACTATTCGGAATACGAGGCTGACCGCAAAAAACGCCTCGGCGCCGCGGCGGAACAGCCCCACCGCATCAAATACCGGCAGTTGACGAGAGGTTAGGGGCCGTTACGAAATAACATGGCCATTTTTTCAATTTCGTTACGGCTCCTTATACCGCAAGGGTATAAGTTTCGTTTGAGCAGACAAGCTGCTCAACTCAGCTTTATGCCGTTCCGCGCATTTCTCTGGCCATGTTATTTTTTTACAACGGCTTAGGGGCTCAGCAATTGTTGATATGCCTCTAACCAAGTCTCGAAACGTCCGTCATTCCGGCACTCTGTTTAGTCCCCGCTTGACGGGGGTGTTTTAAACCGGAATCCAGGTCTTCCGCGGGATGCCGGCTAGAACCATCGGCATGACGGCACAGATAATGCGAATAACTTCTTGCCGCTTCACAGCCCGGTTCCCGAACTGACAGGAAAACTGATCAGGCCGGGAATCAGGGCTCCGCTTCTTGTATCACCCCGCACTTTCGGCCAGAGGCTGCTTGCCGAGCACCTGCTGCACCGTCTGGCTCAAGGTGGCAAGCACATAGGGTTTGCTGACCACGCCTTGAAAGCCGTATTGCCGGAAATCGGCCATAACCGGATTATTGGCGTATCCGCTGGAAACAATCACCCTGGCCGCAGGATGAATTTCCAATACCTTCCGCACCGCCTCCCTGCCGCCCATGCCCCCCGGAATGGTCAGGTCCATGATCACCAGATCATATGGCCTGGTGCCGGCAAAGGCCTGCCGGTAAGCGCTGACGGCCTGTTCGCCGCTTTCCACACATTCCACTTCATAGCCCAGATGATTGAGCATCCTGGCGGCCACTTCCCGCACCAGCTCTTCATCATCCATGACCAGTATTTTCCCATGGCCTGGGATGACTTCGGCCTTCATGGCGGGTGCAGCTTGCCGCGCCTTTGCTGAAGCAGGCAGATAAATGGAGAAAATTGTCCCCTTGCCCGGCTCGGACTGGACGCAGATCGTCCCGCCGTGCTGGGTGATGACCGAATGGGCAATGGCCAGCCCCAGCCCGCTCCCCTTTCTGCTGTCCTTGTCCTTGGTGGTGAAATAGGGATCAAAAATCCTGGGGAGATGCTGGCTCGGGATGCCGATTCCCGTATCACTTATCTCCAGCCGGATATATTGCCCCGGCGGCAGCGGCACGGAGCTGCCCGGCGCAATCACGACATTTTCCGCCGCTATGGCCACGGTCCCGCCCTCCGGCATGGCATGGCCGGCGTTTAAAACCATATTCTGAATGACCTGGCTGACCTGCCCCCGGTCAATCTGGGTCAACCACAGGTCATCAGGCAAGGCAAAACGGCAGGCGACATCGGCCCCATGCAGCACGAAATCAGCCGAATCACGGATGATCTCACAGATATCAGCCGTCTCCTTGACCGGGGATCCGCCTTTGGAAAAGGTCAGCAGCTGCTGGGTCAGATCACGGGCCCGCAGACAGGCCTTTTCCGCGGCGGTCAATATTGCGGAAACCTTGCCCTGGGGACCCAGGATATGGGAAGCAACGCTGATGTTGCCGACAATTGCGGCAAGAATATTATTGAAATCATGGGCGATCCCCCCTGCCAGCACGCCGACGGATTCCAGTTTCCTTATCTTCAGCAGTTCCTCCTCGGTCCGCCGCCGGTCCCTGATGTCCCGCACTGTTGAGATAACCGTGGGCAGGCCGTTCAACTCAAAAAGCCCGTCGCTGATCTCAACCGCGATTTTTTCGCCGTTCCTGTTGATCAGCGTTAATTCAAAGACAGCCTGGCGGCGCTGCCGCAGCTGCCGGATCAGATCGGGAATCCCGGCAGCGTCCGCAGGATCGACAAAATCCCGGAGCGACATGGTGAGCAGGTCTTCCCGGCTGCATTCCAGCAATTTGCAGCCATTGGAATTGACTTCAATGAAATTCCCCTGGCCGTTTTCGCCGGTGGGCTGATAAACGAAGACCGCATCATTGACACTCTCAAACAGGGTATAAAATTTCTTCCGGCTTTCCAGCAGATCCTGCTCCGCCTTCTGCCTCTCCCGCAGCTCCTGCTCCATGGTAGAGGTTCGCTGCGCCACCTGCCGGTGCAGGGTCATGTTCCACAGCAGGACTACGGCAAAAACAACCCCGGACAAAACAATCAGCGAGGTAATGACCGTGCCGCGGTCAGGATGCCAGGGTGACGGCTTCAGACCCAGCCAGCGTCCGATGACAGCATCTTTCTCATCAGGGGTAATACTGTCAAAGGCCTTCTGCAGCACCGAGTGCAACTGCGGCCAGTCGCTGCGGGTGGCAAATGCCAGCCGGTAGACAAAACCGGAGTCGATTGCGGTCTTCAGGTTGACGATACCTTCCTTTTCAATGTAATAGCTGGCGGCAGCCAGATTCAGGATCATGGCATCCACATGGCCAAAGGAAACCGCCCGCAGACCGCTGACAATATCCGGCATCACCTCAAGATCAACTTCCGGGTACCTGCTGCGCATGTACTCATGGTCGGCATAATTGGCCACCACCGCCACCGTGAGTCCCTGCAGGGCCCGCATGGAGGGGATTGCTTTCATACTGTCTCTGACGACCAGCACGGCGGGAATTTCGATAAAGGGGGCGGTGAACTGCAGATATTTTTCCCGGTCGGGATTTGCACAGGCCGCACCGGTCATATCGATGGTCCGGTTGCGGGCCTGCTCAAGCACCTGGCTCCAGTTTCCCAGGGTGACCACCTCAAAACGCAGTGGTATCCTGCTCTCAATTAAGTGGAGGAAACTGATGGAGATGCCGGCGAACCCGCCATTGGGGTTCAGCGATTCAACAGGGGGGAAATCCGGATCAGGCGCGACCCGGACCACCGGGTGATCGGCAAGCCACTGCCTTTCCTCGCCAGTCAGCGCAACTGCATGGTGAAGAGAGCGTTTCATGGGCAACGAACGCCGTTGCCGTCGCAGCCAGCAGCAGCAGGATGATAAAAAAGAAAATACTTTTTCTCACGAAACGCCTGTCTTGCAAAATAATCAGTATATCGAGAAAATAAGCAAAAAATACCTTTTACAGGCAGATGGTATCACAACAACCAGGTGACAGGCAAGCGATTAATCCTAGCAGGAATAAGGCGTTATCGGCAGAACAACGAACCGATCTGGAAAACCAGGGTAGCCAGCAGAAAGGCGAAAATGGTATTGAAGATCATGGAAAAGGCCCCCCATTTCCAGGAACCGGCCTCCCGGCTGATACAGACGACCGTGACAAAACAGGGGGCATAGTAGGAAATAAAGAGAAGAACACTTAAGGCCTTCACCGGATTCCAGCCGGGATCAGCCGCCAGGGTCTTGGCCAGCGAGCCGCTCTCCTCCTGGTTGTCGCCTCCCAGGGAGTATGCCGTGCCCAGGGTGGAAAGGATCACCTCTTTTGCCGCCACTCCGCCGATCAGGGCGATATTGGTGCGCCAGTCGAAACCGGCCAGGGAACTGACACTTTCCAGGGCGATGCCGACCCGGCCGGCAGCGGAATTGCGTAATGCCATCTGGGCCTCGGCCCGGTCTATGGCTGCCAGCATGCGGCTTCGCTCCGCCGCCTCTTCCTCGGAGATGGCCATGTTACTGCCGGCAACAATCACAGCCGGATAGGCAGACTCAACCTCCTGCCGCTGCTGGACAAACTTCTCCTTATCCTTTGCCGGCAGGCCGGGATAGGTCATCATGGCCCAGATAATGATGGAAATGCCCAATATCACGGTGCCGGCCTTTTTGATGTACTGCCAGGTTTTTTCCCAGGTATGAATGAAGAGTCCTTTCAAGGTGGGGAAACGGTAAGGGGGAAGCTCCAGGACAAAAGGGGTGCTCTCGCCCCTCAGCACGGTTACCCGCAGCAGCTTGGCCAGCACCAGGGCCACCAACCAGGAAAGGATGGTGAAGAAGAACATGTATTGCGCCTTGTTCTCGGAAAAAAAGGCGCCGATGAAAAGGGCCAGCACCGGCAGTTTGGCCCCGCAGTTCATAAAGGGCGCAGTCAGCAGGGTCGCCATCCTCTCCTTGGGTGAGCGCAGGGTGCGGGTGGCCATCACGCCAGGCACGGCACACCCTCCGGCAATGCCGCCGGACAGGATATAGGCCATCACCGAACTGCCGTTAAGCCCGAAAATTCTGAAAATCCGGTCCAGCATGAAGGCGACCCTGGCCAGGTAGCCTGAATCTTCGAGAATGGCAATGCCGAAGAACATGAACATGATGAGCGGCACAAAGCCGAGCACCCCGCCCACGCCATCGATAATACCGGAGACGATCAGGGATTTCAGATGACCGTCCGGCAGCATGTGCTCCGCCGTCTGGGCCAGATAGCCGAACAGGCTTTCCAGCCAGGAGACCGGGAGCTCACTGTAATTAAAGGTAAAGGTATAAAGGGCGAACAGGACAAGTCCCATGAACAGGGGGCCGAGGAAGCGGTTGGTCAATACCTTGTCGATGCGATCGGAAGTATAGAGCCTGTCCTTGTCATACTTGTGGGAAATAACCCCTTTTTGCAGAATGCCTTTGATATACCCATAGCGGTGGTCGGCCACCATGGCCTCGGGATAGGTTTCCATGGTTTCCCGGAGATGGCGGGAAACCGCCTCAACCTCCTTCTCCAGCAGGGCCGAGAGCGCGGCATTTTCCTTTCTGCCCCGCTCCATGATCTGCTGATCATTTTCCAGGTATTTAATGGCAACCCAGCGCCCGGGATAGGTATCGGTCAGAAAATTTCCGCTGGTAATTTTTTCTTCCAGATCAAGCAGAGTGGAATCAATATCCTCACCGTAGGAAATAGGCTTGGGATTCCACTCCTTCTTTTTGGCTGCCTGGCGGACGGTTTCCTCCATGAGTTTCTGGGTGCCGAATCCGGTGCGGGCAATAATCGGCACCACCGGCACCCCGAGATATTCGGCCAGCCGGTCTTCCTTGATCTCGATACCCCGGTCACGGGCCGCGTCAATCATGTTGAGGGCAATGACCACCGGAATGCCGAGTTCGAAAAACTGGGTGGTCAGGTAGAGATTTCTTTCCAGATTGGCGGCATCAATGATATTGACGATGACCTGCGGTTTTTCAAAGATGAGAAAATCCCGGGCCACCACCTCTTCTTCCGAATAGGCGGTGAGGGAATAGGTGCCCGGCAGATCGACGATATTGATTTTCGTGTTCTCAAGCCGGTAAACACCCTCTTTTTTTTCAACCGTTACCCCGGGATAATTCCCCACATGCTGGCGGGAACCGGTCAGGGCATTAAACAGGGTTGTCTTCCCTGAATTGGGATTGCCGGCCAGGGCTATTCTAAATTCTGCAGTCATTTTCTTTGTATTTTCTCATTACGGGCATGGCGCGGAGCAGACAACAGTCGCCCCCCTCGGACAGAGGCGGCACGCCGCCCCCGGCTTCCACCGAAGATCATGTCTCGTAAGCCGTTGTAAAAAAATAACATGGCCAGAGAAATGCGCGTAACGGCACTCTTTTCAGTACCCCCTTGAGGGGCATAAGGAGCCGTAACGAATTTGAAAAAATGGTCATGTTATTTCGTAACGGCTCCTAAGTTCATTGGTTACAGTATGAGTTTTTCCGGTCAGCTACTGATTGCCGCCAGGGCCTGAAAACGAAAACTTCCGGACCGGCGGCGAACACGGCGAATGGCTTTTTTTATTAATCGCAAACAAAAGAGGGGAACAAATCCCCTCTGTTATCAGCCCGCTATGGTTGTACTTCCACTTCAATGAAATCGGCTTCATTGTTGCGCAGGGAGATGACACTTCCCATTACGCGCAAGGCCACCGGATCATACAAGGGGGCCCTGCCCTGGACGGTAATTTCCGTGCCCGGCACCAGCCCCATGTCACGGATACGCCTGCCCAGTTCCCCGTCCTTTTTCACTGCCGTAATAACACCTTTCTGATTTTTCCGCATATTCCGCAACATCATCCGAGACATACTCTCACTCTCCTGAACATTTACATCCCGAACAATTATATTGAGCCGTCTTCCCGCCACCGTGCCCACAGCAAGATGAGTTTTCAGCGGCAGGCGAAACCGCCGTATCCGCGTCAACTTTCTTGCCATGGCTCTCCTGGCAGTCACATGAGCAACCGGAACAACCGGCACCGAAGAAGAATCTTCTTATCAGAAAAACGGCGGCAACGGCTACAATAAAAATGACTAACCCTGTATCCCAAAATTGCATTTTAACACCCTGCAACCATATATTAAGTAACCAAAACAAAATTAGATGAACCTAATTTCCACCATGACTAAAAATTAATGAATACCTGCCTGCCTGTCAATGCTTTTTCATTATTTTTCTTCATCGGGACCATCTCCCCCTGGGGCCGGGATTGCCGGCGGAGAAAGCGCAAAGGGACTGCCCTCCCGCCGGTTTTTCCCGTCTCTCCTTGTTGAGCGGATGAGCAGCACCACACTCTGAGAATAAAAACAAAAAATCATGCCCAGCACCACTGCCCCAGTGGTGATCCAGAATAAAATCAGATGGAGGGACTGGTAGTGATAAAAAAAGAGATCGAGCACAAAAAGAATCATACCAAGATGAATGAGCGATGACCCCAGACGTACCCAGTAGCCGCTTTTTTCAAAATGGAGCAGCTGACTGCCGCCCACGGCCAGCACCAGCACGACAAGCTGCAGCAGGAGCGAGGCGGCAAGCACCAGCACCAGCCCGGTCTTGACCCCGAACCACAGGGAAACCCCGCCGGCAATGAGCGCCAGTCCAATGGCAAAACGATTCAGCCAGACTGCGGGCAGAAGCCGCTTGGGAACGCAGATACCCAACAGCAGAATCAGGGTGATGATAAAAGGCGCAATCACCCTGTTCATCCGGTTCATATAGACCAGCTTTTCAGCCGGAGCAAGCTGCTGGATCTGGGCGAGCTTGAAGTAAAACATGCCGTAGATACAGATTGTCGAAATGACAAAGAGCACGCCAACCGTGGCCAGCACGAGATAAAAATCCAGGGAGCCTTTTTTCTTCATTGACTGCCTCCTTCAGCCGACAAAGGTATGCTCGCCCGGGAAAAAGAACGAGCTGAGGAAAGTGAAGATCATGGCCAGAAAGCAGACAACCCCGAGCAGGGAGGTAAAATACCACATGGCGGGCTTATTGGTATAAAGCCTGGTATGCAGATAGGTACTGTAGATGGCCCACATCATGATTGAACTGCAGATTTTCGGATCCCACCACCAGTTCGGCCCCCAGGCCTTGAGCGCCCAGGGGTAGCCCAGCAGCATGCCCAGGGTGAGCAGAAAATAACCGAGTTTGGCAAAATCATAGCCCAGGATTTCTATATCAAGATCACGCTTGACCAGCATGAACACCGAAGCGGCGAAGGTCATGGTGATACAGGCATAGGAGAGAAAAAGCAGCGGCGGATGAAACCACATGTACTGGGCATTGTAGTAAAAAACCATGCGGGGATACAGACGCATGAACAGCCCGAAACGTTGTCCGTCGCTCATGTTCGTCGTAAACCAGGGGCCAATCTCGCCAAAAAATCTGGGCAGCGGCGCCAGGAAGGGATCCGCCTGAAAAAACAGGATGCAGACCTGAACGGCCAGCAGCAGATGCAGAGCGGCGCGGAACCGGTGATGATTGAGGCGCAGATGGCCGACCAGGGCCATGGCGGCATAGCACATGAACCAGAAGTAATATTTTTCGTTTTCGAGCCAGAGGGGCAGCATATACCGGGGCGGGGCATCCACCCGGTACAGGGGCAGGCCATATTCCGCCCCCTGGTTCATGGCGCTAAGCTGTTGATTGAGCATTTCGGCAAAGGGCGGCGGCAGTTCAAGGGCAATCCGTTGAAATATCTGATAATGAAACCAGCAGATCCCCAGAAAACCGGCAACAAAAAACAGAACGACCACGGCCAGCAAAAAAGAGGTTGTCCGCGGCAGCAGCGGGGCAGACCGGCAGAGGTTGATCACTCCGGAAAGGCCGAGCAGGCCGGCCAAGACCAGCAGAACCAGGAGAAGCCCATGACCGGTCCGGCTGTAAGATGCTAGAGGCAGAAGGATTTCCATACGTTACCTTTTCCTGCAGGGGAATTTGTTCTGAACCATCAATTTGCTGAGCATATCGCAACTCTGCCTGAAAGTCCATCCCCGCTTCGGCGGCCCCGGCTCGTCCCTGGGCAAATCACAGCAAAGGATCGATAGCAAGACATTGATTGCCGTTGTGACTTTGACCGACTTCCATTATTATCTATACGATGTTTAAGATGATATCCCTGCGGAAACGGAGACAGGATGAATTTACAAGGGGAGTTTGAAGGCTCTTTTCTGACCAGCATCCTTCAGCTGCTATGTGATGACCAGAACACCGGCATTCTGCAGGTATCCTGCGGCAGAAAAGAGTGCCAAGTCATGTTCAAAGACGGGACAATTGTCTATGCCCGGAGCTCCCAGAAAAGGTCACGCCTGGGCGCCCTGTTACGAAGAGACGGGCTTATCTCCACCCTGCAGCTGAAAGATGCGGTGCATGCCCAGCAGGACAACAATGACTCCATCGGCAAAATCCTGCTGAACAAGGGGTACATTACCCGGGATGTGCTGCAGCAATACAGCCAGAAACAGGTTGAGGAAATCCTCTACAGCATTCTTTTCTGGAAAAAAGGAAAATTCGAATACACGGATAGCCAAGTCAAATTGGACGGCAAAATCATTACCCGGCTCAACCCGATGAAGCTGATCCTGGAGGCCTCGCGCCGCATTGATGAAATGCCCCTGCTGGCCGCCATGATCACCAGCGATGAGCTTGTCTATAAAATGGCAGGCAGCAAAAAAAAGGGCGCGGAAGAATTCAGTTTCAGCAGCACGGAACATCATATTCTCAGCCTGATCGATGAAACACGAACAGTGCGTGATATCATCAATCAAAGCAGTTACGATGAGTTCACCGTTTACAAAACCCTTTATTCGCTGATCTCCTCCGGCCTGATTGAAAACTCCCGGGGGGAAAATGCCGCGGCCGACGGGCTTGGCTTCAATTTTATTCTATCAATCTACACCGATATTCTGAAGATTATCACCCGAACCCTTGCCGTCCATTCCGGGGAACGGATAAACCTTCTCATCAGAAAGGCCCAAGAGAACCTGCCCAGGGCCCAGGCAAAGGTGCTGCAGGATTTTCACCTGAGCAGTGCGGCGGCCGTCAACCGCAAGGCAGTCATCGCCTCCTGCAGGAAAGCAGGCGGGGACAGAGTGCGGCAGTGCCTGCTGCTCATTGACAGCTTTAACGGCCTCTGCCATCTCCTGCTCGCACAAACCATCCCACTGGTTGCCCACCATGAAGTCTATGATATTATCCAGGGGATTGATAAAGTTCTCGAATATGTGCAGAGATATCCGAATAATTCGGTGGAAAAAGACAAAATCATCAGCGACATGAAAAATGTGCTCAACGATACCATCAAGCAGGTACAGTTTATGCCCGGCAAAACAAAAAACATGGGTTTTCTTGCCCGGTTCAAAAAAAAATGAGACATATCCATGACCGGCCATTGCCGCAATCAGACATGGCCCGATTCCCGCAAGCCGGGAGAACCGACGCAAAAAAAACCGGGAGTGCCGCAACGAGCACTACCCGGTTTTTGCGTTTTCTCAAGAAGGGCGTGGTTAACGGCCTAAAATAATATCCACCTGCTCCTGGGTGAGGACCTGGGCCACGTAATTTCCTTCACCGATCACATTCTCGATGTTCTTCACATAAGCCTTGAGGTGATTTTCCGAACCGTCCACCAGATGACCATACATGGTCTTCAGTACGGCCTCGTCCGTATAATTCATGCCGCATTCGCCCGCATCGATGCCGTTGTCCGTTTCAACAATAACCTTCGGGCAGCCGATGATATCTATCATATCAAGTTCTTCGATAAAGGCCCCGACATACCAGGCATCAAGCTGGCTTTGCGAACCCCAGTTCACCAGCAGATTGAATTTTTCCGTAAAATACCAGCCGTAATCCTCACCGGTGAAAACGCCGATGCTGGCGGGCAGATTATTGGCATCCGGATTGGGATCGGCGATGCCGTAAACGGCCAGCATGTCGCGCACGGTATCGGTATGGGTCTGCTCGGAGCCATCCCCGATATTGGAGAAGGTCGGGTCATTGGGATACAGATCACCCAAGGTCATGTAGACATCACGGGCCAGTTTTTCCTCTTCCCGCATGAAGATGAGATGGGTCTCTTCACCGAGATCCAGTGTTCCTGCAACGCTGCAAAGGGGAGCAGAAAGAGCCATGGCGCCGAAAGCAAATGTTGTTACGAGTTTTTTCATTGGTAAGTCTCCTTTTGAATTTGTTTGAAGATGAATACGATTTTTACCTGAATTGATACTAGTTACTACTGTTGCCCTTTGACTCCATTTATACTCTAGGAATCCTAACAGATCAATGTGGCAAATTGTCGCAGGTATTTTACCTCGAAAATACTGACAAAAGGAGTGCAACCTGAGAGATGAATCCGTTTCCCGCCTTCAGAATTAATTTGACAGATCACTTCTAAAAATGTGAATAATATATGTGAGTTGTGCGAGGCACTCCCAGGGGCAACACACTCGGCAAAAAATGCTTGCCCGGCAACCTCCTGAGAGAGAAAGACGGTTTACAATGCATATTCATCAGCTATCAATTTGCAGCCAATTTTGATTGACCCGGGACCCAGGCAGTGAAGAAAAATTATATTCTCATAGGGATCTATCTTCTCATTGTGCTTTTCATGGCCAACCTGAACGCGGTGGTCGACTTTGTGCAGCACCCGGATATCCCCTATTTCGATGAAGAGCATCTGATCGTCGGCGGCACCACCGGATTGCTTACCGCGATACTTTTTGCCGCGGTTTTCATTTATACCAACAGACTGCAGAAACAGATCGAGGCGCGCAGGAAGACTGAGGATGAACTCCAGCGAATCAACGAAGAACTTGATCACCGGGTCAAGGAACGAACCGAAGCACTTGAAAAGACGCATCGGCAACTGCTTCATTCTGAAAAATTGAGCGCCGTAGGCAAACTGTCAGCCTCCATTGCCCATGAATTCAATAATCCCCTGCAGGGCATCATGAACGTCCTTACCGGAGTTCATGACAGAGTACAGACTGACGAAGAGGATGCCCTGCTGCTGGAACTGGCTTTAAAGGAATGCCACCGGATCAAAGACCTGATCGTGCAGCTGCAGAGTTTTAATCGCCCCACCACCGGCAGGATCTCCTTCATTGATCTGCATGAACTCATCGACTCCATGCTGCTGATGACAAGGGAAGATTTCAGAACGAAAAGAATTGTTGTTGAGAAAAAATATGCTGAAAACATGCCCCAGATTCAGGGGGTGGATGACCTGCTCAAACAGGTGATACTGAATCTGCTCACCAATGCGGCGGATGCCTGTGAGGGCGGGGGGCTCATCATTATCAGCACGAGCACGGCGGTGTTCGATAAAAAGGTCGCCATCCGTATTCAGGACTCGGGCAAGGGCATCAGTGCCAAAAATCTGCCCCACATCTTCGAGCCTTTTTTCAGCACCAAACCCCAGGTCAAAGGGGTGGGGCTTGGTTTATCGGTGAGTTACGGTATCATAAAAAGTCACAATGGCAGGATCGAGGTCCGCTCCGAGGAAGGCAAAGGCACGGTTTTCACCGTCACCCTCCCCGTTGCCGGGTTAACTGCTGAAAAATCTCTCAATTTAATGGAGACACTCTAAGAACGAGCCCATAGATAAGCTCTCCGGCCGGTCAAAGTCCCTCACTGCCCGCCAGAAAATTCCGGTCAGCCGTGTTGACCAGCTCGGGACGGGCCTCAAGCAGCAGCCGCACCGCAATTTCCGCCCCTCCTCTGGTCAGCTGCAGGCAGTTGGCCCAATGGGCCTGCTTATCGTGCTTCACCTTTTTTGATAATACCCGGCAGCAGGTGGCGCCAAACCGCTCGCGGAACCGGTCATGCATCTCCCGGACCGTTGCCCGGAATTTCTTTTTTGTGCACCCATCCCTGCCGTGGGGCCCCAGTAACAGCCCCATGGCCGCCACGGACCCGCTGAGCGCGCCGCAGGTGCACCCCGCCCCGCCCATCCCGTGGCAAAACCCGGCGCCCAGCTGCAGGGCCGCCGCCGGGGAGAGCCCGCCGCCAAAGCCCTGGTTCACCGTGACGATTACCGCTTCGGAACAGCACAGTTTATGGGTGTCATAAAAATTTGCCGCCCGCGCCCCGGCAAGCTGCACCAGCCCTTCCGTCTCCTGCTCTTTTCCGCTCGCGATCTCCGCCATCAATTCTCACCTGCCTTGTAACGCAAACGATCACGGGATTGCAGCCAATACATTACAACCCCGTGATCGCTGACTGTTCAACAACCTTGGGCCAAAAGGGTGAAAAACCCGCCCCGATTATTTTTTCTGGAACGCCAGGCGGTCCTGGCCTGCGGCCATATCAACCACAATGGTATCGCCTTCCTTGAATTTCCCTTCCAGGATCTCCATGGCCAAGGCCATCCTGAATATAGCGCTGCATGGCCCTTTTCAGCGGCCGGGCGCCAAAGGTGGGGTGATAGCCGACATCGATAAGAAAATTCCGGGCGGCCCCGGTGAGCTCGATATTGAATTTCTGCTCGCTGATCCTCTTCTGCAGCAGGGCGAACTGGATATCGACAATCCGGGCCAGGTCGACTTTGGACAGACTGTGGAAGATGATGGTCTCATCGATGCGGTTCAAAAACTCCGGTTTGAACTGCCGGTGCAGAATATCATCAATCTGCAGCTTCATCTCCTCCCGCCTTTCCTCGCCAAATTCCATGATAAGCTGGCTGCCGAGGTTCGAGGTCATGATCAGGATGGTGTTCTTGAAATCCACCGTCCTGCCATGGCCATCGGTCATGCGGCCGTCATCGAGAATCTGCAGCAGCACGTTAAAGACATCAGGATGGGCCTTTTCGATCTCGTCAAACAGAATGACCGAATAGGGTTTGCGGCGCACCGCTTCCGTCAGGTGGCCGCCTTCTTCATAGCCGACATAGCCGGGAGGAGCGCCGATCAAGCGGGCCACCGAATGCTTCTCCATGAATTCGGACATGTCAAGCCGGATCATGGCGTGTTCACTGTCAAAGAGAAACGCGGCCAGACTTCTGGCCAGTTCCGTCTTGCCCACACCGGTGGGGCCGAGAAAGATAAAGGAACCCAAAGGGCGGTTCGGGTCCTGCAGCCCTGCCCTGGCCCGGCGGATGGTGTTGGCAATGGCGTCGATGGCCTCTTTCTGTCCCACCACGCGCTCCGCCAGCTTTTCATCGGCATGGACCAGTTTGGCCTTTTCCCCCTCCAGCAGTCTGTCCACGGGAATCCCTGTCCACTTGGCAACCACTGAGGCAATATCAGCCTCGGACACCTCTTCCTTCAGCATCTGATGGTCCTTCTGGATTTCCGCCAGATGCCCGTTTTCAAAGGCCAGCTGCTTTTCCAGCTCGGTAATCCGGCCATAGCGGATTTCCGCCACCTTGCTCAGATCACCCATGCCGCTCCGCCTGCTGTTCCTCCTCGCGGGCCTGGTCGATGCCGGCCTTGATGCCGCGGATTTTCTGGATGATCTCTTTCTCCAGGGACCAATGCCCTTTCATGCCTTGCAGCTGTTCATTGATATCGGCGAGTTTTGCCTCAAGCTTTTGCAGCCGTTCGCGGGAAGCGGCATCCTTTTCCTTTTTCAGGGCCTCGCGCTCGATCTCCAGCTTGATGCGATGGCGCTCCACCTCATCAATCTCCGTGGGCATGCTGTCAATCTCAATGCGCAAACTGGAGGCCGCCTCGTCAATGAGATCAATGGCCTTGTCCGGCAGAAACCGGTCGGTGATATAGCGCTTGGACAGGGTCACCGCCGCCACGGTGGCGGAGTCCTTGATGCGCACCCCATGGTGCACCTCATATTTTTCCTTGATGCCGCGCAGGATGGCGATGGAATCCTCGATGGACGGCTCCTGCACCAATACCTGCTGAAAACGGCGCTCCAGGGCCGGGTCCTTTTCAATCTTGCGGTACTCATTCAAGGTGGTGGCGCCGACACAGTGCAGCTCACCCCTGGCCAGGGCGGGTTTGAGCATATTGGAGGCATCCATCGCCCCTTCAGCCGCGCCAGCACCCACCAGGGTATGGATCTCATCAATAAAGAGGATGATCTCGCCCTTCCCGTTTTTCCACCTCCTTGAGCACCGCCTTCAAGCGGTCTTCAAACTCGCCGCGGTATTTGGCGCCGGCCACCAGCGCCCCCATATCCAGGGCCATGACCTGCCTGTTGCGCAGCGACTCCGGTATATCGCCCATGACAATCCGCTGGGCCAGACCCTCGACAATGGCGGTCTTGCCCACACCGGGCTCACCGATGAGTACCGGATTATTCTTGGTGCGCCGGCTCAGCACCTGGATCACCCGCCGCACCTCGTCATCCCGGCCGATAACCGGGTCCAGCTTGCCGCGCTTGGCCAGATCGGTGAGATTACGGGCATATTTCTCCAAGGCCTGATACTTCTCCTCAGGATTGGGGTCGGTGACCCGCTGACTGCCCCTGATGTCGGCCAGCGCCCGGAGGAAGCTCTCTTTGCTCACCCCGTTGGCCTTGAGCAGCTCAGCCCCCTTTGCGCCCCTTTCGCCCATAATACACAGGAAGAGATGCTCCTGGCTGACATACTCGTCCTTCATGCCCGCAGCCTCTTTAAAGGCCTGGTCAAGCAGAATCCTGATCCGCTGGGAGGCATAGACCTGCCCGAATCCCGAGCCGCTCACCTTGGGCAGCTGTTCCAGCAGTTTCTCAACCTCGGCGGCAATGCGGGCCGGATTTGCCCCGATTTTCTGCAGTACGGGAATGATAACGCCGTCAGCCTGCTGCAGCAGCACCGCCAGCAGATGCTCCGGCAGCATCTCCTGCTGGCCCTTCTGGCCGGCCAGTGTCTGGGCCGCCTGCAGGGATTCCTGGGATTTCACCGTGAATTTATCAAATTGCATATCTGTATCTCCAAAAACCGGTTACCGGTTCACAATAATTTTGCCAAAAAACATTCAATTGAGTTGCACTGGAGTTCTGGCGGTCAGCAAACAGCCGGCAGGCAGCCCGGGTGGCTGGACCCGGACTGCCGTTCGGCCGTTTTACTGCTGGACCATCATGTACATGAGCAGAAAAAAGAGGAGGAGAAAAACTTGTGAGGCTTAGGGAATATAATTAAGTACAGGTTGTTTGCCTGTCAAGCTGACCGGCTGATTTTGCCGGATTTTTTTGTGGCACTGCGGGAAACTGTCGAGGCAGGAGGATGGAATGTGGTGCTCTTCATTTGGCAAAAAGGAGGCCCCCTTTTCAGTCCGCATGAATACTCAGGATGCGACCACCCGATGCCACCCGCACCGACTTGGGAAGATATCGGATCGTGCGCACCAACTTGAGATCGAGAGCAATCAGTCGCACCGTCCCTTGATCATCAGTGGTCAGGGGCGCCAAATACAAGAATTTGTCGGACTGATACCAGATTACCACGGGAGCAGGATCACCGTGTCCTCCTGCTGTGCCGCTGTGTGGGAAGAAGCATCGATACCCGGCAAACGGATGGCGGCGGGGTTGTCGGCGCCGATCTGCAGTTCGGCGATGTCCGGTTGACCTCCCCCGAAGTTGTACGGGATATTCGGATAGACTTCATGGGCAAAGCCAACCAACAGCAGAGGCAAGGTAACGAACAGGTAAACAATCGACATCACAGGCTTTAACAGAGGGGAAGCAACAGCAGCTAAGACGTCAATGTTCGGGGATCGGCTCTCGGTGCGGTCCACCCGGTCGCCGCCGAAGCGCCGCGCCAAACGCAACATCAGTGGAAGCAGTGCCGGTATGATCAAGAGACTGGCCGCGATGATCTTCGGATGCCTGAATGTTTCGAGAAACTGGACATAGCCGGTCTGAAAGTCGGACACCATAAACTTCCACGTCCAAGCGCTTCGGGTAAATCCGGCCTCCCACGTCCTCCCCCACGGATACATGTAACCAAATATAATCCCGGCGAACCACGAAATCGCCGCTGTCATGAAGAGTGCGGCGAGGACGATGCCGAGACATCGCGCGAATTTGCCAAGCGGCTGAAGTATCGACGACACACAGGTGCGGGCGCAGATGCAGATCGCTATTGGAATCGACACCACAACCAGCAACAGAAGGAAGGTGTAAAAGACGAACAGGAAGCCGGTCATGATGTTACGCGCCTGCAATGAGGTGAAGTCGGAGATGCCGAGCTTCATCAGGTGCATGTTGGAAACGAGTAGTCCAAGCCCATAGAGGACACCGAGCACAACTGTCACGAGTTTTATGGCGAGCTCAGCATCCGTCGTGAGTGTGTTCTTTTCTGTAGCGTTTCCGCCAGGCATTCCGCCTCCTTTGGTTACGTTGGGCAATCTGCCATTTGCGCCTCTGCAGGCTCGCCAATCACCGGTAACAGATCCTGCGGGTGCGGATCACATCCGGGTGGGCCGCGATGATGGCGAGCACCTCGTCGGTGATGCAGTCTTCCAGATCGATGATGTTATAGCCGATCGTGCCGTTGCTCTCATTGAGGTAACTTGCGATATTGATGCCGTGGGAACCGATGGTCTGTGAGGCAAAGCCGATCATGCCGGGTATGTCCCGGTTGATCATGATCAGCCGGTTATGCGTCGTATCGCCGGGGATGGATTCAACATTGGGAAAGTTGACACTGTGGCTGACCGAGCCATGCTCAAGATAGGCCATCAGCTCCCGCACCGCCATGGTGGCGCAATGTTCTTCGGATTCCTCGGTGCTGGCCCCGAGATGGGGAGTGGTGATCACCCTGGGATGGCCGATGAGGGCGGTGGAGGGGAAATCCGTGATATAACAGCCGAGTTTGCCGGCATCCAGGGCGGCCCGCACGTCCTCATCATTCACCACGCCTCCCCTGGCATAATTGATCAGCATGGCGCCATCCGGCATCCGGGCCAGCAGGTCCCGGTTGACAAAGCCCCTGGTCTTGTCGTTATAGGGCATGTGCAGGGAGAGGATATGGGCATGCTCCACCACCTCGGAAAGCGACCGGGCGAGAATGACCCTGGCGGAAAGCATGTGAATATTGCCCAGGGTGGGATTGGGATCAAAGCCCAGGGTGCGCATCTCCCGCCGCGCCCCGCCGTTGGCCACCCTGACGCCGATCTGCCCGAGCCCCAGCACGCCCAGGGTTTTGCCGGCCAGCTCAAAACCGCGGAAAGCGGATTTCTTGCCCTCCACCTCGCGGCTGAGCGCCTCATCGGTCAACGAGGCGAGACCGCGGCAGAATTCAATGCCGGAATGAATATTGCGGGCTCCGATGCCGGCCATGACAAAAACCAGTTCCGCCACCGCATTGGCGTTTGCCCCGGGGGTGTTGAACACGCAGATGCCGGCCTGGGTGGCCCGCTCAACCGTTATATTATTGACACCTGCCCCGGCCCTGGCCACCGCCAGCAGGGAGGAAAATTTGTCCGTATCTATCTTGCTGCTTCTGACAATAATGCCCTGCGGGTCCTTTTCGTCAGCCGAGACCTGATACCCCTCGCCCAGCAGGACCAGCCCGGCCCGGTCGATTTTATTGACCAGCCTGATGCGCCACTTTTCCATCCCCTGCCCCCTTTTTCAGGACGGTTCGCGAACCGCCCCTACACTCCTTTTGCCTTCTGCCGCCTGCCTTAGAGGGCGGGCATGAAACCCGCCCCTACACTCCTCACTCCTCACAAAACAATAAGGGGAAATGTCCTCGCATTTCAACGAAAAACATTTCCCCTTATCAGATCAGGAGACTATTGGAAGCAGGAAAATCTTACGGCATCACAGGCACACCTGACTCCGGCCGTTATCCTTGGCCTGATAGAGCAGCTCATCGGTACTCTGCAGCCACTGCTCGATGGTCATGTCCGGCTGCCACTGGCTCAGGCCGATGCTCACCCCGAGTTTCTGGCCGGGAGCCGAGTAGATGGCCAGATCATCAATAGCCTTGCAGAGCCTCTCGGCCAGCACCTTGGCTGATTCGAGAGCTGGTTTCCGGCAGTACCAGAAAAAATTCATCGCCGCCCATGCGGACCAGCAGATCACTGCTGCGCACCATGGCTTTGAAGGTGTCCGCCACCTTTTTTAAAACGCGATCGCCCTCGGCATGGCCCAGATTGTCGTTTACCTGTTTGAAGCGGTCCAGATCCATGCTGGCAATGGTCAGCGGATGATGATGGCGCTTGCTGTTATCCATCAGCGGCCCGATGCGTTCCTCAAACACGCGTCGGTTGGCAAGCCCGGTCAGGGTATCGCGCCGGGCGATGACAAAAAGGTCTTCATAATCGAGCGCCCGCTGCAGGGGTTCCCGCAGGATCCCCAGGGCCTGATTAATCAGGACCGCCTCCTCGGCATCAATCACCTTGCTTTGCCGCAGGACAAGCACCAGACCGCTGGAATCCATTGCTCCCAGATGCCAGTTCTGCACATAAAAATCCTCTTCATACCAGCCATGGCCTACGTTCTCCGGCTGGGAATCGAAAAGCTTCGCCGCCAGTTGGAATATCCGCTGCCGATCCGGACCGTGGCAGGAACTGTACATATAACTGCGCTTTCTGTCCGGATTATGATAGGCCACCAGATCATGTTCCACCAGGGGCATGAGCCAGACCGAAAAAGCCTCGATCATGCTCGGCAGATCAACCGCGCCGGCCAGACGGGCATGCAGTTCATTGAGCAACGAAAGGCGTGCCGTTTTCTTCTTGAACTGATCAAGTTCCGCCATGAGGCTTGTCATGTCAACATGATGGAAGCCGCGTCCCATATTTTCCGCTTGTGAGAAAGAGACTGATTGACCCATTTAACTGACTCCTTTTCCAATGAAAACAATCCTTGATCAGTCTCATTAGCCATTTTCATGCCACGGCTACACCCCTCATTGCATTCCGGACCTTTCCGCTTATCAACTAATTGATATTAAATATATTTTTGATATTTTCCCACCTTAACCGCCAACACAACCCGGTAAATTTTGCCTAGTGCCTGCCGAGCAGATGAAGACAAGCAGGCAAAAATAACCGGACAAGTGTCATTTTTCTAACACCAGCGGCGGCATTTCCTGCCGGACCAATGAAATATTCTCTTTAAAATCATGTTTTTATGCCACAAACCACCTGACACATGCAAGG
The DNA here is from genome assembly GCA_963729825.1 of uncultured delta proteobacterium. Taxonomy (GTDB): domain Bacteria; phylum Desulfobacterota; class Desulfobulbia; order Desulfobulbales; family SURF-16; genus SURF-16. Next base: position 73,429 of record CAVSQR010000062.1, on the reverse strand, counting down.
AAGGAGGGGCAGGAAAAAGATACGCTCCCGGCCAGGGGCGCGGGGAGCGGAGGGAGAAGAGATTTACTCTATTACTGTCGGGTCAAAAATCTTTTTTCACCGCAGAGCACACAGTGAACGGGGGAACGTTTTTTATTAGAGTCAGCTTAGGAGCCGTTACGAAATAACATGGCTATTTTTTCAATTTCGTTACGGCTCCTTATACCCCTTCAAGGGGGTACTGAAAAGAGTGCCGTTCCGCACATTTCTCTGGCCATGTTACTTTTTTACAACGGCTTACTCTGTGGGCTCTGTGCTCTCTGTGGTAAATTTTCAGTTGTTATGAGACCATCAATAATTGCCGATTTGTTCACGGCAATTCGGTGCCGGGACTTCTTTATGAAGTATCAATATTTCAAACCGACTTTATCCAGGACCAGATCAAGGGTAACGCTGGCCTTTTCCCTGGCCTTATCGGCACCCTTGGCCAGCACCTGGCGCAGATAGCCGGGATCCGCGCTGAGCTGCTCTCTTTTCTCGCGGGCCGGGCGGAAATATTCCCAGAGCAGATCAACCAGTTCGAGCTTCAGATAGCCATAGGCGGCGCCGCCGTTCACATACAGATCATGCACCTCTTTCAGCCGGTCTGCCGGGGCAAAGAGTTTGAAGATGTTATAGAGGTTGCATTTGTCCGGGTCTTTCGGGGCTTCCACCGGCGCGGCATCGGTGACAATGGCCATCACCCTTTTTTTCAAGGACTTGGCATCCAGAAAAATACCGATGGTATTGCCATAGGATTTGGACATTTTCTGCCCGTCAAGTCCCGGCACGGTGGCCACATCATCCGCAATGGCCGCTTCGGGCACCACAAAGGTCTCGCCGTAGTTGTTGTTGAACTTGATGGCAATATCCCGGGCCACCTCAAGATGCTGTTTCTGGTCCTTGCCCACCGGCACCAGGTCAGCCTGATACAGCAGGATATCCGCGGCCATGAGCACCGGGTAGGAGAAAAGCCCGTGGCTGGCGGCGATCCCCTTGGCCACCTTGTCCTTATAGGAATGGCAGCGCTCCAGCAGACCCATGGGGGTGAGCGTTGACAGGATCCAGGTCAGCTCGGTCACCTCCGGCACATCGGACTGCACCCAGAAAATGCATCGTTCCGGATCAAGCCCCAGGGCGAGAAAATCAGCGGCCGCCTCCAGGGTGTCCGTGGCCAGCGCCTTGCTGTCGGTTACCGAAGTCAAGGCATGCAGATTGACGATAAAGGCATAAAGCTCGCCCCGGTCCATGTTGTTGATCATGGGGCGCATCATGCCGAAATAATTACCTATGTGAAGTTTTCCAGAGGGCTGGATTCCTGAGAGTATTTTCATAAAATCTGATCATTAAAATTAACATTTAGGAGCCGTTACGAAATAACCTCTGCTTTCTTGACCATTTCGTTACGGCTCTCTTATGCCGTTTTGACCATCCGGATGACGACATTATTTTGTTACAGCGGCTTAACCTAAGGGCCGCAACCGTGACCTGTTGTTTATACCCATCATGGGCAAGAAGGACAATAAAAAAAGGGAGCAAACCAGCTCCCTTTTTCATCTGCTATGCCTGCCGAACCGGTCAGAGGTTATTTCACCTCTTCAAAATCGGCATCAACCACATCATCATCGTCTTTCTTTTTGGCGCCGGCCCCTGCTTCAGCACCGGCAGCACCGCCGCCGGCAGCACCACCCGCATCACCGCCAGGATGGGCCTTGGAGGCCTGGGAGTACATGATCTCGGCAAGCTTATGGGAGGCCTGGGTCAGCTCTTCCGTGGCTGCCTTGATGGCATCCGCATCATTGCCTTCCAGGGCTTTCTTCACTTTTACAATGGCACTCTCCACCTTGCCTTTTGTTTCGGCATCCGCCTTGTCGCCAACCTCTTTCAGGCTCTTTTCCGTGGCATAAATCATGGAATCCGCATTATTCTTGGCCTCAACCAGGGCCTTGCGTTTCTTATCCTCCTCGGCATGGGACTCCGCGTCACGCTTCATCTTCTCGATTTCCTGTTCGGACAGGCCGCTGGATGCCGTGATCCTGATGGACTGCTCCTTGCCGGTGCCCAGGTCCTTGGCCGACACGTGCAGAATGCCGTTGGCATCAAGATCAAAGGTAACCTCGACCTGCGGCACCCCGCGGGGGGCAGGCGGAATATCCGTCAGCTCAAAACGGCCGATGCTCTTGTTATCCCCGGCCATTTCCCTCTCGCCCTGCAGAACATGAATCGACACCGCCGGCTGATTATCCGCCGCCGTGGAGAAGATCTGGCTCTTTTTGGTGGGAACCGTGGTATTTTTCTCGATCAGCCTGGTGGTCACCCCGCCCAGGGTTTCAATACCCAGGGAAAGAGGAGTCACATCGAGCAGCAGCACGTCCTTGACATCGCCCTTGAGCACGCCGCCCTGGATGGCGGCACCGATGGCCACCACCTCATCCGGATTCACCCCCTTATGGGGCTCCTTGCCGCCGAAAATCTCCTTGACCTTCTGCTGCACCTTGGGCATCCTGGTCATGCCGCCCACCAGGATGACCTCGTCGATGTCGGAAAGAGACAGCCCGGCATCCTTCAGGGCGGTCTTGCACGGACCAATGGTCCGGTCAATCAGATCACCCACCAGGGCTTCCAGTTTGGCGCGGCTCAGTTTGATATTGAGATGTTTCGGACCGTTTGCGTCGGCGGTGATAAAGGGCAGGTTGATTTCCGTTTCCATGGTGGAGGAAAGCTCTTTTTTGGCCTTTTCCGCCTCCTCCTTCAAACGCTGCAGGGCCATCTTATCCACCCGCAGGTCAATCCCCTGGTCTCGCTTGAACTCATCGGCCAGCCAGTTGACAATGCGCATGTCAAAATCTTCACCACCTAAAAAGGTATCGCCATTGGTGGATTTAACCTCGAAAACCCCGTCCCCGATTTCCAGAATGGAGATATCAAAGGTACCGCCGCCCAGGTCAAAGACGGCAATGGTCTCTTCACCCTTTTTATCCAGACCGTAGGCCAGGGACGCGGCAGTGGGCTCATTGATGATCCGCTGCACGTTGAGGCCGGCGATGCGGCCGGCATCCTTGGTGGCCTGGCGCTGGCTGTCATTGAAGTAAGCGGGAACGGTGATGACCGCATCCGTTACCTCCTCGCCCAGATACTCCTCAGCGGTCTGCTTCATTTTGCCCAGAACCATGGCGGAAAGCTCCGCCGGGGTGTACTTCTTGCCGTCCACTTCAATAACCGGGCCGCCATCCTTGCCTTCCACTATTTTGAACGGGCTGATCTCAATGGACTTCTTCACTTCAGCATCACTGAACTTGCGGCCGATCAGCCGCTTCATGGCAAAGATGGTTCTTGTCGGATTGGTAACCGCCTGCCGTCTGGCAACCTGGCCAACCAGCCGTTCGCCGCTGTCCGAGAATGCAACCACTGACGGTGTTGTCCTGTTTCCTTCCGCGTTGGTCAGCACCTTCGGCTCGCCACCTTCCATGACTGCAACGCACGAGTTAGTTGTCCCCAAGTCAATTCCTATAATTTTACCCATGATAAATCTCCAGAAAATCTATTTTTCAACACCGGCAATTGCCTGCTGTTTAGTTCTTTTTCGCCACGACAACCTTTGCCGGACGGATTAACCTGTCTTTATACCTATATCCCTTCTCGAATTCCCGCAGGACACAGTTGGGATCAACCTCACCACTTGCCTCCATGGCCAAAGCCTCATGGATATTCGGATCAAACGGAGCGCCGATGCATTGCATGGGAACCAGTTCGAATTTTTCCAGGGCGTTCATCAACCCCTTGTAAGTCAGCTCCACCCCGGCCAGCAGATCACCCGCATTGTTTGTTTTACGGCCCTGCTCAATGGCCCGCTCCAGATTATCGATGCACGGCAGCAGCTCTTTGAAAACCTGCTCTTCCGCATATTTCAAGGCCAGGGCCCGATCACGCTCCATCCGCTTTCTATAATTTTCAAACTCTGCGGCCAGCCTTAACAGTCTGTCTGCTGTTTCAGCCGCTGCCAGGCGGGCCTGCTCAAGCTCATTAATTTCAGTAGAATCCGATCCTTCTGCGACCAATTCCGCCGCAACCTCGACTTTTTCCGCATCCTGCTCATCCGGATTACGAATTTTGTCGACGATTTCCTCTTTTTCTGCCACCAGCTCCTCCTTTCCTATCCCGCAAGCATGCCTCATCCTGGAATAAATCCTAAGGATTTGGTTAAGTTTACAATAAATCATGATGGCTTCGTAAAAAGTCTCGGTGCTGCATTCCCGTGACGATAAATCAGAAATTTATCATGCACTGTACGGCTGTCGAGTGGATTTTTACGAGACAGTCAAATATAGCAAAAGAAATTTATACAGGCAAACGAGTTTGCTCCCCTGCCATCGCCGATGGCTTCTCGGGGCGCCTCCGTTCTGAGGAATAATAAGTATGCTCTTTTTCGTTGTCAAGTAAACAGGGAATATAGTTGACTTTCCTGATTATTTACCCTTAATCCGCACTACTCCTTGATTTTCCGGGAAATTATCTGCTACCCTGATTAACAGAATACTCTTTGCTTCTCTTAATCGATGATACCGGCAGGATGTTTAACACAATGCGGCACAAAAAAAATTTCTCACTCTCCTTATTCTCTTAACCGCCCTGTTCTGCAACCTGCAGTCCCACGCCGAAATGCGGCCGGTGCTGAAAAACAGAGCTGGCTACCCGCCGTTTGATGTCCTCCGGGAGATTCTTGCCACCGGCAGCCAGCTGAAACGGACAGGGGCTCTGTCGCCAAGCAGTTCCGCCGCACCGCACATCACCTGGCTTGCCGATGCGGATGCCAGGGTGCAGCCGGAATTCATCATCGCCCCTCCCGACCAAAAAATTTATACGGTACGCAATCTGGCCAACCAGCTTGACACCTCACTCGGGGCAATTGATTACGGTGTCCTCTATCTGCACAGCCCCATTCTGCTCATCACCGGCAATACCGACAGCGAAGCCATCCGCCTTTTTGACGGCGGGTATGCGGATCTGGAACAGACCATTCGCCGCGAACTCGACCATCTCAATGTGCCGCTGGGCTATCCGTCCAAAAACAACAAAAAGAGGGACAGGGAACATGAACTCAGGCTGGTTGAAAAGAATGTCGACTACCAGGTCCAGCAGGCAATGGAGCGCTACAGGGACAGAATAAACAACAGCCGGCTGGTGGTGGTGGGAAGCGTGCTTGATATCGCCAACGACTATGGCAGGGGCGCCAATCAGCTGATCATCATCAACATCAATGGCGAGACGGACGGGGAAAAGATCAAGAAGATGCAGCTGCTACGCATACTTGACCCGAAGCTGCTGGCCAATATCGGCCGGCCGGCAGCTTCGGACCTGCAAAGAAACTAAGAGGCGAGATATTTTCTGATGTTTTCCGCAATGGTGTCAAAAATCATGCGGAAGGTAGCCTCATCCCTTTCCAGCAGCGTGATCCTGAAACCCTGCATCGACGTGGCAAATGAGGAGAGCGGCACCACGCAGATGCCGGTTGCGCCAAGCAGATAATAGACAAACCGCTTGTCCAGGGAGACATTGGCCGGGCTCACCAGCCTTTCAATTTCGGCGCGCGCCTGGCTGTTGTCAATCTCCAGGATCTGCCCGTGGGTCAGAGCGCCTTCCTGGAAGGCCACGCTCATATAAAAGGCGCCGTTGGTGCGGTTGACGATCACCCCATCGATATCCTTCAGGGCCTCATAGGCGATATTGGAGTATTTCTCATACCGTTCCACCCGCTCGGCCAGGTAGTTGCCGTACTCCGGATGGCTGACAATGCGGGGATAGGCCCGCTGCGGCAAGCGTGGTCGAGCACACCTCCACCATCTTTGAATTGAGAATCGACTGCACGTATTTTTCAAACATCGGGTCCCGGTGGCCGTTATAGACCTCGATCCAGCCGCAGCGCGAACCGGGCCAGGGCATCTCCTTGGAAATGCCGCGCATGGCAATGGCCGGCACCTCGCCGACGATATCGGAAATCGGCACGGTCTTTTTGCCGTTATAAACGATATTATGGTACACCTCGTCGCAAATGATAAAAAGATCATAGCGGCGGGCCAGTTCAATCATGCCGCGCAGGATGGCTTCCGGGTAGACTGCGCCGGTGGGGTTATCCGGGTTGATAATGAGAATCCCGGCAACCGCCGGATTATATTTGATCCTTTTTTCCAGATCGTCAAGATCAGGGTACCAGTTGTTTTCCGGATCAAGGATATAGGTCACCGGCCGGTCGCCGGCATGGGCCGCCTCCGCGGATGAGTGGGTGGTGTAACTCGGGGTTGGCACCACCACCCGGGCGGTTGAGCGCAGGAAGCCGAAAACCTTGGTGATGGCGTCTCCCAGGCCATTGAAGAAAAGAATATCATTGGCGCTGATCTGGGCCCCGCCCCGCCTGTTGCGCCGCTCGGCGATAAACTGTCTGGTTTCCAGCATGCCCCGGGTGGGAGAATAACCATAGGTGGCATCTTCCATGACCAGTTCCGCCACAATCTCCTTCATCCAGGCGGGGATCCTCTCCCCCTTGGCCACCGGGTCACCGATATTTTCCCAATACGTCTTCCTGCCCAGTTCCTGTAATTTCTCGCCGACACTGACAATATTTCGAATCTCGTAGGTCAGCTCGCCTGCACCGATATGCACTATGTCCGTACGCATCTATCTGTTCCTCTGCCCCGAGCGGGGAAAAAAAGAGATTAAAAATTGAACAAACGCTTTTACTACCACACCGGAAAAAGATAGTCAACTAACCGTTAATCTATCCCGGCATGATGCCGATGAGAGAGGTAAGACCAAGATTTTCCAGGGAGGGAAGATGATGGCTGACATCTGGAGATTTTCCATCAAAGAGGATATGGTAAGCAGCGGCAAAAAACAGCGGCAGCGGATTTCCCGAAACGGCTGCAACGAACCCTTCAAGAACCGCTACTGGTGCCCGAAATGCCAATGGTTCCAGAAAGAACCATGTCCATTTATCAACCGCCGCGAATGCGACAATTATAAAGCGATGTGCGGCAGCCTCTGATATATCCTGGACGGGCCGTGATGAATCCCTGTGGCAACTCGTTATTATCTGCTGCCCGCAGCCTGCTAGACGGCAAGATGAAAAACGCCCTGCCCCTTGGCAGCGGCCAGATAGCGAGAAGCGGCGCGGGCTGAGACAGCGGACTTCCGGCTGTCCACCGCCGTGCCGCCAGCCGTGGTGGCGGATGCGTTATCTCGCCGTCTCACCTTCCGCCTTTTCAGCCGCCGTTCCTTCCTGAGTCCCCTCCTGCTGCTCTTCCGGCCTCATCTCCTGGGTATTGAGTTCCAGCCTGGCCTCCGACATGGTCAATGAAGCCGCCTGGGCAACCTTCCGGTCCTGGGGCGAGGGATTGGCCGGGGCCAAAGCCGCGGCCCTGACCCGCATCATCTTGCCCACGGTTTCCTCGGGAGTCGCCCCCTTGGAGGTATCGATCTGCACCTCGCCTCCTACCGCGTAGTTCCGGCCGTCCGGACCTTTCTGATAGGTAAAGGAGGCCCCGCCCGTGGCCAACCCTCCCGCCGCGGCAAGGTGGGCCTGCTCATGGGCGCGCACGGCCGTATCCGCCTTTTTCAGCTCAGCGAGCTGGGCCACTTCAGCCGGATTCAGCGGCTCGCCATTGATGCCTTTGCTGGGGGAACTGCCTGGGGCGTCCGCTTGAGTAGTATCTGCCTCCTGCTCCTGTTCGCCGGCAACCGATGCCGTTCCCTCGCCCCCATCTTCTGCCGCCTCTTCGGCTCCTGCCGGTGTCCCTGCCGCGGTGCCGGAAGCCTGCGCCATTGTCTGGCCGGCATAGACCCTGGCACCATACGCGGCATAGTTTCCGCCGCGAAAGCCTGCCCCGGCAAGAGATCCCTCTCCACCAGCCCTGTTCTGCCAATGCCGGCCGAGCCAGAAACTGATCCCTTTCTTCGTCCGCCGGGCTCTGCTGGGCCGCAGGCCCGGAACGGCCGGCAACATCACCAGCCGCCGGCACGGGGGTGGGATACATTTTAGCAAGAATTGCGCTTCAGTCCAGCCATTTTACTTTAACGCCGTATCTTCAAGTGACCATAAATCTGCGGCAGGCCACAGCATAAAAATAACTCTGGTTATCATTTCTATTATCGTCACAATGCGGGCCAACTTCAATCTTTTTATAAAAAAAATCCCTGACAGCACCGGGGCTGCCAGGGATTATGTATACGTGCGATTCGTTGAATGGCTGCGAATCACCTGCGCTCGCTGATCGGCACAAAGGGTCTGCCGCTTGGGCCCGGTATAAATCTGCCGGGGCCTGCCGATGCGCCAGTTCGGATCATCCCACATCTCCTTCCAGTGGGCTATCCAGCCCGGCAGACGTCCCAGGGCAAACATCACGGTAAACATATTGCTCGGAATGCCGATGGCCCGGTAAATGATGCCGCTGTAAAAATCCACATTCGGATAGAGGTTTCTGGCAACGAAATATTCGTCTTTCAGGACAACCTCTTCAATTTCCCTGGCGATATCCAGCAGGGGATCGGAGGTGATTCCCAGGGAGGCGAGCACCTCGTCGCAGGCATTTTTGATGATACGGGAGCGGGGGTCATGGCTCTTATACACCCGATGCCCGAAACCGACCAGACGGAAAGGGTCTTTGGGGTCTTTCGCCCGGTCAAGATATTTCATGTAATCGCCGCCGCTTTCGTAAATCTCTTCGAGCATTTCAATAACCGCCTGATTTGCCCCGCCGTGCAGCGGTCCCCACAGGGCGCTGATGCCGGCTGAAATCGAGGCATAGAGATTGACCTTGGCGCTGCCCACCAGCCGCACCGTGGAGGTTGAACAGTTCTGCTCATGGTCGGCATGGAGGATGAGCAGCTTGTTTAAGGCGGCGACAACGGGATCGCTTACCGCATAGGGCCTGACCGGCGAATCAAACATCATGTTGAGAAAATTGGCGCAGTAGGAATAGTCGTGCCGTGGATAGACCAGCGGCTGCCCCATGGATTTCTTATAGGAAAAGGCGGCAATGGTGCGGATTTTCGAGATGAGCCGGGCCGCCATCATATCAATATTCTCGCCGGGATTATCATTCATCTCCGGGTAAAAATTGCACAGAGAATTCACCATGGAGGAAAGAATGGACATGGGAGGGGCGTAGGGCGGAAAATGATCAAAGAAATGAATCATATCCTCGTGAATCAGGGCAAAACCGCCGAGCAGCCGGCTGAACTCCGACAACTGCGGCTGGGTGGGCAGACTGCCATGCACCAGCAGATAGGCCACCTCGACAAAAGAACAGTTTTCCGCCAGTTCCTCGATGCCATAGCCCCGGTAATTCAGGATACTTTGCTCGCCATCGAGGAAGGTGATGGCGCTGGCGCAGGAGCCGGTATTCATAAAGCCGGAATCGATGGTCACGTAGCCGGTTTGAGCCCGCAACTTCCTGATATCTATAGCCTTTTCCCCTTCCGTTCCTTCAATAATCGGCAAGATATAGGTTTTCCCATCTATTATAAGTTCGGCTTTTTTAGCGGAGATAAAGTCTTCTAGCATAATTTTATCCTTTTATTTTCGTCCACGCCCCAATAGCCTGTCTGCCGGCGCAGTTGCGGCAGAGGCAACATCATAAGCAGTAATCAGATAAGAGGTGCAATTTTTTTTGCCGAGTCAGCAGGCACGCAGGTGCGGAAACCAAGAAAAACGCCCGGGCATTGACAAGAGTGACATACGGGGTCATCGGTGATTGACGAACGGCTCCTTAGTAATTATATAAAGGGCGATTATATGCAAATTTCACCCAACTTTCAACAAGTAACATGCTGGCCGTCGTATTTCAGCAAGCCATAACACATAGTTAAACCTCATACCGGAAGACAAAATGACAACCCCCAACGCCGCGCTTTATCAGCAGCGGCTGCTAAAATTTATTGAGCAGGTCACCCTTTATCCGGTTTCCTGCGAAAAGCTTGCCTGCGGCAGGACGGATGAACAATGGCTTGACGCCGTGCTGGCAGGGGGCGCCCGCATCGTGCAGCTGCGGGACAAAGTGTCAGACGACCGAGCCTTTTTTGCCAAGGCCCAGGTCTTCAGACGCAAAACAGCCGAGGCCGGCGCCCTGTTTATTGTCAACAACCGGCTGGACATCGCGCTGCTTGCCGAGGCGGACGGCATTCATCTCGGCAACAGTGACCTGCCTGCCCGGGAGGTGCGCCGCCTGGCGCCAGACCTGCTCATCGGCGTATCGGCCAACACCAGGGAACAGGCGGCATCGGCGCAAGCGCGGGGAGCAAGCTATTACAACATCGGCCCGCTTTTTCCCACCGCCACCAAAGCCGGACTGACAAGCTTCCTGGGCGATGCGGCCATCCCCGCCTTTTCCGCGGCATCGGACCTGCCGTTTACCGTGATGGGAGGCATTAAACTGGAGCATGTGCCGCGCCTCACCGCCTTGGGGGCCAGCCGCATTGCCGTGGTCACCGCCCTGACCCGGGCCGAAAACATCGAAGAGGAAACCAGACGCTGGATTGCCGCCATCAACCAGGGAAAAGAGACCGGGAGGAAACAAAAATGATCAGCCGCAGACTCGAAGAAATCAAACTGCTCATGGAGTATGCCGTGCCTGCCGGGGACCGGCAGCAGGCCCTGGCCCTGCTGGAGGAATTCAGCGGCGACCGCATAGCGCTAAATCTCTTTCACGCCTTTTACAGCTTTCTGCCGGAAGGACTTGACGACGCCATCAACGGCCTGCAGGTTATCGCCTTGAAGCAGGGCGTTTTCCTGCTCTGCGCCACCACGGGGATAGACAACTATCTCTACGTGGTCAGCCAGGAGCAGGCGGAATTTCTCGGCAGTGCGGCAAACGGCATCTGGGACGGCGAGGTGCTGGAATTTTTCGGCTACCCCACCCGGGAGGAAAGCATCCGCAGCCTGGAGGATCTCACCCGCTTCCCCGCCTACAGCCCGGCCAACACGGATACCAATCTCTGCCCGATCTGTTCTGCGGCCAACGGCGAATTTCACACCCTGGGCTGCCCGGTGGAAGTCTGCCCCTGGTGCGGCGGCCAGCTCACCCACTGCACCTGCCGCTTCACCATTACCGGCAAAGACCGGCTGACAGGTGAAGACGACCTGGAAGCGTTTCATGAACAGCTGACCAGCAAGGGGCGCGTCCCTTTTGATGCCAGGGAACAGCGCCCCGCCTACCCCGCCGACGGGGAGGAGTGACGGAAACCCATTGCGGATTGGGGATCGTGGATTGGGGATGTGACAGCCGGGGCGGTTCACGAACCGCCCCTCCGGCCAGCGGGCAGGCAGGAAAGCGGGCAACCACAAGGGTTGCCCATCCAACTCCCCTTATGCCTTTTGCCTTTTTTGGGCAGGCACCAGGCCTGCCCCTACTTCACTGCATGCAGATATTTGTAGAATTCCGCGTCCGAGGAAAGAATCATTCTGGTATTGGCGCCGAAGGTATTGCGGTAGGTCTCCAGACTTTTCGAAAAGGCATAAAATTCGGGATCCCGATTGTAGGCTTCTGCGTAAATACCTGCCGCCTCGGCATCGGCTTTACCCTTGATCTCTTCCGCCTCCCGGGTGGCCTGGGAGGTGATGAGTTTTAACTCCCGCTCAACCTTACCGAGGATCTCCGCCTTCTGGCCTTCGCCCAGGGACCTTTTTTCCGCGGCAATTCTCTTGCGTTCCGAAATCATCCGCTCGTAGACCTTCTCGCGCACGGTATCGATATAGTTGACCCTTTTCAGCATGACATCAACCAGTTCAATGCCGTAATCCACGGTGAGCTTGGAGGCCGCCTCAAAAATCATCTGCGAAATTTTGTCCCGGCCGAGCTTGATCGGCTCAGCCTTTGCCTCTTCCGCCACCCCGGCATCAAACTGACCCGGCTCCCAGTCGGAGCTTCTGATGATCTCCACCAGATTATTTTTATTGACCAGATCGCGGATCGAACTGTCGACGATATCATCAAGCAGCGTCATCGCCCGCGGCACATTATCCACCGCCTGCAGAAAACGCAGGGCATCGGAGATTCTCCAGCGGGCGGTGGCATCGATATAAACAAAGGTCTTGTCATTGGTGGGAATCTGGTTCGGGTCCCCGTCCCAGATCAGGATACGCTTTTCAAACAAACGCACCGCCTGGATAAAAGGTTTTTTAAAGTGCAGCCCGGCCTCGGTAACGGGTTGCCCCACCGGGGCACCGAACTGGGTGACCACGGCCTGGCTCCCCTCCTGCACAATAAAAAACCCGTCCCAGACGGTGACACCGCCGGCAACCACCACGGCAATTAATAAATATCGCACAAATTGATTCACAGTATTCACCCTTTATTTCGTATTTTGAGGAACTGCTTTCCGGCTGCCGGACAGATCCAGAAAAGGCAGGATTGACTGCTGGCCTTTATCAATGACATAGATATCGGCCACAGAGGGCAGAACCTGCTGCATGGTTTCCAGATACATCCTTTTCCTGGTCACCTCTTCAGCCTTTTTGTACTCCTCAAGCACGGCCAGAAACCGGGCGGTTTCACCCTTGGCCAGATTGGTCCGCTCGATGGCGTAACCATGGGATTCTTCCAGTAATTTCTTCGCGTCGCCCCGGGCCTTGGGGATCAATTTGTTATAGGTCTGCTCCGCCTCGTTAACCAGACGCTTCATATCCTGATCGGCTTCATTGACCTCATTAAAGGCAGGCTTGACCTGCTCCGGCGGGTTAACGTCCTGCAGCTTCACCGTCAACACCTTCACCCCGCTCTCATATTTATTCAGGCTTTCCTGCAGCACCCGGGCAGTGGCGGCTTCAATGATCTCCCGATTACCGAGCACATAGTCAAAATCCCGATTGCCGACAATGCCGCGGATGGCCATTTCCGAAACGTCCCGCACCGCCTGGTCCACATCTCCCACCTTAAAGACAAACAGAAAGGGATCCTGCACCTTGTACTGCACAATCCATTCACAATCGATGACATTCTTATCGCCGGTCAGCATGAGCGATTCCATATCATAGCCCTGCTTGACAAAAACAGATTTCTGCCCCGGTATTCTGGTGCGGAAACCGAACTCCAGCTTACGCACGGTTTCCACATCGACCTTGACCACGTCATCAATGAGGGGGATCTTGAAGTTGAGGCCGGAGGTGGCGAACTTGTTAAACTTGCCCAACCGCAGCACAACCCCTTTCTCGCCGGGCTCAATGGTGTAAAAAGAGGAATAAATGACCTGGATGAAAAAAATGATGGCGACAACAGCCACCACCTTCATGATGCTGCCGCCGATATTGGGGCCGGGACCGCCAGGCGCTGTTTCTCTTTCCTCCCGCCCGCCTCCTCTGCCGCCGCTGCCTTCAAAGCTCTCTTTGATCTTTTTCAAAAGAGCTGCAATCATCTCTTCCGGAGTAGAGGGCCGTTTTTTCTGCCCCCATGGTGGTTGCTGATCATCTAATGGCATTTTTTCCCCGTTTCTGTTTAAATTGAACGTTCAGTGTTCAACGTTCAAACGTTTGAACGTTTAAGCGTTCCAGAGCACCGTCCATTACAACATTTTTTTCATAAAAAGGCAAGTTGCCAGCAGCCCAGCACAATCAGCATGGAAACCGCCAGAAAAAAAAGCTGCCTCTGCCAGGCATTGCACCATTTCAGAAAAACGGGAAAGCAGGCCACGAGCACGCCGATGCCGATGCCTGCTGCCAGTCCCCAGAAATGGGCGCCCAGGTCCGTTCTTTCGCCGCCGCTGCCAAGCATGGCGAGCAAACTCAGTCCGGCGCCAAGCGGCAGCAGAACCCCCTTGAGCCGGAATTGCCTTTTGAGCTCCAGGCCGGTCAGAATGCCGATGGCGCCGAAAACCGCGGTGGAAAAACCCACGGAAAGATGCTGGCCGGTACGCAGCAGAATATTGAAAGCATTGCCGGCGGTTCCGGCAACCAGCACGAGAAACCAGCCCAGGCCGCTGCCGAGAATCTTGCAGAGAAAATGGATGATAATGCCGCCGATGATGACATTGCCCAGCACATGCACCGGATCGGCATGCAGGGTCAGCCCGGTAACCAGGCGCCACCACTGGCCATGATCGACGATCTGCCGCAGATCCACCGCTCCTGAGCTAAACCAGGAACTGCCATCCTGCCAGGGACCGGTCACCCAGAAGAAAATCAGCAGCATCCCCATCAGCAGCAGGGTGGGCGGCTGTCTGTCCCGAAAGGAAAACAGGCCCACCGGCTCCTCTTTCGGAGGCGGCCAGTTTTTGTTCTCCCGCTCAAATGAGGCGATGTGCCCCACCGCCGCCGCCTTGAAAGGCTCGGCAACGGTTATGAGCCAATAGTCCTGTTGTTTTTCCAGCACATGCGGGATATTGACCGCCTGCAGAACAAGGGACCAGATATAGGCCTGCTGGTATTTTTTTATCCGGGCAACAGGTACCCAGTCGTCATTTTCGGTCACAAAATTTCAAAAGAGATAAGGATTGCCCTTGCCGCGCCGCAACAGCTGCAAGCGGATCAGCAACATGGAGGCTCCGGAAACGGAGAAATGGAGGGCACAGATAAAACATCCCGCCCTATTGAGGTCTTAATATAAGCACTCCCGCATCCGAATCAAGATGCATCTGGAATCTATCGAGGAAGTTAAGCCCCAGCAGGCCAAACTCAACCTGTTCCGCGCTGTCGACCACCAGGGCCTTGACATCCCGGACCACCCAGCCCTCAAGCTCAACCGAGGCAAGGGTTATCTCCCAGGCCTCCTTGACCCCGCCGGCGGTGGCCACCTTGTAGCGCGGCGTGTCTTGCCTGATCTCCAGGCCAAGGGCGGGCAGCAGAGAGGCCGGAATGGAAACCACCGAGGCCCCGGTATCAATGAGAAAGGGATAGGTCACCCGGTTGTTGATGGTAGCCGTGACATGGATCTGGCGGGAACCTGGCGGAAAGGGGATGACGATCTCCCCTTCCTGCATCTTCAATTGGGAAATCTGCCGGGCCAGCCGGGCCACCCTCTCAGCCATGCTGTCCGGATAGTCCCGCTGCCGGAGCAATTCTTCAGCCCCGGCCCAGTCCCCCTGGGCCAGGGCCAATTCCACGCCGTCAAGATGAAGACGGGGATCATCGGCAAAAAAGGACCTGCTCCGCGTAAGCACATGAGCCGCCGCGGCAAGCTCTCCTTTTGCCAGCTCATCTTCGAGCCACAGTTGATAGAGCTGCAGATGGAGATCCTGCAGCCCGGCCTGCTCCCCATCCTGGCCGAGGCTCTCCCCTGTTTTTTCAACAAAGTCCAGGGCATCGGCAAATCCCCTGCCGGCCAGGCGGGCGTCCGCGGCAAGCTTGAGCAGGCCGAAATCTCCGGTACGCCGGATCACCTCTTCATCCAGCAGCTCGATAAGTTGAGCGTATCCGCCCTGCTGATAGAGTTCGTCGGCCAGTGCCCGGGCCTCAGCCAGCATGTTTACCGGCTGCAGACTCTCCGGCACATCCCGGGCATCGAGCTTCGGGGCCAGCAGAAAACCAGCCAGCAGCGCCTGCAACCGTTCAGCCGGACCGGTATTGTCTGCCATGGCCAGGGCCCGGACAAACTGCTCTTCCCGCCCGCCGGCAAAGGTCATCTGGTAGAAATCCGCGACTGTTACCGTCACCGCTCTGCCTTCAGCCGCCGGCCCGGCCCACAGGTAGCCACCCTCAAGCCAGCCGCCGAAAGTCCAGCCCGTCACCCTGCCGTTTTGCAGCAGGACACCGGACTCATCCGGCCAAGCGGCGTTTACCGTATGCAGCCAGAAACCCTGCTGCCAGTCGGGGAGCAGGGCAAGATCCTCAATTTGCGTTAAGGAGCGCAATGAACGCCAGGCTGTCTTCTCCTGATACCGCCACGGCTGAAGAAGGGCGGGTTCCATATCCAGGGGCTGGGCCAGATGCCAGAGGCCGACATCTTCCCCCGACCGCCACTGCCCGCCGTCAATGACCGCGGAAAAGCCCGTGGGGGCGAAGCGAAAGAGCCATTTCTTGCCGCCGAGACAGCCCCTTGCCGGCAGGGCCACCCACCAGCGGTCAACCACCACGGCGGAGATGGCGGCAATCTCATTGTCCCAACCGTCATAAACGGAAACAACCCCCACCGGCAGCAGGCTGTTTGGCTGAGCTGCCGGGGCAGGCGGGGCAATCTCTTTTTCCGTTTCCAAAGAACTGGCCGCAGGCGGGGCAACCGCTTTCTCCACCTTCTCCCTGACCTTGGCCGGCGCCGCAACCTTGCCGTCTTGCCGGACAGAGGATGCCGGCGCCGCAACCGGGCGGTTTTGCCGGTCAGCCGCAGGAAAAGAGGAGAAAATACCTTTAAAAAAATAAACGCCCAGGCCAATGCCTAAAACCACAGCCAGCAGAGCCGGCAGCCAGATAAGGCCTGGGGGCTTTTTTTCGGCCAAGCCGAGTTCTGCCCCGCACTGCGGGCAGAAATTTGCCCCCGGCTCATGGACGCTGTGACATTTCGCACATTTCATAGATTTTCATCTGCCTCGCCAACCTCCATTAATTACGGAGACCGGAGAGGCAGCCATGAAACAAAAACATTGTTATTCCGGCAAAATAGCCCAAGCCAGAAAGTTGAAATTATTTATTCACGATAGTCTAAGCAGCTCGACCAGGGCAATGATAAACAGCGCAATGCCGCAAAAAAAAGCGGCAAGTGATTGAGTGGAAGGCGGAAAAATCCACGAAAGAGACCGCAGGCGGCAAACGGCAGTGTTTTGCCGGATTACCCCTCATCCATTGCATACCAATGCTGGGGAGAATAGAATTGCCACGAACTCAAAATGTTGATCGCCTGCGCATACTGCTTTTATTGGTTATCGCTTTACATTTGCGGCCTGGTAGTATAGATTTTTTTAATCAGCTTAGGGCCTCGGCAATTGCTGATATGCTGTTTAGCAAGTCTGGAAACGTCCGTCAGCCGGAAATCATGAGCCAGATAAAACGTAATAAAATCCACCATTCTGAATTCTGTCTCCTGTCTCCTGAACCGCATGACGGCGCAGATCAAGTCAGAAAGTTGATATAACTTCTAAGTCCCTTATTATTTTCTGCCGTTGAACAACCAATAAAAAATAAAAACATGATCCTACTCTGCCAAAAGCCGCAACCACAGGGCCAACCGAGCGACCGGCCGGAGGTCCTGCTGCCGTGAGCGGCGGACGCTGGTTTCTGCTGCAATCCGGGCTCCTGTTTGCCGCCCTGCTTGCCCTGCTGCTGCTCTGCAGCCAACGGGTCCAGCGTGCGGAACGCGAACTGCTGCCGGCCCGCCTGCAGCTGGTCCGCAGCCTGAAGCTGACCGATTTCGCCCTCTGGAGTGAAGCGCGCTACACCCGCCACCCCTCCCAGGCCGACTGGTTTGCCCCGTTCCAGGACTTCCCCTCCTCTTTCGAACATTTCCCGGCCGGCTCGCTGATGGGCCCCCTGCCGGCCCGCCCTGCAACGCGGCTTGAATTCCACCGCCAACCCTCCGGGACAAAACCATGATGCGCCAACTGAAAATCCTCGACTTCGCCATCGCCTCCCTGCGCCGCCGCAAAGGCAAAAGCCTGTCAATCGTGCTGGTCTTCGCCTTCACCGTTGCGGCGCTCAGCTCGGTGCTGCTGCTGACCCACGCGCTGCGCAGTGAAGCCACCCAGCTGCTTGCCGGCGCACCTGACCTGGTGGTGCAACGGGTTATTGCCGGGCGCCATGACCTGATTCCGGCCGACTACCAGCAGAAAATTGAAAAGATTCCCGGAGTCAAGCGGGTAACCCCGCGGCTGTGGGGCTATTACTACGACTCGCTGACCGGCTCAAACTTCACCCTGCTGGGCATAGGCGATGATACCCCCCAGGGATTGACCCTGCTGGCCGGCCGGCTGCCGACCGGCCCGGATGAATGCGCCATCGGCAGCGGGGTCGCCGCATTCCGGGGAGGGGTAACCACCGGGGACGACCTGTACCTCATCGATCAGGAGAATCTCGGGGTCGGTTTTACCATTGTCGGCCTCTTCTCCAGCCAATCCGACCTGCTCACCCACGACCTGATCATCCTGGAAAAGGAAACCCTGCGCAAATTCTTCGCCTTTCCCCCCGGCCTGAACACGGATCTGGCCATTGAGGTTTACAACCCCCAGGAGGTGGATATGGTGGCGCAAAAGATCAAACGGGAATTCCCTGCCGCCAGGCCGATCACCCATGACGAGATCGTCCGCACCTACGATGCGGTTTTCAACTGGCGCAGCGGCATGCTGCTGTCAATCTTCAGCGTGGCCCTGGTCGCCTTCTGCATTCTGGCCTGGGACAAGGCCACCGGGCTCAGCGCCGAGGAACGGCGGGAGATCGGCGTGCTGAAGGCCCTGGGCTGGGATACCGGGGACGTGCTGCTGCTGAAATTCTGGGAAGGGATGGTCATCGCCCTCACCGCCTTTCTGCTGGGCATGACCGCGGCGCTGCTGCATGTCTTCTGGCTCGGCGCGCCGCTGCTGGCCATGGTGGTCAAGGGCTGGTCGGTGCTCTTCCCGGAGTTTAAGCTGGTGCCCTATATCGACCTGCAGCAGATTTTCATCATCGCCTTCATGACCATTGTCCCGTATCTGGTGAGTACCGTCATTCCCTGCTGGCGCGCCGCGGTCACCGACCCGGACAGCGTCATGCGGGGTTAGGGAGGCTGCCATGATCAGACTGGAACAGGTGGGCAAAATCTACCATCCGGGCAAACCCGATCAGGTGATCGCCGTTGATGACGTATCCCTGGAAATACCCCGCGGCGGGGTGACCGTGCTCAAAGGCCCCAGCGGCTCGGGCAAGACCTCCCTGCTGGCCATGATCGGCTGCATGTCGCGGCCGACCCGCGGCCAGATCGTGCTGGACGGCCGGGAGATCTCCCGCCTGCCGGAACGCTTTCTCACCGACATCCGCCGCCGCACCTTTGGTTTCATCTTCCAGCAGTTCCATCTGCTGGCGGATCTCACGGTGGAGGAGAACGTGCTGCTGCCGCTCTACCCCCAGGCAGTGGGCTACGCGGAGATGAAGCGGCGGGCGGCGCAGGTGCTCGGCCCCCTGGGACTGGCCCCTAAACAGCGCCGCCGGGCCGGCCAGCTCTCCGGCGGCGAGCAGCAGCGGGTGGCGGTGGCCCGGGCCCTGATCGGCAACCCGGAGATCATCATTGCCGATGAACCCACCGCCCATCTGGACAGCGTGCTGGCCAAGGAACTGCTGGTGCTGCTGGCGGGGCTGCTGGCCGCCGGCCGCACCCTGATCATTGCCACCCACGACCCGCTGGTCTTCAACCACCAAATGGTCACCCAGCTGGTATCCATGCGCGACGGCCGGGTGCAGGAGGAGCAGACGGCGTGATCCTGCATCCGGGCATCCTCGCCCTGCTGCTCGGGGCCCTGCTGGTAATCCTGCTGATGCTTTATGCCTGCATCATCGGCTTCAGCGTGCTGCGCCACTGGGACCGTTCCAGTTATGCCCAGCAGCAGCTCGAACTGGAACGGCGCACCTACCTGATCTCCACCATGGTCAACTACGCCCTGGGTTTCCAGGCCCTGTCCCTGCTCCTGTTCATCTATACGGTGGACAGCCTGCATCCCCTGTTCATCGGGGCCATGTGCGCCACCGGCACGCTGAACGCCAATCCGGTGGGCTGGGATGTCCTGCTGGTCAAAATCCCCGTCTTTTTCCTGGCCTGGCTGTGGGTGATCGTCAACCATTACGACCTGCAGGTGGAGGACTCCCCCCTGGTGCGGCCCAAATACGCCGCCCTGTTCGTGCTGCTGCCGCTGGTCGTGCTCGATGGCTGGTGGCAGTTCCGCTATTTTACCGGTCTTGACCCGCAGATCATCACCTCCTGCTGCGGTTCGCTGTTCAGCCAGTCGGGAAAAGGGATCGCCAGCGGTCTGGCCGCCCTGCCCATCGTGCCCATGATCTGGGTTTTCTACCTCTGGCTGCTGCTGCTGCTCGTTCTTGTCCTGCCGGCCTTCAGGTGCAACTCCTCCGCCCTGCGCTACCTGCTGGCCCTGGCCGCCCTGCTGCTGCTGCCGGTGGGCCTGGCTGCCGTTATCTCCTTTATCTCCATCTACATCTACGAGATGCCGACCCACCACTGCCCCTTCGATCTGCTGCAGGGGGGCTATCACTTCATCGGCTACCCCCTCTATCTGGCCCTGTTCGGTACGGTCCTCTGCGGTCTGATCCCCGGCCTCATGCGGCTGCTGCAGCTTGTTGCCCCGGGCCTGGGACCTGTTTTCGTGCGGCGGGAACGTTTCTGGCTTGCCGCGACGCTGCTCTTCCTGCTGCTCCTGCTGGTCCTGGTCAGCTGGCCGCTGCTGTTTGGTTCCTTTACCCTGCAGGCTTACCTGTAACCGATTCAGCTTAACCTGCCGTTCGTGGCCGGTTAAGCGAAAAAACAACCTGACTTTTTAAATCCTTTAAACTTGACAAACACCCTAACAACCCATAAAAATTATTAGAAATAATCAAATCATTTTCTGCCGCAACCGCCCTTTTCATGCACAGGGCGCCATAGATAAAAAAGAAAGAGGAGGCCCCCCGCCTTTACAAACATCCAACCACTCATCCTGCAACTGTTCGGAGGCGAAAATGAAGAATTTCCCTGGATCTGTAACATTTCTGCTGCTTTTTACCGTGACCATTTTCTGCACCGGCCAGAGTGCCGCGGCGGCGAACTACAAACGAAGCGAGATGAAAACCACGGTGCCTGACGTGGTCCTGCTCGACCAGGACAACAAGAAGGTGCCGCTCCGCGCCCTGCTGCAGGGCAACGGGCCGCTGGTCCTGGATTTCATTTACGCCTCCTGCACCACCGTCTGTCCCATCCTGTCCGCCGGTTATGCCAACCTGCAGACCAAACTCGGTCCGGACAGTGACATCCGGCTGGTGTCCATCAGCATTGATCCGGAAAACGACACCCCGGAGGTGATGAAGAAACATCTGGCGAGGTACCAGGCCCGGCCGGGCTGGACATTTCTGACCGGCAGCCGCAAGGACATCAACAACGTCCTGGATGCCTTTGACGCCTATTTCGCGGACAAGATGTGGCACCAGCCGCTGAACTTCGTCCGGACCACGGAAGAGGGCAAATGGATCCGCCTCGACGGGATGATCGGCGGCAGCGATCTGCTGCATGAAATCGAGCTGGCAAGAAAGCAGTGAAGGCAATCAAGGGGAAAAACCGGCAGCTGGACGGGCAAGACCTTCCCTGACCATTCATCTTCCAACGGGGTTCGGGCAAATAAAAAGGGGTTACGCTCTAAAGCGTAACCCCTTGATATTTTCATGGTGCCGAAGGCGAGACTCGAACTCGCACAGGAATACTCCCACTAGACCCTGAACCTAGCGCGTCTACCAATTCCGCCACTTCGGCATTGCGTGAAGAGCTTATTTACCGAATTTGCCTCTCTTTTGTCAAGTTTTTTTGCAATCTATTTTTGACTGTCTTTTAAAAACTGAAAAATTTACCACCGAGAGCACAGAGCCCTACAGAGCTAACTGACTGTAATAAAAAATATTCCCCTGTGATCTCCCTCCCTGGTTTCCAGGGCTTTCGAGGAGGAGAAACCCCGGCGCTGCAGGAGGGGCTGGTTTTATGCCCGCCCTGATTCCCTGCCGCGAGCCGCGCGGGACCCGGCCTGTTTGCCGACTTTTTACCGAGCCGGCAATTTTCAATCTTGAGACATTCCGGCTTTGTGATTATCATTGTCACCATGAAAACATACACGGATCTCTCGGAAATCACCAAACCCATCGCCAACCCCTTTGTCACCATCGGCAACTTTGACGGTGTGCACCTGGGCCATCAGATGCTCTTCAGCGAAGTGACGGGCAAAGCATACAAGAACAACGGCACCAGCGTGGCCATCACCTTTAATCCCCATCCCCTGAAGGTGGTGCGGCCGGATATCGGCATCAAGCTTATCTCAAACTGCGAACAGAAACGCGAACTCATCGAGCACGCCGGTCTTGACGTGCTGATCATCATCCCCTTTACCAGGGATTTTGCCGCCACCTCCGCCGTCAATTTCGTGGACAAGGTGCTCATCGGCACCATCGGCCTGCAGGAGCTGGTGGTCGGTTATGATTATGCCTTTGGCAAGGGGCGGGAAGGCGACATCAACTTTCTGAAAAAGCAGGGGGAGCTGAAAAATTTTCCGGTCACCGTGGTTGAACCCTATTATGTGGATGGCGTGCTGGCCAGCAGCACCAAAGTTCGGGAGCTGGTCAGCGCCGGCGAAATGCGGGAGGTGAAAAAGCTCCTGGGCCGCTTCTACCAGATCAGGGGCGAGGTAAAAAGAGGCAAGCAGCGGGGCGGGGCGGAACTCGGCTTTCCCACCGCCAACCTCCATATCTCCGAGGAGGACCTCTGCCCCAGACACGGGGTCTACGTGACCCAGGTCATCTACAACGGCAAATGCTACGGCGGCGTGCTCAACATCGGTTACAATCCCACCTTCGGCGAGGAGAAGCTTTCGGCGGAGACCCACATTTTTGACTTCAACGAGGACATCTACGGCAAACCGATCAAGATCAACCTGCTCAGATTTTTACGGGCGGAGAAGAAATTTTCCGGGCCCAAGGAGCTGGCCCAGCAGATCGGTGAGGATATCAAACAGGCCAAAGAGGTGCTGGCCGCAGCCGAGAAGGAAATCACCCTCTCCTGCGAAGAGAAATACAACAGCTGAGGCAGGCCGGTTTCCGGGGGTTCCGTTTCAGAGCCAATCTGGGCAATTGGAAACTTCGTTCCTGATATACGTGACAACACAGTAGTTATGTTGTGCGATTAGTTATGTTGTGTCTTTTTCTTCTCTGTTTTCTTTTCTTTTTCCCTTCCGTAGTTCTTATCTTTTTCTTTTCTTCATCCTTTTTCTTTAAATCTGGTTCCTTTTCTTCCTTTTCTTGAACGATCACAGTACTGGGAAAGTAGTCATAACGAACGAAAGGCCCGAAGCAGCCACTTCGAGCCTTTCTACGGACATCCCGTAAATACGGAAGCCCAACAACAAGCACCTTCATAATAACCACGGCTTCCGTTTTTGCGCAAGTACGCAAGAATGGAAATCACTTTACTGAAGGCTGTTTCGTGCAGGCGGTGTGGCAGGATCTTTTATATCTGCCGGAGCTGTTGGCGGGGCCAGGCCTATTGTTGTGATGCTTGTCGGCAGACTTCCCTGCGAGAAGCACACCGGCAAGCACAGAAAAAATATCGCCAAACACTAAAGGGCCGAGAGGCCCACCGGCAAGCGGAAAGAAGGCGAAGAATGCACGATCCGCAAAAAACCATGGCTGATGCATCTTCAACACCCACCCGTAAGCATGATAAGCTCCCTCAAGATGTCCCGTTTGTCGCTCCTTGCTGCCATTGTTGCGGTGAAAGAGGTGTGGTTGTGGCGCATTTTCCACGGCGGAGCTATGGGAGAAGATATATACAGCGATCGGTATCAAGCCATCTTGTCATCTTGGAGGAGCACATGGTCAATAGAGAACCCCTTGTCAGCCAGCGCATCAGGAAGATAGAAGGGAGTTTTGCCTGGATCAGTCACCGTTTTCTGAGAAGCGGCTTTTTTGCCAGCCTCACCCAACATGAATTACTCTTGTACTTTTTCCTGGTGCTTGTGGCCGACCGCCAGGGACTTTCCTATTACCACTATGACAAGATCTGCTCTTTGCTCCGTTTCTCTGTGGAAGACTATATCGTTGCCCGTGACCAGTTGATAGAAAAAGACCTGATTGCCTTTGACGGCACTTTTTTTCAGGTCCTCTCCCTGCCGCGAGTTCCTGTGGTCCAACCCGCCAGGTTGCTTAAAACCAGGGAAGCCATGGCAGTGTCCGATCCCGCCACCATCGGGCAAATCATTCGCCGACAACTTAACCGTGACCATGAATCATAAGGATTCAACCAGACTCGCGCAGGCAGTTGAACAATATTTCCTGCAGCTCATCGAACAGGGATATCCGGATACGTACATCAACACTCAGAGGACGGCCCTTCAGGATTTCCGCCTTTTTGTGGAACGGCAGCCGAAAAAATGGGACGAAATCTTTACCTTTGAAACACTGAAAGAATTTATGCAGCAGTGCGACGGCAAAAAAGGACGATCCGCGGTTCGGGGGCTGGCAAGATTGCTTTATCAACAGAAGCAAATCTCTCAACCCATCCCTTTAAAATCAAGGCAAAAACTACCCGGTATTTTTGAGGACTATCTGCATTATTGCGCCACGGCCCGTTACGATACTGAAAAAACGGTAAAGCATACACGTCGGATTATCGAGGCGTTTCATCACTATCTCAAGCGGCACGATATCAACCTTTCGGCCATAACAATAGAGCAGATAGATGCCTTTGAGCGGGACTACAACGCAGCTTATGCCCGGCACAGTCAAAAATTCAACCGGAGTTGCCTCAGAATCTTCCTGAAATACCTCTATCACGAGCGTCGTGAACTTACACGAGACATTGCCGCATTGCTCAAAGTGCCGCGAATATTTCATCGGACAAAACCACCCTGTTTCTTGCGCGCTGGTGAAATTCAACAACTCTTTGACAGCATGAGCCTGTCAACTCCCGCGGATTTGCGAACCAATGCCATGATTTATATCGCGTATACCATGGGACTGCGCCCTCAGGAAATTTGCCGCCTCACCTTGGATGATATTCAATTCAGCAAGGCAGAGATGCGCATAAAAGATCGTAAGGCCGGCTCCCCTATCACGCTGCCAATCCCGCCAAAGACACTCAAGGCTATTGTCGCCTATGTGGTCGAAGGCCGTCCGGAGAATAAATATCGCGAGCTTTTCCTGCAATGCAGCCGTCCCAACGGGCCTATCAGCCAACCGAATGTGTCCTATGCCATAAAAGCATGTATGCGAAAGGCCGGTTTGCCTGAAGAGGCTACCGCTTACTGGCTGCGTCACACCTATGCCCAGCACCTGTTGGAGGCCGGAGTCTCCGTCTTTGAGATCAAGGAAATGCTTGGGCATGACGACATCGATGCCACCAGAAGATACCTCCATATTCACATCAAACTCATGAGGAGGGTTGTTCTTGGCGAAATCGTTTGAAAGCTTCCTCGCGCCGCAGATGGAAAAATATCTCGAGTATCGCGGCAGCCTTGGTTACTCCGGAAAAGCGATGGACAGGCTGAGACTATTAGATCGTTACCTGGTGGCGAAAGATGTTACCACGCTCAAGATGCTGACACCTTTGTTCTTCCTGCAGATGCGGACTGATCTTGCGATAAATCAGAATTCAATAAATAAAGTAATCTATGCCTTGCGCGGCTTTTTTCAATACCTCATACGCATTGAGTTCTGTCAGCATAATCCGCTTGCCGGGATTCCCCGTTTCAAGGAAAACAACATTATCCCCTTTATTTTCTCTGACCAGGAGACTGAACATCTGCTCGAAGCAGCCTGGGGACAGGTCCGGAGAGAGAAACAAAAATTTTTCCTCAAGGACATGAGTTGTTGTCTGGCTCTCCAGCTCCTGGCCCGTTGCGGCTTGCGGATCTCTGAGCCTCTACGGCTAAAACTCAAGGATTTCAGAGCTGATGAGAGGACAATCTATATCAGAGAGACAAAGTTCCGAAAGGATCGCTTGATTCCCATCCCTGTTGACGTGGCGAGTCACCTGTCGGATTATCTCTGCCTTCGCAACGCCTTGCTGCCCGCGGATAATCATAATCCGTACCTTTTGGTCAGCGATCCCGGTAAGGGGCTGCATAATCATCAGGTTCGCAATTTTTTCCACCAGGCAGTCAGAGAAATCGGACTTGCTCAACCTAAACGGATCGTTGGCAACACCAACATCAGTGCCCCAACCCCACACAGTCTGCGGCATTCCTTTGCGGTCAACACCCTCAGGCGGATAAAAAAGCGAGGTGATTCACCACAGAATGCGCTTCCGGTTCTTGCGGTATACATGGGACACAAAAAATACATCTATACCATCTATTACCTCAAACTGATCGATGCCGACCAGCGCCGAAATCTCGTTGATTTTATAACTTCGTACCCATCGAGACTATGAAACTCTCAAGCTGCATTCACCAATTCTTTGAGCAATATCTGCCTCGGATCAAAGGGTGCGGGGCCAATACGATCAAGGGCTACCGCGATGCTTTTTCTCTTTTTCTGCCCTTTGCCAGGGACGCACTTGGTACCCCCATCGACGCTTTGCAGGTTGAGCAACTCACCCCGGAACTGATTGTGAAATTTCTTGGTTGTCTCGAAGAAGAGCGAGGCAATGTTGCCAGAACCAGAAATCACCGGCTGGCAGCCATAAAATCTCTGGCGAAGATGATTCTTTTTATGCATCCGGACATGAGAGATGTTGCCGCAAGGATATTGGCTATTCCCAAGAAGCGCTACCACAGAAAGATAATCGGCTTTCTGTATCAAAATGAAATTCTGGCTGTCCTCGGTTCTGTCGATCTCAGCTCGGCACAAGGCTTCAGGGATTACACCCTGCTTAATCTGCTTTTCGACTCCGGCGCCAGGGCCAGCGAAGTGGCTGCGCTTGATCTCGACTTCTTTGATCCACAGAAAAAAACGCTGGCCATTCTCGGCAAGGGGGGGCGTTTCAGAATGATAAGCCTCTGGCCCAAAACGACAGATCTCATTTGCCGGTATATCGAAAAGTACCGAATTACACCACATCCTCTCTACAGCAATCGCTTGTTTCTCAATCAGCGGGGAAAGGAACTTACCCGGCACGGGATATATCGGCTCTGTCGTAAATATCTGGAAAAAGTCCTGCCGGCGAAACGGTTGAAAGATCTCAACCCTGCCCACAGCTTCAGGCATTCCTGTGCCGTGAATATGCTCTTGGCCGGGCACCCCATATCTGACATAAAAAACCGTCTCGGTCATGACAGCGTGCAATCGACAACGGTCTATCTGCACCTTGATTTAGGGCACCGGCAGCAGATCCAGAAAAAATTCATCACCTACACACAGTCACTGCTGAATCAGGATGACAAGATAGATGAATTGATCGACTGGGAGAACAGGGAGGAAATTTTAAATTGGCTTGATAGCCTTTAGGGGGCATTTCGGTCCCCGTTAAGGTTGACGGACAAGTAGGAAAAATCCAATTAAGTTATGTTGCATGATAAAGGAGAATCACTTCTGAAAACAGCTAAAACCGCCTGAAATAAAAGGAAAAATGAAACGATCAATGATGCCTTAATAAAATCTTTATATTTCAACCAGATAGGTCAACTCGCAACATAACAGTAGACACCTTTTGCTGAGGTCAATTTGATTTTATCAGATGTTCGATGTGGCAATCTCAAGGGCTGAACGCCAGCAATGACCGGCCAAGAAATGGCCGAACGAAGCGCGGCTATTTCTTGGTACGAGTCGATTGCTTTGTTGGCTTCTTCTTCCTTGTCGGGGTGGCTCTCTTCAGATCCTCAGCGGCTTCATCAAGAACATAGGTGTGCAAAAGGTTCTCCACAATGTCCATGACCTGGTCCACTGTTTCCCTCTTCGGGTTGAATCCCCTGTGGATCACAGCGTGTCCGGTTTCGAGAGCGGCATCAAGTACCCTACGGTGGGCTTTGCTCAACAACCCTTGTTTCTCAAGTTCAGCGGACTTCTGTTCAAATCCCCCGATGTCGCCCACCTTGTCATTCATGAAGACATCGACAAGGGCACGTGCACCCATTAACGCAAGACGCTTGCTGTTTGCCTGGAGGGCTGCGTAGACCTCTTTCATCAGGGATGTGAGTTCGGATGGTAATTCATCATGCCAACGGGGAAGAGGTCTTCCGATTGATGGTGGATAGAACTCGATATCGACGTCATCCCACTCCGAAAACCAACTCCGTCGCCTCAGTGTCACGCTGCCGCAACCGCAACACTCAAACATTGTATAGGTGTCTTGCCAGGAAACGAAGTAATCACCGTCGGCGACATCCTCTGATCCCTTTTGTATACGCTCGGCAAGACGGCATGCTTGGTGTTGTGATTGCACTTGTTGCAGTGAACCCACTCGGTCTTCTCTTCATCGCTCTTTTTCATATATCGTCTTGAAGCCAACGGTGAACTGTGCCGCCCCGTTTTTTGGGTCGGCACCAGTGCCTGGTTAGCCATTCACTAATCCCTGTAAGTTTATAGGACATTTAGCGTGAACTAGTTCCTGAGCGAGTTTAGTTCTCCAGGCGCCTGCATCGTCCATTTCGACGTAAATCACGCCTTGTATGTCGGAAGGCAACTCGATGCCTCCTTTGTGAAGTGCACAAACACGATTGCGTGTGAGTCTCCCTAAGAAGTATCCTAGCTCAAGAACTACATTTTGGCGTGCTCGGGGCTGAAGCCCCGCTGATTCCGTCTTTGAAGCACAGTGGTCGTCCGGTGTGAGTAACACAACAGCAAATCCTACATCGCTAGAATATTTCTCAAATTTCTCGATTATTGTCCGACCACCACTTGCTTGTTCATGGAGAATAATAGGCTCCAGGTCCAACTTCTCCAAAAATCTAGCTGTGGATTCTTTGGCGGCTTCATCATGCCCATGTACGACGAAGACCTTTTTCGATACTCTCGATTCCAAAGATTGCGAAACTTGGTAAATTGTCTGTGGTTTTGTGCTCAAATCCTGTGCTAAACTATCCCTTGCCTTTGCGGTAAGACCTTGAAGGAGGCCTTGCCGCATCGCGAGTTCGTCCCAATCGTTCTCATCTCGGAGAGATAAAAACTCCTCTGATTGAGCTTCGCCAAGTGTGGTTTTCAGGAATGTTTTCACCTTGTTTGACCAGCGTTGGATCTGCCAGTCATTTGTGAACTCAAAACTCTCTGCAACAAGGTTATCAATTTGCTTCAGGGTAAGCGGCTAAACAACCGCATCTTTCCCCAGCATTGGTAATATGTCATGGTATCCTTAAACTTCACACGAGGATGCAGGCCATGACAAAGGAATTATCAGCAGAGAAATCATTTACAGGCAGAAAAATCTGGGAGGCCCACATTCAAGCCTGGGAGAAGAGCGGGTTGACTGCCGCTGACTATTGCCGCCGGCACAATCTATCCTATGATGCCTTCCATTACTGGAAGAAAAAAATTACCCGGACAGCGTCGGCAAAAGGCATCAGTCTTGTTCCTGTGCCGGCAAGGATGATTGAGCAGGGGCAGCAAGTAACCACCGTTCCTGGTTCTGCCTTGAAAGTTGAAGTTGGCGGCAGGTTCAAAATAGAAGTCCATGGTGGTTTCTGCCCGCAGACGCTGATCAGGGTTATTGCCATCCTGGAGGGATGCCGGTGATTGGCGGGCAGACAGGAATCAAGGTTTATCTGGCCGTGGGCATAACCGATATGCGCAAGTCAATCAACGGTCTGTCGATTCTGGTGGAAGACCGGCTGGACCTTGATCCATTTTCCGGCCACCTGTTTGTCTTTTGCAACCGGAAACGGACCATGGTCAAGATTCTCTATTGGGACCGCAATGGCTTCTGTCTGTGGCAGAAGCGTCTGGAGCAGGATCGTTTTCAGTGGCCGGAGTCAGCGCAAGAGGTGCTGGATATAGGCGGAAGAGAGCTGAATTGGCTGATTGACGGGCTTTCTGTTTATCAGGAGAAGGCGCATAAGCAGTTGAGTTATTCTTCGGTGTTGTAGGCGGGGAAATGGCGGTGAATTTTTCATGATAATTGTTGCAATATCATACTGTTATGTTATCATAACGGTATGAATTTAAACGTATCCACCCTGCCTGACGACACCAACGCGCTGAAGCGGATTATAGTCGAACTGCAAGACCGTTATGACAAGGAAACGGATCTGCTGCTTGAGCAGATCCGTCATCTGCGTGATAAGCTTTTTGGCCGTAAGAGCGAGAAGGTGACAGCTGCCTCCGGTGCTCGGCCCTTACCGCTTTTTGACCTGCCGGAACCTGAGGACAGTGAGCTGCCGGAGACTGAAAACAAAGAGGTTCCCGTCGCTGCCCATACCCGTAAAAAGTGCGGCAGGAAGCCTCTTCCCGAGAACCTCCCCAGGATTGAAGTTATCCATGATCTTGCCAAGGAAGAGAAGATCTGCGGTTGTGGCTGCGAGCTGGTCCGCATTGGCGAGGAAGTCTCGGAGCAGCTGGATATCGTGCCGGCCAGAATCCAGGTGATCCGTCATATTCGCCCCAAGTATGCCTGCCGGCAATGTGAAGGGGTTGAGGATGACGGCCCGTCTGTGAAGATTGCTCCGGTGCCGGCGCAGATTATCCCGAAATCCATGGCAAGCCCTGGGCTTCTGGCCCATGTGCTGACCGGCAAATTTGTAGACGCCTTGCCCTTTTACCGGCAGGAGAAGCAGTTTGTCCGGCTGGGAGTCGAGCTGAGCCGGGCTACCATGTGCAACTGGGCCATGAAGGCGGCCGAGGCTTGTCAGTCGCTGCTCAATCTGCTGCAGGAAGAGGTAGTTGCCGGGCCGGTTATCAATATTGACGAAACCACGCTGCAGGTTCTTAAGGAACCGGGCCGGGCCGCGACCAGTAAATCGTATATGTGGGTTTTCCGGCGGGGGAGTCCGGGCAAGACGATCTTGATTTATCAATATCATCCAACCCGAGCCGGTGATGCCGCCGCTGAATTTCTGCGCGGCTATGCGGGATACGTGCAGACTGACGGCTATGCTGGTTATGATTTTCTGGACAGCAATCCCGATATCCGTCACATAGGCTGCCTGGCGCATGCGCGGCGTAAGTTCGCGGATGTCATCAAGGCCCAGGGGAAAAACCGCCAGAAAACCGGCAGCGCTGATGTTGCCCTGGCATATATCCGCGACCTGTACAAGATTGAAAAAGAGTCAAAGCAGAAGGGGCTGTCCTGTGAAGAGATTTACCGGGAACGTCAGGAGAAGTCCAGGCCGATTCTTGAACGATTCAGAAAATGGCTGCTCGACAGATCATCGAAAACGCCGCCCAAAGGACTTCTTGGCACGGCAGTATCCTATGCCTTGAAGCAGTGGGATCGCCTGGTTGGTTATCTTGAAGATGGCCGGCTTTCTCCTGACAACAATGCTGCGGAAAACAGCATCAGGCCCTTTGTTGTTGGACGGAAGAACTGGCTGTTCTCCGGTACCCCGGAGGGAGCCCGGGCAAGCGCCGCGTTGTACAGCCTGATCGAGACAGCCAAGGCCAACGGCCTGGAGCCATATAGCTACCTGCGGCACATCTTCGCTCAACTGCCATCAGCCGTAACCTTGGAGGATGTGGAGGCTTTGCTGCCCTGGCGTCTCAACAACAAGCAATTGTGTCTGGGATGTCTAACCGGTGTGGAAAATTAATCGCTTACCCTTGTTTGACCAGCGTTGGATCTGCCAGTCATTTGTGAACTCAAAACTCTCTGCAACAAGGTTATCAATTTGCTTCAGGATTGAATCCTGCATCTTTTCTCCAAAGGTAACGTCCCGCTTCAGCCGCCGGCGTAGCCGGTCGGCTGGAAGCGGTAGTTATATGGGTTAATCTTCGACCTCTTTGTTATCTGTCAGTTGCGGTGTTGCTTCCCAAATTAGCTGATAAAAATCAAGAGAATATTCTCAAAATACGTTAAACAGGGAGAGTGAGAATTCAGATTCATTGAACAAGCAGTATTGAGAGAGATGGGGGAGCCGCCCGTTGAGCCCGAGCCGCTCCCCCCTCCGTGCAGAGATCAGCCATCTCGGCAGGAGTTATATTCTTGGTAACCGGGAAGGCGGCGATCCGACCCGGCTCGCGCTCGGCTGGGCGCTCGGCAGCTATGCCTTCACCCGCTATCGCGAGAAGAAGAAGGCCGGCGGCGCCAGGCTGGTCTGGCCGAAAAAGGCCGACCGCGCGCTGGTCCAGCATCTGGCCGGCGCGGTGTTCCTCGCTCGCGACCTGATCAACACGCCGGCCTCCGACATGGGGCCAGCGGAGCTGGCGGAGGCCGCGGTGGCGGTCGCCGAGAAGATGGGCGCGCGGCACCGGGTCATCACCGGCGACGCACTGCTCGCCGAGAACTATCCGACGATCCATGCCGTCGGCCGCGCCAGCGTGCGCGCCCCGCGGCTTGTCGACATCGTGTGGGGCGAGGAATCAGCGCCCAAGGTGACGCTCGTCGGCAAGGGGGTGTGCTTCGATTCGGGCGGACTCGACCTCAAGCAGGCCTCGGGCATGCTCAACATGAAAAAGGACATGGCCGGCGCGGCGATCATGCTCGCACTCGCCCAGGCGATCATGGCCGCAAAGCTGCCGGTGCGGCTGCGCGTGCTGCTGCCGATGGTCGAGAACGCGGTCTCCGGCAACGCGTTTCGGCCGCGCGACATCGTGAAGACCCGCAAGGGACTGACCGTCGAGATCGGCAATACCGACGCCGAGGGCCGGCTCATCCTGTGCGACGCGCTCGCCGAGGCGTCGACCGAACAGCCCGCGCTGCTCGTCGACATCGCGACGCTGACCGGCGCGGCGCGGGTCGCGCTCGGCCCCGAATTGCCGGCGCTGTTCTGCAATGACGACGGCCTCGCCTCGGCGCTCTCGGCCGCCGGCGCGGCCGAGGACGACCCGCTGTGGCGGATGCCGCTGTGGCGCGCCTATCGCCGCCTCCTCGACAGCAAGATCGCCGACCTCAACAACGTCTCGGACGGGCCGCAGGGCGGCGCGATCACCGCCGCGCTCTACCTGCAGGAATTTGTCGCGCCCGGCATCCCCTGGGCGCATCTCGACGTGATGGCGTGGAACAACCGGGCCCGCCCCGGCCGCCCGGAAGGCGCCGAAGCGCAGACGTTGCGCGCGCTCTACGCCCATATCGCCGGACGGTTTGCCGCAACCTGACCGGCCCCAGCGGCGTTCAATAACCGCGCGCCAGATCGACCCGGTTGGCGACCGGCAACCCCGCCGCGAAGCGGCGGATCGCCTCGGAGATGATCGGCGCTGCGGTCGGCGGGTGAGTCTCCGCGGCGATGTGCGGGGTCAGGATGATGCGCGGGTGCCGCCAGAACGGGTGCGCCGGCGGCAGCGGCTCCTCGCGGAAAACATCGAGCACCGCGCCCGACAACTGCCCTGACTCGAGCGCGGGGATCAGATCCTCCTCGACCAGGTGGCCGCCGCGCCCGGCATTGACCAGCCCCGCGCCGCGCGGCATCCGGGCGAAGGCCGCTTTGTTGAGGATGCCGGCGGTTTCCGCGGTCAGCGGCAACAGACAGACGAGGATTTCGCTGCGCGCCAGGAGCGCGTCGAACCCGGCCGGCCCGGCCTGGGTCGCAAACCCGGCGACCTCTCTCGGATTGCGGCTCCAGCCCGCGACGGGAAAGCCGAGCGCCTTCAGCTTTCTGCCGGCATCCTGGCCGAGCGTGCCGAAGCCGAGAATGCCGACCGGCCGCTCGGCGGCATTCTTCTGCTCGCGCTCCTCCCAGATGATCGCGCGCTGCTGGCCCAGATAGTCGAGATCCTGGCGATGCAGGCGCAGCACCGAGAGCGCGACGTATTCGCTCATCGCATCGGTCATGTGGGGATCGACCAGCCGGACGATCGGCACCCCCTTCGGCAGCGAGGGATCGCGCAGCAGATGGTCGATGCCGGCGCCGAGCCCGACGATCAGCCGCAAATTCGGCAGCGAGGCGAGCAGCCCCGGCTCGGGCTGCCATACCAGCGCATACTCGATCGACGCCCGCTCGCCGATGTCCGGCCAGAAGCGGATCTCATGCTCCGGCATCAGCCGGCCGAGCAACGGCCGCCAGCGCGCCGTCGCGGCCGGCGTCGAACGGAACAGGATGGCCATGGCCAAATTCCTCAGGAGATCCGCGCCCCGTCGTCCTCACCGGCGCGCCGGCCCGCGGCGGTCGGCGCTGGCGGCTCGGCGAAGGCCAAACCCGGCAGCGCAGGCCGGCGGTGCGCCCAGGGCCGCGCCATCTCATAGAGCGCGGCGGCGCGCATGAGGCGCCCATCGCCGAGATGCGGCCCGACCAGCTGCAACCCGATCGGCAGCCCGTCGGCGCCCCACCCGCAGGGCAGGGTCACCGCCGGGTTGCCCGACAGGTTGAACGGCAGCGTGTAGGGATACCAGCTCTTGCGCACCGTATCGGTGGGCACCCCGTCGATCTCGATCGCGGCAAAGAAATCGTGATCGATCGCGAGCGCGGTGCGCGACAGGGTCGGGGTCGCGACGATGTCGCAATCCTCGAACCAGGCCTGGACCTCGCGGAAGATCCGGGTGCGCTCGAACATCGCCTGTTGCAGCGCGACCGCGCTGCAAGCCGGCGCCGTTGTCCATCTGGCGCAGCAGGGTCTCGCTCATGCGCGATGCCGAATTCCGGTAAATAGCGGCGGAAGCGGGCGTTCCAGAAGGATTGCGTCAGAACGAGCCAGACCGGCTCGGTGCTGGCAAAATTATCCGCGACCGGCTCGACTACGGCGCCCAGTTCGGCTAAGGCGGCGAGCGCCGCCTCGCACGCCGCGCGCACCTCGGGGCGACAAGCGCTGTTGCCGAGAAGCGGCCGCCAGGCGATGCGAAGGCCGCGAGAGATCGTCCCGTCGTGCTCCCCGCCGCGCCGCCGCGACGAAATCGGGCGCCGGCAGACCGAGCGAATGCGGGTCGCAGCGGTCGGGCCCGGCCATCGCCTGAAGCATCAGCGCGCTGTCCATCACGGTGCGGGTCATCGGCGTGATGTGCGACTGGTTGCCGAACCCGTCCGGCGTCAGATCGTGCGGCACCAGGCCGAGCGTCTGCTTGAAGCCGACAACGCCGCAGCAGGCGGCCGGGATGCGGCTCGACCCGCCGCCGTCGGTGCCGATGCCGATCGGCCCGAGCCCGGCCGCCACCGCGGCGGCGCCCCGCCGCTCGACCCGCCGCAGGTGCGCGACAGATCCCACGGGTTGGCGGTGCGGCCGAAGAGCGGCGCATCGGTGAAGCATTTATGGCCGAACTCCGGGGTCGTCGTCTTGCCGACGAGGATCGCGCCGGCCGCCTTGAGCCGCGCCACGGCGACCGAATCCGCCGCCGGCACGTTGTCTTCGAACGCGACCGAGCCAAAGGTCGTGCGCACGCCGGCGGTATTGACCAGATCCTTGACCGCGAACGGCACGCCGTGAAGCGGCCCCAGCCGCCTCGCCGCGCATGACCGCGGCCTCGGCCTCGCGCGCCGCCGCGCGCGCCTCGTCGGCGCAGACCGTGATGAAGGCGTTGAGGCACGGGCTGCGCTCCGCTCGATCCGATCAAGCACACCCCGACGATCTCGACCGGGCGACACCGCGCGGCGGGCAACGAGCGCCGCCAATTCGGACGCCGAAGCAAAGGCGAGATCGTCGGTCATCGCGGCTCCCCAGAGATGCCTCGTTTAGTAGCAGAGCACGAGACCAATTTGCGTGCTAAATCTCGCACGATGCGGCCACATCCGACCCGTCGCGCTCGCCGGCCGTTCGGGAGTATGATGCGGACCATTGGCAACCGGGAGAGCGGGCATGGCCGAGCCGCTCGCGGCGATGGTGGCGCGACTCGATCCGCGCAAGTTTCACGATCCGTTCGTCACCGCCAGCGGCGAGCGGCGCGCCCGGGTGGCGCTCAAGTCGCTCGAAACGCTTTGGTTCAACACCGGCACCCTGTGCAACCTGACCTGCCGGCATTGCTATATCAAATCGTCGCCGAACAACGACCGGCTCGCCTATCTGAGCGCCGCGGAGGTCGCGGTGTACCTCGACGAGATCGACGCGAGCGGGCTCGGCACCTCGCTGATCGGCTTCACCGGCGGCGAGCCGTTCATGAACCCGGAGCTTGCCGGCGATGCTCGAGACGGTGCTGTCGCGCGGGCTACCGGGTGCTGGTGCTGACCAACGCGATGAAGCCGATGCACAAGATGAAGCCGGCGCTGCTTGCGGTTGCGCGCGCGCTATGGCGAGCGGCTGACGATCCGCGTGTCGATCGACCATTACGGCGCGCGCGGTGCACGAGGTGGAGCGCGGCCGGCGCAGCTGGCAGCCGACCATCGACGGCGCTCCTCTGGCTGGCGGCGAACGGATTTTCGATCAACGTCGCCAGCCGGCGCCTGTCGGGCGAGAGCGAGGCGGAGATGCGCGCGCGGCTTCGCCGCTGCTCTTCGCCGGCTCGGCCTCGCGATCGACGCCGACGACCCGGTGGCGCTGACGATCTTCCCCGAGATGGACGCGACCGCCGACGTGCCGGAGATCACCGAGGCGTGCTGGGGCATCCTCGGCAAATCGCCCGACAGCGTGATGTGCGCCAGCTCGCGCATGGTGGTGAAGCGCAAGGGCGCGGCGCGCCCGAGCCGTGATCGCCTGCACGCTGCTGCCCTACGACCCGCAATTCGACCTCGGCCCGACCCTGGCCGGCGCGATGGGACCGGTACCGCTCAACCACCCGCATTGCGCCAAATTCTGCGTGCTCGGCGGCGGCGCCTGCAGCCGC
This sequence comes from uncultured delta proteobacterium, assembly GCA_963729825.1. Lineage (GTDB taxonomy): Bacteria > Desulfobacterota > Desulfobulbia > Desulfobulbales > SURF-16 > SURF-16. Next base: position 37,028 of record CAVSQR010000062.1, on the reverse strand, counting down.
GAGTGAGTTTGGCCGGGCAAGTTGCGGATTTTGGCGACTTGTTCACTGTTTTCGTTCATAATAACCGGCAGTTTATTCGGGAGAGGGCGATGCGACCCTTCAGTGTGATTGCTGCGGCGATCCTGTTGGCCTGTGCAGTGCCGGCAGCGAGCCATGCCGCTACCTCAGCCGCCACCCCGGCGGTGTCGCTGCCGGCCAAGCCGGGCTGCCCTCCTGCGCGGCCGCACCGCGTCTGGCATCGTCGCGTGTGGCATCACGTGCGGCATTGGAAAAAGCCGACGCGCATCGTCGCCATGGCGCCGCCGCCCCCACCGCCGCCTTATTACAACCCCCTGCTCCCCAGCCCGTTGGACAGCGCCTACGACCGCGGCATGACCCTGCATTTCCGCAGCCCACCGGTGACCGGAATTTACACCGCCGACCCGGGCTACCCGCCCACTCCACCGATTGCCGGCGTCGTGGCCTACCGCGTTCCGGCCTATTTGGGCGTCTATCAGTATGACGGGCTGACCGGCAACTACGTGCGGCTTGCCGGGTATGACGCGCAGCGCACCGGCGTGCCGATCATGGCTCCGCCGGCGCCTGCCGCCCCCTAAAGCGTCAGACCAATTCGCCGGTATCGGGAGCGAGGCCGGCCGCGCGGATGCCGTGAACGGCGCAGGCTTCGTCCTTGTCCGAGGTGTCGCCGCTGATCCCGACCGAGCCGATGATCTCGCCCGCGCCGTCGCGGATCAGGACGCCGCCCGGAACCGGCACGATGCGCCCGCCCGAGGCCGTCATCAGCGCCTGAAGAAACACCGGGTTGGCGGCCGCGCGGCGGGCGAACTCGCGCCCGCCAAAGCCCATGCCCAGCGTGCCCCAGGCTTTGCCCATCGCGATCTCGGGGCGCAGCAGGCTGGAACGATCCTCGCGCTTCATCGCTTTCAACTGTCCGCCGGCATCGAGCACGACGACAGTCAGCGGCTGCAATTTCAGTTCGTGGCCTTTTTCGAGCGCCTTGTCGACGATCGTCGAGGCCTGGGCGAGAGTCAGTACTGTCATCTGTTCTTCTCCTCAGTGTGGCGGTGGATCGCCCGCCACACCCGTTCGGGGGTGGCCGGCATGTCGATATCCGGGCCTTCGGGCAGAGCGTCGGCGATCGCGTTCATCACCGCGGCGAGCGAGGCGGTCGTCCCGCCTTCGCCGACGCCCTTTGACCCCGAGCGGGTTGCTGCGGCACGGCACCGGGCGCAGCTCGCTGGCGATCTCCGGCAGATCGTCGGCGCGCGGCATCGCGTAATCCATGAACGATCCGGCGACCAGCTGGCCGCTTGCCGGATCATAGATTCCGGCCTCGAGCAACGCCTGCCCGACGCCCTGCGCGACCCCGCCCTGCACCTGCCCTTCGACCAGCACCGGCTGCAACGCGCCGCCCGCAATCATCGAGCGCGGTATAGGCGACAAGCGCTCACCTGCCCGGTATCGGGCTCGATCTCGACCTCGGCGACATGCACGCCATTGGGAAAAGACGGCGGCACGTCGGCGGTGCGCCGCGTGTCGAGGTTTTCGGGGATCGTCCCTGCGGCCGCCAGCGCGCGGGCCTGCGCGGCCAGCTCGAACAATCCGATCGCGCCGGTCGGTGCCGGCGATCTCGAAGATTCCGTCGCGATAGGCGATGTCGGCTTCCGCCGCTTCGAGGACATGGGCGGCGACAAGCCGCCCTTTCTCGATCACCGCGTCGATCGCCGCGACCACCGCGCCGCCGACCGACATCGTCGAGCGCGAGGCGACCGCAGCCGGCGCTCGGCACGCCATCGTCGCTGTCGCCCTGCGCGACCTCGATCCGCTCGGCCGAGATGCCGAGCCGCTCGGCCGCCAGCCGGCGATAGACCGTTCGGTGCCCCTGCCCGCTCGCGCTGCACGCCGATCGCCAGCAGCAGCCGGCTTGCCGCCGGCGAAACGCCGAACTGATGCCGGCCCCCTCGCCGGGCTGGCCGCCGGCAATTTCGAGAAAGCACGAAACGCCGAGCCCGCGCCGCCTGCCCGGCCTTTTCCGAGAGGGCCGCGCGCGCCTTGAAACCGCGCGACATCGGCGCGTTCGAGCGCGCTCTCGAACAGCGCCGGGAAATCGCCGCTGTCGTAGGTCGTGCCGACCGGCGTCTGTGTAGGGCATGCGATCGGGCGCGATCAGGTTGCGGCGGCGCAGCTCGAGGCGATCGATGCCGGTCTGCCGCGCCGCCGCATCGACCAGCCGCTCCAGGCAGTAATTCGCCTCGGGCCGGCCGGCGCCGCGATAGGGGCCGGTCGGCACCGTGTTGGTGTAAAGACGCAGCGGATGCGCAGCCCGATATGCGGGATGTCGTACATCCCCGGCAGGCAGCGGGCGAAATTGGCGGTCGCGATGAACGCGCCGTGCGAGGTCAGGTAGGCGCCCATACTGGCGAGCACGTCGATATCGAGCGGCGAGAAACCGGCCGTCGGCGTCGAGCGCGAGGGTCGCCTCGATGATCGTGTCGCGCGCCTGGTTGTCGGTGAGGAACGCCCTCGGAGCGGGTCGACCAGCCAGCGCACCGGCCGGCCCGATCTGCTGCGCCGCGAGCAGGAGCGCCGGGTATTCGGGATAGAGCGGTGGCGCGCATGCCGAAGGCGCCGCCGACATCGCCGCTGACGACGCGCACCCGCTCGGCCGGCACGCCGAGGCTGTGCGGCAAGGTGCTGGCGCAGGACGAAGGCGCTTTGCGAGGCGCAGTGACAGGATGTAGCGGTCGGCTCTCGCGATCGTAGACGGCCAGCGCGCCGCGCGGTTCCATCGGCGCCATGACGATGCGCTGATTGACGAGCCGCACCCGCGCGACATGCGCCGCGTCGGCGAAGATCGTCGCTCGCGCTCTTCCCGGCCGGCGTCGGCGCGGCGAACCCGTGCCAATCGAGCGCGAGATTGCCCGGCGCTTCGGGCCAGATCTGCGGGCGCCTGCGGCAGATCCCGCGGCGGCAACATCGGTCACCGGATCGACGGCTCGGCATAATCGACGGCGACCTGCTCGGCGGCGTCGCGCGCGGCCGCCTCGGTCTCGGCGACGACGAGCGCCACCGGATCGCCGACATGGCGCACCATGTCGCCGGCGAGCGGCGGACGGTGCGGCACCACCATTCCGGCCCCGTTCGGGCACCGGCACCCCAAGCGTCACGTTGCCGACTCCGGCCCGCTCCATGTCGGCCGCCGTCAACACCGCGAGCACGCCCGGCAATGCCCGCGCCGCGGTGCCGTCGATCGCGCGGATCGCGGCGAAGGCATGCGGCGAGCGAACGAAGACGCCATGGGCCTCGCCCGACGCCCGCTCGTCATCGACAAAGCGACCGGCCCCGGTCAGCAGCCTCGGGTCCTCGTCGCGCGGCACGAATGGCAGGCTCATCGGATCACTGCTCCCACCCCATAATCAGCGCAATTCCATAGCCGGTTCGCGCGGAGTGTGAAAGCGGGCCTTCGTGCCGCGCACCGGCGGTCGGATAATCTGCGGCCGATGCGACCTCATCGCCCTTAACAGGGATCGCCGATGCTGCTCTAATGCGGGCGTACTCGATCGGCGCGGCTGAGCGAGAATCGTCGAGGGGGGAGCCCAGCATGTTGCCGATGCCCGTGCGCTACCGGATCGCGCCGCCGGTTGGGCTGCGCGTCCCCGCCCGGCGGCAGCGCTGAGTTCCCCGCCGCCGACCGATGGGCATTTCGCTCGATCTGCTGGTCAACGCGATCGTCGCCGGCATCCTGCTCGGCGGCTTCTATGCGGCGGTCAGCGTCGGCATCACGATCTCGTTCGGCATGCTCGACATCGCCAACATCGCCCAGCCCGCCTTCATCCTGCTGGGCTCCTACGCGGCCTATATGTTCAACAGCCGCTTTCGGGATCGACCCGATCGTGATCGGCATCGTCATGATGCCGGTCTTCTTTGTGCTCGGCATGGCGGTCTACGAGCTCTACTATCACGCCTTCGAGCGGCGCGGCGACCAGGCGATCCAGGGTCTGGCCTTCTTCTTCGGCCTGCTGTTTGTCGGCGAGGTCTCGCTGGTCCTGATCTTCGGCGTCGACTACCGCTTTGTCGAGGCGAGCTATATCGGCCCGAGCCTGCATATCGGGCATCCGTCGATCTGCCGCTGCGCATGCTGATCCCGTTCATCTTCTCGCTGGTGATGATCGGCGGGCTGCAGCTCTTCCTGTCGCGCAGCTTTCATCGGCCGCGCCATCCTCGCCGTATCGCAGGACGGGCTGGCGCTTGCAGCTGATGGCGGCGAGCCCGACCCGGATCAAGCGCGATCGCCTTCGGCATCTCGATCGCGACCTGCGCGCTGGCCGGCGCCTTTCTCATCATCATCCAGCCGGTCGAGCCGTCGATCGGACGCGACTACATCGGCCGCATCTTCGCGATCTGCGTGCTCGGCGGCATGACCAGCTTTCCCGGCATGCTGGCCGCGGCGATGCTGCTCGGCGTCGTCGAGAGCATCACCGCGACCTTCTACGGCCCGTCCTGGGCGCCGGCGGTCTCCTTCGGTTTCCTGCTGGTGACGCTGGCGGTGCGCCCGTCCGGGCTGATGGGACGCTAGGCGATGCGCACCGGCGCCTTCTGGCTTGCCGCCGCCGCGGTCGGGCTCGCGCTTGATCGTGCTGACGCGGGTGCTGATTCACAACGAGTACTTCTTACTTCGCCGCCTATGTCGTGCTGCAATACATCGTGCTGTCGACCGCGTGGAACATCCTCGGCGGCTACACCGGCTATACCAATTTCGGCACCGGCGCGCTTTTTCGCGCTCGGGCGCCTACAGCACGGTGGTGCTGCACAAGAGCGCTGCGCGCAGCTGGCTGGCCGCCCTTCCGCTGCCCGTGATGATCCTGGTCGGCGGCATCGTCTCCGGCATCGTCGGCCTCGGCACCGGGCTATCTGACGCTGCGGCTGCGCGGCGTGTTTTTCGCGATCGCGACGCTGGCGATCGCGATCGTCGTGCAGACGCTGATCGTCAACTGGGACTATGTCGGCGGCTCGCGCGGCATCTATATCATCCGCCCGGCCAAGCGCGCCGCTCGGCGGCAGCTATATCCAGTACCTCTACACGCTGATGATCGATGCTGGCGGTGATCGCGGTCGGCGATCGCGCGGACGATCGAGCGCTCGCGGCTCGGCCTCGGCTTTGCCGCGATCCGCGACGACGAGCAGGCCGCCGAGGCGAGCGGCGTGCCGACGCTGCGGCTCAAGCTGATCGCGACGACGCTGTCGGGCGGCGCTGATGGGCATGGCCGGGGCGCCGCTGCCCTATTACGTCACCTATCTCGACCCGACCTCGAGCTTCAACCTCGCCTATGCGGTCAACAGCGTCGCGATGCCGGTGATCGGCGGCATGACGAGCTGGATCGGCCCGGTGATCGGCGCGATCCTCCTCGGCACGATCCAGCAGCTCGCCACCGTGACGATCTCGTCGGCGCTCAACCTGCTGATCGTCGGCCTGCTGCTGATCGGCTTCGTGATCATCGCGCCCAACGGCATTGTCGGGCTGGTCGCGCTGCGCGAGCGGGCGGGCGCGCGACGGCGTGACGCGGCAGACCCCGATGAGCCCGGCACCCGCTGCTCTCGGTCACCGGCCTCGGCAAGCGGTTCGGCGGCTTCGTCGCGCTCGACGAGCATCGACCTCGCGGTCGCAGCCGGCGAGCGGCTCGGGCTCATCGGGCCGAACGGCTCCGGCAAGAGCACCCTCGTCAACTGCCTCTGCGGCACGCTGCGCAACGAGACCGGCACGGTGCGTTTTCGACGGCAAGAACGCTCGACGGGCTGATCGCGCATCAGCGCACGCGGCTCGGCCTCGCGCGCAGCTTTCAGCTGCCGAAGCCGTTCCGCACGCTGTCGCTCACCGACAATATCCGCGTGCCGCTGCTCTACACGGTCAACGCGCGGCACGGCCGCCACCTGAGCGACCGCGGCAGATCGCCGACGCGCTGCGCCGAACTGCTGCGCGCATGTCGGGCTCGCCGACAAGGCGCGCGGCTGCCGCGCGACCTGACCCAGGTCGAGATGCGCAAGCTCGAACTGGCGCGCGCCGTGGCGACGCAGCCGCGCCTGCTGTTCGCCGACGAGGCGATGGCCGGGCTGTCGCCTTCCGAGGTCGACGAAATCCTCGCCGTGCTGCTGCGGCTCAACGAGCAGGGCATCACGATCGTCCTGATCGAGCACATCATGCGCGCGGTGATGAGCTTCTCGACCCGGCTCGTCGTGCTGGTCGCCGGCCACAAGATCGCCGACGGCGTGCCGCAGGAGGTGATCCGCAACCCCGAGGTCGAGAGGGCCTATCTTGGCGAATAGCTCCCCTGTCATCAGCGGGGTCAACGCCGGCTACGGCCCGGTGCGGGTGCTCGAGGACGTCTCGATCTCGGTGGCGCACGCCGAGACCGTGGCGCTGCTCGGCACCAACGGCAACGGCAAGAGCACGCTGATGAAATGCATCATGGGCATGCTGCGGCCGACGTCGGGCAGCATCGTCGCCGAGATCGACGGCGAGCGCGCACGAGCTGGTCGGGCATACCACCGAGGAGATCGTCGATCTCGGCATCGCGCTGGTGCCCGAGGGGCGGCGGCTCTTTCCCAAGCTGACGGTCGAGGAAAACCTGCTGCTCGGCGCGTTCCGCCGGAAGGCGCGCAGCGCGATCGCCGCGCAACCTCGAATTGTCCTACGAGACCTTCCCGCGTGCTGCAGGAGCGCCGCCGCCAGCTCGCCGGCAGCATGTCAGCGGCGGCGAGCAGCAGATGCTGGCGCTGGCGCGCGCGCTGATGTCGGCGCCGCGCATCCTGCTGATCGACGAGCCCTCGGTCGGGCTCGCGCCGATCCTGGTCAGCCGCACGATCGACAAGATCAAGGAACTGAAGGACCGCTTCGAGCTCACCGTGCTGATGGCCGAGCAGAACTTCAACCAGGCGATCCGCATCGCCGATCGCGGCTATGTCATCGTCCACGGCCAGATCGCCTTCGAGGGCCGCAACGCCGACGAGCTCAACAACAACGAGCTGATCCGGAAGTTCTATCTCGGGATTTAGGACTTAGAATTCCGCCGAATAACCGCCATCGACCGGGATCGCGGCGCCGGTCACGAAATCCGAGGCCGGCGCGGCGAGAAACACGGCGATCGCCGGCCAGATCCGCGGGCACGCCCCAGCGGCCCGGCCGGCGTGCGGTTGAGCACCCGCTCGTTGAGGCCCGGGACCTGCGCCCGCGCGTCGCGGGTCAGTTCGGTGTCGATCCAGCCGGGCAACACCGCGTTGACCTGGATGTTGTCCCGGGCCCAGGCGGTGCCGAGCGACTTGGTCAGCTGCACCAGACCGCCCTTGCTCGACGAATAGGGCGCCGCATAGGCGCCGCCGAAGATCGACATCATCGAGCCGATATTGATGATCTTGCCGCCGCCCTGCCTCTTCATCACCGGATAGACCGCCTGGGCGCAGACGAACGCGCCGGTCAGATTGGTGTCGAGCACCGCCTGCCATTCCGCGATCGCGTAGTCCTCCGGCGGCTTGCGGATCGACATGCCGGCATTGTTGACGAGGATGTCGAGCCGGCCGAAGCGCTCCACCGTCTGCCGCGACCATCTCGCGGCACGAGGCCGGGTCGGCGACATCGAGCGCGACAAAGGCGCTCGGCGATCCGAGTCGCGGCCAGTTCCGCGACCGCCGCCTCGGATTTCGTCGCGGTTGCGCGCCGCGACCACGACCGATGCCCCGGCCGCGGCGAGGCCCTCGGCCATGCCGAGCCCGATCCCGCCATTGCCGCCGGTGACGACCGCGACCCGGCCGGAAAGGTCGAAGGGGTTCATCGGGCTTCTCCCGTTGTTCGCACGGGACTGCCGCGCTCCGCTCCGACTCTGCGGCAACCGTGGCACCCGCGCCACCCAAAACGAGACGAGCCCGGCCTCAAAAAGCCGGGCTCGCGTCCGCCGGAAATAAATCGTCTAGCGGCTGAACCCGGGTGGCAGCGTGCCGCCATTCCACCCGCGCCGCTGGCCGTGGCTCCAGCCGGGCGGTGTACTGGCGCCATTCCAGCCGTGTTTCTGCCCCTCGGTAAACCCGCGCGGCATGCCGTTGACGAAGCCGCCGTGGCCGCCGCTCGCACCAAAACCCCCCGGTCCGCCGCCGCCCGTCCCCTGGCGAAGGCAGGAGCCGCCATCCCGGTCGTGAGCGCCATCGCCGCGACCAAAATCGTCGCAAAAAGCCGATCCGTCATGGCATCACCCTTCCCCACGCTTCCCCGCGCGATCGAAACGCTCCAGGAAGCCATTCCAAGGATAACACGCCGAACCGTTCGTAAATCGTTTCTTCGCCTCGCATGTACTTCAAATGCCGCTTCCTTTTGCAGATGCCGTCAACCTGGCGCGCGGCCCGGGCCGACGAGGCTCGCGCCGCCGTCGACGACCAGCGTCTGGCCGGTGATGTAGCGCGCCTGGGCCGACAGCAGGAAACGCACCGCATGACCGATGTCCCAGCCAAGCCCCTCGATGCCGAGCACCGACGCCTTGCGCCGCGCCTCGCGGCCGGCCGGGGCTCATCTGCCCCGTGTACATGCGCGGCGTGTAGATCGGGCCCGGCGCGACGCAATTGACCCGGATGCCCTGCGGGCCGTGATCGACCGCCATCGCCCGGGTCAGCGCGATGACGGCGCCCTTCGAGGTCGAATAGGCGGTGAGCCCGCGCGGGCGCAGGGCCGAGATCGACGACACGTTGACGATGGCGCCGCCGCCCGCGGTCTCGATCATCGCCGGGATCGCGAAGCGCGAGCACGAGGAACATGCTGTCGACATTGACCTGCATGATCCGGCGCCAATCCGCGACCGGCGTATCGACGACGCTGCCGCGCCCGCCGATCCCGACATTGTTGTCGAGGAGGTCGAGCCGGCCGAACCGCGCCAGCGCCTCGTCGACCATCGCGCGGCACTGACGCTCGTCGACCACGTCGGCGACGAACGGCGCGGCGGTGCCGCCCTCCTGCGGCGATCATCGCCACGGTCTGCTCGGCCGCCTCGGGCACGATGTCGACGACCAGCACCCGCGCGCCGGCGCGCGCCAGCAGCATCGCCGCGGCGCGGCCATTGCCGATGCCGTCATCGGGCGCGCCGCCGCCGGTGACGATCGCGACCTTGCCGGCCAGACCCAGATCATCGACGGGGGATTGTGGATCGCTCATCGCCGGCCTCTTTCGGTGGAGGCGATACGATAGCCTTCGGGAAAGCCCGGCGCCATGGCGACGAGCGCCGCGATGAGCCGTTCCCTGACGACGCAACCTCGCCTATATCACATGGCTATGACGGTCGCGCGCGACACGCTCAAGCCGCCCGCAGGCTTGGCGCCGCCCGGTTCCCGAAGCGTCCCATAGCGATAGGCATTCTCGGATGCATCGACGCGTGATGCTTGCCGGCATTGCCGCGCTGGCGGTTCTGAGGCAGCGGCGGCCGGAGCCGGTCCGCCGCTGCGGCAACGCGCAACATCGTCGTTTTCGCCGCCGCCAGCCTCAAGAACGCGCTCGACGACATCGCCGCGAAATGGCAGCACGACACCGGCAAGCGCGCCGTCGTCTCCTATGCGGCGAGCTCGACTCTGGCCAAGCAGATCGAGAATGGCGCGCCGGCCGATATTTTCATCTCGGCCGATCTCGAATGGATGGACTACCTGCAGAAGCGCGACCTGATCAACGCCGAAAACCCGGGTCGATCTGCTCGGCAACACTCTCGTGCTGATCGCGCCGAAAGACAGCCCGGCGACCGTGACGATCGGCCCGGGCTTTCCGCTGGCAAGGCTGCTCGGCGGCGGGCGCCTCGCGATGGCCGACCCCGCCGCCGTGCCGGCCGGGATCTACGGCAAGGCGGCGCTGAACAAGCTCGGCGTGTGGCCGCAGGTCGCCGGTCGCATCGCCGCGGCCGAGAACGTTCGCGCCGCGCTGTTGCTGGTCGCGCGCGGCGAGGCGCCGCTCGGCATCGTCTATCGGACCGATGCCGCCGTCGAACCGGGCGTCAGGATCGTCGCGACGTTCCCGGCCAACACCCTGCCGCCGATCGTCTATCCGATGGCGCTGACCAGAACGGCGCAACCCGACGCCGCGGCGTTTGCCGAATACCTGCGCGGCCCCGCCGCTCGCAAACTGTTCGAAGCACAGGGCTTTACCGTGCTTGGCGAGGCGCGGTGAGCGCCTTCTTCGCGTTCTCGCCGGAGGAGGTGACGGCGATCCGGCTGTCGTTGCGGGTCGCCTTCTGGGCGATGCTGGGGAGCCTGCCGATCGGGGTCGGCGTCGCGCTGCTCCTGTCGCGCGGCCGGTTTTGGGGCCGCTCGCTGCTCAATGCGCTCGTGCATTTGCCGCTTGTCATGCCGCCGGTGGTCACCGGGTATCTGCTGCTGCTGCTGTTCGGACGGCGCGGATTGCTCGGAGAGTTGCTGGAGAAGAGCCTCGGGATCGTGTTCGCCTTTCGCTGGACCGGCGCGGCCCTGGCCGGCGCGGTGATGGGCTTTCCGCTGATGGTGCGCTCGATCCGGCTGTCGATCGATTCGGTCGACCGCCGGCTCGAAGCCGCCGCCGGAACGCTCGGCGCCAACGCGCTCTGGGTGTTCGCGACGATCACCTTGCCGCTGATCCTGCCGGGGATCGTCGCCGGCATGATCCTGTCCTTCGCCCGCGCGCTCGGCGAATTCGGCGCGACGATCACCTTTGTCTCGAACATCCCCGGCGAGACCCAGACATTGCCGCTCGCGATCTACAGCTTCACCCAGGTTCCCGGCGGCGATCCTGCCACCTTGCGCCTGACGCTCGTCGCGGTTGCCATATCGCTCGCCGCGCTGTTCGCCTCGGAAGTTCTGATCGAGCGGGCGACCCGGCGCGCGCTCGGGCTGTGACATGCTGCCACTGACATGCTTGAGCGTCGCGGTCGAGCATCGTCTCGGCGGCTTCGTGCTCGACGCCGCCTTCGACAGCGCCGGCGGCCTGACCGCCCTCTTCGGCCGTTCGGGATCGGGCAAGACCTCGCTGATCAACGCGATCGCCGGGCTGCTGCGACCCGAGCGCGGCCGCATCGTCATCGATGGCGAAATCTTGACCGATACCGGGCGCGGCCTCTTCGTGCCGGCCCGCAGCGCCGCATCGGCTATGTATTCCAGGAAGGGCGCCTCTTTCCGCATCTGACAGTGCGGCAAAACCTGCTTTACGGCCGCTGGTTTGCGCCCGAAAGGGGGTCGCGCCGGCGAGGTCGAGCAGATCGTCGAGCTGCTCGGCATCGGGACGCTGCTCGACCGCCGGCCGGCGCATTTGTCGGGCGGCGAGAAGCAGCGCGTCGCGATCGGCCGCGCGCTTCTGGCGCGCCCGCGCCTGCTCGTCATGGACGAGCCCCTGGCCTCGCTCGACGAGGCGCGCAAGACCGAGATCCTGCCCTATATCGAGCGGCTGCGCGACGAGGCCGGCGTGCCGATCGTCTATGTCAGCCACCCGGTCGCCGAGGTCGCCCGGCTCGCGACGACACTCGTCGTGCTCTCCGAGGGCCGGGTCGCCGCGGTCGGGCCGACCGCCGAGATCATGGGGCGGATCGACCTGTTTCCGCTGACCGGACGCGCCGAGGCCGGCGCCATCCTCGCCACCAGGGTCGCCGGCCACGACCCGGCCTTTGGCCTGACGATTCTGCGCGCCTCCGCCGGCGAATTGCGGGTGCCGCATCTCGACCTGCCGGTCGGCGCCGCGCTGCGCATTCGCATCCGCGCGCGCGACGTGATGATCGCGCTCCATCCGCCCGAGGGGTTGAGCGCGCTCAACGTGCTGCCCGGAACAGTCAGCGAGATCGGCGCCGCCGACGGGCCGATCGTCGAAATGCGGCTCGATTGCGCCGGCGAGGCGCTCGTCGCGCGGCTGACCCGGCGCTCGGTCGAAACGCTCGGTCTCGAACCCGGGCGCCCGGTCTATGCCGTGATCAAGAGCATCGCCTTCGACCGTGATGCCTTCGCCGGCGCCGCGCCGCCCTCGCCGGGGGCCGACGCGGAAACCCGGGACGGATGACGGCCTACTGTACGCCGAGCAGCTCGACGTCGAAGATCAGCTTGGCATTGGGCGGGATCACCCCGCCGGCGCCGCGCGCGCCATAGCCGAGCTCGGGCGGGATGACGAGCGTGCGCGTGCCGCCGACTTTCATCCCGGCGACCCCTTCGTCCCAGCCGCGGATCACCTGGTGCGCCCCCAGCACGAAGGCGAAGGGCTGGCCGCGATCGACCGAGCTGTCGAATTTTTTGCCCTTGGCGCCATTCTGGTCCAGCCAGCCGGTGTAATGCACGGTGACCTTGTGGCCGGGCGTCGCTTCCGCGCCGGTGCCGACTTTCGTATCGGTGTATTTAAGGCCATCTGCCAGTTCGGTCATCTTGCCGGGTGCTCCATAGGCCGCCCGAAGTGCCATGGGGGACGGCGCGGTTAGCGAAACGAAAGCCAGCGCCGCCACGGCGACGCTGAGATGGATCAATTTCATGGCGACGCGATATGCTACATGAGTTGCGCAACATGAGACGGACAAAGCCCGTGCCCAGCGCCATCCTGAACGAGACAATCGGTTGCGTCACGGACATTCTCGGCCGTGAGCTTGAGGGGATCACAGTCGAGCGCGCGGTGATCGGCCTGTTTTTTACGGGCGTCAAGCTCAGCGCCGGGGTTGCCGGAACCTGCGCGACGCCGCGGGATGCAGGTCCCGCCGACATTTGCTGCCCGCTCGACGCGCACCGCGTCGCCTTTCGCCGCATCGCCGGACGGCCGGCGGCCGAGCTGATGCGCGAGGCGTTGGCCGAGAACGGCCTTTCTCGCGCGGTCGGCATTGCGACGTTGAATGCGCTCGCCGAACTCTGCTGGCGCCGCCGCCCTTCCCCTTCGGTCGATCTGCTGCCCGGCACCGACGCATTCGACGCCACCGAATTCCATGAGAGGGACCGGGTGGTCCTGGTCGGCGCCTTTATCCCGTTTCTCAAGGAGCTGAAGCGCCGTCACCAGCCCTACCTCGTGCTGGAGCAGAACCCGGCGGCCTTGAAGCCCGAGGAGATGCCGTTCTACCGCCCGGCCGCGCTGGCGCCGGAAATCGTCCCAACTGCGGATGTGCTGCTGATCACCGGGACGACGCTGCTCACCGACACGCTCGAAGACCTGCTCGCCCTGGCGCGGCCGGCGGCCCGCGTCACCGTGGTCGGCCCGACCGTCGGCATGCTGCCCGACGCCTTCCTCGCGCGCGGCGCCGATATCCTCGGCTCGGTGCGGATCGCCCGGCCGGACGAATTTCTCGACCTGCTCGCCGAGGGCGGCTCGGCGCCGCATTTCCTCGGCCGCTCGGCCGAGAAGATCGTCCTCGCCCGCCGGCAGGCTCAGAGCCGCGCCAGCGCCGCCTGATATCGCACCGTAGGCTTCTCGCCTGCCCTGCCATCCGGTCTTATGATAAGCGGCGAGATACGCGTTTCAGCGGGAGGAAGCGATGGCGGTGCGGCTGGGCGGCGGCGACTGGAATTTCGAGGTCAACGAAGACTGGGCTAAAGTGCCGGACGAGATCGTGCTTGGCGATTGCGCCGCGGTCGGCGTCGACAGCCACGACAATGTCTATGCCTTCAACCGCGGCGACCATCCGGTCGCGGTATTCGACCGGGACGGCAATCTGCTGCGCACCTGGGGCGAGGGCGTGTTCACCCGGCCGCACGGCGTGCATGTCGCGCCGGACGACACGATCTGGCTGACCGACGACGGCGACCACACCGTGCGGCACTGCACGCTCGACGGCAAAATCCTGATGACGCTCGGAACGCCCGGCAAGCCGGCGCCCTTTATGAGCGGCGAGCCGTTCCATCGCTGCACCCACACGGCCTTGTCGCCGCAGTGCGACCGCCTTTACATCTCTGACGGCTATGGCAACGCCCGCATCCACAAATATTCGATCGACGGCAAATTAGAGAAGTCATGGGGCGAACCCGGCACCGATCCCGGCCAGTTCAACATCGCGCACAACATTTGCTGCGACCCCGACGGCTGGGTCTATCTCGCCGACCGCGAAAACCACCGGGTCCAGGTGTTCGACGGCAACGGCAAATGGATAACCCAGTGGAACAACCTGCACCGACCGAACGGCATGTGCCTCGGTCCCAACGGTGGCCATGGGCACGGCCCGCTCTGCTATATCGGCGAGGGTGGGCCAGCCGGTGAGATCAACAAGGATTGGCCGAATATCGGCGCGCGGGTCAGCATCCACACGCTGAGGGGCGAGGTGCTGGCGCGGCTCGGCAAGCCGCATGGCGGGATGCTGCCCGGCCAGTTCACCTCGCCGCACGGCATCGCCGTCGATTCGCACGGCAACATCTTTGTCGGCGAGCTGTCCGGCCGCTCCTGGTCGCGCTTCTCGACGGACGCCGTTCCGCAAAAGCGCCGCGTCATCCACCGGCTGAAGAAGGTCGCGGCGTAGCCCAAAAGCGCTACCGGCTCATCGCGATATTCCCGTACGCATCGAGGCGGGCGGTCCAGCCGGGCGGGACGAGGCAGGTCGCGTCGTATTCCTCGACGATGCACGGCCCGGCATGCGGCGTCGCAAGGTCGCTGCGGTTGATAACAGCGGCGTCGAGCCAGCCGCGGGCGGCGAAATAGGCGCGGCGGCGCGTCTCGGCGATCGCGATGTCCGGGGCGAGGCTCGCGGCGGCTGCGGACGCCGCGCGCGGCGTATCCGGGATGCCACGGCCGATCACGTCGAGGCTGACCAGTTCGACCGGCTCCTCGACCCCGGCGCGGTGGCCGTAGGTGCGCTCGTGCTCGGCGCCGAACGCCTCTTCAAGCGCCAGGAGCGCGGTGCGGTCGAGGCGGCCCGATGCCAATGGCACGCGCAACTCGAAGGATTGCCCCTGGTAATGCAGGCTGGCGCTGCGGCGGATCTCGATGTGGTCGGGCGCGAAGCCGTCCTCGGTGAGCCGCGCCCGCGCCTCGGCTTCGAGCGCGCCGACCGTTGCCTCGACCTCCTCTTGCGTCACCCGGCGCAGCAGCCGCTTCCGGGTGCGGGTGAAGTAATACTCGATCTCGGCATAGAGCAGCCCGAACGACGAAAACACCCCGGCCGACGGCGGGATCAGCACAAGCGGGATCGACAGCGCCTCGGCCATGCCGGCGGCGAACACCGGGCCGTTGCCGCCGAAGGCGACGAGCGCATATTCGCGCGGGTCGCGGCCGCGCTCGCTCGACACGGCTTTGAGCGCGCGGATCATGTTGGAGGCGGCGATCAGATGCGCGCCATAGGCCGCCTCCGCGACGCTCATGCCGAGCGGGCGGGCGATCTTGTCGGCGATGATTGCGGCGGCCTTGTCGGCATTGAGCTTGAGCGCGCCGCCGACGAGCTGCGCCGGGTTGATGTAGCCGAGCACGACATTGGCATCGGTCACGGTCGGCTCGCTGCCGCCCTGGTCGTAGCAGACCGGACCGGGCACCGCGCCGGCGCTGTGCGGCCCGACCTGCAGCGCACCGCCCGCATCGATCCACAGGATCGAGCCGCCGCCGGCCCCGACCTCGGCCAGATCGATCGCCGGCACCTTGAGCGTATAGCCGGCCCCCGATAAGAGCCGCGAGCCGAGCACGATGCCGGCGCCGACCTGGTATTCGGTGGCGCGGGTCACCTCGCCATTCTCGATCAGCGAGGCTTTCGCCGTCGTGCCGCCCATATCGAACGAGATCGCCTTCGTGACGCCGATCCGGCGGGTCAATGCCTGGACGCCGACGACCCCGGCCGCCGGCCCCGATTCGATGATGTGCATCGGCGTCAGCGCGGCGGCCTTCGCGGTGGTCAGCCCGCCGTTCGATTGCATCAGAAGGAGCGGCGCGTCGATGCCGGTGCGCTTCACCTCGGCGCCAAGCCGGTTGAGGTAACGCTCGACGATCGGCCGGACATAGGCGTTGATGACCGTCGTCGAGGTACGCTCGTATTCGTTGATGACTGGCAGGACCTCGGCGCTGAGGCAGAGGATCGTCCCGGGTGCGAGGCGCTGGGCGATCTCCTTCACCCGCTCCTCATGCGATGGATTGAGGTAGGAGTGCAACAGGCAGACCGCGATCGCCGCGACCCCCTCCCCCACCAGAAACCGCACCGCACGCTCGACGCTCGCCTCGTCGAGTGGCCGGTCGATCCCGCCCTCGGCGTTGACCCGCTCATCGACCTCGGCCCTGAGGCGCCGCTCGACCAAGGGCGGCGGCTTGGTCCACGACATGTCGTAAAGCCGCGGCATCCGCAGATTGCGGATTTCGAGGACGTCGCGGAAACCCTTGGTAGTGATGAGGCCGGTCTTGGCGCCCTTGTGTTCGAGGATCGCGTTCGAGGCGACCGTCGTGCCGTGCAGCAATTCGACGATGCCGCTCGCCTCGGCGCCGATTTCGGCCAACAGAGCCGCGAGCCCCTCGACGATCGCCCGCGCGTAGTCGTCAACGGTCGACGACACCTTCCGGGTGTAGCGCTCGCCCGCATCGCCAAGCAGCACGATGTCGGTGAACGTCCCGCCGATATCGACCCCGGCCCGGAAGCTGCGTGGCATCAAACGGCTTTCCTCATCTTTACACGAGCGATGCGCCGCCCCGGGTGGCCGCAAAGGCGAGTTCGGGGGCGGTGCGGCCGAGCGGGCGGGCCGCGTCGGACAGGGCGCAGGGCAGGAATTTGCCGCTGCCGCGCTCGGCGACTAGCTTCCCGTCATCGACGACGATCCGGCCGCGTGACAGCACCGTAACGGGCCAGCCTTTGAGCCGCATCCCCTCATAGGGCGTGTAGCCGACATTGTCGTGGATTTGCGCGCTGCTGACCGTGACCTCGCGCTCAGGGTCCCAGATCGCGATGTCGGCGTCGGTGCCGACCGCGATCGTTCCCTTTTTCGGGTAGAGCCCGTAGATTTTGGCGTGGTTGGTGGCGGTCAGCGCAACAAAGCGGTTGAGGTCGAGCCGCCCCTTGCCGACGCCCTCGGAAAACAGCAGGGGCACGCGCAATTCGATGCCCGGCACGCCGTTTGCCGTGTCCTTGAAGGTGGTCTTGTCGCCTTTCAGCAACTTGCCGGTCTCGTCGTAGCGATAGGGCGCGTGGTCCGAGGAAAACACCTGGAACGTGCCGTTCTGCAGGCCGCGCCACACCGCCTCCTGCGCGGCCTTGTCGCGCGGCGGCGGGCTGCAGCAGAATTTCGTGCCTTCGAGGTCCATGCCGATGTCGTCGGCGGTCAGGAACAGGTATTGCGGGCAGGTCTCGCCGTAGATCTTGAGGCCCTTGGTCTGGGCGTCGCGGATGACGTCGATAGCCTCGCCCGCCGACACATGGACGATCAGCAGCGGCACATCGAGCAGTTCGGCGAGCGCGACCGCCCGGTTCGTTGCCTCGCCCTCGGCGATCCTTGCGTGCGACACCGCATGATAGCGCGGCTGCGACAGCCCCTTCTGCAACAGCCGGTTCGCCAGCCACGCGATCATGTCGTGGTTTTCGGCATGAACCATGACGAGCGCGCCCTCGCGTCCTCGCCACGGCCAGGATGTCGAGCATCTGGCGGTCGTCGAGGCGCAGGAGGTCGTAGGTCATGTAGACCTTGAACGAGGTGTAGCCGTCGCGGATCAAGGCCGGCAGTTCCTGCCCCAGCACCTGCTCCGACGGATCGGAGATGATCAGGTGAAAGGCATAGTCGATGACCGCCTTCGGGCCGGCCGCCGCGTGGTATTCCTCGACGACCCGCCGCAACGACTGGCCGCGATGCTGCGCGGCGAACGGAATGACCGTCGTGGTGCCGCCGAACGCGGCCGATACGGTCGCGCTGTAGAAATCGTCGGCGGTCATCACCCCGGCCGACGATTGCTGCTCGATATGGCAATGGCTGTCGATGGCGCCGGGCAGCACGAGGCGACCGGTGGC
This sequence comes from uncultured delta proteobacterium, assembly GCA_963729825.1. Taxonomy (GTDB): domain Bacteria; phylum Desulfobacterota; class Desulfobulbia; order Desulfobulbales; family SURF-16; genus SURF-16. The sequence continues at coordinate 19,131 of CAVSQR010000062.1, read as the reverse complement.
GTCTATTTCGCGCGCGCCGCTCGCGAGGCCGCGCCCCAGGGCGGCGATGACCCCGTCCTTGACGCCCACATCGCACGGCGTCGTATCGGCGGCGGTCGCCACCGTTCCGTTGCGGATGACGAGATCAAAATCGTCCATCGCCTTCCCCTTTGCTGATGCCGGGCCGAAGATAGGCCTGAGGCAATCGCGGGCAAAGGATTGCTTCGTCTCGGCGATGATGACAGCTTAGTGACAGTTTCATGGCTGTCCCGGCGGCGAGGATGTCTCTGATCACGGCTACCCTGGACCGGATCGCGGCGCCCGAGCGGCGCACGATGGGCGTCGCCTGCGGCGCGCATATCCTGCATGACGGCTACACCGACCTGCTCTACGTGCTGCTGCCGTTGTGGCAGGCCGAATTCGGCCTGGGCTATGCCGAGATCGGCCTGTTGCGGGCGCTCTACACCGGGTCGATGGCCGGGTTCCAGGTTCCGGCGGGCCTGCTCGCCGAACGGATCGGCGGGCCGCTGCTGCTCGGGCTCGGGACGACGCTGGTGGGAATCGGCTATCTCGTCGCCGGAGCGAGCGCCGGATTTGCCGTGCTGGTCGCCGCGCTCGTCATCGCCGGGACCGGGGCCAGCGTGCAGCACCCGGTCAGCGCCAATCTGGTGGCGCAGGCCTTCCCCGGCCGACGCTCGCGCAATGCGCTCGCCAGCTACAATTTCTCGGGCGACCTCGGCAAGATGGCGTTCCCGGCGGCAACCGCGGGGCTCGTCGCGCTGATGCCGTGGCGCGCGGCGACGACCATTCTCGGCATCGTCGCCCTCACCGGCGCTGTGGCGATCCTGGCGGTGCGCGGCCTGCCGGGCCGGGCGGCAACCGCCGCGCCGCCGGAGAAGGCCGCCGCGGACGCGCCGACCGCGCCGAGCGGGCGCGGCTTTTCGCTATTGCTGTCGATCGCGATGATCGACAGCGCGACGCGGATGGGGTTCCTGACGTTCCTGCCGTTCCTGTTGAAGATGAAAGGCGCCGGCCTGCCGACGATCGGCATCGCGCTCACGCTGATCTTCGCCGGCGGCGCCACCGGCAAGCTGGTCTGCGGCTGGCTCGGCGCACGGATCGGGGTGATCAAGGCGGTGTTCGTGACGGAGGGCCTGACCGCGGCGGGCATCCTCGTCCTCCTGCCGGTGCCGCTCTACGCCGGTCTGATCGTCCTGCCGCTGATCGGCATCGCGCTCAACGGCACCTCGTCGGTGCTCTACGGCACCGTTCCCGAGCTTGTCGCTCCCGAGCGGCGGCAGCGCGCCTTCAGCATCTTCTATACCGGCGGCATCGGCGCCGGGGCGCTGGCGCCGGTCCTCTACGGCTTCGCCAGCGACCTTGCCGATGTGAGGGTCATGATGATGCTGATCGCAACGGTTGTCCTCATTACCCTGCCGCTGGCCTGGGCCCTGCGCCCGGCGCTTGCCCCGCATCATGGCACCGCACCGAACCTGAGTTGAGGCGTGCAGCCAGCCCTCGACAAGCCGCTCCGCAGTCGTGTAGGCTTCTGGAGAACAAATCAGGAACTACGGTGATGGCCCTCGCGGTCCGGCGGCAGATCGAGCATGACGGCGGGCAACCTTCCTGCTGGCGGGTGCTGATTGCGGTGCCGCCTGCGGGGTTTGGCCCGCAACTCGCGGTCATGCTCGCCTGGCTCGACCATAATTGCGGCCGGGACGGATGGGCCTCGGCGCCGGCCGGGCACGGCGGGATCGTCAACGACGCGGTCGCCTTCTATTTCGCCGATCGCGAAGCGGGCCGCGCCTTTATCGGTCGATTCTGCTGCGGTTATCGCAGCGCGGACCAGTATAATCTCGGATTATAAATAAGCTTCTGCCAGGGAGGCACGCCGATGCCGATCATCGAGGGAATTCGCGCCTTTCACGATGAGTTGACCGGCTGGCGCCGCGACATTCATGCCCACCCGGAGCTCGGGTTCGAGGAACGCCGCACCTCGGACCTCGTGGCCGACAGGCTCGCCGGGTTCGGTATCGAGGTGCATCGCGGGATCGGCAAGACCGGGGTGGTCGGACGGCTGCGGATCGGCAACTCGCCGCGCGCGATCGGCCTCAGAGCCGATATGGACTGCCTGCCGATCCTGGAGGCGAACGGCTTTGCTCATCGCTCGCAGAACCAGGGCCGGATGCATGCCTGCGGCCATGACGGCCACACGACGATGCTGCTGGGCGCGGCGCGCTATCTTGCGCAGAGCCGCAATTTCGACGGCACTGTGCATTTCATCTTCCAGCCGGCTGAAGAGGGGCTGGGCGGCGCCGACGCGATGATGAAGGACGGGCTTTTCGACGAATTTCCTTGCGACGCGATCTTCGGCATGCACAACCGGCCAGGGCTCGCCGTCGGAAAATTCCAGATCCGCCCGGGGGCGATGATGGCCGGCGGGGCGTTTTTCGACATCGCGATCACCGGGCGCGGCGCACACGGCGCGCGGCCGGAAGCGGGGATCGACCCGGTGCTGGTGGGGAGCCACATCACCACCGCGCTGCAATCGATCGTCGCGCGCAACGTCCGCGCCATCGATACGGTTGTCGTCAGCACCACCCAGTTCCATGCCGGGCACGCCTACAACGTCATTCCCGAGCGCGCGGTGATGGGCGGCACCGTGCGCTGCTTCAGCCGGGCGATGATGAGTCTCGTCGAGGACCGGATGCGGCAGATCGCCGAGGGCGTCGCCACTGGTTTCGGCGCCACCGCCAGCCTCGATTTCCGCATCCTCTTCCCGCCGCTCGTCAACCACGCCGACGAGACCCGGTTCATCGCCGACACCGCCGCCGAGCTGGTCGGCGAGGACAACGTCAACCGCCAGGCCCCCCTCGTCATGGCATCGGAGGATTTCGCCTCGATGCTGGAGCGCGTCCCCGGCGCCTATATCCAGATCGGCAACGGCGAAGGCGAGGGCGGCTGCGAGGTGCACAACCCCGGTTACGATTTCAACGACGCCGCCCTGCCCTATGGCGCCGCGCTGTTCGTCCGCCTCGTCGAACGCCGCCTCGCACGGATGAGCGGCTGACGGCGCCCGCGCCAATGCGCTATGGTCGCCAGCGCGGGGCGCTTATCGCCAAGTTTTGACGGGAGGAACGGGTAATGGCTGAGATCGGCGTTGAGCTCGATTGTCTCGAAGGCGTCAAGGTGGTGGATTTCACCCAGTTCGAGGCGGGGCCCTCCTGCACCGAAAGCCTCGCCTGGCTCGGCGCCGAGGTCGTCAAGATCGAGAACCCGGCGGTCGGCGATCCCGGCCGCAGGCTGAAGCCCGGCCGGATCGATGACGACCCCTGGTATTTCCACCAGTTCAACGCCAACAAGAAGTCGCTGACGCTCAACCTCAAATCGCCGCGCGGCCTCGAAATCGTCAAATCGCTGCTGAAACAGGCCGATGTGACGGTCGAGAACATGGCGCCGGGCACGATCGAGCGGCTCGGCCTCGGCTACGACGAGGTCAAAAAGCTCAACCCCGGCATCATCTTCTGCCGCATCAAGGGCTTCGGCACCGGCAGCCCCTACGAGAACAGCCTCGCCTTCGACATGATCGCGCAGGCCGCCGGCGGCACGTTTAGCGTCACCGGCTACGGCGACCGTCCGCCGGTTAAGCCCGGCCCCTCCTTCGGCGACACCGGCACCGGCATGCTGATGGCGATCAGCATTCTGGGCGCCCTCTACAAGCGGCAGAAGACCGGCCAGGGACGCCGCCTCGAAGTCGCGATGCAGGACGCGATGATCCATTACATGCGGGTGCCGTTCTCGCGCACCCAGGAGAGCGGCAAGGCGCAAGTGCGCGGCGGCTCGGACCGGTCGAGCACGGCAATGGCCCCTTCGGCGCTTTACCCGTGCAAGGGCGGCGGACCGAACGATTACGTCTATGTCTTCACCAGCCGCGGCAACCCCGACCACTGGCGCCGCTTGCTGAAGGTGATCGGCCGCGACGATCTGATCGGCGACGCGCGCTACGACACGATGCAGGCGCGCGGCCAGCACGCCGCCGAGGTCGACGAGCTGATCGCCGGCTGGACGCGCCGGCACACCAAAGAGGAGTGCATGACGATCATCGGTGCGGCCGGGGTTCCGGCCGGGGCGGTGTTCGATACGCTCGAGCTGATGAACGATCCCTCGTTTGACGAGCGCGGCATCATGCAGACGATCGACCATCCGACCACCGGCAAGGTCAAGATGCCGGCGTGGCCGGTGCGCTTCGACGGCACGCCTCCCAGGGTCAAGCCGTCGCCGCTATTGGGCCAGCACAGCGCCGAGGTCCTGAGCAGCTGGCTCGGCATCGGCGCGCAGGAAATCGAAGCGCTGCGCCAGGAAGGCATCGTCGGATCGTGAGCGAGGCGCACCCCGCGGCGGAGGGTTCCGCCAATGTCGAGATGCGGCGCTACTGGAACGAGATTGCCGGACCGCGCTGGGTCGGGCGCCTCGGGGTTCAGGAGGCGCGCAATGTCGAGGTCACGGCGCTGCTGCTTGAAGCGGCGCAGGCGGCTCCCGGCGAGCGCGTGCTCGATGTCGGCTGCGGTCCCGGCGCAACGACACTGCCCTATGCGGCCGCAGTCGGGCCGCGGGGCCATGTCACCGGCATCGACATCTCCGAACCGATGCTCGCGGTGGCGCGGCAGCGGGTCGCCGAGCAGGGGTTGACCAACGTCACCCTGATCCTCGGCGATGCGCAGGTATACCCCCTGCCGCCGGGATCGTTCGATCTGGTGACCTCGCGGTTTGGGGTCATGTTCTTTGCCGACCCGGCAGCGGCGTTCCGCAATCTATGCCGCGCGCTGCGCCCCGGCGGGCGCCTCGTCATGGCGGTGTGGGCGTCGATCGAGGAAAACGTCCACCGGAAGGTCCCGTACGAGATCGCGCTGCGCCATCTCGGCCCGCCGGCGCCATCGCCGGCGCACGCGCCGGGTCCCGAGGTATTCAGCGATCGCGAATATTTCCGCGGCATTCTCGCGGCGGCCGGGTTCGCCGATATCGCCATCACGCCAAAGCCGTTTCACGTCATTGGCGGCTCGGCGGCGAGCATGGCCGAGCATGTGGCCCTGTTCGGCGCGGTCCAGCGGCTGATGGACGAGAAAGGCGCCAGCGCCGCAACGCGCCAGGCGATCGTCAGGGAAACCGAGGCGGCGTTGGCCGCCTATGCCACACCGGACGGCGTGCGTCTGCCGGCCGCCTTTCTCCTCGCTACCGCGCGCCGGACGGGCTAGGCAGCGCTGCCCGAGCCGAGACCTGCGCCTCGCTCACCACCGGCATGACTCCCGACGGGATTGCCGGCGGTGGCCGAAACACGCGATGTTAGAGTTGGGATTGGCACCTTTCACCGAGAGCGTAGCCCGATGAAGATCGATCAAGCGGTCAATATCGAAGACCTGCACCGCATGGCGAAGCGGCGGCTGCCGAAAATCGCCTTCGACTTCATCGAGGGAGGCCTCGAGGACGAGCGCGGGCTGGAGACCAACATCTCGGCCTTCCACAAGCACCAGCTGCTGCCGCGCTATCTGGTCGACGTGTCGACGCGCGACCAAACCCGGACGATCTTCGGGCAGACGTTCAACAGTCCGTTCGGCATCTCGCCGACCGGCGGCGCCGGGCTCTTCCGCTGGCACGCCGACCAGATGCTGGCCGAGGCGGCGCGCGATGCGAACATTCCCTACATCATGTCGGGCGCGAGCAACGATTCGATCGAGACCTGCGCCCGGATCGCCGGCAGGAACCACTGGTACCAGCTCTATTCGGCGCGCGACCCGAAGATCAACGAAGACCTGATCCGCCGCGCCGCCGACGCCGGATGCGGCGCGCTCGTGCTGACCGTCGACACGCCGGTCAGCTCGAAGCGCGAGCGCAACATCCGCAATGGCTTCGCCAATATCCGCGGCGGCCTCTTCCAGGCGCTGAGCCTCAAGCCGTCGATCCTCCTCGAGGCGATGAGCCACCCCGGCTGGATCGTCGAATACCTGAAGCGCGGCGGCGGCACGCCGATGCTGGAGAACTGGCAGCCCTACGCGCCGCCCAACTCGGACGCCGAGGCCGTTTACCAATTCACCTCCTCGGTGCGGCCGTTCAGCGCCCAGACTTGGCGCGACCTCGAAACCTACCGCAAGCTCTTTCCACGCGCGCTGATCGTCAAAGGCGTCATGGACCCGAAGGACGCGCTGCGCTCGATCGAGGTCGGCTGCGACGGCATCCTCGTGTCGAACCATGGCGGCCGTCAGCTCGACCAAGCGCCGGGTTCGCTCGACGTTCTGCCGGCAATCCGCGCGGCGGTCGGCGACAAGCTGACACTGCTGCTCGACAGCGGGGTGCGGCGCGGCGCCGATATTTTGATCGCGCTGTGCCTCGGCGCGGATTTCTGCTTCTTCGGCCGGCCGACCCTCTATGGCGCCGCGGCCGGCGGTCTCCCCGGCGTCAAGAAGGCGGTCGACATCTTCCGCGGCGAGATCGACCTCGTGATGGGCCAGATCGGCTGCCCGAGCCTCGACCAGCTCGGCCCCGACTTCCTGTGGCAGGACGACTGGCAGCGCAACCGCTGACCGATCGCCGGCGCAGCCGGGTTAGGATTGTCGGCGGCGCCCGGAACCCGCATTGTTGCCTTCCGATTTGGCATTTTTCAGCGAGAAGCCCGTCCGATGAGGATCGATCAGGCCGTCAACATCGAAGACCTCCACCAGATGGCGAAGCGCAAGCTTCCCAAGATCATGTTCGACTACATCGAGGGGGGCGTCGAGGACGAGCGGGGGCTGGAGCGGAACGCCGCCGCTTTTCAAAAGCATCGGCTGCTGCCGCGCTACCTTGTCGACGTCTCGAAGCGCGACCAGTCGCAGACGCTTTTCGGCCGAACCTATGCGAGCCCGTTCGGCATCTCGCCGACCGGCGGTGTCGGCCTCTATCAGCGGCGCGGCGGCGAGCTGCTTCTCGCGCAGGCGGCGGCCGACGCCAACATCCCCTACATCATGTCCGGCGGCAGCAACGCCTCGATGGAGGAGGCGGCGCGCGTCGCCCCGCACAACACCTGGTTTCAGATGTATGCGGCGAAGGATGCGGGCGTGACCGACGCGCTGGTCGGCCGCGCCCGCGACAACGGGCTCGGCGCCCTGGTGCTGACGGTCGACGTGCCGGTGCATCCCAAGCGCGAGCGCAATTACCGCAACGGCTTTGCCAATGTCCGCGCCGGCGGCGTCCTCGAAGCCGCGATGAAGCTGAAGCCGTCGATCGTCATCGATGCGCTGACCCACCCCGGCTGGCTTTACGACTTTGTCCGCAATGGCGGCGCGCCGACGCTCGGCAACTGGGTGCCGCACGCCGGCGACGGGGCGAGCACCGCCGAGGTCATCAACTTCGGGCGCACCCAGACCCCGGCCGCGGCGCAAACCTGGCGCGACCTCGAACCCTACCGGCGGCTCTTTCCGCGCACCCTGATCGTCAAGGGGATCCTCAACCCGGCCGACGCGATCCGCGCCGCCGAGATCGGCTGCGACGGGATCATCGTGTCGAACCACGGCGGGCGCCAGCTCGACCAGGCGCCGGCCTCGCTCGACATGCTGCCGGCGATCAAGGCCGCGGTCGGCGACCGCATGACGGTAATGCTCGACAGCGGCGTCAGGCGCGGCGCCGACATCCTCATCGCGATGTGCCTCGGCGCGCAGTTCTGCTTCTTCGGCCGGCCGACGCTTTACGGCGCGGTGGCCGGCGGGCTGCCGGGGGTCAAGAAGGCGGTCGACATCTTCCGCAACGAGATCGACCTGGTGATGGGCCAGATCGGCTGCCCGAGCCTCGACCAGCTCGGCCCCGACTTCCTGTGGAACGACGACTGGCCGCGCAACCGATAGGCCCAGGCGATAGGCCCGGCGAGGCCAAGCTAGGCGAGGCTGGGGTCAGGCCAGCGCGCGGCACGAACCCCGCCGGCCCGGCGCTGGCGCAGCACGAGGAACCCGACAAGGGTGAGGTTGAAAAGGTTGAACAGCACCCCGATCGCAAAGGCCGGCCGGTAAAACCCGAAATGGTCGTAGAGCGCGCCGGCGAGCCAGCCGCCGAACGCCATCCCGCGCCATGCTGACGAACAGCACGCTCGGCACCCGCCACGACGCCTCGCGCGCGGGATAGAGTTCGCGGATCGCGACGCACATAGGCCGGGATGATGCCGCTGAAGCCGAGCCCGTAGGCGGCCGAAATCGCGAACAGCCCGGCCTCGTTCTGGGTCAGTCATGAACGCCGCGATCGCCAGGGCCTGACAGGCCGAGCGCGGCGAGCACCGTCTTGCAGGCCGCCGACCCGGTCGGCGAGCCAGCCCCAGAACTGCCGGCTGACAAACGCGCTGCCGAGCAGCACCGACAGCATCGCCGCGCCCTGCCCCGCCGAAATGCCGAGATCGCTGCAAAACGCGACGAGATGGCCCTGCGGCATCGACATCGGGACGCAGCAGCAGAACCCGGCGATGCACAGCAGCGCCTGCACGGTGTTGGGGCGCAGGCCGAGCACCTGGCGCCGCGTTCCGGCCGTGACCGACTCGAGCGTGCCCGGCGCCACCGGCGCCGCGCTGCAGGAACAGGGCCGCGATCGGTGATCGCGACCGCGCAGGACCGCGGCAAACGCGAGCATCGTCTCGCGCCAGCCGTAAGCCGCCATCGCCGCGCTCGAACACGGTCGGCCAGACCATCCCGGCGATGTACTGGCCCGATGAAATCAGCGCCAGCGCGGTGCCGCGCCGCCGGTCGAACCAGCGGCTGACATAGACCAGCAGCGGCGGGTAGAGCGCGCCGTTGCCGAGAAAGCCGACGAACAGCGCATGGCCGATCAAAATCGCCGCGATATTGCCGCTGGCCGACACCGCGAGCCCCGACGGCGATCATCACCGCGCCGAAGATCACGGTGCAGCGGATGCCGATGCGTTCGGCCACCCAGCCCATCAGGATGCCGCCGAGCCCGGTGCCGATCCAGGTCAGCGAGCCGGCGAGCGCCACCAGTTCGCGCGCCGTACCGAGATCGTGCGGTGATCGGCTTCAAGCCGACCACGACCAGGAGCGGCGACCCGTACGAGATCGACAGGAGACCGAGCACAATGCAGGCGGCAACCCACGATTCGCGCGATTCCATGCTTTGGCCCGCGCGAGCCGGGATGGCGTTCCCGGGCGATGGCGTTCCAACAAGCTCCGTCACGCCCGGCCTCTCCTCTCCCTTGTCTGCCCATTTCTTGATCAGCTCGCGCCCCTCTGATACCGCGCGGCGCGCATCCGCGGCAATCGCCCTTTGGGCATTGCACGGTTGCCGCGCCGATGCTCAGGCCGAACTGATTTCGTCGAGACCGCGCGCAGTCATTGCGCGCGCGGCCTCCCCAAGGGCTACTTCCCGAAAAACATCCCGCCGTTGACGTGGATCGTCTGCCCGGTGATGTAGCGGCCCTCCGGCCCGACCAGGAAGCGCACCATCGCGGCAATCTCCTCGGGGTGTCCCTGGCGGCCGAGCGGGATCCCGCGGTTGATGCTGCCGCGCCCCTGCGGCCCGCCGGCGGAGGGGCCGCGCACCGTGTCGATCGAGCCGGGTGCGACGGTGTTGGCGGTGATGTTATGCGGCGCCAGCTCCGTCGCGAGGCCGCGCACCATGCCTTCGAGCCCGGCCTTCGAGGCATTGACATGGACGCGGCCGACCGAGCCCGCGTGGTGCGATATGCCCGAAAGTCCGATGAAGGCGCCGCCGCCGCGCTTGATCATTTCCGGCACGGTCGCCTTGGCGAAAATGAAGGCGCCGTCGAGCGCGACCGAGAGGATCTCGCGCCATTCCTCGAGGGTCATCTGCAGGAACGGGGTCTGGCGGCGCAACCCGGCATTGCCGACCGCGATGTCGACGCCGCCAAACTCCTTGACCGTCGCATCGACCATCGCCGCCACCGAATCGGGCTTCGAGATGTCGGCGAGATACGGCATCGCACGGCCGCCGGCGGCCCGGATCTCCTGCGCGGTCTCCTCGATGATGGCGCGGTCGCCGCGGCCGTTGACGACCACCGCGGCGCCGTCGCGGGCGAGCGCCAGGGCGATCGCCTTGCCGATGTTCTTGCCCGAGCCGGTGATGATCGCAACCTTGCCCGCCAATGCGCCCGCTTCCGCCATTGCTCACTCCCGCCGTCGGTTTGCGTCTCGGCCGGGAGGTAAACACCGCGCGCGGCAAAGGGTCAACCGCCGGGTCAACCGTCCGCAGCGGCGAGAAAATTTGCCTCGACGGCCTGCGGTTGAAGCCGGCGGTCGAACGGGCCGCCGCGCCGCGCCATCGTGTAGGCAAGCAGATACGCGTCGGTCATTTGCTGCATGCCGCAGGAGTTGCGCAGACGGGCGCGGGTTTCGGCAACCGCGGCGGCGAACGCTCCGTAATCGCGCCACACATTCCGCAGCGCCTTGGCGATATTCGCCTGGTGATCCGGCAGCTCCGCTACCGCCGCCGCAAAGAATTGCTGTTGCGTGACCGATTCGAGCTCCCCGAGAGGCGATGGCAGCAGCACGACCGAGCCGCCGCCCGCCAGATCGCGCGCGCTGCCGACGTCGGAGGCGATGCACACGCAACCCGCGGCCGTCGCTTCCAGCAGAGCCATGCTGCATCCCTCGACGAGGGAGGGCAGCAGAAACACATGGGCGCTTGCCAGAGCCGCAATCGTTTCGGCGCGGGTCAACCCGGTGACCAGCTCGATCCGGTGGGCTTCGGGCGACGCGGCAATCTGCGCCTCAATTTCCTCCCCATAAGGAGGATCCAACACGGCACCGATCAGGCGGAGCCGCATCTCGGGAATGTCCCTGGCCACCGCGGCGAACGCAGCGATGGCGACATGCTGGAGCTTGAGCCGGGAAAACGACCCGACCATCGCCACGGTAAAGGACCCGTCGCCACAGGCGAGCGGCGGCCGGGGCGCCGAGGTCGCCGAGCGCGCAATCTCCTCCCGCAGCGCATTCGGAACGACGACAATCCGCTCGACTGGAAAACCGAATTGCGCGACGGCAAATTGTGCGACCTGGCGCGAAACGGCGATCACCCGATCCATCCCGGCAAGGCCGTCGGCGACCTGCTTTCGGGCCGGTTCGTCCATCCAAAGATAGCAATTGTGCATCGTGTAGACGGTCGCAACCGCCTGCTCTCTTGCCTTCCCGACCGCGAAGCGGCTGTGGTGGTAGTTGACCACCTCGATCGCCTCGCGGCGCAGCAGGATTTCGAACGCGCTCTCGCTGCCGCGAAACGACACGGTCCGGATTTGCCCGCCGGCAAACGCCGCGGCAGGCGGCGGCGCGCCGTCCGCGCTGGCGACGATCACCGTTCGGCCGGCCGCCGCAAGGCTGTCGGCGAGATCGACGACGACATTCTCGAGCCCGCCGGATGACCAGCGTTCGACCAGGAGGAGGATCCGCGCCGGCCGAAACGGATCATCGATCCGCGCCGCTGCGCGGCTGACGGGCATCACCGCCGGCGCAGTAACCCGCTCCGCGAAAGCCTGAATAAAGGCATGCTGCACGCCAGACGTCAGCTCGCCGTTCCAAGCGAAGATCCGCTTGCCGCGAGTCCATGCCTCGCGCGGCAGCAAGGCCGCCGTCACCGCCGAACGGCACAAGAGGATATCGGCGTGCCGCAGAGCTGTCGCGTCGATCGAGCGCAGCGGCACGTCGATATCGATGACGGAGGGTGCACCCGGCATAGGGGCCGGGGCGCACTCGACAAGACCGCTATAGGCGACGGGCCGGCAGCGCTTCACGATCGCGGCATGAAACTGCCCCACCGGCCGCAGCAATGATCCGGCACTGTGCAGGGCCTCATCAGCCAGCAATGTCTTGATGCGCCAGCGATCTGCTTCAAGCAGCTCTGCGATATTCGCTTTGAGTTCGAGTTCCGCCGCACGGGATGACAGCGTGTCGGCGTGCACGCGATATTTGTAAAGCGGTTCGGCGACGTGGCGGAACTCCGTCACCAGATGCATGCGAAGCCAGAAATCGTAATCTTCGCCGCCGAACGCATCGTCGGCATAGCGACCGACGATGTCGGCAACCGCCCGGCGGTACAGGAAGCTGGCGCCGATGAAATTGTCGCCGCTGCGGTGGAAGTTCTCGATTGTCACCTCTGACGGAAGCCGTATCAGATTGGCAAATTCGCAGTCGCGGTTGTGCGACCGCCAGAGGGGGTCATCGAGCGGCTCCCCCGTCTCGTCGATTGCCCAGTAATCGGAGTAGACAAGCCCGGCTTCGGGGTGGGCGATCAGCTCCTCGACAAGCCTCTCCAGCTGCGTCGGCAGCATGATGTTGTCGGCCGAGGTCCAGGTCAAAAATTCGCCGCGTGCATAGGCGAAGCCCTGGTTCAAAGCGGCTGGCAGCCGCTGGTTCGGTTGCCGCAGAAACAGCATCCGACGCTCGCCGAGATAGTGCCGGACCCGCAGCTCGAGATCGTCGCTCGAGCCGTCATCGACGACGATCAGTTCCCAGTTCTGGTAGGTCTGCGCAACGATTCCGGCGATCGCCTCGTCGACCAGATAGGCCTGGTTGTAAACCGGCAGAACAATGCTGACGAGCGGCGCCGGTCGAGCGGCCGGGTCGGCATCGCCGCTCGCCGAGACAGCAGGCGCTCGACCACGCGCCCGGTCGCGTTCGCCAACTGCCCTTTCGAGCGCGCAATACACGTCTCGAAGCCGCTGCTTCAGGTCGCTACGCTCGCCACGCCAGTCAGACGCATTTTCGAGGAACGCGAGGCCCAGGCGGTTCGCGCGCTCGCCGGCCGCAAGAAGCCTGGCGTGGATTATCCGATGCGCTGCGCCATCATCGTCATGGTAGTCCGGCCAGTCCGCAGGAACCGGCGCGACGTGGCGTCGGCTGAGCAGAGCGGGATCCAACTCCCCGAGCAACCACTGTTGGGCTTCTTCGATCCAACGGGTCAAATCGGCATATTCCCGAACGGTCGAATCCTTGTAGTCGACCCGCGGAAAATCCAAGGGAGCGATATTGAGAAAAGACGAGAGCCGCTGACCGATCTCCCGATCACTCAGATCGACAAGCAGAAAATTTGGCCGACCATCGAAATACGTACTAAGAAGATTATAATGTTGCCAATACATTCGAAGAAGAACGTCGTCAGAGATTTCCTTAAGATACTCCGGCTTAGAAGCAACGTAATGCCAATATTGTACGCGTTCATAAGGATCAAGAGGACGATCGGCACAGTGGCGCCGAACCGAGCGAATCCAATCAAACGGATTGCGATAGATCGCTATGAACTGCGCATCGGGATAAGCCTTATCGAGTTCCTTGTACAGAGCAGGGAGGGGGACATCGCTAAACGCTTCGAATTCGTCGAAAACGGGTCGCAAGGTCTTGACGATCTTGGCTCGCGCGGTCTCCGATCCAACGATTTTCGATTGATAGTCGATCCCGTCCACCACCGCGGGCCAATGGCAGGTTTTGAAACCGGCCTTTTTAAGAAAAAGCTCGGTGCTCTGCGCGGCGCACCGATGCAGGCTGACCACAAAGATCTTCGGCACGGAACTCCTCATGCTCACAGCGCGGCGCCGGCTTCCTCGGCGAGCGCGTAAATGCCTATCCCGCCGATCTCCAGCGGCGTCTGTTCGCGAGCCCAGACCCGGATTTCGAAATCCGGAAAGTCTTCGCCGTCCCAGACGGTGAAAGGCAGTTCGAAACGTCGCCACCGGGCAAGGGAGTGCAGCCGAAAATCGCGATATTCGACGACCCGTTGCGCGCCGTCGCAAACCACATCGACCTTGAAATTGGCCAACACGGGCAGGCGTTGATAAAGACGGGCATCGATCGTCACGGCGTATCTCCCGGCCGGGAGTTTGACGTAGGGACCGTAGATCATGGTGCTGGAAGGCGCGCTCTTGATGCGCTTCACGCTCGTGCCGGCGATTGCGGCGGTCTCGTCGAGGAGAAATCCGCGCTTGAAGAATGGGTCATCGCCTCCCAGAATTTGCCGGCGGGCGACCCCTCTCGCGGCTGACCGAGGCCGCTTGCCGAGCCAGGCGGCGAATGGCGGCCGAACCTGCGCATGTAGCGTTGCGACCTCCGCGGCCAGCTCCCGGGTGCGCTGGGCGGCAGCCACGCGGGCATCCCGGGCTTGCTCCAGTTCCTTTTCGAGCGCCTCTATTGTCTCCTCGTCGCGCCAGCAGCGCACCTGCAAGGACGCCACTTCGCGCTGCAAGTCCTTGTTGCTGCCGACCAACAGCCGGATATCATCGTGCTCAACAAGGCTCGGGGCGAGGTCCGCGTCGGGCGGCGCGACTACGGCCGCAACCGTATCCTCCGGTGCCGGCAGCTCCGGCATGTGGGGACTGGAAAACGGAGACGCCCGCTCGGGGCCGTCGGCGCGGCGGCGATTCCTGAATTTCCGGTGCTTCGAAAGGATCGTGACGCCGTGCCGGTAGGGAAGATGCGGGCCGTGATATGACAACTTCGTATGCAGGGAAAAGGCGTCATAACCCATACCCTTGAAGTCGTTGACCATCCGACGCTCGACCGCTTGGTGGACGAAACCACGTGGTTCGATGAGATACGCCCATCCAACGAATTTGTGCGGATGCAAGTTGGTATCGTGCAGGGCAAGCACTGTGTCATCGGTCACAATGCCGCTCCGCCGCAGCTCGGAATATAACTCCATCTGTGATGGATAAATATGACAATCAAAGAAGACAAGATCTAGCGGCAAAATAGTCTACGTCTTCAGCAACGATCAGCCGTGCATCCTTCAGTATTGTCTTGTGGTTCGGGGCAACGCGGGAAATTTCATTGATGTCGATGGTGTATACCATGCCGTCCTCCTCGACGGCCTTCACGAAATTGGTAGCACTGTATCCGTTCAGGCCGCCAACTTCGAGTACCCTCTTTAGCCGCATGCCTCTAATGATCGCGTAAAGAAACAACGCCTCGTCATCTTGTATCTCGCCGTTTACAAGCTGGTCGTCGCGCCCGGTGAGGTGTGACAAGTCATATGCGACCATAATTTTCGCCCCGTTAGTTTGTGCGTTCGGCCTCGCTGCCGAGACCGCCCGAACGGCCACTCCTGCGCGTTCCAATCCGCCGAAATTATAGCCCGGGTGCCGCAATATCGCGACGCCGTTGCAGACAGACGGCGCCACGGGGTTGGCGCCGATGCTGCTCGGACGCGGCGGCGCGCGCGATCCCGCCGCCGATCGGTTATCGTTCAGCTTGTCACAATCGGCCAAGCGGCGGAAGGGGTTGCGCCACCGCGTGCCGTGGGGCACGCGGCGGGCCGGCATGCGTTTCACTTGCCAGAGATGCGCCAAACCGAGGATATTGCGTCTTTAGAGCATCCGCCATGGCGGATGCAGGCGGACAGCGCCCCGCAGTTGATGTGCCCAATGGTGGCAAGCCCTTCCCTCGAGCCGAGACCGCGCGGTGCGCGCGCCGTGTTGAGCGGCCTGCGGGCGCCCTTCGGCGGCCGATCGCGAATTGCGGATCGCGCGGCCGGGCGATATGGGCTGGCGGTCGCCTTTGTCGCGGCGGCGACCATGGCAGGGTTTTTGATCCAGCCCATGACCGGTCGGTTCCTCGTGTTCCCATTCTACGCGGCCGTCGTCGGCAGCGCGTGGCTTGGCACCGGACCGGGCTGTCTGTCGTTCATCCTTTCGGTGCTGGTCGTCGAGGATATCTGGACCCCGCCGTTTTTCGACTTGCGCATCGACATCGGCGAATTACCGTCGTTCATCGCGTTCATCGCATGGGCGCTGACGAGCTTTGCCTGGAGTTCACAGCGTCGACGCGCGCAACGCGCGCTCGAGGCAACCGTCGAGGAGCGGACGGCCGATTTGCGGCGCAACAATGCGGTTCTCCAGGTCGAAATCGCCCAGCGAGAAGCCGCGGAGAGGGAGCGCCGGCGAACCGAGCAGGCGTTGAGCGAGGCGGAGGCAGAGTTGGCCCGCACGCTTCGTCTGGCCACCCTGGCCGAGCTTGCCGCTGCAATCGCCCATGAAATCAATCAGCCGCTTGCCGCGATCACGGCGAATGGCGGCGCCTGCCTGCGCTTTCTGGCGCATCAACCGCCGATGCTCGACAACGCGCGCGAGGCGGCAAGCTGCATCGTTGCCGACGGCCACCGCGCCGGCGAGGTGATTGCCCGGATCCGCGCGCTCTTCAACAAAGAGGAACCGGAGCAACGGAAGTTGAATATCAACGAGATCATCGGCCATGTGCTCGACCTGTCGCACGGCGCCATCGACCGGCTGCGTGTCGTCGCCCGGACCGAGCTTGCGGCCCCACCGCCGCTGGTGATCGGCGACGCGGTGCAATTGCAGCAGGTGATGGTAAACCTCGTGACCAACGCCTTGGAGGCCATGAGCGAGATCGTCGACCGGCCGCGAACGCTGACGATCCGGTCCGCCTATGGTCCCGACGACGCGGTTGTCGTCACGGTCGAGGATTTGGGAAGCGGCCTCGATCCCGACCAGATGCCGCGCATCTTCGACAGCTTTTACACGACGAAGCCGGACGGGATCGGCGTCGGGCTGGCAATCAGCCGTTCGATCATCGAAGCCCATGGCGGCTCGATATGGGCCTCTCCCGGCGGGCGCAACGGGGCGACCTTTGGGTTTTCCCTGCCGCTTGCGCCGGCCGCCGCCGACTAACCCGGGCGAAGAAGCCCGCACCAGGGTGGGAAGAGCTTCTCCTCCTTGTTGCTAGCCCACTGTCTGCTCGGCCGATCGATCGTGCGTGCGCAACTGGGCTATCCTCTGCGCGATGCAAGCGCAGGCTGCTCCGGCGATGGAACCGCTGATCGCGATTGTGGACGACGACAAGGCGGTCCGCGATGCGTTCGCAGCGCGTGTTGCGGTCGCACGGTTTCACGGTAGCGGTCTTTGCCTCGGCCGAACAATTCCTGGTATCGGACGAGCCGCACCGCGCATCGTGCCTTATCCTCGACATGCGGATGTCCGGGATGACCGGCATGGCGCTGCATCGGCGCCTGATTTCGCAGGGTTGCCGGATCCCGACAATCCTGGTAACAGCGTGCCCCACGAGCGGCGAGCGAAAGCGGGCTATCGCTATCGGGGTGGTTTCTTACCTGGCGAAGCCGTTCAGCGAGCAGGTCTTGCTCGACACCGTTCGCGATGCGTTGAAACCTGGCCGACAGGTTGCAAGATAGAGCTTGCCGGGGGCAAGGGCACACCGAGGATTTGACTTGAGCGAAGGCTCTTTTGTGGAGGCGGTCGCGGGTTCGCGCCGCGACGGCGCATTACCGCGGCATCTGCAGCGGCTCGAGGCCGAAGCGATCGCGATCCTGCGCGAGGTTGCGGCCGAATTCCGTAACCCGGTAATGATCTATTCGATCGGCAAGGATTTGAGCGTTCTACTGCATCTGGCGCTCAAGGCGTTCTACCCGGCGAAGTTGCCGTTGCCGCTGCTCCATGTCGATACGACGTGGAAATTCCGCGAGATGATCGCATTTCGCGACGCGACGGCCGAGCGCTTGGGGCTCGAGCTGATCGTCCACACCAACCAGGAAGGGCTCGCCCGCGGGATCGACCCGATCAAGTCGGGCTCGGCGCTGCACACCCAGGTGATGAAAACCGAGGCGCTGAAACAGGCGCTCGATCGGCACGGCTTCGACGCGGCGATTGGCGGAGCGCGGCGCGACGAGGAAAAGAGCCGGGCAAAGGAGCGGGTCTTTTCCGTCCGCAGCGCCGGACCATGTCTGGAACCCGCGCCGCCAGCGACCCGAGCTCTGGCGGCTGTTACAACACCCGGCTGCGGACCCGGCGAGATCGATGCGGGTGTTCCCGTTGTCGAACTGGACCGAACTCGACGTGTGGCGACTACATCGAGGCCGAGCGGATCGAGATCGTGCCGCTTTATTTCGCGCGAAGCCGCGGCCGGTCGTCCGGCGCGACGGGGCATGGATCATGGTCGACGACGACCGGCTGCCGCTTGATGCCGGGCGAGACGCCGCAGACTGCGGCGCGTGCGGTTTCGCACGCTGGGCTGCTATCCGCTGACCGGCGCGATCGAGTTGGACGCGGCGAGCGTCGCCGAGATCATCGCCGAACTGCGCAGCGCCGCGCGCCTCCGAGCGGCAGGGCCGGCTGATCGACAACGATGACGACGGCCTCGATGGAGCGCAAGAAGCGCGAGGGGTATTTCTGATGCCGCGACGAGCCGATCCCCGGCCGATCCCCGCGCCCGCGGTGGCCGACAAGAGCCTCCTGCGGTTTCTGACCTGCGGCTCGGTCGATGACGGCAAATCGACGCTGATCGGCCGGCTGCTGCACGAACGCCGATATCGTCATGGGCGACCAGCTCGACGCGCTGAAGCAGGAATTCGCGGCGCTTTGGCACGACCGGCGACGAGATCGATTTCTCGCTGTCTGCTCGATGGGCTCGAAGACGAGCGGCAGCAGCGCATTACCATCGATGTCGCCTACCGCTATTTCTCGACGCCGCGGCGCTCGTTCATCGTCGCCGACAGCCCCGGGCACGAGCAGTACACGCGCAACATGGCGACCGGCGCGTCGAACGCCGATCTGGCGGTGCTGCTCGTCGACGCGCGCAAAGGCGTGCTGGTGCAAACCCGGCGACATTCGCTGATCTGCTCGCTGCTCGGCATCCGGCACATCGTGCTCGCGGTCAACAAGCTCGACCTGGTCGGCTTCGAGCGCCCGGTGTTCGATCAGCATCGCGGCGGATTACACGCGTTTCGCCGCCGATCTCGGCTTTGCCTCGCTGATGATGATCCCGCTCTCGGCGCGCCATGGCGACAACCTGACCGAGCGCTCGGCGCGCACGCCTTGGTACGAAGGACCGAGCCTGCTCGACTACCTCGAAAGCGTCGAGGTGACCGATGGCGGCGCGAGGACAGCCGTTCCGGTTTCCGGTGCAGTGGGTAAACCGGCCGAATGCCGATTTCCGCGGGTTTTCCGGGCACGGTCGGCGGCGGGTTCGGTGAGGTCCGGCGACCCGATCATGGTGATGGGCTCGGCCCGCGCGTCGCGGGTCAAGGATATCGTCACCTTCGATGGTCCGCTCGCGCGCGCCGCAGCCGGCGACGCGGTGACGCTGCGGCTGGACGACGAGATCGACGTCACGCGCGGCGACCTGCTGGTCCAGCCGCAGGCGCCGGCCGAGTTCGCCG
>CAVSQR010000061.1:0-70400 GCA_963729825.1 uncultured delta proteobacterium | reverse complement strand
CTGCGGAGTTACCGGTTTCAAGGCAACGATCGTATCTTCCAGCGGGCTGATGCGGACCGTGTCCTTCCAGCCGAGTTCGGTGGGGTCAGGCAGGCGCATGAAGCCATCCCAGCCTACGCGGTTAAGCACCTGAACATCGAAGAGATGGAAGTGCACCGGGTGAGTATCAACACCGTTATGGGTGATCTTCCAGACCTGGATTCCATCCTCAGCCAGAATCTCGGACGACGGGTCGCTGTAGGACTGGAGCACAAAATTCACTTGCCCTGCCCCGGGATTTATCGCCGTGAGGCCAAGTCCCGCCCTCATGCGACCGAATTCATCAAAGGTCTCGCCCTGCTCATCCTGAATGGCCTTCTTTTCCATGGTCACGGTCTTAATGGAAGCTGACGCAGGATTGTAGAAGCTGACAGCAAGCATCATTAATGCGTGCGATACCCCAATTGGGATATGAAGCGGGGAAGGTCGTGTTATAGTTTGAGTTGTAAGCGCTGAAATCCGTGCCGTCAAAAACGAATGCCTCATACAGCGCAGGATCGGCGGTCGGGTTCATATTTCCCTGGCCGGCAATGATCGGATCCTGGGAATCACGGAAAACACCGGGAGACACACCATCGGCCGGATCAAAGGCCTCGTTCAGGTTGGCCATGCTGAAAGCAGTGCCGGCCCCGGCTGCGACCTTGATCTGCATGATGGTGCGGGTATTGGGTCCGAAGCCCACCGGCGTGGTATCCGCGCCGCCCATGCCGCGTTTATCCGGGGCATCGGTGTAGTAATCGTAATGGGGATCGATCGCCGGCCAGGGAGCCGGTGCGTCGTTGTAAAGAATCAGTGTCTGACCGGCATAGGCGGAAAAATCGACGATGACATCGACCCGTTCGGCCGGACCGACGATCAACGAACCGCCGTTAACGTTACCGGCGTTGAAGGTGGTGACATCAGCGTTCCAGGTGACCGGCTGGTTGGGGAGCACCACCGGCTTCGGCAGGAAACCGCCTTCGGTGCCGATCATGATCCAGCTCGGTCCAATCCAGCTCCAGTCCGGAACACCGCCGGGACGGCCGTCTTCCGGCCAGGTCGCCGGTTTGGGCAGGATGCCGCCGCCTCCGGGCGGAGCGGTACTGACAGCGATCGGGCTGGCTGAAACCATCCGGACCTCGGTTTCCGAAGCACAGGTGTTGGCAAAAAGATTATCGTAGCCAGGTGCGGCAAAATTCGCGCACACCGGCGGAGTCTGCGGCGTATTGACCGGAACCGGCGGATTGTTGTCCGCAATATACATCTGCAGATTAAAGAACCGGTCATGGGCCGCGTTCAGGATTCTGAAACGGTAGGGTTTCGGATCGACATTCAGGACCGGGTAAGCCGTGCCGTTGACTGTCGGAGTGTCCATGAACGCCTCCGCGCCCCAGGAGGGGTTGGGCGAACTGGGAATCTCCGGCGCCTGGCAGAATCCGCCGAAACTGCCCGGAGTGGCTGCATTATTTGGATCGCAGGCCGGGTCATAATACGGATTGGGGATCGGCTGGAAAAAGTTATTGGTGGCCGGCCAGAAATACGGACCGTATGCCCAGCGGCCCATGGGGGCAATACCGCTGGGATCAAAGGGATTCTGGGCGGGCATGTAAACATGCGGCCACCAGAGGTCACCTTCGACAGGTGTCATCGCTGCACCGGGGGTGCCGTCCCAGGGTTGCGTGCCCCAGGCCCAGGTCGGGTCGGTGGCGGCAATGGTGCTGGCGTCAACGTAGGTTTTGTCCTGGATCACCAGGGGAATCTCGTCAGCCGGGTTGAGGCCGGGAATGGTCCCGGCTGCTATCAGGGCCTGCTCGGTGGTATCACGGATCACGTAACCGGCGGCCTCGCCGACATAGACGTTCAGCCGGGTGATGCCCCAGGCATGGTCGTGGTAGAACAACATCCTCGCGCTCTGCTGGTTGGTCCAGTAGTAAGTTTGCGCGCCCGGACCGGGATCCGGCATATCGGGCACGTTCTCAACGCTTACCCCGGTCGGGTAGTCGGTCACCTCGCCTGCCGGGGTGATCCACTGATGGGGCGTGCCGTCGCTGATCCAGGGGGTGCGCCCGCCATGCAGATGGAGATTGGCCCGGTTCTGGGTGAAATCGCCGGTGGTCAGCGCGGTCGTCTCTTTGGTCACCGGATCATAGTCGACCTCAAAGGGACCGGCGCCCATGATTGATGTATCCACCGGGACAAACAGATTACCGCCGGCTCCGGTGGGAAGAGTGTTGATGAATTTGACGCGCACCGGCCGGTCCTTCTGGGCAATGATGACAGGGCCGAGGTAATGCGGTTCCCCCTGGGCTGAAAGCGTGTTATTGGCTGACGTACAGGGATTGGCCAGATTCAGCGAAGGGTCTGTACAGCCGCCCGTGGTATCGGTGCCGAGATTGACCTGCATGTATCCCCGCAAGGTTGTGGCGTTGGGGGCGGCAGGCAGGTCGGAATGCATCTGCTCCCTGAATTCCCGCAATTCGATCTCATAATAATCAGAACCCGGATAGGTGGTGATATCAGGCACGGCCACCGGGATATACTGCCCCAGGTTATTGGCATTGCCAATTCCCAGCCCCGGCAGCTTGTCAACAAATTTCCGCAGAGGCGGGGTGTAAGCCCAGTTCGGAGCTGGTCAGATAATCAGGAATCTTGCCCGGCCCGATGACGTAGCCCGGAGCCGCGGGTGTTACATAATCATTGAGGTAACTCGGATCCATATATTGGATCTGGGCAGGATCGGCTGTCAAAACTGCTGGATTGCTCGGACTGAGATATGCCCCTGCGTTGCCCGCCCCCCATAGAGGGGCCAGGACCGACAATGCGCCGGTCAGGACATAAGGCAAATATTTTCTGTTCATAAAATTCCCTCCTAATAAACACGAAACGTGTAAATCCCTAAAATTACGATTGTTATTCACTTGACGCACAAGCCTTCGCCGGCAGGTTGAAGAACCCCTTTTTTCTTCGCATATGCCGACTCAGCCCGCACGGTTACTGCTCGGGCTGCGGCTCACCGGTGTTGCCCGGGCCCAATTTCTTGATCGTTTCGGCCCTCACCTTCAGCATCTCATCACGCCGCAGGCGCGCCTCCTCCCGCTTGTTCACCAAGTCTAACTGCGCTTGAGAAACCGCCGTCTTTTCCTGAGATTGCTGGGATGTAGCGCTGCGAGGAACTGGCGGCCCCGCAGTGCCGGGCTGAGGATCGGTCCTGGCCGGTTCCATCTTGGGCTGACTGGCCACCGTTGCCTCTTTGTCAGGCGACAACCCGGAAACGGAATATCTTTTCCCCACGATCATGGCCAGTGAGGTAAGCAGCAGCAAGAAAAAAATCCCGTACAACAACAACTTCACCTGTTTCGTCATTTAACCTCCTTTTGTTCATTACTCAGGTTGTTTAGTCTGTTAGTCTGTAGCCGATGCGGCTGTTTAGTCTGTAGCTTTTAGTCTGTAGCTTTCGCCTAAACACCTGACAGACTATCCACCTGCAACCTCATAGTCACCTGCAACTTCATTTTGACATATAAAGATCATTAACCTTGACCCGGTACTCGTCAGCAATACAAATGCACTTCCCGTCCAGAAAAGGATTATTCAGATCCACGAGTAGCTGCTGGTTTCCGGAAATCTTTATCAACCGCCAACCGCCCGGCTCCACATAGTTGAGATAGTCCACGGACAGGGCATTGCAACGCGTTCCGCACAGCGACTGGCCGATGTCGGCATGGGCGCCGGACGGTCCCGGTTCATAACGGTATTCATTAACAATGTAAACCTTTACCACATCCCCTTGGGCGGCAGGCGCATCCTCTGCCGCTGCTGCGCAGAGCGGTGCAAAAATAGGAACAATTAAAAAAAACAGCCAGCTCTTTCTCATTTTTGCGTTCCTCTCTCTTCTTATTATCCGGCTCTTTACCGCGTGACCCACTCACTACGGCGTTCCAACTGCGGGTTCTCCCCCTCCCCAAGCTGGACGATAAAGCATCCTTTGGATGCATAGCGTTGACCTGGACCAAAACCTACCCGCTCGTAAAGCGGATAATACGCATCAGCCATCATGCCGATGGTGTCAAAGAAAAAATCACGATAGTATTCCCCGCGCATATCCATCAAGGCCTTCCCCAGCAGCTCATTGGTGATATAGGACTGCCGGATGATCTTCTGGTCATAGTCGGAGGTTTTCTTGCCGGGCAGCACTTTCATTGCCAGCGCATCAAAGCGGATATCATCCTGCGGGAGCCTGTAGGGATAGGTGAAAGAGAGCAGGCCGCGCAGCTGTTCGGGGATCGTCCACAGAGCTTTTCCCACAAAGGTGCCGGAGGCGAGAATAACCCCGGGCCGGTCCGCCATGTCAGGTAACCCGGCAAAGGCCTCCAGGGCTGCGCCATCGTCCCAGACGATCAGGGCGGCCGGTTTCAGTTCGGCTAACGATCTGCTGCAGCCGTTGCTGGGAGAACTGCTCGCCCTCCTTAAGAACAATATCGATAACCGCCGGATGGCCGGTGTCCGCCCAGATTCCGCGAAAGCCGTCGGCCAGTGCGCGTCCCTCGCGGCTGTCGCGGCTGACCTGGACGATTGCCCGATCGCTGATGAGGTCATACATGCCATGCAGGTAACGGGCGGCAGCCTCCCCTTCCTGCCGCACCCCGCGGGAAAAATAGAGGGTGTACCAGTCATGGTCGCTGATGACCGGGTAGTCGACGATAGGCAGCAGATCGGGAATCCGGTTCTCCTCGCAGAAGCGGTGCACCGGCTCCCAGTCCCCTGCGGAGATTCCGCCCAGCAGGGCAAACACCGGCTCGGCCTGATAATACTCATCGAGCTGAGAGCGCCAGGTGGAGGAGGGCCCCTTCAGGACCCAGCGGGCCAGGGAAAATTTTTTCTGCAAAAGATCCGGCCCAAGCATGTTATAGCCCATGCGCGCCACGCGGTCGTTAGCCGCGGAGGCGGTGGTCAGGCTGTTCTTGCGGGCTACCCCGAACTCCAGGGGGGCAAGCATCGATGCAACAGCCACCGGGTCCGTGCCTTCAACAATCACCGTGGCAAATTTGATCTCGGAGTCGCTGACCCCTGGGGATGGTTTATCGGAAAGAGTTTTCAGGTAGGCAATGAGAATCGCCATGTCCTGGTCGGCAAGATCGTAGATCGGCATCGCCTTGATCACGGAACGGCCGGCGGGGTCAACGCCGCTGGTAATAAGCTCCGCGAGGGTGTCGTCCGTGTAGGCCGGGCGAGTCGGGAAATAGACAGCGTAATTGTGATAGGATGGCACATGCTCATAGCCTTTTATATACGATTCGCGCGGCAGATAGAGAATCCGGCCGTTGGCGGGCGGGGTGGATACCTCCCCCTCGATGGAGCCGAGTCCGCTGCGGAGATGGCAACTGACACAGGTAAAAGAGGTTCCCGAGACGGGGACATCACCACTGACAAAGGCCTGCATAGGCTCACCCGAGGGAAGGATTCCCTCGCGGTACATCCTTTCTCCGAGTTTGTACGTCTCCTCGGCGGAAAGAGCCGATCTGGTCCGCTGCACCGTAGGAGCGGGGCGCACCGACAAGAAGAAGTAGAACCGCAACATGCACAATGGCGACCTTGGTCATGAAGGCCGTAAATGTCTGACTGGAATGCATCATTTCCCCCCCCTTTGCTGAAATTCTTTCATTAAGTCACTGCTGCTCATAAGTCCATAGAGCCTGATCCATTTGCCGTCTTCCTGCGACCGGATGAAGCTCAAAGGCTGGTGATCCATTTTACTGCGGAAATACGCATTAAAGGCCTTCATCACCCGGTCGACATCCTGCCGGCTGCCGGTCAGGAAATCCCAGCCGGGTTGTGCCTGGTATCGTTCCAGGTACTCCTTCATGGCAGCTGGTGTATCATTTTCCGGATCAATGGTGATCGAAACCAGGCGGACATTTTTGGTCTCCGGTCCGAGTTCCCGCTGAAAATTGGCAAAGCCCGCTGAAAGTATCGGACAGATGGTTGTACAGGTGGCGTAGATAAAATCGACCAGAACCGGCTGATCAGTTTCCAGCAGTGATTTAAGCCGTACTTTTTCACCCTGCTGATTGACGAGAACCACATCCGGGATGGCAACATTCTCTATAGACCGCTTATATTTTGAGGCGCCCGCGTCTGAGCCGGCCATAAGAAGAATGACCAGCAAAATGGTAAGCCGTTGTAAAAAAATAACATGGCCAGAGAAATGCGAGGAACGGCATAAGGAGCCGTAACGAAATTGAAAAAATGGCCATGTTATTTCGTAACGGCTCCTAAAAATTCTCGACATCTGGGTAAGGCGCTGCACCATCATTATTTTCTCCTCTTTAACACATTGTGGCAACATCCTATCAGATACCAATACTTAATTCAAGCAATTTTGATAACTATTGTTAACTTCGGCTTATTTGTAAGAAAATATAACAATACAAGTAGATAAACTAAGAAAAAGAAGATGTTACAATTGAGACACTTCCGTTTTCACCTGCCCTTAACTCCCGTAAGATATCAATGCAATTCATGGGCCAATATTTGCCGAAAAACGAATTAAAATAATAACAATTCTGAATAATTGATATTTACGTATGCAATTGACCTTGATGGTGAAGTTGGCAGGGAGCGGGAAGTACAAGATATACATACGGCAACAACTTGAAAATATGTAAAAATTACCGGACAATTGCAGCTGAGGGTAAAGGTTGTCTGCCGGATCAACTGGGGAAAGATGGTTACTGTCCAACGAAACTGGACGCGCATTTGCAAACTGTCCTGCGAGAATGGAAATTCCACCAGGTGACGGCAAGGCTCAGAAGACGGCTGCCGTCCTATTTGAATCGCCGGTCCGACTTATTCCGCGCCACAATCCCCTGCGCTTCGGCCAGCCAGCCCGTCCGGACCTGCCCCTGGTCATCGAACTCCGGCACATAGGGCTTGATGTCGATAAGCGGCGTGCCGTCGAGGATATCCACATTTTCCACATACAGTACGCCATCCGCAACCCGCCGCAGCCTGACCACGGATAAGCCGATGGGATTGGGCCGTTTGGGAGCCCTGGTGGCAAAGACGCCTCGCAGCCTGGTGTCCAGAAAAGGGACGACCTGCAGGGTGAATCCTTTGCTGCGATGAAGATGATAGAGCAAAATGATGTGGGAGAAGCCGTCCAGATCCTGCAGGCCTTCCCGGAATTCGGCAAAGACCTCCACCCTGCCCTGCACCCCTGCTGCCCCGGCTGGCTGGATGGGCATGCCGGCAAGTTCCGTAAAGGGTGTATGAATGATGCCGATGGGCTGGAACTCAATCTTCATGCCGCAACTCCTCACTGGGCGGTTCGCGAACCGCCCCTACACTCCTCACAGGGCAGGCACAAGGCCAGCCCCTACGTCACTCACAGGGCAGGCACAAGGCCAGCCCCTACGCCCTCACTGGGCGGTTCGCGAACCGCCCCTCACTCCTCACTCCTCACTCCTAACTCCTAACTCTTCCCTCAATTCCTCAAGGCCTGCAGCGGCGCGGGAATACGGCCGCCTCTTCTGACAAAATTATCGGCGGAGATGCGGCTGACCGCCATGATCGGGGCCTCACCCAGCAGGCCGCCAAAGTGCACGAAATCGCCGATATCCTTGCCGGGTGCGGGGATTATTCTCACCGCGGTGGTCTTGTGATTGGCACAGCCGATAGCCATCTCATCGGCTATGATGGCAGCCAGGGTCTCGGCGCTGGTGGCGCCCGGCACGGCTATCATGTCAAGTCCCACCGAGCAGACACTGGTCATGGCTTCGAGCTTTTCGATGGTGATCGCCCCGACCTTGGCCGCTTCGATCATGGAGGCATCCTCGCTCACCGGAATAAAGGCTCCGGAGAGGCCGCCCACCGAGGAGGAGGCAAACAGGCCTCCCTTCTTCACCGCATCGTTGAGCATCATCAGGGCGGCGGTTGAACCGGGTGCGCCGGGCATGGCAAGCCCCATGGTTTCCAGCACCTGGCCCACCGAATCGCCCTCGGCCGGCGTGGGCGCAAGCGACAGGTCAAGGTTGCCGAAGGAGACGCCAAGCTGCCTGGCCATCTCCTTGCCGACCAGCTCCCCGGCCCGGGTGATCTTGAAGGCGCTTTTTTTAATCGCCTCGGCCACCTGTCCGAGGTCGGCTGCGGGCCCAAGTTTTTCTATGGCGCGACGGATGACCCCGGGGCCGCTTACGCCGACCAGGATGGAAC
This sequence comes from uncultured delta proteobacterium, assembly GCA_963729825.1. Lineage (GTDB taxonomy): Bacteria > Desulfobacterota > Desulfobulbia > Desulfobulbales > SURF-16 > SURF-16. Next base: position 62,171 of record CAVSQR010000061.1, on the reverse strand, counting down.
TTTCGCTCTCGCCAATGCCGTAAAATGCCCCGGCCATAAAGGGATTATCCTCCACCGGATTGGCAAAAAGCACCAGCTTGGCGCAACCGATGCCATCCTGGTCCGCGGTGCGCGCGGCGATATCCTTTATCATCCGACCCATGGTGTAGCAGCCATCCATATTGATCCCGGCCCTGGTGGTGGCCAGGACAACGGAGGCGCAAAAACGCTGGGTGGTGGCGAGAACCTCGGGCATTGCCGCGATCAGCGCCCGGTCAATGGCGGTCTCGCCCTTCTGGATCATGGCGGTGTAGCCGCCCACGAAGTTGACGCCGATTTCCTCTCCCGCCAGATCCACGGCCCGGGCAACCTCCAGGAAGGCGGCGGGATCGGCCACGGGGACCACCAGGGAAAGCGGGGTAAGGCTGATTCTTTTGTTGACAATGGGCAGGCCATACTCATTGGCGACAAAATCCGCCTTGTCGCTCAGCTTTTCTCCCCTGGCCAGAATTTTTTCACGGACCTTGCGGGCACAGGCGGCGGGATTGGGGTCGGAGCAGTCAAGCAGGGAGATGCCCAGGGTCACTGTCCTGATGTCCAGTTTACCCTCAGCGATCATCCCGATGGTTTCAAGGATCTCTTCATTGGAAAATTTCATTGCTGGCCCCTACACCCTGTGCATGTATTGGAAAACTTCCGAATCCTGCACCGTGACATTGAGGGACATATCCTTGACCGACTCCTTGAGTTTTGCCGTGATCTCGGGCAGGGAGAGGCTTGAATTTGCCCGGTCGGCCAGCAGAGTCATGGCAAAAATTTCGTCGCCGAGAATCTTCTGGTTGATGTCGATGATGTTGATGCTGTTTTCAGCAAGGGCCGTGGCAATTTTTGCGACAATGCCGACTTCATCCGTGCCGATGACGGTGACGACGATGCTTTTTTTGTTTTTCCCCATTATTCTTCCCTGTTATGCAGCCGATGTTTCCTTGATAAAAAATCCATGAGACAGCCGTGATCATCCACAAGGATATCCCCATGGCGGAATATGTCAATCGAAACCTGCCGGCAAACATTGCCGTCCCCTGCCGCGTCATGGCTGGCACCGGCTGTGATTTTGCCGCTGCCGCCAGTTGCATTTTTCCCGTGTGCGTGGTAATCGGCGTTAACGATCAAACGTTGCAACGTTCCAGCGTTTGATCGCTTAAACGTTTGAACGTTTCTTAAAAGTCGCCTATGGCACGGGAAAAGTGGGCAAGCAAGATCGGCGTGATCATGGCGGTGGCGGGCAGCGCCATCGGCCTGGGCAATTTCCTGCGCTTTCCCGGCCAGGTGGCGCAGAACGGCGGCGGGGCGTTCATGATCCCCTATTTCATTTCCCTGCTGCTCCTCGGCCTGCCCCTCATGTGGATCGAGTGGACCATCGGCCGCTTCGGCGGCGGTTTCGGCCACAGCACCGCGCCGGGCATGTTCCACTCCATGTGGGAGAAGAACCGCTTCATCAAATACTTCGGCGTGATCGGCATCTTCGGCCCCATCGTCATCTATCTCTATTACGTCTATATCGAGTCCTGGCTGCTGGGCTACAGCCTGTTCGCCCTCACCGGCCGCTACAACGCCTGCGCCACCAGCGAGAGCATGGTGGCCTTCCTGCATGGTTATCAGGGCATTGTGCACAACGAATTCTTCTCCGGCCTCGGCACGGCCTATCTCTTCTACAGCATCACCTTTGTGCTGAACGGCCTGGTTCTCTTCTACGGGATTCATGGCGGGATCGAGCGGGTCTGCAAATATCGGTGTGCCGGTCCTGCTGCTGCTCGCCATCATTTTAGTGGTCCGGGTCTTTCTGCTTGGGCACCCCTGATGCCGCCCATCCGGAAAACAACGTGATCAACGGCCTCGGCTTCATCTGGAATCCCGACTGGTCGGCGCTGAAAAGCTCCAGGGTGTGGCTGGCGGCCGCGGGCCAGATCTTCTTTACCCTGAGCTGCGGCATCGGCGTCATCCTCACCTACGCCAGCTACCTCAATAAAAATGACGACGTGGCCCTGTCCGGCCTCACCGCGGCCGCGGCCAATGAGTTCGCCGAGGTGATCCTGGGCGGCAGCCTGGTGATCCCCGCCGCCTTTGCCTTCTTCGGCGCCGATGCCATGGCCTCCATTGCCAGGGGCGGGGTGTTCAACCTCGGTTTCGTCACCATGCCGCTTATCCTGCAGAAACTCGCCTTCGGCAATCTCTTCGGCTTTGCCTGGTTCTTGCTGCTTTTCATCGCCGGCATCACCTCGTCCATTTCCCTGGGCCAGCCGGCTGTCGCCTTTCTGATGGACGAATTCAATCTCTCGCGCCGCAGGGCGGTAATGATCTTCATGGCCGTCACCTTTGTCCTCACCCAGCCCGCCATTTTCTTTCTCGGCCGGGGTGTGGTGGACGAGCTTGATTTCTGGGGCGGCTCCTTTTTCCTCGTGGTGTTCGCCACGGTCGAGACCATTCTTTTTGCCTGGGTCTTCGGCATGGACCGGGCCTGGACCGAGCTGCACGCCGGCTCGGACATCACCATTCCGCGCTTCTACCGTTTTATCATCAAGTATGTGACGCCCCTCTTCCTGCTCTTTATCCTGGGCTTCTGGCTGGTGGAGGACTGGCTGCCGGTCATGCTGCTGAAGGGGGTGAGCAGAACGGACCTGCCCTTTGTCCTCAGCACCCGGCTGGGACTTGTCCTGCTCTTTCTGGTGCTGATGATCATGGTGCGCCACAGCTGGAAACGGCGCAAATTACGGAGGGAAGACTATGCTGCTTAGCGGTTGGCTGTTCATGGGACTCAGCTGGGGGGCGATCCTCACCCTCTTTGTCTATTGCCTGATCCGCACCCTCAGCCCCCGGAAGTAAAGACAGGGAATCAGGCTCACCCTGCTGCTGTCCGGAAACATCTGCATCTCCCTGCCCTTTGCTTTGCCTTCCGCCGGATAAATCCTGAATATTCCCTCATCTCCTCTCATCATCTATAATATCTTGATTTCTTGTTCTTTTTCCGATATAATCAAGAAAAATAAGCTGCTTTATTTAGCTAGGATAATCAAAATTCGCCGTTCATTATCCAGCCGGAAGAATTATTTGCCTTTCCAATCGGGATTCAATATAACATAAGATAAGGTCTATTATTGACATCCACCCATTTTGCTGCCGATGATCAGCGGGTTAAACGATTTGTCAGACCAAGGAGAGCCTAACAATTTATGCCATCGCGCCAGTACCTGATCGCGTCCTCCCTGTGCATGCTCATCCTGCCTTGCCGGCCAGTCTGGGCCGGCGATTATCTCAACTCGGCCCACGGCAACTCCTCCTTACGGCGTTGAGCGCAGCAGCACCTCCACCCTCGGTTACGCCCAGGGGAACTGTGCCCACTGCCACGAGCAGCATGCCAGCATCGGCGGGGTAGAACCTGATCCGGCCGGGGGAGAGGCGAGCGATTACCTTCTCTTTGATACCAACCAGACCAGCCAGTCGGAAAATTTCTGCTTTGGCTGCCACCAGTCAGGCGGCTACCAGGTCGGCGGCATCTCAATCAATAAAAGCTACAGCTATAACTTCGGCGGCGATACAACCGCCGGTTCCTATGACAGCACCATCAAGGACTCCTTCAGCCATGCCGAAGCCATGACCGGCTCCTCCCATTATCTGCCGGATTTCGTCAGCCAGATACTGGGCAAAACCCTGAAAAACGCCGATGGGGTCTCCTGGTCCCTGCCGGCTGGCATCAACCCCTGCGATGCCTGCCACAATCCCCATCTGGCGCAGCGCAATGTCAACTCCCCCTATGATGCGACCAAATCAGCCATCTCAAGACCCAGCGATCATAATAACAGGTTGGGAGACGATGCCTCGGAGAGGATGAGCGCCGCCTACAGCGACTACATGTCCCCTTACTGGTGGGGCTCGACCAACCATGAACCGGCCAACAGCACCACCTCGGACGGCTCCAATCTGCCCAATTACGTCAGGCTCTGCACGGACTGCCATAATCAATACAACACCATCAACAGCACCAATCCGCGCCTGCCCGGATCACCGCGGGCCATCAGAAAGTTAAGCTGGAAAACCGCCGCAGCCGGCGTTACCCCGGACGGACACGGTGAGCTTGACGGCGCGACGATTGTCTATGCCCGGGCCCCCTATACCGCCGGCACCAACATGACCTTGAACTGCACGGACTGCCACGAGCCCCATGGGTCAAAAAACAATATCTTCCTGATCCGGGCATCCATCAACAAGGCGGCGATCTCCACGCCCGACACCACCAACCCCTCATGGCAGAGTCTCTGCTTTTACGCCTGCCATACCCAGGCAACACACTCCTGGAATAGAGGCACCTGCTACAACTGCCACTACCATGACGGCGGGCATGGCGGTTTCTGATGGCGGACTGCTTAATGTGAAAGTTCACCACTGATTGCCGCATAAGAGCAAATACCCCACCAGACCGGTAACAGCAAGAATTGCCAAAACCCCAGCAACATGGCGTTCGGGTGAATCTGCTCAAAAGATAAAGAAAGCGGCCCCCATGACAGCAAGGCACCAACCGCACCCAACAGCTTGAAGTCATTAAAGCGTCCTTATTTTCGGACAGGCAGATCAAAATTCGCCCAAATAATTATGCGGCTGGAAGAATTATTTGCTTTCCGATCAGAATTCAATATATAACAAAAATAAGCAATTATTGGCATTGACGCATTTTGCCCCCATTGATCAGTGACTTAAACGCTGTCCTTAGTCCAAGGACGACCTAACATTTTTATGAATCCGCATCAATGTCTGATTGTTTTCTCTCTTTGTTCTTGCTGCTCCTGCCTTGCCGGCCAGTCTTGGCCGGCGATTATCTCAACTCGGCCCACGGCAACTCCTCCTTACGGCGTCAAGCGCAGCAGCACCTCCACCCTCGGTTACGCCCAGGGGAACTGTGCCCACTGTCACGAGCAACATGCCAGCATCGGCGGGGAAGAACCTGATCCGGCCGGGGGAGAGGCGAGCGACTTCCTTCTCTTTGATACCAACCAGACCAGCCAGACGGAAAATTTCTGCTTTGACTGCCATCAATCAGGCGGCTACCAGGTCGGCGGCATCTCGCTCAATAAAAGCTACAGCTATAACTTCGGCGGCCGTACAGCCGGTGGTTCCTATGACAGCACCATCAAGGATTCCTTCAGCCATGCCGAGGCAATGACCGGCTCTTCTCATTATCTGCCGGACTTCGTCACCCAGGTACTGGGCAAAACCATGAAAAACGCCGATGGGGTGACCTGGTCCCTGCCGGCGGACATCAACCCCTGCGATGCCTGCCACAATCCCCATCTGGCCCAGCGCAATGCCAACTCTCCCTATGATGCGGCCAAATCAGCCATCTCCAGGCCCAGCGATCATCATAACAGATGGGGCGATGACGCCTCGGAGAGGATGAACGCCGCCTACAGCGACTACGTGTCCCCGTATTGGTGGGGCTCAACCAACCATGAACCGGCCAACAGCACCACCTCGGACGGCTCCAATCTGCCCAATTACGTCAGACTCTGCACCGACTGCCACAATGAATACAATACCATCAACAGCACCAATCCCCGCCTGCCCGGCTCACCAAGGGCGATCAGGAAAGTTAAGTTGGAAAACCGTCCAGCGCGTTCGTAACCGCGGATGGACACGGTGAGCTTGACGGCGCTACGATTATCTATGCCCGCGCCCCTTATACCAGCGGCAGCAACATGACCTTGAGCTGTACGGACTGCCACGAGCCCCATGGGTCAAAAAATAATATCGTCCTGCTCCGCTCATCCGTCAACACGGCGGCCGTCTCGGTGCCTAATGAGTCCGACGCAGCATGGGCGGTCTTTGTGCTTTTCCGCCTGCCACAGCCGGGCAAGCCACAGTTCAAACAAAGCTAATTGCCGACACTGTCACTACCATGGAGGCGGACGGGGCGGTTTCTGATTTCAGCCTGCTTGTAACTACTCAGGTTGTTTAGTCTATTAGACTGTAGTCTGTCAGGTAAAAAAAGTTAGCAATACAGGCTGCCAAGACTAAAATCCGCCCAAAAAAAATGGCCAAAACAAAGGCGCCAAAACGGTTCTCATCTGGTATTTTTCCATCACTAACCGGCTAAGCCGCTGTAACACAATAATGTCGTCGTCCGGATGGTCAAAACGGCTCTAAACACCTGCAGACAATGCACCTGAGCAGTGGGGTCAGGTTACTCCCGTGTCTTTCCCGGTTTCGGCCCCCGCAGGAAAGAGATGATCACCCCGATTAGGGCTATCATCATCCCGCTGAGCATGGCAGCATGGAAGGCCTGCATGAACACCGGCTCCAGAGCCGGCCGGTAGAGTTTCAGGTAGGTGCCGTGGCTCAACCGGTGAAAGGTGCTGTTGAACACCGCGCCGCTCACCGCCACTCCCAGAACCATGCCCAGATTCCTGGCTCCGGCCACCGTTGCGCTGGCCACCCCCCGCCGGTTGGGCGGAACGATGTTCATGGCCGCGGCGCTGTTGGGCGGGAGGAAGACGGCCATGCCGATCCCGGCCAGGGCCAGCCGCCAGACAATATCGGCAACAGAGGCCTCGGCAGGCAGCAGGGAAAGCAGATACAGGGACAGGGCGACAACTGCCGTGCCGACGGTGCACAGCAACCGGGAACCGATACGATCCGACAGGGCTCCGGATAGGGGAGAAACGATAAAGAGAAACACGAAAATGGTGGCCATGAGGTAACCGGCCCGGTCAATATCAAAGCCCCCGGGATTTAAAAGGTAGAAAGGCATCAGAAAGACCAGGCTGAACAGGCTGGCAAAAAGGGCGACCGCCGCCAGAATCGGCAGGATAAAGAGACGAATGCGGAACAATTCGCCGTCCAGGATGGGATGAGCAGCCCGACGCTCCACCATTACCAGACCCATGGCACCGACCAAGCTCAACCCGACCAGCAGCAGGACCGGCCTGGAAAAATAACCCCAGTCGTAGCCATGGGTAATTGCCAGCAAAAACGGTCCCAGGCACAGGGCGAGCATCACTGCCCCGGGCCAGTCAAAGCTTTCCTGGCGGCGGCTGTCCGCCTCGCTGCCCTTGAGCACGGTATGGACTACGGCGGCGGTGGCCAGACCGATGGGGATATTCACCAGGAAGATGGCCCGCCAGGAAAAAAAATGCAGCAGCAGCCCGCCGACCACCGGGCCGGTGGTCAGTCCGGAGGCCACCACCGAACCGACAAATCCCAGGGCCCGGCCCCGTTCCGCCGGGGGAAAGGTGTCAACGATCAGCGCCGGGGTGCAGGCCATGATCATGGCCGCCCCAAACCCCTGGAACAGGCGCGCCGCAATCAGCCACACGATGCCGGCGGCCAGGCCGCAGCACAGTGAGCCCGCAGAAAAAACCAGCAGCCCCAGGCTGTAAACCCGGCGGCGGCCATGGATATCGCTCAGCCGCCCGAAACTGAGCAGCAGCGAGGTTATGGTGAGCAAATAGATCATGACCACCCACTGGACCGCGGCCACTGATACGTTCAGCTCCTTCATGATGGTCGGCACCGCAATATTAACGATGGACCCATCCAGGGTGGCCATGAAGATGCCCACGGCCACCAGCAGAAATACCTGCCAGCGGCCGGGGGATTTCACGGCCGCCCGGGGCTGATCGCTGGGTAATGAAATACTCATGAATCTTTCGGTCACTGCGGCGTCGGCCCCTGGGTAACCTGCACCAGGTCGTCGGGCCTGATCCGTCCGGCAAAGGCCTCCCGCACCTCTTCGGCACTGATGCCGACAATCCGCTGCGCCGCCTGCTGCGGCTCGTCCAGGGGGAGTTTGTCCCGCACCAGTTCCAGATACTGGGCGGCAATCCCGCCGACACTGGCCCGGGACAGGGGAATCCGGCGCAGCAACAGCATCTTGGCCTGCCGCAACTCATCCGCCGAGACATCCTCCTGCTGCATGGCCCGCAGATCCCGGACAATCAAGTCCCTTGCCTTGCCGACGTTTTCCGGATCGCAGCCGTAGGAAACGGTGAGGACCGAACGGTTCGGGCCGGCGTCGAGCCGCCCGTCCACCGTGTAAACCAGACCGGATTCCTCCCGCAGGTCCCGGAAAAACCGGGTGGCGTAGAACCCGCCGGAGAGGACGTGCATGCCGATCTGCAGGGGGTAATAATCGCTATCCGACCGGCGGAGGTTCCCCACCTGGGCGAGCATCACCAGGTCCTGCACCCGGCCGGGATCAGGGACGAGGTGGGCCGAAGGCTGGCTGGGCGGGACCGGCGGCAGATCGATCACGGGCTGCGGACCGGCGGCCCGCCAGGCCCCGAATTGGCGGGCGATCACCCGGCGCGCCTCTTCCGGCTCGATGCGGCCGACAACGACAATGGTGGTCATATCGGGGCGGAACACCTGCCGGTAGTATGCCTTGACGTCAGCAAGACTCAAGGCCCCCACGGTTTCCGGGGTGGCTTCCCGGATCACCGGATCAGCGGCCGGGAACAGGGCGGTGAGCAGGGCACGCCGGGCATGATAGTCCGGGCTCTGACGTTCTCCGGCCAGGGCGCCGGCCTGCTCCTGCCGCACCACGGCAAAGGCGGCGGCAGGCAGGGCCGGATGCAGGAGGTTATCGGCCAGCAGGGCCACCCCCTGTTCAAACTTGTCAGCCAGGGTCAGCAGGGAAAAATCGCTGCCGGCCGTGGCGCCTGCGGCGATGTCGTCCAGGGCCTTGCGAAAGGCGATCCGGTCAAGACTGGTGGTGCCGTAGGAGAAAAGGTCGGCCAGCACCGCCGAGACCCCCTCCTTGCCTGGCGGCTCCTGGATCTCGGGCCGGGTTCGGACCTCGCCGTAAAGAGAGACGGTGGGGCTGACCTCCGAGGGCAAAACAATCAACCGCAGGCCATTGTCCAGCTGGAACTCGCGGGGGGCCGGCGGCGGGGCCGGGACCTGGAGTTCGCCGATCCCTTCGGCCCAGGCGGGCAGCGCCACGGGTTTGACCTCCTTGGGCGCGAAGGCCTCCTTGCTGCGCGTGCCGGCGACGTTCATCGGTTTGCCGCCATCCCGGGGGGTGAGCACCGCGGTAACGGCGGTCTCACCGTGCAGATAGTCCCGGGCCACCCGGTTGACCTCGGCTGCGGTCACCCTGCTGATCGCCTCGATATCGTCATCAGGTGCGGTCCGCCCTTCCACGGCCACGGCCTGGGACCAGGCAAAGGCCAGGCCCGAGGTGGAATTCCAGGCGAACTGGGCCGTGGCGATTTCCTTGGCCTTGGCCGCCTCCACCAGCTCAGCGGGGACCCCATCGCGGCGGTAATCCTCGATGATCCCCTTGAGCCGCTGGATCAGGGCCGCACCATCACCGCCCTTGGGAAAGGCCGCAGCAGCGTAAGCCAGGGAGGCCGGGGCCTGCTCTTCCCCGGAGAAGCCGGCGGAGAGGGCGGCCCCTTCGGTCACCAGATCGTAAAGCCGGGCGCGCTGACTGTCGAGCACATCCCCGAGAATCCGGCCGGCGGCATAGTCCGGACTGTCGTAACCGGGAAGGCGGTAGGCCACCACCGCCAGGCCGTAGGGCAGATCGGTTTCCATATCGAGCTTGGCCAGGGTCAACGGGCCGAGCTTGACCTGCGGCCGTTGGGGCGCGGGCCGGCTGGGGATATCGGCAAAAAGATCGCGCACCGAGGCTAAGGTCCGGGCCGGATCGACATCGCCGACAATGACCAGGATGGCGTTGTTCGGCCCGTACCACTGTTCATGAAACTGCCTGAGCATCGCCCCGGTGGTCTTGTCAAAGGAGGGTTTGTCGCCCAGGGCATCAATGGCGTAAGGGGTGCCGGCGAACATATGCGCCAGCAGGCGGGTGTGAAAGACATACATCGGTTCGGACAGGTCCTGGGCAACCTCCTGTTCGATGGCTCCCCGCTCCTTGACCCACAGACTCCTCCGTGGCGAGCACGCCGCGCATGCGGATCGCCTCGACCCGCAGGGCCGCTTCCAGTTCCTCCACCGGGGTGGTGACAAAGTACTGGGTCGCCGTCTGCTGGGTGGCAGCGTTGGAGTCGCCCCCCAGCGCGGCCATGATGGTGGCGAACTGATCAGCCGAAAGGCCGGGATTGCCGCGAAACATCATGTGCTCCAGGGCATGGGCGGTGCCGGGAAAACCCGATGGGGTCTCGTTGGCGCCCACCAGATAATTGATCTGAACGGCTGCCACCGGCGCCAGGCGATCAACAACGATGATGACCCGCAGGCCGTTGTCCAGGGTGGAGCGCAGTACTTCGGTGCCGGCCGCCGCCCGTTCGCAGAGGCCACTCAGCAGCAGAGCCACCCCGAGGAGCGCTCCGGCGAAGATTTTGATAAACTTGTTCATTGTTGCACCTTTTGCTTGGAATGGGCAATGTGATTAAACGGACTGCTCCATTGAATCACGGAGCGGGGGGTTCGGTAAAGAGGGAAATAAGCGGCTCCTCGGAAGAATCTACGGGGGGAAAGCCTGGCCTCAGGCAAATCAGCTAACTGTTTGATACAAAACGTTTTTTACAGATGCGACTGGGGGATTGCAGAATATCAGTTACATCAATTCAACACTGCAAATTCAGGATGAAAAAACCTGACAACTGGGCCTCTTTATGGGTAACAACGCAACTTCTCACAGGTCAATATGGCGGATACTGGCATGAGCCGATGGTGTATTCCTTCACCGGCCGGCCATATTGATCCAACACCATCCTCCCATACCCGTCCAGCATGAGACGTTCCCAACGGCACATACCCTGCGGTACGTATGGCGGATAGGTATATACCCGTGTCTGCGGTTGCTGCGGCTGAACGTAGACCACCGGCGGAGCTGGTGGTGGTGCTGGCGGTAGAGTCGCAGCCGCGATGAACGTGCCAAGCAGAAGACCGCCCAATCCCCACCACAGCGCGTCATCGCCGTGATAACCATGCGAAGAATGATGATAGTTCGACGATGGATAATGCCAACACCTCCCCACCGATGGATACAAGGGGATCATCATAACGCTCAAGACAAGAACAAAGGCTGTTTTTTTTAACATTTCCTTACCTCTTTTTACCTCTTCTCCAGATCAACATGCAGCGCCAATCCCCATAGGTGGCGCCGCCCGCCAATATTCTTTTGGGCCAATCTCCGGGTCAAAGAGTTTTTTTGTCTGTTCAGGTGTCACAACAAATAATCTCTATGCTGGACAAACCCTTTCATTATTCAATATCATAAAGCAACCATTCTTGCCAAGCTGAATCCGTGGCGGGAAACGGGAAATCTAACAATATCATACGCTATTTCAATATGTTACAAAACCAGCAAATGAACGTTTACCGATTCAGGCCTCACTTCAGCATATGGGAATCATATGAACTTCAATACACTAAGCGAAAAATGCCAGTTTTTTTTCCAGAACCATAAAGCAATAGCTCTTGCCATTATTGGAGCCTTGTGTATTTTCGGCTATCTGAAGCCGAAAGAATTTTTCAAACTGCTCATGCTGGCGCTGTTCTTAGGGGTAGTTTTGTATATTGTTTCCCTGCTGGGAGAGTCAGCGACCACCGGAATAGAGCAAAAAGATCAAATGATGCATAAATCAGAGGAGTTATTGAAATAGATACTCGTTTTCCGGGCAGAACATGCTGTTCCGGCAAATACCGGGACAAGGGGTGCCGAGCTGGAGCCCCGCATCCCCGCCTCAGTGAAGCTGCACCAGGAGGGAGAAAATGGCTTTCGGGTCGTCTGAAAAGGTTATAAAACCTGCAGAAAAAAGGCAATCACCCCTGGCGGAAGGCCCGCACCTGGTTGCGGCCCATATCCTTGGCCCGGTACAGAGCCTGATCCGCTGATTCCGCCAGCATGCGGGTCAGCCTGGAAATGGGGCTATCATCGGCAGCTTCACCGAGGAGCGGGTTCCGGTTGAGATCATTGGGGGCCTTGTCCTTCCAGGAGATATCAAGCTCGCACACCCCGATACTCACCTGGGCGATGAAGGAAACATCATGGGGCGCGGCATCGGTTTCCCGCTGGGTGAAGCGCATGGCCCGCTTCGATATTTCCTGCCGGATGGTTTCCGCCTTTTTGACCGCATTGGCCTCATTGGTGCCGATGAGAAACAGGGCGAACTCGTCGCCGCCGAGCCTGATGGGGGAATCGATGCCGGCCCGGCAGTTGTTCTGGATGATGGCGGCCACCCGCTGCAGGGCCCTGTCGCCGATGAAATGGCCGAAGGTGTCGTTTATTTCCTTGAACCGGTCGATATCAAGCAGCAGCAGGGTAAAGGGCACCTTCCCCTTCTTATCAAAAAAGGTTTCAACGATCTTGGGCAGTTCCTGATCAAAGAAGCGCCGGTTGAAGATGCCGGTCAGCTTGTCGATGATGGCGTTGGACTCCAGCACCAGCAGGCTCTCCAGGGAAATTTCCATCTTTTCCTGGCTGGTTTTCACCTTTTTATGGAGATCGGTGAACCCGGCCTCGACGATGTTGAGGATCTCGTCCCTGCTCCTGGCTGACTTGATGGACTTCAGGGTGTCGGCCTTAAGGCTTTCGATCATACCGCAAGGGTCGGCCTTGCCGATAATCAGGCAGAGCTGATGCAGGTTCTTGCTGACGGCAGTGAGCAGTTCGGCGTTAAAGTCCTGTTCCAGCTTGAGCGCCTTGGCCACTCCGGTTCTTTTCAACTTGTCGATCTCACCCAGGAAATCCCGGCCCAGACCCTCCACATCGGCCTTGGCTCTTCCAGGCAGCAGCTTGAGATACTCGTCAAAGGCCTCCCTGACCATCTGCTTCTGCTCGTCGGACAGACAGGTCACCAGGTCAAGATGCCTGATGACATGGCCGATCTGCATCCACACCGAGTCATAGGGCAGCCCCTTCTCTTTCAGCTCGGCGCAGAAGGGATTGCAGGAGATGAGCGGAGAGGCAATGAGGATGGAGTCTTTTTTCCCGGCCATAGGCGAACAGATATTTCCCGCGTTCAGGGTTGACATGATGAGCCGACAGGCGAAAACCCTGGCAGCCCCTCCCTATTTTGTATCACACCGTGGTAACACCTGTAAAGCAAAACGCTTCTTATACCACAAGGGTATAAGTTTCGTTTGAGCAGACAAGCTGCTCAACTCAGCTTTATACCACAAGGGTATAAGTTTCGTTTGAGCAGACAAGCTGCTCAACTCAGCTTTATACCACAAGGGTATAAGTTTCGTTTGAGCAGACAAGCTGCTCAACTCAGCTTTATCAATCCCGCAGGGAAAGGGCGATGCGTTTTCGCTGCCGGTCCACCTCGACCACCCGCACCGTCACCTGCTGCCGCACCTTGACCACCTCCGCCGGATCACGGACAAAGCGGTCGGCCAGCTGGCTGATGTGGATCAGGCCGTCCTGATGCACGCCGAGATCGACAAAGGCCCCGAATTTCGTCACATTGGTGACAATACCGGGCAGTTTCATGCCGGGCTCCAGATCATCAATGGTGTTGATGCCCGGGCTGAAGGCAAACAAAGAAAAGGTCCGGCGGGGGTCGCGGCCCGGTTTGGCAAGCTCGGCCATGATGTCGGTGAGGGTGGGCAGGCCGACGCTGTCGGACACGTAGCGGGCGATATCAATGGACTTGCGTTTGGCATCCTGCTCGATCAGCTCAGCCACGGTGCAGCCCGCATCCCGGGCCATCTGCTGCACCACGCCATAGCGCTCCGGATGCACGCCGCTTGCGTCCAGGGGATTTTTCGCCCCATGGATGCGGAGAAACCCGGCGCACTGCTCAAAGGCCTTGGCCCCGAGCCGGGGCACCTTGAGCAGCTGCTGCCTGCCGGTGAACGGACCCTGCTCGTTGCGGAAGGCGACAATATTCCTGGCCAGGGCCGGACCCAGGCCGGAAACATAGGTGAGCAGCTCCAGGCTCGCCGTGTTGACCTCCACCCCGACGCTGTTGACGCAGCTGACCACCACATCCTCCAGCCCTTTTTTCAGCTCACTCTGGTTGACATCATGCTGGTACTGGCCCACGCCGATGGCCTTGGGATCGATCTTCACCAGCTCGGCCAGGGGGTCCTGCAGCCGCCGGCCGATGGAAACCGCCCCGCGCACCGTCACGTCATGATCGGGGAACTCCGCCCGGGCAACCTCGGAGGCGGAGTAGATCGAGGCACCGCTCTCATCCACCATGGTGATGATGATAGCCTCAGGCAGGCCGAGGGCCCGGACAAAACTTTCGGTTTCCCGGCCGGCCGTGCCGTTGCCGATGGCAATGGCCTCGATGGCGTGCTTGCGGCACAGCTCCACCACCACCCGGCCCGCCTCCTCCTGCTTGCGCTCGGCATGGGTGGGATAGATGGCGGTGAAATCAAGCAGCTTTCCCTGGCCGTCCAGGCAGACCAGTTTGGCGCCGGTGCGGAAACCCGGGTCAAGGGCCATGACCCGCTTCTGTCCCAGGGGAGGGGCAAGCAGCAGCTGTCTGAGGTTGTCGGCAAAGACCTGGATCGCCTCTTTGTCCGCCCGCTCCTTGAGATTTGCGCGCAGCTCATTTTCCAGGGACGGGGCCAGCAGTCTCCTGTAGCTGTCCTCCACGGCCAGACTGAGCTGCTGGCCGCAGAAATCGTTTTTCTTGACAAACAGCCGCTGCAGCATGGGCAGGACATCTTTTTCCGGGGGCCGCAGGGCAAGGGTCAGCACCTTTTCATTTTCGCCGCGGAACATGGCCAGCAGCCGGTGGCCCGGGGTTTTGGCCGCAGGGGCCTGCCAGTCGAAATAATCGCGGAACTTGACGCCGCTTTCCTGATTTTTTTTCACCACCGCGGAGGTGATGACGGCCTTGTCGGCAAAGAGACGTCCGCAGCCGGGCGCGCAGCGGCGCATCCTCGCTGATCCACTCGGCGATGATGTCCCGGGCCCCGGCCAGGGCATCATCTGGGGTGGCAACCCCCTTTTCCCCGCTGACAAAATCCTGGGGCTGAGAGGGAGTACATTTGCCGGTGAAAATGGATTGGGCCAGGGGCTCCAGCCCCTTTTCCCTGGCGATCAGGCTGCGGGTCCGGCGTTTGGGCCGGTACGGCAGATAAATATCCTCCAGCACCGCCAGGCTTGCGGCGCCCTGCACCGCGGCCTGCAGTTCGCCGGTCAGCAGCTCACGCTCGGCCAGGGAGGCGACAATGGCCTGGCGCCGCTTGTCGAGCTCCGCCAGTCTGGCCAGCTGGTCGCGGATCGCGGCAATCTGCACCTCATCCAGCATGCCGGTCGCCTCTTTGCGGTAGCGGGAGATAAAGGGGACCGTCGCCCCCTCGGCCAGCAGCTTGGCAGTGGCCGCCACCTGCCCGGCTGACAGCTGCAGCTCCCGGGCAATCATCAGCTGATGCGGGTCAGCTTGCGTACTCATCTCAGTTTGCCGCCTCGGCCTTTATTCTGGCCTGCTGCGCCTTGTCCTTATCGCCCATTTTGGCATAGGCCCTGGACATCAGCTGCCAGTTCTGTCTGATCAGGGCGGCATCCCGGCCCGCCAGGCTGTTTGCCTTCAGGCAGAACTGCACCGCCTGTCCGTAATCCTCCTGCCCGTACTTCACCTGGGCCATCTCATGCCAGAGTCTGGCATTGCGGGGCTCAACGCGCAGGGCCCGTTCCAGGGTCACCTCGGCCCGGTTGAACTGGCCGGCCTGCACCGATTGATGCGCACTGGCAAGGAGCGCGCCGGCGGCTGTCTTCTCCTGCGCCGGCGGTTTGCTGATCACCGGTTCCCTGGCCGGCTGTCTGGCGGCACAGCCGTGCAGCAGCAGGGTGAGGGCTAAAAGCAGCCCGGTAACCCAGAAGGGATTGCCTCCATGGCTGCGGTTTGCTGTTTTCATGTTTTCCTCACTTTCATCTACCTGATCTTGACGGATTTTATCTTGCTGCCGCATCAGGGCCGCCTTCACCCTTCGCCCTTCTCACTCTTCTCTCACTTTTCACAGGGCAGGCACAAGGCCAGCCCCTACGTCCACGCCCCATACCAGGGCGGTTCGCGAACCGCCCCTACGCACCCACTCCTTACTCCTCACTCCTCACTCCTCACTTCTTGCTCCCATCAATGGAACAGGCTGCGGATCTTGTCCCACAGGCCGGTGCCGCTCTTGCGCCGCTGCCCGGGGGGCGGTGGTGCCTGCTGGGCCGGCTGCTGCTGAGCGGTCGTCACGCTCTGCCCCGGGGTGGTGCCGGCAATAAAGGGCAGCCAGGCCTTTTCCCCGAAGTAATCAGTAAACGAGCCCAGGTAAGCCGTATCCACCCTGGCCCATTCGATTCCCTCCGGTTCGGCCAGTTCCAGGGGCTGGAGCGGCAGAGACTGCATGATCTTGCCCCACACCACCATGGCCCCGGCGGAACCGGTCAATCTGGTCGGCTTGTTGTCATCCCGGCCGATCCACACCACGGCGAGCTTATCCCCGGTGAAGCCGGCAAACCAGCTGTCCCGCAGATCATCCGAGGTCCCGGTTTTCCCGGCAACCTTGATATAGTCCGGGACATAGCTGGCCAGGGACTCGGCCGTCCCCTCGCTCACCACCCGTTTCAGGGCATTGTTGAGCAGGAAGATGATATCCGCCGGGAAGCGCTGTTCCACGGACAGGCCGAAGCGTTTGACCACCTTGTTGTCGGCGGTCAGCACACTGCCGATGACCCGCTGGGGCTGATAAAAACCGCCGGAGGCCAGGGTCTGGAACATCTGGGAGACCTCCAGGGGCGACATGGGGGCCGCGCCCAGCAGAAAGGAAGGATAGGGGGAAAAGTCCCGGTCAACCCCCAGGCGCCTGACGTTGTCGATCACCTTAGCCACTCCCACATCCAGGCCCACCCGGATGGTGGCCAGGTTATAGGAGTGGGCCAGGGCCTCATACAGGGGCACCCGGCCATGTTCCCTTTTGTCGAAATTGGCTGGCCGCCACTTCTTGGTGCCGGCACTGGCCAGGGTCACGGCCACGTCATCCACCGGGGTGGCCAGGGTGTAGCCGTTGGCCAGGGCGGTGAGATAGACGGCGGGCTTGACCAGCGAGCCGATGGGGCGCTGGGCGTCCAGGGCCCGGTTGAAGCCGGGTTTCAGGGGATGGCGGCCGCCGGCCAGGGCCAGGATCTCGCCCCCTTCCCTGCTGCTGACCACCACCGCCCCCTCAAGCCCCTTGCGGTTTGTGCGTTTCTCCAGGGTGGCGATGGTTGCCGCCAGATGTTTTTCCACCTTCATCTGCACCTGGGGATCAAGGGTGGTGAGGATCTTCAGGCCGTCGCCGGTGAGGTCTTCCTCGCGGTAATCCCGGTCCAGCTGGCGGCGGACCAGCTCGAAAAAGGCCGGATAGCGGTTAAAACCGCTCATGATGGTGTCGCTGCTCTCCAATTTGGCAGCCTTGGCCGTCTGGAACTGCTCCTCGGTGATGACATTACCGGCCCGCATCATCTCCAGCACCACCTGCCTTCTCTGCAGACAGCGCTCCTCGTTGCGGCGCGGATCGTAATAGGACGGACCCTTGATCATGCCGACCAGCATGGCAACCTGGTCAGGGGAAAGATCCTTGACGTCCCGGCGGAAATAGAACTGGCTGGCCAGGCCGAAACCATGCACCGCCCTGCCCCCGTCCTGGCCGAGAAAAATCTCATTGGCATAGGCGGTGAGGATCTCGTCCTTGGTGTAATGCATCTCCAGCAGCAAGGCCATGATGGCCTCGTTGATCTTGCGGCCCAGGGTGCGCTGGTTGTTGAGGAAAAAATTCTTGACCAGCTGCTGGGTGAGGGTGCTGCCGCCCTGCACGGTTTCGCCGGCCCGCAGATTGACAAACATGGCCCGGAGAATGGCAAAGGGATCAACCCCGAAATGGAAATAGAAATGCTGGTCTTCAACGGCAACCAGGGATTTGACCAGCAGATCCGGCAGATCGGACCTCTTGAGCAGGATGCGGTCCTCATGTTCACGGGGATGGAAACTGCCGATGCGGGCCGGATCAATCCGCACCAGGGGCAGCCTCTCGCCGGTATCGGTCCGGGTGATGGCCGCCACCCGCTGGCCGGCAAACTCGACGGTCACGGCCGTGGATTTTTCCGGACCGTCGGTAAAATAAAAATCCCTGGTGACCAGGTGCATGACATTGCCCCGGCGGTCGTAACCGCCTGGGGCTGTTGCCTGCTGGTCCTCGCGGTAGCCGCCGAGCTGCAGCTCCTCCGCGAGCATCTCCGGGGTAAAGGCCAGATCGGGATAGAGTTCCAGGGGCCGGGCATAGACCACGGCGGGAATCGACCAGCGCTTGCCGTCAAACTTGGCCCGGATCACCTTGTCCAGGTAATTGGCGTAGAGGCTGAAGGCAACGGAGGAAAGAACCAGAACAATGATGGCAACCCTGATGAAGCTCGAACGCAGCGGCCTGCTTTTCTTTTTCTGCCCCTTTTTGGGGGCGGCTTTTTTCTTTTTAAACAATGTTTACTCTTTATAAACCACAGGTTAAGGACATTCCCGTCTTTCGGCGAGTCCCGGCCGGGCGGGCATGTATTGCTATTCAGGCACGAGGCAAAGAATATCGCATTTTCCCCGGACAACTTCAACAGCAAAATATTCCCCTTTTCTCCACAGCACCTCTATCCCCAGTGGTGAGCGGCAACAGGGGTTTTTATTTTTTTTCGCAGCCAGTCAATCAGCGGATAAGCCCTTGGCCACAGCCGGGTAAAACGACGGTAAATTGCGACACTTCAGCCACTTGCAGCGGTCATCCCAGAAAATGGGCTGGAGGAAATCAGAAGCTGGCGCGGAATAAATGGTAGATGCCGGGCAAATCTGTTATGAGTTTTTTTACTCAACTTTCTGACTTGATCTATTTTTCGAAATAACGATATTTTTGTGACATAGTTGCTGTTCTGATCTCCGTCATGGGAATTCAGGAGACAGGAGACAATCAGAATCGTTGATTTTATTACGTTTTATTCTGGCTCCTGATTCTGGCTTCTGAATTCTCTGGAAACAAGCTGCGGGGACCATGAGGATATCAATTTAATTTCAACATGTTACCACAACTCAGAAAGTTGAATTTTTTTATGAACACGCCGCCATGATGTCATGCCCGCCCCGGGAAAATCCATGGCTGCCTGCTCGCCTAAAACCGATACGTCACCCACAACCCAAAGCCTGCGCCCATGCTGCTCATCCATCCCCCCATTGCCAAGCCCTGTGAACCGCCGGCCGGCATCGCCCGGCTGGCCGGGGTGCTGCGCGGCCACGGCCTGCCCTGCACCCTGCTGGACGCCAGCCTGGAAGGGCTGCTCTCTCTGCTCGCCGCGCCTCATCCGGCTGCGGACAACTGGAGCCGCCGGGCCTGCCGTGACGCGGCGGCCAACCTTGCCGCCCTGCGCAGCCCGGAACTCTACCGCAATCCCGACCGCTACCAGCGGGCCGTGGCCGATGTCAACCGGGTGGTGGAACTGGCGGGCAGACCGCAGCTGCTGCTCGGCCTCGCCAATTACCAGGATAAGGAGCTGTCGCCCCTCAACAGCGCCGACCTGCTCAGGGCCGCGAGTCGTCCCGCCGGCAACATCTTCTACCCCTATTTTTCCAGGCGGCTGACCGAACTGATCGAGGAAACCCGCCCGGCCATGGTTGGTTTTTCGCTTAATTATCTGAGCCAGGCCCTGTGCACCTTTGCCATGATCGGCTTTATCAAACAGAACTTTCCCGGGCTGCCGGTGGTGCTGGGCGGCGGGCTGATCACCTCCTGGCTCAGCAACCCCGGCTGGCGCAATCCCTTTATGGGCCTGGTCGATCACCTGGTGGCCGGGCCGGGGGAGGAGCCGCTGCTGGCCCTTCTGGGCGGCAGCCCGCGACCGCAATATCATGGCCCGGATTTCACCGGCCTGCCCCTGGCCGGCTACCTGGCCCCGGGCTTCATCCTGCCCTATGCCGCCTCTTCCGGCTGCTACTGGAACCGCTGCTCCTTCTGCCCGGAAAAGGCGGAAGGCAACCCCTACCGCGCCCTGCCCCCGGAACAGGTGCTGGATGACCTGGGACAGCTGACCGCCCGGACCGAACCGGTGCTGCTGCATCTGCTGGACAACGCCGTCAGCCCTGCCCTGATGCGGGCTTTGGTCCGCCCGGCCGCCGGGGGTCAACTGGTACGGCTTTGCCAGGGTGAGCCCGCTGCTGGCTGATCATGATTTCTGCCGGTCCCTGCGCCGGTCCGGCTGCCTGATGCTCAAGCTGGGGCTGGAATCCGGCGACCAGGGCGTGCTGGATGCCATGGACAAGGGCATCTCCCTTACCATGGTTTCCGAGGTTTTGGCCGCGCTCAGGCAGGCGGGCATCGCCACCTATGTCTACCTGCTCTTCGGCACCCCGGCCGAGACCTTACCCGCGGCGCGGCGCACCCTGGACTTTGCCGTGGCCCACCACGAGGCCATCACCTTTCTTAACCTGGCCGTGTTCAACATGCCGGTCTGCGGCCCGGAGGCCCAAGCCTTGCGGACCAGTGACTTTTACCAGGGCGACCTCTCGCTCTACACCGACTTCGCCCACCCCCTGGGCTGGCATCGCAGCAAGGTCCGGCGTTTCCTGGACCGGGAGTTCAAACGCCATCCGGCCATTGCCGCCATTATCCGCCGCGACCCCCACCTGTTCACCTCAAACCACGCGCCTTTTTTTAACGTTCCAGCGTTTAAACGTTTAAACGTTTGAACGTTCAAACGCTGGAACGCTGGAACATTCCCCTTGCACTGCCGGCCCTGTCATGCTAAAATCTGCGATTTTCTCCGGAGTTACCCATGATTCATCTGACCAACATCACCAAACAGCACGGCTCGCAGATCCTTTTCCAGAACGCCAGCCTCCAGATCCTGCCCGGCACCCGCACCGGCCTGGTCGGCCCCAACGGCGCCGGCAAGACCACCATCTTCCGCCTGATCACCGGCGAGGAGGAACCGGACAGCGGCGAGATCTCCTGCGCCGAAGAAAACCGTCATCGGCTACTTCTCCCAGGATGTGGGCGACATGTCCGGCCGCTCGGCCCTGGAGGAGGTGATGGCCGCGGCCGGCGAGGTGGTGCAGCTCTGGGCGAGGAGATGCGGGAGATGGAGGCGGCCATGGGCGCAGCCCATGGCGGATGATGAGATGGCGGCGCTGCTCGAGCGCTACGGCGATGCGCGTGGAGGAGTTCGAGCACCGCGGCGGCTACGACCTGGAAGTCCGGGCCCAGGCCGTGCTCACCGGCCTCGGCATCGGCCCGGACGACTACCACCGCCCGGTGGAATCCTTCAGCGGCGGCTGGAAGATGCGCATCGCCCTGGCCAAGATCCTGACCCTCAACCCCGATGTGCTGCTGCTGGACGAGCCCACCAACCATCTGGACGTGGAGTCGATCATCTGGCTGGAAGACTGGCTGGCCAGCGAATTCAAGGGCGCGCTGCTCATGACCTGCCATGACCGCGATTTCATGAACCGCATCGTCACCCGCATCATCGAGGTGGCCAACCAGCACCATCACCACCTACAGCGGCAACTACGACTTTTACCTGCGCGAACGGGAGATCCGGCGCGAGCAGCTGCTGGCCAGCTACCGCCGCCAGCAGGAGATGCTGGCCAAGGAGGAGGAGTTCATCGCCCGCTTCGCCGCCCGCGCCTCCCATGCCGCCCAGGTGCAGTCGCGGGTGAAGAAGATCGAGAAGATCGAGCGCATCGAGCTGCCGCCGGAGCAGAAGATCATCAGGTTCGAGTTTGCCGAGCCGCCGCGCAGCGGTGATGATGTGGTGACGCCTGGAGAGTCTCGGCAAGGTCTGGCCCCTGCCGGACGGCGGCCAGAAGATCGGTCTTCGGCGGCGTCTCGCGGCATGATCCGGCGGCAGGAGAAGATCGCCGTGGTCGGCGTGAACGGCGCCGGCAAATCCACCTTTCTCAAGGTGCTGGCCGGCCAGACCGAGCCGACCACCGGCAGCGTCACGATCGGGGCCAACGTCAACATCGGCTACTTCAGCCAGCACGCCATGGACCTCCTCGACCCGGCAAAGACCGTGTTCGAAACCGTGCAGGACGCCATGCCCCAGGCCACCATCGGCGTGGTGCGCAACCTGTGCGCCGCCTTCCTCTTCCAGGGCGATGAGGTGGACAAGACGCATCGCCAACCTCTCCGGCGGCGAAAAGAGCCGGGTGGTGCTGGCCACCCTGCTGGCCCGGCCGCTGAACCTGCTGATTCTCGACGAGCCCACCAACCATCTTGATATCCAGTCCCGGGAGATCCTGCTGGAGGCCCTGCAGAAATTCACCGGCACGGTGGTGCTGGTCAGCCATGACCGCCATTTCCTGCGCTCGCTGGTGCAACGGGTCTTTGAAATCGACCACGGCGAGATGCGGATCTACGAGGGGGATTACCGCTATTACCTGCGCAAATCAACGGAAATGCGAAGCGCTGTGGCGGCGTAAAGATGTTAGCGTGGATCTCCAGGGGAGCGGCGCCGCTGCAAAAAGGCGGTGCCCGGCCTATGGTTTCGTGCGGCCATGACCGGGAATATCCCCTGTACCGGGGCGGCTGAGGCGAGAAAAAACAGGGGCAAGGGCCGGTAAGCGATCACAGGCTCTCATACCAGTGATCGCTTACATCTTTAATTATCCTTGGCTGTATGGCAGACAAAGCAGCCGCATTCATCATTTTCCGTGCCTGACACACAGGTGTCGTAATCCCAGCGCAGCATGTCCGGATAGGGCGAACCGTGGGGCCGATGGCAGGAGATGCAGGTCACCACGTCCTGACCAAGCTCCACCGTGGCGGAGTTCTTCATGCCGACGAGATTGGTCTTGGCCACCGGCACCAGGGGATTGTACCCATTCATCTCCGCGAACTCGCCGCTGTTGGGGATAACCACATCCGAGGGATGGCGCAGCCAGGCGCCGTTATAATCAACCGGCTGACCATCGTTCATCTCATGATGAAAGTTGCCGTGGCAGCCGCTGCAGAACTGACCGATGGTGTAACGGGTCATGAAGGTCTCTTTGGCGTAAACCTCCGAGGTGCCGAAGTAGCCGTTATGTCGTGACGCCGCGGGATTCTGTTCCCAATTTTCCTCTTCAATGCCCTTGACCCCGAATGAGGTGGGATCGGCCATCATGGCCGGCAGGGCGCCGAGGAAACGGTACCAGCCGCTTGAGGCCTCGGCCACCTCGGAGGTGCCGCCCGCATGATGGCGGGGGTAGTGACAGCCTTTGCAGCCGCTGTTCTCGGTCGCCAAGGTATCATGGCAGGGAGAACAGGAGGTCGAATGACCCGGCGCGAAAAAGGTCCAGGCCGGCCCGGACAGGACGCTGTCCGCGTCGGAAATACCGTAAACGTTGTGACCCTTGTTATCCCCGCCCACCTGGGCCACCCAGTAGAAATTGCCGCCGGCCAGGGCGGAAGAGGCGGAGCCGTCCGGCGGATAGGTTGGTTCAACGGTGTTGAAGACAATGGGCACCCGGTCACCGTTGCCCATATCAACAATGGTTGCGCTGCCGCTGCTGCTGTGGCAGCCTACACAGTCATCAACCAGCAGTGTTTCCTGCACCCCCTTATCACCCTCCACCATCTGTTGGCCACCCTGGCTGTTGTGCATGGTATGACAGGCGGAACAGGGCCCCTGCACTTTGGCTATTGCCGAAGAGGACAGCACGGCCAGCGGCACGATCAGCAGAGGATAAATAAATCTGCATCGGTTTTTCATGGTCTTTGCTCATCATTTGTCTTTCCAGATTAACTTCATTTCATTTTGTTGCTTTTCATTTTTTATCTGCGTTGTTCGTGGCAGACACTGCAGCTGTAGCCCAGCTTATGGTGACGGTTGCTGCCCCGCATCTGCGGCGGGCCGGACACTGTTTCCACCGGATGACAGACCAGACAGTCCCGGAACAGCGAAACCGTGTAACCGGGTATCTCGGGGTCCCAGACGGAAGGATGACAGAACAGACAGTCGTAAGTCTCACCAGGCTCCACCCCCGGCGGGGCGGTGGTCAGGATGACCTGGCTGCCCACCAGCAGATGATGTTTGTTGGCATTGGTTTCTCCCAGCATGGGGAACAAAACGAGATTGTCATGACAGCTGCGGCAATCCGCCTCTGTGGGCAGGCCGTCCCCGCCGGTCATGCCGCCGCCGGATGTTCCGCCTGCGAGGTTGGCCCGGCTTGTCCCACAGGCAGAGAAATAAAACGTTGCCAGCAGAAAGGCGGAGACAAAAAACAGCCTGCGCTGCTGAAAAAAATTAGTTATTGAAAAAACTGTCGTTCCTGGAGCATACCTGCTGTTTTTCATTTCATTCACCGAAGAAAATAATCTGACGGTTTTTCCTTTAGGAGCCGTTACGAAATAACCATTACTTTTCCAACCATTCCGTTACAGTCCCTTTTATGTCGTTTGCTGCATTTTTTGAACAACGGCTTAGCAGATGAACACATTACAAATTGTGCAGCTCAGTTGAGCAAGACCACAATGTCCGCCTTCTTCCTCAGCTCTTCGATATGGGCGATCTTTTTTTTCGCGGCCATGTCCCCTGCCAGGTACTTGCTGATGAAATCATGCATCTCCGCAAGCGTGGCATAGCCGGCCGGACTTTTATCGATCACCTGGATGATGTGAAAGCCGTATTTGGTGGCAACAACCTCACTGATTTCTCCCGGAGACAGGGCAAAGGCCGCTGCATCAAATTCCGGGGGCATGAAACCGCGCTGGATGGAGCCCAACTCCCCGCCCTGATCCTTTGATCTGGCGCAGCCGGAAAAACTGGCGGCAAGCCGGGGGAATTGACCGCTGTCTTTTATGAGTTGGCTGCGCAGCTCTTCCGCTTTATACCGGGCCTGCTCCTTCACCTCCGGGGTGGCATCCGGGGCCACCGCAATCAAGATGTGCCGAGCCTTGAAGGACTCCTCCCGCTTGAAATTTTCTTTTGCCTGTTCATAATACGCGGCAATCTGCTCCTCCGTGGGCTCGATGCCCGTAAGCCCCTGGCTGGCCAGATAGGCATCCATCTGCAGCTTGCTGCGGTAACTTTCGATGAACTTTTCCGGGGTCTGATTGCGGGATGACAGATAGTGTTCCAACTGTTCAGAGGATTTGAAGCCGGCCTGCATTGCCGCCATTTTCTGCCTGGCCTGCTCCTCGGCATCCTTGACGATCATCCTGCTGCTTGCCTGGCGCAGCAGTTCCTGGTCAATGAGTTTGTCCAAGGCCTGCTGTTGCAGGGTGGCGGTCAGTTCCGGGGTGGCCCGGCGCATGCCGTAGCGGGCATATTTCCCCAGCTGCTGGTTCACTTCCGCGGCAAGCAGCTTTTCCGGAATGGGGAGACCGTTGACGGTTGCCGCAACCCCTGTGGCGGCTGCCGCCTCCTGACGTTCCGGTTCAAAGGCCTGCACCCTGGTCAATTGCAGCAGGACCAGCACTGATATGGCAATAAAACAAAAAATTGCGCGCTTCATTAAAATCTCCAGGATCATTTTCTTTGCTGTTACAGCCTTTGCCGGTTGTACAGTCTGCCTCCGGCAACGGAAAAAACTTCAACCTTTACCTGCCAAAGCTTGCGGCAAAATCCTCAACACTGTTGCTGTTCGTTCCGTCCTGCAGCTTACGGGCGAAAAAAAGCAGATCAAGTCCGTCAACATCTCCATCATCACCTATCGCCGCTGCCGCATCGACCAGGCCGAAACCATACACCTCATCCCGGCCTTCATCTCCCAGATCAACCGCGGTCCGCTGCAGACGCAGACGGATATCCCGGTTATTCACCAGGCCGTCCTGATTGGCATCGAACTGCCCCGCGGACATCAGCAAAGCCGCAACCGCGGTGACATGGGGAGCCGCCTGGGATGTGCCGCTCAGCAGGGCATATTCTCCATCGGCCGTGGTTGAGAGAATCTCCACCCCCGGCGCCATGAGTTCAACCTCGGCATCCCTGGGGGAAAACCAGGCGGGAAGATCGCTTTGATAGGAAGCGGAGACGGCAATAACCGAATCATAGGCAGCGGGATAAAGCACATCGCCCGCACGGGTGTTGCCACCCGCGGCTACCAGCAACAGCCCGGCATTATAGGCGGCAGCACAGGCATCCTGCAGCACCGGTGAATTCGGACCGGCAATGCTGATATTGGCGATGTCCATGCCGTTGTCAACCGCCCACTCGATGCCGGCCACGACCCAACTGAGATAGCCGGAGCCCGCCCCGTCGAGAACCTTCACCGCATATAATGATGCATCAGGTGCGCCGCCGACCACGCCGGTTCCGTCAGCTGTTGCGGCAATGATGCCGGCCACATGGGTGCCATGACTGTTCCAGCTGTCATCATAGGGATCATTGTCAGTAAAAACAAAATCATAGCCGCCCCGGTAGTTGGCCGAAAGCTGGGGATGGGTATAATCAATACCCGTGTCGATGACGGCGATTTTTACGCCCTGGCCGGTGATCCCCTGATCATGCACAAGATCACAGCCGATGTGCTGCACGCCCCAGGAGCTGCCGTATTCAGCTTCGGACAGTTCCGGCTCAACGGCGGAGACAACAACATCCTCCACCACGTATTTTATGCGGGGATTAGCGCGCAGCCGGGAAATTTCCTTTTCAGGGAGATTGGCGGCAAAGGCATTGATAATACGGAAGGCATGCCTCATCCTGCCTTTGTGACCGCGGAGCAGATTGCGTTCGGCGGAACCAGGCTTTTTGTTGAAGCCGATGATCACCTTGCGCTCCGCAGTGGAGGCGGCGGCAACAGCAGCTTCCGCCGGCAGGAGCAGGCAGAACAGTAGAAAAAAGAGCACAGCAGAGATGCAGCTTTCCGGCTTCTTCATGGTTCATCAACCTTCATGCAAAAAAGATAATCAGCAGGGAGCAGCAGCATTGCCGCCCCCTGCCAGCCGAATAAGGTGAAGACAGAAACGTCCTATCTTCTCGTAGACGGTTTTTTGATGATGGTCTTTTTCACACTGACTGCGCCGTAGGCTTCTCCATAGACGCTGTCCACGTTGATTGACGGATCACACTCTCCGCATTTGGCATCGATCGTGGTGTCGGTCCAGGAGAGTACGGTGCAGTTTGCCACCGCATCGGGCAATGAAACACTGGTGCCTGATCCGCTTGCATTGATGTACTGGCTGAAGCCCTTGCCGGTGATGCTGACAACGCCGTTTGAACAACTGGCAGAGGTAATCTTCACCTCAGGCATAACGGCCAGATTGACGCTGTTGCTGACAGAGGTGCCCTTCACCGCGTTCAGGGCATAGTTGCCCGCAGCCAGGGTTGCCGGAATGGTGACGACAATGGTGCTTTCCGTGATGGAGTCCGGGGTCAGAACGGTTGCGCTGCCATCGGCTGCTGTCAGACTGATGGTGCTGGTTATTTCAATCGGTCCGGTGGGGCCTTGCACCAGATTGGTGAAGGCGGCGCCGGAGATGGTGAGCTGAGTAGTCAAACCCTGCTGTGACGGTTGAGGCTGCTCACCCCGGAAATATCGGGAATGACCGGACCGGAATAAGGTGCGGCGGCGGCGGTAAAGCCGTGGCAGCCCCAGCAGTCATCCTGGTTGCCGATATGGCCGTAATAGGCAGCTTCAGTACCCGGATCAATGCCGTTGGCATCGGAATCCACCTGGATATTATGCAGAGACTTCACGCCATGGCATTTCTCGCATTGACGTATCCTTGCATCCGCGTCGGCATGCACATCATGACACAGGGTGCACTTGCCCAGGTAAACCAGCCCGGTGCTGTGATGGGTATCTGCATTGTTGTATACGCTCACCCCACTTGCAGTATCGAGTTCCGGCGTCATGACAGAAGGCGCAACCGCCTTCGCCATTGGAGCCGGTTCCCAGCACGGGCTGCGGGGTCACCAGAGACGGATCATAGGTCGGGATATAATGCCCGTCACCCGGATTGTCGATGGGACCATGACAGGCCTTGCAGTCATCCGCCAGGGCCTTGGCCGTGAGATGATGCACGGAAGCCTGTCCGGCCACCTGTTGATGACAGAGCAGACAGTCCCTGAAGGAAACAAAACTATAACTGTATGCCGCAGGATCCCAGACCATCTGATGGCAGGATAGACACTCATAGGAGGCGCCGGGCGTCCCGGTAGGTGCGGCAGTCGGGTCAGGGATGGTCTTGCCCACCAGCAGATGATGCCGGTTGGGAATTGTTTCGGGTTTGACCACTGTGGTGTCTTCATGGCAGGCCCGGCAGTTTGCCTCAACCAGGTTGTTGAAAACGCCGTCAGGAATACCAATCTTTTGGTTTACCGGTGGAGGCGGAACCTCAGACCGGGCTGGAACCGCATATGCAAATGTCAGAGCAGCCGGCAGGGCCAGTGTACATAGAATCTTTTTTAGCATTTCTTTCCCCTCATCTTAATGATTTTCAAATTCCTCAGTTACCTTTGAATGTGATGCTTCCTCTTCCTCAGTTACCTTTGAATGTGATGCTTCCTCCCTGTTGCAATCACCCCCCTTTGCATGCAATGCTAGAACCTTTCATGGATATCTTTCTCCGTCATGGCCAACAAACCGGACGGACAAACGACACGACCGTTTTCCCGGAGCCCAACAGCAGCAGTGTGCCGCGCGCGGAACAGCTCACGCGCGGCACACTGCTGCAGCCGGGGAAATTGATTTCAAAAGGATTTCAGTGCTGCTGATGGGACAAAAAATTACTATTTTCGTCCCGAGCGGCGGCGTACGCCGGCTAAGGCGCCCAGACCAGAACCCAGCAAAACAACGGCGCCCGGCAGCGGCACGGCAGTTTGCGGAACGCCGGCTGTTTCAATGTCAACCCGGAAGCTTTGCAAGGTGCCCGATGTCGCCACCGGCGTTGTCGAAAAGCGCAAGACTCCACATGCCTGCGGCCAGATCACCATTGAAGTAGGCCAGCACGTTGCTGTCGCCGTCCCCGTCAGGGCCATTTGAGCTTGGCTTGTAGGTTGCATTAGCGTAGGGGGGGGCAACTTCATTGATATAGGTTGAAGCCCCGTCGTCGAAAAGAATGTTTCTCAGGTTGTTCGCTGAGCCGCCATCCTGGTTGAACAGCTGGACATATTTCCAGGTAGCGAACCTTCATCCCTGATGAGCAAGATAGATGTCCAGATCCCCAACCCAGGTATGGTCGATGTCCACCATAACATTGACATCGGTGATGGCTCCTGCCAGGCTGTCATCCACGATATCGGCATAGACGAAGGAACCGCCCTCCGCAATGGTGAGCGGACCACCTGAGTAGGTGAGTGAGTAGGTTGCTGCTGCTGCAGGCCCGGCAAGAAGGCCGCAACAGAACATTGCGGCCGCAAGTGTAGCGATTGATTTTTTCATGTCCTTCCCTCATTTCCAAATTTTCATTTTTCTCTACAACTATCTCCACTCTGATGCAGAGTGGAATGGCCTCAAAGCCATGCGACAATTTGTCATTTCCCTCAAAACGAACTTAAACAGCCTTTCCCCGCTGATGTCAAGCAGCAGCAGGTGTGGCAAATTGTCGCACAAGCAAACAAAATACCTTATTTTCAACAAACAAGCAAGCACGGCCAAGAAAATGCCATAACCGTCTCATCGCTGCAAAAAAGCTAGGGATCATTACCAGAAGGGGCAATGCCGCTCCAGTAAACCAATTTGCCGACAGCGAACTTTTCGTCCACGATATCACCTCTAATTACAAGAGAATTTCGCCTCTGCACAAACGTAAATGGAAAACTGCCCGGGACCAAATACTTCCTCGCTTTTCATTTTGTATTTTAGATTAACACATGTAATGGCTTATCACTAGGTATTTCTACCAGGTTTACCCCCGGTAATAAAAATTGCGCCAAACTCAGGCTATTTATAATTCATGATTTCCAATAATTATCTGATTTTGGTGTTTTCCGCCATATTCATAATTACCCGTGTCATTTCAACGACCCGGCAATCTCCCCTCAAACGGCACCTGAAAGTCAAGAGCAGGGGCTCCCTTTTGCTCCGCTGCAGAGCATCATGGCCTGCTTATTCACCTTCACAAATGCAGCAGCTTTACCCAGTAGGTATTTCTACTTAGAGTCAACAAGTAAAGCAATAGGGATGCCAACAGTTTGCCAATATTTTATTATAAATGATTTCAGCCGATTAAGTTATTTTGCCCTTTTGCTTCCGGAATGACAAAAAGCATTAATCCATATTTCCGGACAGTGATTCCGGAAAATCATACTATCCCACCGCCTTTGTTGTTCAGGCACATGCCTGGACCTATTGATTTCCCCGGCAAATATAGCCAGACAAACGCAATCAACTTGGCGCATGTCCGGCGGGCTATTGGCTCTGGGGATGCCCCCCATTACCTGCATCATCCAACACCCCTGCAACAGTGGGGTGAAATAATGAAATGGAAATCCGGATGGAGGTCCACTAAGGCATGAGGGGGAAAGGGGAAGGCAACGAAAGAAAGGCTTGCGGCACGTCAAGCAAGTGCTGAAAAAACGCAGCGAACTCATGATGATGGTCAGACGGACTGCAGGCCTGAGCGCACAGCCCGTCAATCACCGCAACAACCTAAGCCGTTGTAAAAAAAATAACATGGCCAGAGAAATGCGCGGAACGGCACTCTTTTCAGTACCCCCTTGAGGGGTATAAGGAGCCGTAACGAAATTGAAAAAATGGCCATGTTATTTCGTAACGGCTCCTAAGCAGGATTTATTTGAAACACCTGGGGAAGGAATAAAAGGCGCTTATTCCAGTTTGCAATCAAGACAGCACCATCATGTCATTCCCGCACGCGAAGGCAAAGAGGGAATCCGGAAAAATCCATGGATTCCGGGTCGCGCTTCGCTTGCCCGGAATGACGTCTTGGTTGCATGTTCGAATTAATCAGCCGCAATTGCAGCCGGAACCGCAAGCGCCGCCCGGCTCGCAGCTGCCCTCACCATGGGACCCGCAGCCGCAGCCGCAATCATCGGCAAGCTCAGCCAGCTCTTCCGCACTGGGCTCCCGCACTTCGACCACATTCACCTCAAAACAGAGGGTCTTGCCGGCCAGAGGATGGTTAAGATCCACGGTCACGGTTTCATCTGCGGTATTCACCTTGGACACACTGATCATAACCGGGCCATGGGGGCCATGGGCCTCAAAGGTCATGCCGGGCTCGACCGTGACATCATCAGGGAACTGGTCCATGGGAATGTCCTGAAACAGATCATCACTGACCTCGCCGTAGGCATCTTCCGGCTCAACGACTATCCGCGAGCTGTCACCGACTTTCATGCCCATCAGGGCATTTTCCAGGCCGGGAATAATCTGCCCTGATCCGGCAATAAAACCGAGAGGCTCACCTGCCTCGGATTTGTCGACTTCTTCTCCGGAATCCAATGTCAGCCTGTAATCGATAGCCACATATAATTTATCTGCAATATTCATGAATTACCTCCTAAAGGATGCACTGTACACCCATTTACGAAAAAAAATCCCGATGAGGCCTGCTGTTCCGGCATCATCGGGCTCCACTTCTCGTACTTTAAGGCATCAACCCAGAAAGTCAACTGTTTAGATGGGCCGCTGTAACTCTTTTCCCGGTGCAGTTTATCCCGTTGACTCAGGCGGGGATGGCGGATAAGTTGTAAATTCGAAAAGACCATTTGCAAATCCCGTTATACAGCAGTAAAAGTTATTGGAATTTTCAACAACTATGACGTAACGTGGCAAAAAAATGTCCACCCAACCCTTTACCCACAAGGGATTTTCAGGAGAAACCATGACCAGCGAACTATTTGACAAGGCAGCTGCGGGACTGGGACAAGAATTCTCTGCGCCTCCAGCTCGCCAGAAGTGTTGCCGCTGCCATCAAGAATACCGTTCCTCTCAATAATGACATGAGCGCACTGGAAATCGGCTGCGGCACCGGTCTCATCACCACGGAACTCGCACCTCATCTGAAAAACATTGTCGCCACCGATACATCAGGAGGCATGCTCTGGGTCCTGCAGGAAAAAATCAACGGACAGTCATTAGCCAACATCGAGACGGTGCAACTTGACCTTGCCGCAGATGATGACTCGCTTGCCGGCCGGAGCTTCAACCTGATTTACAGCAGCATGACCCTGCATCATATAAAGAATACGGCCGCTGTTTTACAAAAATGCCGGCAACTGCTGGCCCCTGAAGGCTTCCTGGTTATTGCCGACCTGGAAAAAGAGGACGGCACCTTCCATGGCGACATGGGCGGCGTGGAACATCTCGGCTTTGTCCCCGGGCAGCTTGCCGAACTGGTAAGCAAATGCGGATTTGCCCAACTCAACACCGCCAGGGTGCATGTGATCACCAAAGAGAATGCCCAAAGGCAGGTGCGTGACTACCCGGTATTTCTCCTTACCGCCCGCAGAGGTGAGTCATGAGGATAAATTTCCATGAAGTGTGACCGGGAAAACTGCCGGGCTGATATTGCCGAGGGAGAAGAGAGATGCCTGCATGGCCGGGTGCTCTGTGAGGACTGCTACATGGACGCCCTCTCCCTGCCAAGACATGCGATCCATGGGCGGTACGCAGCGCATCCATTGCCGGTTCAACCGGGGATACCATGCAATCCGGCGGGCTGCAGGAGAAAATCCTGGACCTGCTCAAAAAAAATGGTGGGCTGCCCCTTGCCGAACTGGCACAGAGGTTAGCGGTACGCCCCGGAGATCTGGAAAGGGAGATTGCCGCCCTGCGTCACATGGAGAAGGTGCGCGCCGCAATGGTGAACGGCAGCAAGGTGATAACACTCTGGTAGCGGCCGGCTCGCCCTCAAGAGGCGTATTGACAAAGCACTGGGTCCTGCCCAGGGAAAGAAGCGGAACAGCCTCCCCGGCAATTTTTTCACCAGCCGTGCGGAATCATTTGACACGTCCCTGCCCGGGGATTATATAATTTTGCTTGTCTAACCATTTATTGCAACAATCGTGTTGCGGCAATTTCTTCTTCCCGACGGAGTGTTTTGCACAAAGCCTGCGGTTCAGAGCCCCGGCGCCATCAGTACTCCCCGCTACAATTTCCTGACCTGCCCAGGCACCACATGCTGCATTGCCTGCAGTCCCGGTTTTTCCGTTTTTTTTGTGGCCGCAGTTATTTATCCAGCTCCGGCACTTTTCACGGCGGACCGGCTTGCGGCATGTTCACCTGTATGGCATGCCGGCTCGATGCAAACTTAAACCCCGCAGACAAAAACTCAAGACGCTTCCCTTGGGACCACGCCGATGTGGAAGGATTTTTTTTATGCGCCTCTGTGCCATATGCGCTAAAGAGAACAAAACGTGTTGCGTCTCCCGCGACATCCTGCTCAGCGCGGGAGATCTGGAGAGGATTGCCGTTCACACCGGCGCCGCTGATTTTTTTGAACTGCGAAAACCCACCTCCCCGGAGTATCTGGATCAGGACGATGATCCGAACTGGAATCTCTATACCCTGTTTGCCGACGGTTCCCGCCGGGTGGTTAAACATGGGTCGCCGGGCATCTGCTGGTTTCTCACCACCCGGGGCTGCCTGCTGCCGGAACAGATCCGGCCGCTGGTCTGCCGCCTGCATCCGGTGGAGTTCACCGAGCAGATGATCACCGGCCTGTCCAGGGAATGCCCGGCTGAGCACCTGCCGGAAAACGAGACACTGCTGACAAATCTGGAGATGGACCTCGACCTGGCCGAACTCTGCAGGCAGCAGCTTTACGCCGAGCTGCGGCAGGAGACATTGCGCCGTTCCACAAAGCAGCCTAACCAAAAAAGAACGGGCAAGAGCAAAGAATGCACGGGATCTGCGGGGTATCTGCCCGGGTCCCTGGGGGATGCGGCTAACTGCCGGCAACGGCTTTGGCCAGTTCGATGAATTCACCCTTTGACAGGAGACCGTACACCTTTTTGACCAGGTTGCCGTCTTTATCAAAGAACAGCATGGCCGGCGGGCCAAAGACGCCGAATTTATCCTTCATCGGCTGGGTGCGCGGGTCAAACTGATCCTGCAAATCAGCCTGGATGACGACAAAGCCTGCCTGGAGCAATTCTCTGACCTCGCTGTCGCCGAAGACATTCTTTTCCATGATTTTGCAATCCGTACACCACGGCGCATAGTAGTCAAGAAACACCGGTTTGCCCGCCTTCCTGGCCTCGGCAAACTTCGCGGTCATCTCATCGATGTCACGGACCCGCTCAAACAACGGTTCCCCGGCAACAGGATGATTAAGCGGGTCAGCCCCCACGTTGATCGAGCCGATATTCAACTGCACCGGCCGCAGAATCTCCCGATTACCCTGTACGGCCCCGACCAGGGCAAAGACACCCCAGAGGATCAGCAGGGTGCCGCCCGCCTTCCACAGATATTTCCAGCCTGCCCTTGCCGTTGCTGACTGCCTCACCAACATGTACACCCCGGTGATGACCAGAAACGGCGCCCACAGGTACAGTACCGGCAGCCAGGGGATCGAGGTGACAATGGTCATTGCCAGGCCGACCATGACCACGCCGAATGCATGTTTCACCGTGTTCATCCAGGTTCCCGCCTTGGGCAGCAGCCAACCGGCGCCGATACCGAGCAGGATCATCGGCGCCCCCATGCCCAGGGCCATGAGAAACATGATGGCCCCGCCCAGCACCGGGTCCCGGCTGTCCAGTGCGGCACCCAGATTGAGAATCAATATCGGCGAGACACAGGCCCCGGCGATGACCGAGGAGAGCATCCCCATCATGAACACCCCGGCAAAGGTCCCGCCCCGCAGTCCGCTTGCCTTGGCCTGGGCCCTGGACTGCAGGAACGCCGGCATCTGCAGGTCATAGACCCCGAACATGGCCAGGGACAGCAGAATCAGCACCCCGGCCGCAGGCAGCAGAAAATACGGGTGCGAGGTATAGGCCTGCAGCTGCTGGCCGGTTGAGCCTGCCAGCACCCCGGCCCCGGCCCAGACCACCGCCGTGCCCAGCACGTAAAACGCCGCCAGCATCGCCCCGCGCGCCCTGGTCATATTGCCGCTCTGGCCGGCAATGATGGTGGAGATGATCGGCAGCATGGGCAGCACGCAGGGCGTGGCGGCCAGGCCGAGACCGGACAGGAAGGCCAGCAGCAGGCTGCGCATGGCATCCCATAATATGGCGGATTCCGTTGCCGGGCCGGCTGTTGCGGCAGGGCTGCCGGCATGAGCCGCCTTATTACCGGCCGGAGCCAGGACCAGCACCTTTTCCCGGGTCTGGGGCGGATAGCAGAGACCGAGTTTTCCGGCGCATCCCTGGGCCATGGGCGATGAGCTTGAAGGGACCGGGCACGCTTGCGGTAATGGGCACGGCAATGGTGACGGTGTGGGTGTAGGTTTCCACTTCACCCTGCGAGCCATCGGGCTTCAGGCCCAGTTTGAGCTTGCCGGCCGGATACACCGGCTCGCCAAGCTCCACCCCCGGCGTGCCGGAGGCAAAAGAGATCCTGTCGCGGTACAGATAGTAATCCTCCGCTGCGGTCCAGCTGGCCTGGATGGTATCCCCCTCTGACCACCGCCTCAAAGCGGAAGGCCTCTTGGGGCTTCAGCGGGGCCTCGGCCGCCTGCCCGGCAATAGAGAGGAGAAGCAGCAGCAGGGCCGTCAGGCAGACGGCAACGTATGGTCTCAGCCCGGCTGGGGCTGCCGCAATCTGATGATCATCATTTTTTTGGGTCATGTCAGGCAATTCCATTCAAAACTTGGCTTGCCGGGCAATGCGGCAGGCCAAGGATGCAGGCAAGAGTGAAAACATACTGCCGGAGCAAAGCAGGGCGGAAATGGGTACACGTCTTTTTTTATCACACCCTCTAGCTGTTCGGCAAGTTGAACGACCGGAAAATCAGCTAAAGAGGAGAAAGAGGCGGCGGAATAAATCTTTCAGAAATTGCCGGACAGCACCGGGGCTGATCTGATGCGGTCAAGCTGCTCGACCAGATCGTTTATTTCCCGCTGCCAGTAGTGCTCCGTGCCGAAATCAGGGGCCACATGGGAGAAGCCGTCCTCGGCAACCTGATGGGCGCACCAGGCTATATAATGGATATAGCGCATGGCCCTGAGCGGCTCGATCAGGGCAAGGGTCCGCCGGTCAAAATGACGGAAGGTCTCATAGCCTTCCAGAAATATTTCAATTTCCGCCAGGGATTCCTGCATATAGCCGGGCAGCAGCATCCAGAAATCCTGCACCGGCGGCCCTATTGCCATGTCGTCGAAATCGACGAGATAAAAGGACTCGTCCGGCCGGTAGATGAGGTTGGCAAAGTGGCAGTCCCCATGAATGCGGATCATGTCAATGCCGGCAAAGAGCGGCTTGATCTCCTCGATGATTTCCGCTGATATGTCCTGGAAACGGCCGGCCAGATCAGGGGGCATGAAATCGCCGGCCAGGATAGCGGCCAGCTGCGCACTGGTTGAGCGGTCCGGGGCCATGGTGATCCTGTCCTTGGGCCGATGCCTGGCCCCCACCACATGGGTCCGGCCCAGCAGCCGCCCCAGCTCCAGCCACTGCTCATCATTATATTCATCATAGCTGCGCCCCCCTTTTTTCGGGAACACGGCAAAATACATATTCTCGTAGCTGCCCAGGGTCTGGCCATCGGGCAGGGTCAGCGGCGCCACCACCGGGATCTCCTCCTCATGCAGCTCCAGCAGAAAATCATGCTCATCCTGCAGGGCAGCCGGGGACCATCTTCCCGGCCGGTAGAATTTGACGATAAGGCCCGTATCGTCCTCGCCCTGCAGTTCATAAACCCGGTTGATATAGCTGTTCAACGGCCGGCAGAGATTGGTGCAGCGCACGTCCAGCGCCTTTTCCACCAGGGAAATGACCGTATCGGGCGTCAGGCTGTGGAAAGCAGTCTGTTTTCTCGGCTTCTTAGATCTGTTCATCTCTTGTTCCTGTGGAGGCGAGCTGGCCGCAGGCGGCGGAAATATCGGCGCCGCGGCTGCTCCTGATAAATGTCCTGTAGCCCGCATCGCGGAGAATCTTCTGAAATTGCAGGATATGTTCCTCCTCAGGACACTGGTAATGCAGGGATTGCGTCACGTTGTAAGGCAGCAGATTGATCCGGCAGGGAATACCCTGCAGTTTTTCGGCAAGCCTGCGCGCGTCACCTGCTGCATCGTTGATCCCTTTAAGGAGAATATATTCAAACAGGATGACCTTTTTGCCGGGCAGCGGAAAACCGCGGCAGGCGTCCAGCAGGTCATCCACCCCATAGGCCCTGTTGACCGGCATGAGGCGGCTGCGCGTCTCATCATCGGCGGCATGAAGGGAGACGGCGAGATTGACCCGGACATCCCGGCCCAGATCCCTGATGCGCGGCACGATGCCGCAGGTGGATACCGTGATGCGCCGCTCGGTGAATTCCAGGCCCCGTTCGTCCATGAGGATGCGGAGCGCGGCAATGAGGTTGTCATAATTGGCCAGGGGTTCACCCATGCCCATGAACACCAGATTGTTGATCAGCTCCCGGGGGGTGGTCCGGACCACCCCGGCATCGATCATATACTCCAGCACCGCAAGCACCTGGCCGACAATCTCCCCTGGCCGCAGGTTGCGGCACAAACCCATAGCACCGGTGAGGCAGAACCGGCAGCCCATGGCGCATCCAGCCTGGGATGACACACAGAGGGTGTGCCTCCCCTTTTCCGGAATGAGCACACTCTCCACCGCCGCGCCCTGGTCCAGGCTAAAGGCGAATTTCACCGTGCCGTCCCGGGACTGTCTCCACCGCAGCAGGAACCAGATGGCTGATCACGGCATGCTCGGCCAGGGTGGCGCGGATCTCTTTTTTGACGTCAACCATCTGGGAAAAATCCCTGGTGCCCGGCCGCTGCAGCCAGGCAAAGACAAAGCGGGCCCGGGAAGCAGGCAGGCCAAGCCCCTCCATGTACTCCGCCAGCCGGTTGTATGTCAGATCCCGCAGATCGGTTTTCACGTTCATCTCTTTGGCAAACCCTGCTTTTCCTCCTGCCCGGCCGGGTCTTTGCCGGCAACTCCCCGCTGCAGGACCACGGTGGCCAGGGTGACCACCAACACCCCGGGCAGAATGATGGCCGGCGGCAGGCCATGGCCGAGCCCCCAGTCAATCAGCAGGACAAAGGCCGGATAAAAATAGCTGTAGGCCATCACCCGGGTCGGCCCCAGGTAGAGGGTGGAGATATGGGTCAGGTAAAAGGTGACGATGGTGGAAAAGACCGCCAGATAGATGATGCCGGCCCAGACCCGCATCGCCACCCCCTGCCAGTTGACCGCAGCCAGATGCGGCAGGGCAAGCACCAAAAGCCATCCCACCCCGGTGGCCAGCACCCAGAAGGTCATGACCACCATGGATTCCTGGCGGTGTATCCGTTTTACCAGCGGCGTATAGGCAGCCATCATAAAACAGCCGGCCAGAAAGATACTGTCTCCGTAATTTATTTCCAGGGCGAGCAGGCGGTGGATATCCCCGCGGAAAATGACCCAGACGGCGCCGACCATCCCCAGAAACAGGGCGATGAGTCGGGGCCGGCCCAGCCGCTCCTTGAGAAAGACGGCGCTGTAGATGCCCGAGATGCCGGGCACCAGGGTGAAGATAACACTGGTATTTAAGGCGCTGGTGTAACGCAGTGATTCAAACATGCACCAGAAAAAGCCGACCGTGGCGGCGCTGATCGCACTGTAACCGCAGAGCTGGCGCAGGGGCGGCAGGGTAAAACCGTGGCGCAGGACGAGAACCGGGGCAAAAAAAAGAACGGCCAGCACGTAGCGGACGAGGATGAGCACCGCCGGATCAAGGCCGCGGGTGATCGCCGCTCCCACGGTAAAGGAGCTTGACACGATGACCGAGGCCCCCAGCATCAGGCTGTGCACCGCCCACAAAGGCAGGCTTCCTCCTTGGTCTTTCTGATATACTTTTTCTGTCATGGGCCACAAGATACCCGCCCCGCCTCTGTTGGCAAGGGAATTTTTTTGTCTACCCTTGTCAGGCGCCAGCCGCCCGCGCGGAAAATGCTGGTTATCAGGAAGGATTTATTAGCGGCTTTCATTTTTTCATTTGCATTATTTGCCACTCAAAAAAATATTTGCTTTCCAGTAATCAAAATGTTAGATTATAGACATTCTTGTGCAGTATCTGTTTGTAGTTATAAAATTACGAAAAAGTGAACCGCGCAATCTCAGATAGAGCATGTGCGGTTTTTTTTTAATACAAACTTACTGCCAGCCGTTTTATCCGTCGATAATCCGGCAATATTATCTTAGGGTTCCCGCATGGGAACAAGTTCAGAAGGAGTAGTAAAATGGCAGAAGGTACAGTTAAATGGTTTAATGCTGCAAAGGGTTTCGGCTTTATCGCACAGGACGGTGGCAAGGACGTTTTCGTTCATCATTCCGCAATCAAAGCAGAAGGTTACAAAACCCTTGACGAGGGTGCAAGGGTTAAATTCGACGTTGTCGAAGGCCCCAAAGGCCCTGCGGCTGAGAATGTCCGCCAGATCTAAAACCTGAAGTTTATTGTACGCAAAGCCCCGCATTGAGCGGGGCTTTTTTTTTGCTGATTGCCGCCTTTTTCCAGCCAAACCGGGAAGAACCGGATCACAACCGGCTGAAATTGACCGGTAATCATTTTTTATCCCAAAGAGGACATTCATCTCCATGATACAAGCAGCAAACATTGCCCTTTCCTATGGCAAAAGGGTCATCTTCAAGGACGTCAACATCAAGTTCACCCCCGGCAACTGTTA
This sequence comes from uncultured delta proteobacterium, assembly GCA_963729825.1. Classification (GTDB taxonomy): domain Bacteria; phylum Desulfobacterota; class Desulfobulbia; order Desulfobulbales; family SURF-16; genus SURF-16. The sequence continues at coordinate 22,546 of CAVSQR010000061.1, read as the reverse complement.
CGGCCTCATCGGCGCCAACGGCACCGGTAAATCCACCTTTCTCAGGATTCTGGCCGGAGAGAAGGAACCGGACAAGGGTGATGTTATTGTTGCTCCGGGTGAAAGAATCGCCGTGCTGAGCCAGGACCAGTTCGCCTTTGATGAGGAAACCGTCTTCAACACCGTAATCATGGGGCATGAACGGCTTTATGAGGTGATGGCCGAGCGCGAGGCGATCTACGCCAAAGCGGAATTCACCGAAGAAGACGGTCTCCGCTCCGGTGAGCTTGAGGTTGAATTCGGCGAGATGAACGGCTATGAAGCGGAAGCGGAAGCGGCCGTGCTGCTCAGCGGCCTGGGTATTGACGAGGAGCTCCGCCAGAAGAAGATGAAGGAACTCGAGGGCGGCGACAAGGTACGGGTGCTGCTTGCCCAGGCGCTGTTCGGCAACCCGGACATCCTGCTGCTGGACGAACCGACCAACCATCTTGACCTGAAATCCATTGCCTGGCTTGAGGACTTTCTCTTCAAGTTTCAGAATACGGTTATCATCGTCTCCCATGACCGCCATTTCCTCAACCAGGTCTGCACCCATGTGGCGGATATCGATTTCGGCAAGATCCAGGTCTATGTGGGCAACTATGATTTCTGGTATCAGGCGAGTCAGCTCAACCTGAAGCAGAAACAGGACCAGAACAAAAAGGTCACGACCAAGGCCAATGAGCTGAAGGAATTCATCCAGCGCTTTTCTTCCAATGCCTCCAAAGCCAAACAGGCCACCTCCCGCAAGAAACTGCTGGACAAACTCACCATCGAGGACATGCCGGTTTCCTCCCGCAAATATCCCTTCATCGTTTTCAAGGCGGATCGCCCCTGTGGTGACGTCATCCTGGAAATCAAGGGACTGGGCAAGGAAATCGAGGGCGCCCAGGTATTAAACAATTTCAGCCTGACGGTGAACAAGGGGGACAAGATCGCCTTTGTCGGCGGCAACACCCTGGCCAAGACCACCCTGTTCCAGATACTGGCCGGGGAAATAGAACCTGACAGCGGCAGTTTCCGCTGGGGGGTCACCATCAGCTCCTCCTATTTTCCCAAGGAGAACAGTGCCTACTTCGACAACAATATGAACCTTATCGAATGGCTGCGCCAGTATGCGCCGGCCAATGAGGGGGAAAATTTCGCCCGGGGTTTTCTGGGCAAGATGCTTTTTTCCGGGGAGGAGGCCCTGAAAAAGACCAGCGTGCTGTCCGGCGGGGAGCGGGTGCGCTGCATGCTGGCCAGAATGATGCTCAGCGGCGCCAATGCCCTCATGCTGGACGAACCCACCAATCATCTGGATCTCGAGTCGATCACCGCCTTAAATGACGGGCTCATCGCCTACCCCGAGGTGGTCCTTTTCACCTCCCATGACCACCAGTTCGTCGCCACCGTGTCCAACCGCATTGTGGAAATCACCCCGGCCGGGATCATCGACAGGATGATGCCCTTTGACGAATACCTGATCAATGAGGAGGTGGCACGGTTGCGGGCCGAGCTGTACCATGGCGACACGGGCCTGAAACTGTAACAGCCTGTTGAACGGGGGCAACAGGCTGTCTCATCACGAGGGCGGTGAGTCTCCCTTCCGGGAGATATGGGGAGGCACGCCAGCGGGCTTCACGGCGCACCGGCCTCCCAGGTGCAGCCAGGCGCCTGGTTTGTTTCGGTTATGTGACCGGACGCTTCCGGCAGGCGTGCGGCAGACCTGCCACCCACCAGTTCCAGCCTGCGGGGCTGACTCCAGTCAACCTGGGCCGGACAATGACATTGAATCTCCACCGGGCAGGAGGCAGCCATCCAGCAGGGGACAATCTGCAGCAGTTTCTTGAGGCCTGGGATGCTTATTTTTTTGCTGTGGATCATCGTCCGCAGACACTCCGTCCACATGATGTCCTTCTGTGAAAACTTCCAGCGCGAACCCTGGCGCACCGGCCTGATCAGCCCTTCATCCAGATATTTCCGCAGGGTCTGCGGGTGCACATTCAGCAGTTTTGCCGTTTCTTTCAGGGAATAGAGCGGCAGATCGGAGGCAACAGGTTTTGTTTTCAACTTATTGATGTCCACGATTACTCCTTGATATCCGACAGGTTTTGCTGCTATCTGAGGCATAGCCAGATCTCCTTGCCATGAGGTTGATGCCATGAACCCGCAGGCGGCAGACTCCTCAAGAGAAATCCTCTTCCCTGCGCCAGGCCTGCAGATGGGGTTTTACCTTGATGTCATAAAGGGTATGCAGTGAAGCGCAGCCAATCCACAAAACGAGAAACAGTGCTCCTTCCATGGGCTCCTCCTTGTCGGCGCGGGCTGTGGTGTGGCCCCCGCAACCGTGATGAATCTTTATCACCTGCTGCGGAATGGCGGTTCCGGAGAGGCTTAGTCTGATCGCTGTGCTCGCATTCACCACTTGACAGATCAGAATTTTTTCATTTATGCACATCTGTAATGTTGCGGAAACGTATCAATGCAGATCTCACATTTATCTTTATGCCATAGCACTCATTGTGCCACGAAGTGGCATGGCCGATTTTTTACAGGAAGTTTAATGATACCGGGAAATTACAATTGACCTGGCGAAATGCCAACCAGTGAACCTCGGCTAAAATGGGTGAAATCACCATTTTCAGGCGGGCATTTCACCCATTTTGGTGCTAACGTTTACCAGCGGGAGGAAAAGAAAAACTGAAGCAAAAGCCGCAGAGGATTTTGTGAACATGCCTTCCTGATTATTTATGCATATGGCCCCGGCACTTTTAATGATTATCTTATAGCAAAGATACTAATACTCATTATTAATTGAGGGCACCCCAATGAAAACCGCTATCATGATTTATACTCTCATTCTTTCCTCGTTTTTTTTGCTCCACTTCGCCGCCCAGTCCGTTCAGGCGGCTGAGCAGGGCGGCTCCCGATCCGCCAAGGCGACCTTTGCCGGCGGCTGTTTCTGGTGCATGGAAAAGCCTTTCGAGGGCCTGGAGGGCGTCGAAGCGGTCATCTCCGGTTATACCGCGGGCACCGCTAAAGACCCGAATTACGAAAACTACGCGGCAGGCGGCCATATTGAAGCGGTGGAAGTCATCTATGATCCGGCCAGGATCTCCTATGAAAAGCTGCTGGATGTCTTCTGGCGCCAGATTGATCCCACCGACCCGGACGGACAGTTCGTTGACCGCGGCCACGCTTATACCACCGCCATTTTCTACCATGACCAGCAGCAGAAGGAAGCGGCGGAAAAATCAAAGGAGGCCATGGGGGCAAGCAATATTTTCAGCAAACCCATCGTCACCCCGATTCTTCCGGCAACCACCTTTTACCCGGCCGAGGAGTATCACCAGGATTATTACCGGAAGAACCCCCTGCGTTATAAATATTACCGCTACGGCTCGGGACGGGATCAGTTTCTTGATAAGAACTGGGGCAAGGATCGGGAAAAATGATGAGTGGCCGGCAGCCGCAGCGCCGCCTGCCAACCGCAATCCGTCCGGTAATTTAGGGGATGGAGGTGAACAATGGCCTTTAAACCGCTTCCCGGCAACCAGGGAATGATCTATGTTCCGGACAGCAAAGCGGGGGGGAAAAAGAACCCCTGCCCGGACTGCTTTTCCTGCCAGTGGTGCGGCAACGAACGCTGCCGCACCTGCCGGTCCAATACCTGCTGCAAGAAAAAAAAACGGCGGCACACCACTGCTGCTGCCGAAAAGGACAACCCCGGGCCGCAGGATAGCCAGGACAAGGCGGCAAGCCCAGGGTTTTGCTCCCCATCATCAACCGCGGACGTATGAGGTAAAGAGATGCCGGATTTGACATTCACCCGGACCGTGCAGCACAACTGCCATATTTCCGATGCCAGGGACAACGGCATCTATTCCATCTGCACCCTGGTCCTGAAGCTGCGCAATCTCTACAAATGGGAACATGGCATGGAACCGTGGGAGGAACCCGAATCGGCTGATCTGCTTGACTGGATCGAGGCCAGGGAAAATTTCTGGCAGACCCTGGGCCAGGAGACCTACCGGAATCTGCCCCTGGACAGCCGCGCCGTCGGCCCCTGGGAGACGGCCGAGGTCAACAGCAGGCTGGCCGGCACCAACCTCGTCTACGGCTCCGGCTACGGCCGCTCCATGAAGGCCATCTTTTTCCTGGCGGAAAAGATCAGGGAAGAGAGGGTGGAGGGATGCCCGGTCATGATCCTGGGCAGGGAAAAGGCCAGGGAGCTGGCCAGTCCCTTTGCCATGCTGCAGGACGGCATCATCTCCATCCGCCGCGAACCGCTGCGCTTCTTCTTCTGGGATCATATCCAGGATATCCGCGCCTCAGGCCGCTCACCCATGCACCACGCCCTGGATCACTATGGGCTGCTCACCCACGGCCGGCTCAACCAGCAGGCCTGCCGGGACAGGCTCGACACCATCGTGGACAGCGAAATCCCCATCTTCATCTACCATGAGGTGGGGGAAAGAAAGCAGAGCACCCTTGACAGCGACACCTTAAAAAAAATCATCGGCAGCTTCCCGGATTCCGCCATTGAATTCGTGGGCCGCACCATCAAGGATATCCTGGCCGATACCCATCCGCAGGGCATGGTCAGCTTCATCATCAGGGAAAAGAGAGAGGCTTCCCTGGGCTTTTACGTCGGCTTTCTTGATGGCCTGCGCAAGGTGCTCTTTCCGGAGATTGCTGAGGCCTTTCAGCAGTTCGTGCTTGATGGGAACTGGCAGCTGATTGACCAGGCCCGCAGCCGCTGCCGGGACAGGAACCGCCGTTTGGCGGAAAAAATAAGGGAGATCGCCCGGTTTATCGACCAGGAACCCCTGGAAGTGATCCAGCAGCGTTTCAACCGGGAAATCATGGAACCGCTGGGGCTTGATGTGCCGGAAGCAAAAAACTAAACAAAGCCCGGCGCAGGCCGCGCCTCAGCCGCTGCACACCGCCCGGACAAAATTGCGGCAGCTGACGTCCTGCCAGTCGGCATACTCCATGTCCAGATTGACATACCAGGCATCCCTGGCCCCATGGCTGTCACAGCTCCAGAACCAGAGGCCCGGCCGCTCCGGATCCGAGCGGCAGGCCCGCAGCTCGTCACCGAGCAGGGAAAAAAGCTCATTGACCGTGGGCAGCCGCCAGTTGTCACGGCCGGCATGGCGGCGGGCATTGAGTCCGTCGATATAGCCCTGGGCCTCCTGCCGGCACAGCCGGTATGCACTGCCTCCCTGCTGCCAGATAAGGCCGGTGGCCGCATCCCGCAGCACCCCGTCCGGCTCCTCGATCATTTTTTTGCTGCCCGCGCCCTGGGCGCGAAACTGCTCATTGAGACCAAAAAGAAGCCGGGCCTTTTCACCGCAGACATTCTCCGGCGCGCTGCGCAGGGGAACCGTCGCTGCAGCTGCCGCCGGGGCCGCGCGTCAACTGCCCGCACCCACCCTGCAGATTGACATGCAGACGGGTGAGCGCAGCCAGCATCTCGCTGGCCGTCTGAAAACGGCCAGCAGGCAGCAGGGCAAGGGCCCGGGCAAAAAACGCATCCCAGGCCGCATCATAAAGGGGGTTCACCCGGCTCAGGGCAAAACTGCGCATGCTCGGCAACTCGCCGGTGAGCAGGCGATAGAGCAGCACCCCGGCCGAATAGAGATCAGCCCGGCCGTCAACCGCGTCCGGCTCCCGGCTCTGTTCCGGGGCGGCGTAAAATGGCGAGCCGATCTGCATGGAGCCGTTCGGCGCGGAAGAAACCTGCCGGACCAGGGCCATACCGAAATCACAGATTTTCACCCGGTCATCATCGGTGATCATGATGTTGAAGGGTTTGATGTCCCGGTGCACGATCTCCCGGTCATGCAGATAGGCCAGTCCCTGCAGGAGCTGCCTGCCGTAAGCAAGCACCTTGTCCGGCCGGACGGGCCGGGATTTCTTCAGCAGCTGGAAATCCTCGCCGATCATCCGGCCCAGGTTGTTGCAGAAATATTCCATGACAAAAAAGGGCCGGCCCCGGCCGTCCACATCATAATCCCAGACATCGACCAGGGCCGGATGATGCAGGCCGGCCATGGTAACCGCCTCAAAGGTGAAGATCTCCTTGAGCCGCGCGTAACCGAGCAGCAGCTCCATGGCCTCGAAAGGCTGCAGCACCTTGACGGCCACCACCTTGTTGATCACCGGCACCAGGGCCTTATAGACAAAACCCATGCCGCCCCTGCCGAGCTTGCGCAGGATCCGGTAGCGGCCGATCCGTTCCGTCTCCTGTTTTTCTACCATAGCAGCCTGTCGGCGTTTGATTGGGGGAAATTTCTTTTTTGCAGCAGGCTGACGGTCTGCTGCACGTCGTAGGGCACCGCCCGCTGGATAAAGGTATGGGCCTCCTGGTCCCAGATGCCGTATTTGGCCTGGTTATTGAAATCATCCCGCGGCTGGCCCACGCTGCCGGGATTGATGATATAGCGGCTGGCAGGTGCACAGCGCCCGGGCCTGCAATGCCGCCTGCTGCACCTCATAGTGCTGACCCTGGGCCGCAAAATGCGCCAGGGCGTGGGTATGGCCGAAAAAACAGAGCGGTTCGGCATAGGAGGTAAAGATCCTGGCCAGCCTGGTCTCGGAAGGGTCCCACAGATAGGTGGTGGCGGATTCCGGCGGGCAGCCGTGGACAAAACGGGCCCCATGCCGCACAAGATACATGGGCAGGGACAGGCAGTAGGCACAGGCTCTCCCTGCTCATGAGCTGCCGGGAGATTTCCAGGGAGATTCTGGGGCTGGGGTTGAGGCGCAGCAGGTAGCTTGCACTGCTCAAGGCCAGCTCATGGTTGCCGACCACCGAGTCAATCTCCCGTGCCATGAGGGCCTGCACCACCTCCTCAGGTTGCGGCCCGTAGCCGATATTGTCCCCCAGGGACACCACCGCATCGACCCCGATGCCGTCCAGATCGGCCAGCACGGCCTGCAGGGCCTGGAAGTTGCCATGGATATCTGCAAGAATTGCCAATCGCATGGGGATAATCAGCCTTTCCCGTTGGCGGCCGGGGATGAATCAGGAGCGGGCGCCGCTCGCGGGCAAACCATGATAAACGTGCACCATCCACACCGTGGCGACGATGGGCATGAAAAGATTGATCACCGGCACCAGGCTCAGCAGGGTGATGACCAGACCGCCGCCATACACCGTCCTGCGGTGGCTGCGCACCAGACTGTCGGCCTGGGGCTTGCCGAGATGGTAACCGGCGGCGGCAATAAAAAACTCCCGGCCCAGCAGATAGCTGTTGACGATCACCGAGACGATGAAGCCGATGCCGAACAGATACAGCGGCAGGATAAGCAGGTTCAGGAAAAGGGCCCATAAGGTGAATCTGATGTCATGGCCCACATCGGCCCAGAAACGGGGTTCGCCGCCCCGTATCGAATCGGGATAGGAGGCCTTCTCCACCCGGTGGATGATGGTCTCCTGAAAGACCCCGGCCACCAGCACGATCAGCACCGGGCAGCATGAACCAGCCGCCGATGCCGGTAACAATGCCCACCAGCCAGTTGACCAGGGTATCGAGCCAGCCGGTCTGCAGGTTGACCAGCCGGGCGGTGAGCCAGGTGATGCCGGCCACCGAAAGAAACACCACACTGGCCGCCAGGGCCGCGCAGACAAACATCAGCACCAGCAGATCGCCTTTTTTAATTGATGAGATGGTTTTTGCAAACGGATACATAATAGGCCTGTCAAGAACACGAATGGGGAAAACAGCCGGCCGGAATAGCCGGCGGGAAAAACATCAAATCCCGCGCTTCAGCTGGTTGTGGTCGGTGCGGAAGGGTAAAGGCGACTTGGCGCCCTCGAGCATGTTGCGCAGCAGCCGCAGCTCTTCCTTTGCCTCGCGCAACTTCTCACTGATGGCATCCTGCTGATTAAAAGGCGCTTGCCCCAGCTGCGCCTCCAGCTGGTGCACCATCGTCTGGGCGCGGTAGAGATCCACGGCAAGTAGTTTGATCGACATGACAACATTGTCCTCCTGCCCTTCAGCAGAATGGTTTTCTGCTGAAAATGCAACAAAAAAAATCCTGGAAAGATATTGGCCGGGCTTTTATGCCGCCTCTGCCGATCATCTATCCAGCACGCTGCGGATGAGCTTGGCCAGACGCCTTATGGAAATGGGCTTGAAAGCGAATTCCTTGATGCCGAGCAATCTGGCCTCAGCTTCGGTAATGGTGGAACTGTAGCCGGTACAGAGAATAATGCGCAGGCCGGGACGAATCTGCAACATCCGGCGGGCGAGTTCGGTGCCCGTCATGCCGGGCATGGTCTGGTCGGTGATGACCAGGTCAAATTCATCCGGTTGATTATGAAACGTCTCAAAGGCCTCGATACTGCTTTTTCTGACCGTGACGGTGTAACCGAGCCTTTCCAGCAGTTCCTTGGACAGATCGGCGATCTGGGCCTCATCATCGACAACCAGAATCTTTTCCTTGCCGGATGGGATGCCGTCGAGAATTTCTTCTTCAGGGGGCGTTGCCCGCTTAACCACCGGCAGAAAAATCCTGAAAGTTGTCCCTCTGCCCTGCTCGCTGGCAAAAGAGATAAAGCCTCCGTAGTTTTTGACGATACCATGGGCAATGGCCAATCCCATGCCGGTGCCTTTTCCGGCCTCCTTGGTGGTGAAATAAGGGTCAAAGATGTTGTTTCTGATGGCGGGATCAATGCCAATGCCGCTGTCCTGCACGGTCAACCGGGCAAAAGTTCCGGCGGCAACCCCTGGTTCATGGTCCAGGCTTTCCCGGCCGAGTTCAACCTCCTTCAGCGATATCTCCAGCCTTCCCCCCTTTTCCTCCATGGCATGGAAGGCATTGGCGCTCAGGTTCATTAATATCTGATGCAGCTGGGTGGGATCTGCCAGGATAACCCCGGTTGCCGGGTCGATATCCTCATGAATTTCAATGGTGGCAGGGATTGAGGACCTGAGCAGCTTGATCCCCTCCTTGATGATACTGGCCGGACGCAGCAGGATCGGATCGATGTTTGACTGGCGGCTGAAGGCAAGGATCTGCTTTACCAGATCCCGGGCCCGGAACCCTGCCTGGAGAACCTTACCAAGATTTATGGCCACCTGGGTATCCGGCGGAAGGTCCTCAATCGCTATCTCGCTGTAGCCGATGATTGCGCTGAGAATATTGTTAAAATCATGGGCGATGCCGCCGGCCAAAGTGCCGATGGCCTCCATCTTCAGGGCCTGGCGAAGCTGCACCTCCATCCTTGCCTTTTCTTCTTCCGCCCTTTTCCGTTCCGTGATGTCCAGCCCGGAAAAGAGCACCCCTTTGATCTGCCCTGTATCATCCGTCAAGAGCGTATTATGGAAGGCAATGATTCGCTGGCTCCCATCCCTGGTCAGCACAGGATTTTCATAATATTCCGCCACTGCCGCTTCCCCAGCCATCAATTTATTGAATACCTCTTTTGTTTCCCCGGCGATGCTGCCGGGCAGGTAATGGTCGAACCAGTTTTTGCCGATCACCTCATCTTCCGTTACCGCCAGTATCTGACAGCCCTTCTGATTCATTAATATTATCTCCCCCGTTTTATTGAGGGCGCCCAGCATGACCCCGGCAATATCAAAATATTTCTGGGCCTTTTCCTTTTCTTCCTTTAATTCTTTGGTGCGGACCGCCACCCTTTCCTCCAGTTCGTCATGGGCTTGCTGCAGGGCCTTTTCAGCTTCAATGCGGATGGCGATGTTTTTGTTTAATTGCCGGCTGAACTGCACCACGGAGTAATAACGCCAGCCGCCCATTCCGGCAATGACGAGGAGCAGCAGACCGGACATGGCTGAGACGGTCTGCCGCAGATTCCAGAAGGGTTCGGGTTTGCCATACCATTTGGCATAGTCCGCCAGGTAGTCCCCTGACCGGATATAGGCCTGGATGCCCTGGTTTATTTTTTTGAGCAGGACGGTATCTGTCTGGCGCAGCAGAAAACCCCTCTTCAATTCCATCAGGGGCAAGCCCACCACTTTGATCTTATCCGCCACCCCCGCATCCCGCGCCTTTTTCCAGAGCACAGGCTCCGGGAAGACAAAGGCATCCACATCACCGGTGAGGAGCTGGATCAAGGCCGAGTCGATATTCGGGAAAGCAACCAGCCTGATATCGCTTCGCGCCTTAAGTTTGGTCTCCGCCGCACTCTTTTCTATCACCCCCACCTGTTGGCCGCTGAGAGAGGCCATGCCGGCAATCGTGTAATTTTTTGACCGGACGAAACAGGAAACAGGGATTGTCTCGATTTCATCAGAAAAGAAAAACTCCTCTGAACGCGTCTCACTGATGCCGATACCCGGGATGAGATCCGCCTCGCCGGTCCGCACCGCCTCCATGGCCGCAGCCCAGTTTTCCACGACCAGGTAATGCACCTGCAATCCCGTTTTCGCGGCAACCCGGTTTAATATATCAATGGCAAAGCCTGCAGGTTTCCCTGCCTTATCGAGAACATAGAGCGGGGGGAAATCACGCAGCACAGCGGCGGTTACTTCATGGGTGCGGGCATGTTCGTCCTGGGCATAAACGGCGGAAAAAGGGAGGAAAAGGAGAAAAAAAATCCCCAGTGAGAAGAGTGCAGACGGATATAAGTTGCGGCAGCGACAACTCATACGGTTTTGCCTGACATAATCATGAATTAGTATTTTTTATTTATTTAAAGCTCAATACGTTGATATAAATAAAAATCTCAACGAAAACCCTGGAGAGACGCCTTAAGCCATCCTGGCAACCTCCAATTTTCTGATTGTATGGAAACAGCAACACTCTGTCAACCTTTGAAATTAAAAAATAACGGAATAACAGCCATATAACACACAAAAGCAGCAAATATGCCTTACCTGCCACCTGCCCACCCGGGGAAAAAGCCATAGCTATTATCCTTTTGGCCGATGATTGCCGCAAACATCGCCAGAACCGCTGCCGGAGGATGCCTTGCACGAAGGGAAATTTTGCTCACCTTCCCTGCGGGGTCAGGGAAACAGGCCATGCCTCCCGCTGTTTGACCGGGCAAAAGGGAGAACAACCCAGCATTGTCCTTTCCCAGCGCTTGCCTCACCGTTACATGCCGCTTGTAAGTGCGGCAATTCACCATATTTTAAAATGTCCTCATTCGGCTTGTAAAACGGCAGAAGGAGGCGTAACGAAATGGCTCAGAAAGCCGAGGTTATTTCGTAACGGCTCCTTATGAAGAGGGCTGGCATATTTTTTATGCAAGCTTCTTGGGCAGGGCGATGTAAAAGGTCACGCCGGGAGCGGGGGCGGACTCGACCCAGATCCGGCCCTGGTGTTTTGTCACGATTTCCCGGACAATGGCCAGCCCCAGGCCGGTCCCTTCAATCCCCCTGGCGTTTTCAGGACGGCTGAACACCTCGAAGATTTTTTCGCTGTCCTCCTGCTTGATGGCCGCCCCGTCATCAAAAAAGGAAAGCAGATGCTGCTCGCCTTCATCCCGGTAGCCGATGGCGATGGTGCGCAGATTTTCACCTCCGTACTTGACCGCATTATCCGTCAGGTTGCGGAAAACCCGGAGCATGGCCAGCCGGTCCAGGATCATGGGCGGCAAAGAGTCCGGCCCGGTCCAGGAGATCCCGCGCAGACTGAGCAGCGGGGCGAATTCGTCCCGCACCGTGTGGAGAATGTCCGGGAGATCAACCGGCTCGAAATGAAAAACGGTCTCCTTGGCCTTGATATAGGCATTGATTTCCTCCACCAGGGCCGCCACCTGTTCCGCGCCTTTCAGGATCTGTTCGCAGAATTTTTTCCCCTTGGCATCAAGCTGCCCGCCATAGCGTTTGTGCAGAAGACGGACTAGGCCCAGCAGGCCGACCATCGGGCTTTTGAGATCATGGGACACGGCATAGGCGAACAGCTTGATCTTCTCGGCATTGTCGCGCAGCTGCTGTTCCATCTGCTTGCGTTCGGTGATATCCAGCGAATATTCGAGCATCTGGACCACATTGCCCTGCCGGTCGAAGATGGGGTAGCCGTACACCTCGACGTTGCGCAGATTGCCCTGCCGGTCATAATGGACATGCTCCAGGGTCACCGGTTTTCTGGTTTCCTTGACGATCTGCAGCGGGCAGCCATGTTCGCTGCCGTCACAGGGGGCATTCCGATGATGGGTGAGGGCGTAACAGGTGATGCCGGGAACCAGCTCGCCCTTGACGGCGGCTGAATTGGCCATCTTGATGGTGTAATCCTTGGCGTCCAGCACATAAAAGGGATGGGTGAGGGACTCAAGCACATGGTTGAGAAACTCATTCTGCTGCCGGATGCGCTCCTCGTCCTGCCGGTGTGCCAGCATCTCCTGCCGGAGATTTTCATTTGCCCTGGCAAGCTGCCCGCTTCTTTGCCGCACCCTGGCCTCAATCTCCTCGCGGGTCTCGGCCAGCTCCATTTCCGCCCGCTCCGCCCTGGCCCGGGCCTCCTGCAGTTGGCCGCCCAGCAGCAGATTTTCCGCCCGCAGGGCCTGCAGTTCACTGCCCGCAGACAAAGTCCCCGCCTGGTCTGGAAAAAGAGGATTATCTCTGCGCCTGCGCGGTGATTTTCCCGGCAGCGAAGCGCCCTCCCCATGTGGTCCAATCTTGCGCCTGGTTTTCATCATTTGCCTCCGGCTAACCGCCATCTCCGCAAAAGGGAACAACGAAGCAGGAAAAAAGACACATTATCGAGGGCATGGCCCGCTCTTACTGCAAAATGACCCCACCCAATTGAAAATGATTCTTAATTTTAAGACAGCTGCCAGGAAGGGAAAGTTTCCGGATACCGCAGGCTTTTTTACAGGGAAGGACTTGCTGGAATTCTAGTAGCCGGTGAATAAAAAATCCAGCGCGGCGATAATTTCATTTCTGCTGTCGATCAAGGAAGTTACTTTTTCCCCCCAGGATTTTTACCGGCACCCCGGCAAGTTCCCCGGTAGACATCACCACATTTGTCTTTTCGATTTTAAATACCGGGTTGAGATGCCTGGCTGCCTTACCCATAATGGCAACAGGCACGAGGGGAACGACAACATGAGTTGCCAGGTCTGCAAGCAAATTGGCTTGAACATCGAGCAGATAGGGTACGGTTTTTTGCGTGTCCGGGTTCGGATTTTCATAAACGTCAAATTGTGCCATCAGAACCGCCTCAATCCGTCACTAAAAGCACCGGCGGTTTCAATACGGGAGTTGTAAGCATCGATTGCCTCATGATTTTCTTCAAGCCATTTTCGCGATTGTTCCTCCCGAAGCATTTCGGCAAGGCGTTGTTCAAGGGTTTGCGAAAGATTAATGTGGTTTTCTTTGGCCAAGCGCAGCAGTTCGCTGTTAATGCTGAGGTTCGTGGATTTTTTGGGAGCATCCGGCTTGTAGAGTGTTGCCTGCATTGTTGCCTCCATATGCGCATAGTTTATGCGCATAGTATACCAGCATATTGTATTGTGGCAACGATAAATTTTGGGGGAATTTGTGTTAGCGCTAATGGCAAACTGTGACAGCGTGGCTGTTTTTGTCTGCACAGCAACAGAGGGTCAAATCAAGGATCGAGATTTGACCCCATTCCCGACCCCATTCCCCCCGACCCCATTCCGACCCCATTCCCCTTTGACCCCATTCCCCCCTGACCCCATTCCCCCCCCATTTCCCCCCATTCTCCCCATAACTTACTGACAGAACCTGTATTCAACTTTTCCGTGTTCGTTAATTTCGCTTTTTAGACAGTTTAATATTCTTGTTGGTTGTTGGAGTTATTTGTTTACGTCAGAGTTCTGAAAGAATCGCATTAATTGACGATTCCGACATATTCCTCTCCATCTTCTTTAAGAAATTTCATATTTTGTTGCAACCATCGCTTTAAATCTTGGACTGTAAGTCCGACGCAATAATTCCGGCTGACATCAAAGCTCCCTTAATTCCAGTTGCCCCGATGGTAGTTCCAAGTACTCCACTGCTTCCAATAATGCTAGCTGAAGCGCCAACACAAATATGAGCCCCTGCCCCTAAAGTTGCGGTTGCTGTGGCAAGTAGCTGCCGTTAACTCAGGCAGCCGTACCTATCGGAACGTGACCAGCCGATTTCGAGCCACTTGCACCTGTGACAATAAGACCGCCAGCTGCATGAGGCACGAGCGTACCACCACTGCCTAGTGCCAAAATAATAGGTATTAACGGGATGGGCATTTTTAAGTCCTCCTGAAAGGTTATATGAGACTGCCTAACCACTGATTATCAGGGCAATTTGCCCTGATAAGTTGATAATTCCCGACAAATCGGGCAAAATTTTCTGTCCTATGCTGCGGCGCGGCCTGGCCATCCCCTATTTTCAAAATGAACAACGGCTCGGAAAAACCAAAACTCTCATTGGCAAAATTTGCAAGAGAAAACTGCTACGGGATGGCAGGGAATACAAAAAAGCGAATCACCCAGGCTCAAGCCCAGGTGGTTCGCTTTTATTCTGACGGGGTGCTGGTTGTGTCACCCCGGAAATGAACTAACCGTAATAAAAAATATTTCTCTGTGATCTCTGTGTGCTCTGTGGTGAAAAAAGACTTTTGACGAGTTCATCACGCCATGACATTGATATTGCCGCCCTTGCCGGTCATCTTGGCAACGTCTGCCGCCTGCGGGTCCGGGGGATTTGTCGTGGCAAGGGGCTGCTGGGCGCTTTCACTTGATTTCTTCAGCAACTCAACAATCTGCGCAGGCGTCTTCGTGGCCTGCTGCAGGGCATAAAGGGCGGCTCCGCCACCGCTTCCGCTTATCTGCATGGGTATTACCTCACTTATTTTACTGCCTTACGCATTGATTGCCGGCCATGAAATGCTATAATGAGAAGCCGGGCAACACATTGCTCCCATCAACTGCCACTAAAAAAATAATATCATCCGGGATGTTGCTTTGTAAAGCGACATTTCCATGAGGAGGCGAAAAATGGCGCAGCCGATCTATCTGGATTACAACGGCACCACCCCCCATGCCCCTGAGGTGATCGAGGCCATGCGGCCGTTTTTTGAACAGGAATTCGGCAACCCGTCCAGTTCCCACTGGTACGGCATCGCCCCGAAGCAGGCAGTGGAGCAGGCCCGCCGGCAGGTGGCCGGACTGCTGAACTGCCTGCCGCAGGAGATCGTCTTCACCAGCGGCGGCACCGAGTCAAACAACCACGCCATCAAGGGCATTGCCCGGGCCAAAAGAGAGCTGGGCAACCACATCATCACCAGCGATATCGAGCATCCGGCCGTACTCGAAGTCTGCCGGGCCCTGGCCGAGGACGGGGTGGAAACCACTCTGCTGCCGGTTGACCGCACCGGGCTGGTTGATCCGATTGATGTGGAAAAGGCCATCCGGCCGGGCACCATCCTGATTTCCATCATGCACAGCAACAACGAGGTGGGCACCCTGCAGCCCATTGCCGAGATCAGCGCCATCGCCCGCAGCCGCGGCATCACCATGCACAGCGATGCCGCCCAGTCGGTGGGCAAGGTGGGGGTGGATGTGCGAGCCCTGGGGGTTGATCTGCTGTCCGTTGCCGGCCACAAACTCTATGCCCCCAAGGGGGTTGGCGCGCTTTACATCCGCAACGGGGTGCAGCCGGCCAAATTCTGCCACGGCGCGGGTCAGGAGCGGGGGTGGCGGGCCGGCACGGAAAATGTCCTGGAGATTGTCGGGCTCGGCCAGGCCTGTGAAATTGCCGGCAGGGATCTTGCCGGCCATATCAGCCGCATGCGGAGCCTGCGGGACCGGCTGCACCAGGGGCTGCTGGAGGCCTTAGGCGCTGCCGTGGCCCTGAACGGCCACCCGGAAAAGAGGCTGCCCAACACCCTGAGCCTGGGCTTCAGGGGTCTTGCGGCCAACCGCATCCTGGAGGAAATCGGCCTGGAAATCGCGGCCTCGCCAGGGGCGGCCTGCCATTCCGACTCGGTGGCGATCTCCCATGTGCTGGAGGCCATGGGCCTTGACCGGGAATGGGCCATGGGCACCCTGCGCTTTTCCGTCGGCCGCATGACCACTGCGGCCGAAATCGACCGGGCCCTCACCGTCATCATTGCGGCAGTCAGAAAACTCAGGGGCTGAACCGCGGCACCGGCGGCCCCAGGCAAAAAAAATCAGCGCAGCTTTTTCAGCAGCTTGTTGATCTCATCGAGACCGACATGGTCCGGATCGTACTCCTCGCCGTACCATTCGAGGATTTCGGCATTCTCCTCAACTTCCGGATTCTTCAGGGCCGCAAGAAACTCCTCATAGCCAGGAATGCCGCCCACATCCTCGGGCGGGCAGGCCCGTTCGCCGGCCAGCAGGATGGGATGCTTGAGGATGGTCTCCTTGGCGGCAATCACCTTTTCCACCTTGATCTCATGCTGCCAGGAATCACCGAAATCATATTCATAGATGAATTTTTTTTTGATCCTGGCCTTCAGGTCGGACAATCCGGTTTTGCGTTCGTCAAACACCTTTGTCCCCTCCCAGTCCTCTTCTTCGGAGGGCTGGCCATACAATTCCTTGCCGATGATGAACTGGTGCATGTGGGAATCGTCCCAGCCCATGGAGAGCTGGATGACATCATGGAGTTTGGCCAGGGAAAAGGAGCCGGGAACCTGCACCCGCCGCCAGACAACAGGATCAGTCCCCAGCAGGGAGATCTTCAGTTGATAGACATCCGGCAGGATTTTCTTTATTTTTTTATTTTTCTGCGGGAAATCAACTTTGATTATTTTCCCCATGTGATCACCTTATCTCAGGACAATGGTAAGATACGCGCCGAGTGACCAATATAATCTCTCCCGCCTGAAAGTCGGAGAAAAAACCGAGGCTCCGGGGTATTTTTTTATCAGTGCGGGGCAGGCCGGGTTGGGTGGAGCTACCTGTCCGCTGCCGTGAAACTGCCGGACGGCCCCTGATAGGTAACGAGGTTGGCCGTGAGGGAGCCGATGACGATTTCCGCCTTGATTTTCACCGGGATACGGGCGGGATCATCGGTCAGCCAGATGCGGGGGTCACCGACCTTCTGGTACAGCCCCTTGAAGGTCAGATGGGGTTTGACCTCAAGGGTGTCTCTCTGGCCGAAGAGCGTTGCCAGGGTCTGTCTGCCCTCCAGGCTCACCGCCACCGGGTGGCGTTTTTTGTCGGCAAAGGTGGGCACCACCGTTTGCTCGCCCATGGCAAAGGGCATGACCCGCAGAAAAAGAAAGGAGCTGAACTCATTGTGCACCGGGCCGTCCACCGTAAAAATTTCCGGTGCGTCATTGTTTTTGGTGTAGGTGATGCGGCCGTGCTCCTGGTCGTATACCGTGACTTTATTATTTTTCCGGCGGCCCTCCTTCTGCACCATCTCATGGCGCCGGGGCAGCCGGGAGCTGCCGCTGACCGTGGTGGTGAAGTGGTCCTCCACCGGGTAGAGAACGGCCAGCAGACCGGCAGACTTTACCGTCACCTCAATGAGAAACCCTTCCCCTGCTTCCTCCTGCCGGACAACCTGCATCAGCAGCTCGCCGGCCTTGATTCCCAGCCAGCTCACCGAATAGAGCAGGGTCTCCCCGCCCCCATAGGCGGTGCGCAGCAGATCCGCATCCGGTGTTGCCGCAGCCGGGGAGACATCCTTGCCCGGCGCCCGGGCCAGGGACGGGCCGGCCGCCAGCAGGGCGGCCAGCACGGCAATTGCCAGCAGCCGGATAAAATTCTTCATAACTTGTGGTGCAGCTTGACCGGCTGGGCGGTTTTGGCCCGCATCTTGATGTTGAGCATCTCCACGCTGACGGAAAAGGCCATGGCAAAATAGATATAACCTTTGGGGATGTGCAGGCCGAAGCCCTCGCCCATGAGGGTGAAACCCACCAGGATGAGGAAGCTCAAGGCCAGCATCTTGATGGTCGGATGCTTCTCGACAAACTCGCCGATGGCCCCTGCGGCAAACATCATCACGAACACGGAGATGACGATGGCCAGAATCATGATGGGCAGATGCTGGGCCAGCCCCACGGCGGTGATGACCGAATCCAGGGAAAAGACGATGTCGATGATGGCAATCTGGATAAGCACCCCGGCAAATCCGGCGGCCCGGCTCCTGCGCTCCTCCTCTTCAACCCCCTCCAGGTTGTTGTGGATCTCATGGGTGCTTTTGGCGAGCAGGAAGAGCCCGCCGCCGAGCAGAATGATATCCCGGCCGGATATGGTTCTCGCCAGCACCGTAAACAGCGGTTCGGTCAGGCCCATGACCCAGGTCAGGGACAGCAGGAGCCCGATGCGGGTCAGCATGGCCAGCAGCAGCCCCAGGGTCCTGCCCTTTTTGCGCTGCTCATCCGGCAGCCGGCCGGCAATAATGGTGATAAAAATGATATTGTCGATGCCAAGGACGATTTCCAGTGCCGTCAACGTGGCAAGGGCAATCCAGGCCTGCGGGTCGGATATCCAGTTCATGTCAGTTCTGTTCGGGGCGAAAATTTAAGGTTTCGGGTTGTCAGCGCAGGGAGTCAACACAGGCTAAGCTAACGCGACGCAATTTTGAAAAAATCATTTTGATACATAATTCAACTTTCTGAGTTGTGGGAACATGTTGAAATGAAATTGATATCCCCATGGTCCCTGCAGCTTGTTTCCAGAGAATTTCAGGAGCCGGAAATCAGGAGCCAGAATAAAACGTAATAAAATCAACCATTCTGAATTCTGTCTCCTGTCTCCTGAATTCCCATGACGGAGATCAGAGCAGCAACTATGTCACAAAAATATCGTTATTTCGACAAAATAGATCAAGTCAGAAAGTTGAGATATATAACATATCGCCGCCATATTACACCACCGGCGGCTCATAATGAAAGTTTTTTGCATGGGCCTGCCACGGGGCCAAGGGCAGGTCATGGACCGCCCGTCACTTTGGCGATTGCAGCGAAACAGCTAAAAAGGCCAGATTGCGGAAAAAAAACCCCCTGTCCCGCATGATTTTTTTTGCCCCGGCTTGATGCAAGTCAAGGATACTCCCTGGCCGATCTGCTATAATAGCAGCAGATACACCGCAGGCATAGAAAATCTGAGCTGCAGATTCGTTCCATTTTTTATACCAAGGAGGCAGAAAATGAAAAAGATCGAATTAGACCGGACAGGCATATTTGAGGAAAGCGGCATCAAAAAATTTCTGGTGCATGACTCAGCCTACTTCAAAATCATCAACTTCAACATCAAGGCAGGCCAGACCTTCCCGGTCCACTCCCATAAGATTGAAGGCCAGCTCTCCATCCTGGTCCTGTCAGGCACCGGGCGAGTTTCTGGGCCAGGACAATGCGGCCATGCCCGCCAAACCCGGCGACA
Source organism: uncultured delta proteobacterium (assembly GCA_963729825.1). Lineage (GTDB taxonomy): Bacteria > Desulfobacterota > Desulfobulbia > Desulfobulbales > SURF-16 > SURF-16. The sequence continues at coordinate 3,255 of CAVSQR010000061.1, read as the reverse complement.
TCCTCATCTCCGACATCAGCGAGCCCCACGGGGCCCGGGCCATCACCGACATGCGGATTCTCGTCACCATTGCCCCGCCCATCTGATCCACGGGCTCTTTAATCAACTTCCGGAGTTGGTATAACGGATTCGTCATTTCGGCACTCTGTTTAGTCCCCGCTTGACGGGGGTGTTTTAAGCCGGAATCCAGTATCCGGGAGTTTTAAAGTTGAGCTTCTAGAGCACCCCCCGGTAAAAGGCCATTCCGGCGGCATAGGGAGCAAAGATCTTCGTCACCTCGTCTCTCTCCTGCACGGAAAGGGGCGGCATGGCACCTGCTGCCGCCAGGGCCTGCACCTCGGCCGGGGTTGCACAGCCGACAATGGCCACGGTGACATCAAAGGAAAGGGCGTAGCGGATGAGAATCTCCGGGGTGATGCCGAATTTGGGCTGGATGTAATGGGAGGCACCCAGTATTTTCATGGCGATGATGGCGATCCCTTTTTTGCGGGCCGCCGGCAGGGTCTGGGTCAGGAATCCTCCCAGCAGCCCCTCCACCGGATTGACCGGCAGCAGGACACTATCCACCGGCCACTCCTGCACCGCTTTGGTCAGCACATGCGGGTCATGATGGCCGGTGACCCCGATATTGCGGATAAGACCGCTTTCTTTCGCCTCGACAAAGGCCTCCAGCGCCCCACCGGGCCGGGAGATGGCCAGCAGATCATCCACGGTGCGCACATCATGGATCTGCCAGAGATCAAGATAGCCGGTATGCAGCCGTTTCAGGGTGCTTTCCAGGTCGGCCAGGGCCTCGGACCTGCTGCGCGATGCCGATTTACTGGTCTGAAAGATCGATTCCCGAAGTGCAGGATCCTCTTTCCAGACCGATCCATAGTAGACCTCACTGTCCGAGTAGACTCGGGCCGAGTCGAAGTAGGTTATGCCCTGATCGACCGCCTGGCGGATGACCGACCGGGCCTCGTTTTCCCTGCCGTAGGTGCGCAGCACGCCTTCGCCGCCCAGACCGACCACCGTCACCTGCCGCTGTTGCCTGCCAAAGGAAACCGTCTGCATCTTTTCACCCCTCACCCGGTTTTGAGCTTAGCCGCTCTTCCTGATCGCCATCGGCAAAGCCACCCCTTCCCCCTTTATTTGATAAAAGAGCAGCAGTAGTCCGTCAGTTCCGTGACCTTCAGTTTGAATATGGAGTTGGCCGGCACGTCAAAGGATTCACCGCCCTTAATTTTTTTCCAGCGGCCGACGCCGGGCAGCAGAACTTCCAGCTCGCCGGCGAGAATCTCCATGATCTCCCTGTCGGCGGTGTTGAATTCGTATTCCCCGGGCAGCATGATCCCCAGGGTTTTCTTGGCCCCGTCCGGGAAAATGACGGTGCGGCTGGTGACGTTGCCGCCAAAATAGACATTTGCCTTCTTGACTATTGTGACATTGTTGAATTCAGACATAGCTTTCTCCATAATTATATCCAAGTTGATAAGTTTCGGATTACCCCGGTTAGCCGGACTTATCGGGTTTCATCCCATTCCCGTGCGACCGCCGCATTCCACCATCCCCTTTCCGCCAGCTAACACTGGGGCCGGGCTGGAAATAAACTCCATTTTTTACAGAATGGTGCGGGAAATTGCAATGATGTTTTACTCGCCGGCGCAGGCGAAGGCGAAGAACTGATCTCACTTTACCTTCCCTGCTATTCGGATATGATTGCTCCCTGCGATTGAGCACTCCGGATAACGGCCGGATCTTCCATAACCCGTGCATGCAGTACATGAGTCGCCCCCGACGCGTCCTTTGCCTGACAAGAATCGCCTATCTGCATGAAAAACTGAAAAGCGGCACAAATACAGGAGATTTCCCCATGCGACAACTAATGATTTTCGTTATTCTTCTTTTCATAGCCGGATGCAATCCGGCGCCTTCTACCCAATGGTCCGACAAGCCCCTTTCAGACCGGGAAGAAAAGGCGCTAGCCGCGGTGATGAAGGTCTATCAGCAGAATAAAATACGCGTGCTGGATGAATACGGCACGGAAAGGCAGGTGGTGGGCGCCCAGATGACCGTCATGCCCTGCAAGTGCGGCTGCGACCCGCAAATCCAGAGACAAGGACGGCCCAGGCCGGGCATGAACACCAGGCTACGGCAAGAGCCTCCCCACCCCGAAGGTCATCTCGTCACCCTGATCACCAAATCGTTGATCGAGCCGCAAAAGGAATACAGTCAACCTACCGTCAACATGGGCGACAGCCTCTATTTCTACAAAATAATTTATATCGCCACGGTGGATGACAAAACCATCTCGATTCGGAAAACAGTGGCAAGGGAAGATGCGGATGCGAGAAAAGATGAGCCGGTGGAGCAGGCCCTGCTCCAGAATATCACCGTGGCGTCGGGAGGTACCCTAAGGAAGCCAGCGTCACACTGCCCTGATTTGCCTGGAAAAATACTTTTTCAGCGCAAAACCTGGACAAAGTACGACTTATTTATTATAGATACACTGTTAATGTGGGCCGGGTCACCGGCCCGTTTTTTTTGTCAGATCCACCATAAAAAGGTAGTAAAAAAATTGAGCAGTAAACTTCAGAAAGAAATCGAACGCCGCCGCACCTTCGGCATCATCAGCCATCCTGATGCCGGCAAGACCACCCTCACCGAAAAGCTGCTGCTGTTCGGCGGCGCCATCCAGATGGCCGGCGCGGTAAAATCACGCAAAACCGCCAACCATGCGGTGAGCGACTGGATGGCCATTGAACAGGAACGCGGTATTTCCGTCACCTCGTCGGTGATGAAATTCAACTACCGGGACTATGAGATCAACCTGCTGGACACCCCCGGCCACCAGGACTTTTCCGAAGACACCTACCGGGTGCTGACCGCGGTGGACAGCGCGCTCATGGTGATTGACAATGCCAAGGGCGTGGAGGCCCAGACCGAAAAGCTGATGGAGGTCTGCCGCATGCGCAACACGCCGGTCATCACCTTCATCAACAAGCTCGACCGGGAAGGCAAGGACCCGCTGGACATCCTGGCGGAGATCGAGGACAAACTGCAGATCGAGTGCACCCCGCTGTCCTGGCCCATCGGCATGGGCAAGACCTTCAAGGGGGTCTACAACATGTACCGGGGCGAACTGCAACTCTTCACCCCCAGCCAGGGAACCCGGCCCCAGGACACCATCGTCATCAAGGGCATCAATGATCCCCTGCTTGACCAGCTGCTGGGCCGGCAGGCCGACGAACTGCGCGAGGATATCGAGCTGCT